>JBGCCY010000197.1:0-46015 GCA_045104975.1 Saprospiraceae bacterium
AATGCTTGCTAGTTAAAAAGTAAGAACATATATTTGCACTCGCTTTTAACAGCTGGAAGGTGCCTTAGCTCAGTTGGTAGAGCAATGGACTGAAAATCCATGTGTCCCTGGTTCGATTCCTGGAGGCACCACCTTCAAAAAACATTAATCCTTTACGAGAAATCGTAAAGGATTTTGTTGTTTTAGGGAATGTTTGAATTTTTATTATCCTGAAAATCAATGCTTTATGAACCTCGCATCCGATTTAAGTTTCATTTAGCTCGCTAACCTTCCAATGGAATTATTAGGAAGAACCTCCAATCATGACTTTCAGTTAGTTTAAAAATTAAACCTACTTTTAAAACAGAAAATATGAAAAAAGTAACACTTGCCATTCTTTTATTATTTTCTTCGATTCTTGGAAATTACTTGTATGCTCAAAAAGAAGTGATTTATTTAATTAATCCTTCATTCGAAGGGATGTCTATATTATATTCGGTGCCTGGAGGATGGAAGGATTGTGGGGAGGAATTTTTCCCAAAAGAAACACCTCCTGATATTCATCCGATGGCTAGCGAACCTTTTGGTGTCAATCAAAAACCAGCACATAAATCTACTTATTTAGGGTTGGTGGTTAGAGAAACTGGCAGTTGGGAGTCTATCTCTCAACAATTGGTTAAGCCAATGCAAGCCAATCAATGTTATGCTTTCCGAATAAAAATGTGTCGATCAGAGAAATATAAAAGTGCTCTCAGAGGGACTAGAATTGATCCATCAAAAACAAAACGTTCTACTCGAAAAATAAAAGGAGGGAGAATAACGACCAAAACAATGGAACGGGAAGAAATAAATTTTACAGACCCAGTTGTTTTAAGAATATGGGGAGGCGATGGAACTTGTGATAAAAAACAATTACTAGCTGTAAGCCCATTGATAAAAAATAAAGAATGGGCAGATTATATTTTCAAAATCCAATCTGATGCTAATTATCAATCGTTGACTTTAGAAGCTTTTGATGGAGATGAGATAGTAAAATTTCCCAATGGAAATATATTGTTGGATGATGCTTCGCCATTAATTCCGATTGATTGTGATTTGTCGGAAGAGGAACTTAAGCAAATAGATATTGGTGGATATGATTTAACTTTAGCTACAATAAATACGGCAGAAGATTTAGAATGGTTTGTATTGCATTCTAGTTTTCGATTAGGATTCACATTTGAAAACAAATTTACTGAGAAGGCAAAAAAAGATTTTAGAATAATTCTCGCTGCCATGAAGAAATTTCCAAATCAGAAATTAATTTTTCTATTAGATGGCCGAGATAGATGGACAAAGAAACAAAGAATTGAAACAGTTTTAAACCAACTTACCTTAGCAGACTTTCCTAACTCAGAATGCATTGGTAGAATGATTAAGAGGAAAGAAAAAAAGGAAGAATGGTTGATTAAAGGAAATGGAATTTTTATAAAAATTATTCCTAAAAAATAGTGCAGAAAGAATTTGAATCTTTTTTTAATAGCCAATCATATAATTTGATTGGTTATTTTTTTTAGAAAAAATGAAGGAAAATAGGTTAAGGGAAATAAGGAAAAATTCTTTGATACAATGTTGGAGAAGAGGTATTTAATCGACCTTAATCGAGCAAGTAATTATTTTTTACACATTGGTGATGCAACCAAACTTAAATTTGAATCTCTTTATCATTACCTAGCGAAATGTTATTAGTCTAAAAATGTAATCGCTTTTCAAAATTTACAATCTTTCCTTTTTACAATTTTTTGGTTTCTGTTAAAAATAAAATCTAAGCATAGACTCAACTATGTTTAAGATTTCTCTTCATTCTAAAACCATATTGTCTTCACTTCAAAAATTTATTATGAAACCACTAATTATTACCTCCCTACTTTTCCTTTTCTCGATTAACCTTCAAGCTCAGACTGCAAGTCTCAAAGGGTTATTAGAAGATGAAAATAAATCTCCTGTCAGTTTTGCAAATGTTGCTTTATTCCTCGCTTCTGATAGTAGCATGTTAAAAGTAGAAACGAGTGATGAAGCTGGAGTTTTTCAATTGAAAAATTTGCGAGAAGGAAATTATTTTATTGTGGCAAGTTATGTTGGATATAGTGAAATGAGAAAAAACAATATTCAACTGACTGCAAACCAACAACTTGATTTAGGAAAAATAAATTTCAATTCTTCTGCCGTAAAATTACAAGAAGCCACAGTCACCGCTTCTCGAGTAATGGTAGAAGTAAAACCTGATCGAACAGTTTTCAATGTAGAAGGCACAATTAATAGTGTTGGTTCTGATGCTATTTCACTTTTGCGAAAAGCGCCTGGAGTTACAGTTGACAATAATGATAATATTAATGTTTTGGGACGAGCAGGAGTACTTTTATATATCGACGGAAAACGACTTCCATTAGTAGGAGATGATTTGAAAAATTATTTACAAAATTTAACAGCAGAACAAATTGATCGTATTGATATTATTACGAACCCCGGAGCAAAATATGAAGCAGAAGGGAATGCAGGAATTATCGATATACGACTTAAAAAAGATAAAAGTCATGGAGCAAATGGGTCGATCAGTTCAACTTACATGCAAGGAATTTATCCAAAATATAATATCAATTCAAGTGGGAACTATAGGAATAAAAAACTAAATGCCTTTGCTGCAATTGGTGGAGGAAAGGGAGAGGGCTTTAATAAGATTGCATTTGAAAGTCTGCAAAATGGATTAATTTTAGATGAAACAAATGATTTTAAATTTGATTGGAAATATTATAATGTCCGATTTGGGGTAGATTTCTTTTTAGGGGAAAACCACACCCTAGGTATTTTATTTAATAATAATGGAGGGAAAAATGAGCAAGATTTAGTCAACCGTTTTTTAATTCGTAATGGGAATACTCCAAATTTACTGGATAGTAGTTTAGTGGCTAATACTAGTTCAATGCGACAACGTAGTCAAAACACCTTCAATATAAATTACCGCTTTGATAATCAAAAAGGAAGAAGTTTAAATCTAGATTTAGATTATGGAGTTTTTGCGAATGACTCGGAGCGATATCAACCTAATCGATATTATGATAATGAAGGGAACTTATTAACTGAGATTATTAATTCATTTGACACACCAACGGATATTGATATTTATACTTTCAAAGCAGATTTTGAAGATAAATTTTTAGGAGGCCAATTAGGTTTTGGGACGAAGCTAAGTCGAGTTGTTTCTGATAATACGTTTCTGTTTTTTGATGAAATAAATGGAGAACCTATTCAAAACGACTATCGATCAAATATCTTTGAGTATACAGAAAATGTTTATGCTGCTTATGTAAGTTATGCTCGAGCGTTAAGTAAAAAATGGAACATCTCCGCAGGACTTAGAGCAGAACAAACCGATGCGATTGTGAATTTACAAGCGTTTGTAGATGATTTAAAAGAACCTCCAGTAGAACTTAATTATTTAAATTGGTTTCCAAATGTAGGTTTAACCTATCAAGTCAATCCTAAAAATATGGTGGCGTTAAATGTTGGACGAAGGATCAATCGACCAGATTATAATGTATTGAATCCGTTCAATAATCAACTAAGTCAATTATCTTACGAAAGAGGAAATCCATTTTTGAATCCTGAGATTGTTAATAATATTGAATTAGGATACACATATAATTATCGGTATAATTTCAAAATAGGGTATAGTCAAACCGATAATCAAATCACTCGATTAATTGGACCAGATGAAGATGATGATCGAGCAAGTTTTATCAGTTGGGAAAATTTAGCGAAGCAAACGGTAATGAGTTTTAATGTGAGCGCTCCATTCAATGTTAACAAATGGTGGGATGCTTATGTTAATATTAGTGGTTCGCATCTTGATAATCAAGCAACTTATGAAAACGGAGGAACGGTTGATTTGCAAGCATTCACTTATTCACTATATCAACAAAGTACTTTTAAGTTACCAGCAGGATTCAAAGGAGAAGTCTCTGGGTTTTATTCAGGACCTGGAGTTTGGGGAGGCGTTTTTAAATATGATGCTACGTGGAGTTTAAATCTAGGTTTGCAACGAAAATTTTTAAATGACCAATTAAACATTCGAGTAAGTGCAGATGATATTTTTTACACTAGTAATTGGAGTGGTGTTTCTAGTTTTAATGGATTAGTTTCTACGGGTTATGGAAATAGAGATAGTCGTCGCGTGAATGTAAATGTCACTTATAGATTTGGAAATCAAAGAGTGAAGTCGAGAAGAAGACAGACTGGATTGGAAAGTGAAGGAAGTCGAGTTGGAGGTGGAGTAGGCGGAGGTTAAAACTAAGTTAAGTATATTTATATAAAAAGAAGGCGACTTGAAATTTTAGGTTGCCTTCTTCTATTGAAAGAATCTAAGTGTAAGAATTAATTCCTCGTATCATTTCCCCACATCAACTTCTCTCGAATGGTATGCATAAAACTCCAACCATGCAACTGAATTAATTTCACATTAAAATCACATTTGCGAACCGCTAATTGGAAGTCAGAAGTAATGGTTTCAAAACGAGCATCTAGTGTGCAAAGGAAGTTTTCAGCACGACCTTCCACTTCAAATGAAATGACTGAGCTATCAGAAATTACAATTGGACGAACATTCAAGTTGTGAGGAGCAACAGGAGTGATGACAAAGTTTCCAGAATTTGGAAAAATAATCGGACCACCACAACTCAAGGAATAACCAGTAGAACCCGTTGGAGTCGAAACAATTAATCCATCCGCCCAATACGAATTCAAATAGGCTCCATTAATATATGTATGAATCACAATCATCGAAGAAGTATCTCTTTTCAGCAAAGTGCAATCATTCATCGCAAATGGAATATCGCCAAACATTGGATGATTAGATTCTAAATGTAAAAGTGTTCGTTCGCTCAAACTATATCTGCCCGTTTTCAATAAACCTATCGCTTCTTTAATTTTTTCTTTTTCGATACTAGCTAAAAAACCTAACCGACCCAAGTTGATTCCTAAGATTGGCACATCTGCATCCCGTACTTCTGCAACGGCATTGAGTATCGTTCCATCTCCACCAAGAGTTATGACGTAATCAAAATTTCGAGTTTTAAAATCCAAGTATCCTTCAAAAACCCCCACGTCATTTTTGAAATTAATATTTCCTTTTAAACTTTCTAGATAATTTTTATTGACATAGGCATTGATGCCTTCCTCTGCCAAAATATCAAAGAAGGATTGTATAAATGGAAAGTCTTTCTTTTTTCCTGTTCGTCCGTAAACTACAATTTGCATCCAAAGATATTTTTAATTGAACTAAGACCGCTGCGCTGACAGCGAACGATCTGTCCTCTGTCAGCGCAGCGGTCTTAGTTCATCATTTAAAATGAAAATTCAAAGTGTAAAAAAAATCCATGCTCTCCCAAGTGATTCCAGCTATATTCAAACTGCCAAACCTTATCTTGGAAAACCACAAAATCTAACCCAATTCCTCTGCCCCAAAGAAACTCATTACTAAGTGTACTTCGTTCACTATTAAAAGGTGCGTTAGCATATCCAAAATCATTATTGATGGCAAGATAAACTTTTAGAGGCATCAAACGAAATTGAGGAATGAACATATATCTTCCCCAGTTGATCTCTTTTTTGAAAATCCGAAATTGGAAATGTGTTTTGGCATAAGCGTAATCCATTCCATCAATCACATACAATTCATACCCTCGCAAAAAGTCAGGTAAGTATCCTAAAGCATAAACATGGGTGTAAGGTTGCTCTGCTCGAGTGAAAGTATATCGCCCTTTTAGCTTTGCACCAAAGCTCACTTTTTTTCCCAAAGAAAAATAGTGGGCGTAAGTTCCTGTTGCTGCAAAAGCATTTACATCATCAAATAAACCAAAACCATCTTTTTGTAAAAGAATAGAAAATAAATTTCCTCCTTGTGGATAAGCTTTTACATCTCGCTTGTCATGTGTGAAATTATATTGTAAGGTGAAATGTTGTTGCCGACTTCGAGACTCTAAAAAATAATCTGGATTCAAAACTTGGCTAATGGTATCGCCGATCGAATTGTCGCTAAAAATTATTTTTCCAGTATGATAATTATTTAGACCTTGTCGATAGCTAACTCCTGTTCCTATTCGAAATCGAGTTAAGAGTAAAGGTTCGCCCACTTGTTTTTTAAATAATAATTTACTTGCCTCTGTGATGTAAGCAATTTCTTTTCGGTTGGAATAATGAATTTCTGCAAAGCCGCCAAGATTTCGACTATTGCCAAGCATTGGTAGATTATAACTTAATTCAAATTTTTTAGTGTAACCAAATTGAACGGTCGCTTTCAATAAATCTCGACGGCCAGTCAAATTGAGCCAAGTCAATCTTCCTCCATAATTAATTCTTTTCAAAGATCGATTTTGTTCTTCCCACCACACATTAAAATTTCGGTCGGCCAATTCAAAAATATAGAAAGGGTAGATGTACCACATTTCTCGTAGATTGACTTGGATGCTAATTTCATTGGTATTCGTATCCCAAACTTTAATGTTGATTTTGGCAGTTGTAAAAAGTCCTGTGTTTAGAAGTAGTTCTTCACTTCGTCGTAAATTTTGAATCAAATCAACAGTAGGAATGGTATCGCCAATGGCAAAATTAAGTTCTCTAAGAATCGTTCGTTCTTTTGTTTTTTTATTGCCTTCGATTAAGATGTCGGTGACAATTACTTTTTTATTTTGGGAAAAAAGTAATTGGGAAAAGGAAAGGAAAAAAAAGAGGAAGAGTATTCGCATTTTTTGTTGCTTGAATTTTTGGGAAATAGAGGTCCGAGAGCATAGCCACCAGCCTGATCGTCTGACTCCTTTTTCAAAACAGAAAAAGCACTTAATTTTTATCAATAGAAATAAAAATTAAATGCTTTTCATAAAAATAGAAAACGGTTTTCTAGAAAAAAGGACTAACTATTAGGTTTGCCTTCTTCCTTTTTTTTACCTTCTACTTCTTTCATTCCTTGTTTCAATTCTTCTTCGATAGTTGATCGAGCGCTGTTGAATTCTCTGATTCCTTTTCCAACACCTCTCATTAATTCAGGAATTTTTTTCCCTCCAAACAAAAGTAAAATGGCAAAAAATATAAGAAGAATTTCAGGGCCACCTAATCCACCAATAAATAATAAATTATTCATAATTATTTTTTTTAATTATTAATACAAAACATGAGGAGTCAATTTTTTGAAAAATGATTACTCATAGTTGTACTACAAAATTACATTTTTTTTTAACCGCTTGTATATCAATCAGCAAAAGTTGCTCAAATACCTTCTATTTTAACAAGATTTACAACTTTGAATAATTTAGACACTTTTGCTGGCCATTTGTTTAAGCTGTTGACCAAGTATCTTTTTGAAAAAAAAGTATAAAAAGTGGTGCACCTTTTCTGAAAAGAGACTTAGTAATCATGAACAAATTAAGGGTATATTTTTAACCTATAATGTCTAGAAAAGCAAAGAATTCCATCACACCGGCTATTATATTCTAAAAATTTATATCTTTTCACAAATTGTGCATTGTTAAGGTCTTTTCTTAATTTTGCGCTTCAAATTTTAAAAATAAAAAACATAGCAAACATGAGATTGAATTTAAACCTATTAATGTTACTATCGATCGTAGTATTGATGTCTTCATGTGTTTCCAAAAAGAAATGGACACAATTATTGTCTGAAAAAGAATCTGCTGACCAAATGTTAGCGGCTGAAAAATCAAAGACAGCAGAATTAGAAGGCAAAGTAGCCGGACTTGAATCAGACCAAGCTGCTCTACAAGAAGAAACAGCTCGACTTGTAAATGAAGTAAGTCAATTTAAAAATGATTTAGAAGGTTCTCAAGCTACAGCTACAGAAGCAATGTCTAAATTAAAATTATCAGAAACTGAATTGTCTTCTTTAAAGACTAATGTACAAGCTGCAGTTTCAGGTGGAGGATTTGATCTTTCACCAAAGAACGGTCGTCTTTTTGTAACGATGACTGAGCCAATTCTTTTTAACAGCGGATCTGTAAGAGTAAAAAGAGATTACAATCCAACTTTAGAAAACATGGCTGCAGTATTAAAAGGGAATCCTTCTCTTCGATTAATTATTGAAGGACACTCTGATAATGTACCTGTAAAGTCAGGTGTTGCATACTCAGATAACTGGGATGTAAGTTTAGCAAGAGCTAAATCAGTAGTTAAAAAATTGACTAAATTGGGAGTTAGCCCAAATCAATTATTGCCTACAGGTAGAGGAGAATTCGATCCTCTTTCTTCTGATGACTCTTCTGAATCAAGAAAAATGAACCGACGTGTTGATTTTATCGTGATGCCTGATTTGAGTACTTTAATTAGTGCAGCTCGACCTTAATTACAATTTTCTGAAAAGGAAATTTCAATAATAAGGTTATTAAAAAAGTCTTCCTCTTGTAAAAGAGGAAGACTTTTTTTTGTAGCAGGACTCTTCTGAGTCCTGAATGATTTTATTAGAGAAGAATAAAAAAGGACTGAATTGTGAAAGGGAATAGAATTAGAATTTAATTAGTAACTGGACTCAGGAGAGTCCAGCTACTAAAAAAGCCATTTCCTTGAAAAGGAAATGGCTTTTTATATAAAAGTATTTTTGAAAATTTTTATTCAGCAGGAAGTGCTTCTAATATGTTTTCATCAACTAAAATCCTTCCGCAATGTTCGCAAGCAATAACTTTCTTACGTCCTCCTATTTCTAATTGAACTTGAGGTGGAACTTGATTAAAACATCCTCCACAAGAATCTCTTTGAACAGTTGCAACCGCTACACCATTTCGGTAAGCACCTCTTAATTTATTATAAGATTTCATCAACCGATCTTCGATTCCTTTTTTAGCTTTAGTTGATTGCTTTTTCAATTTCTCTTCTTCTTTCTCTGTCTTAGCAATAATTTTTTCCAACTCAACTTTCTTGTCCGTAAGAGCACTTTGTTTAGCTTTCAATCGGATTTCAGTATTTTTAAGTGTCTCTTTTTTTGCAGTATATTGAGCACCACCTTCTCGACTTCTTTTTTCAGATAATTGAATTTCTAACCGTTGCATTTCTAACTCTTTAGAAAGTGCATCATATTCTCGGTTATTTTTTACATTATCCATTTGCTTTTCGTACTTCGCAATCAATGACTCTGCTTCTTTGATATTCGTTTTATGCTTAGCAAGATCTGCTTCCATCGATTCGATGTTATTTTGAAGTCGTCCTTTTCGGGTTTCCAAACCTGCAATTTCATCTTCCAAGTCACTAACTTCCATTGGAAGTTCTCCTTTAAGAACCGAAATTTCATCAATCTCAGAATCGATTAATTGAAGTTCGTATAATTGCTTGAGTTTATCAGCTACTGACAATTCGTTTAAAGCCATATTTTTGAAATTTTTTTAGTAAGGCAGCTTTCCAAAGCTATTAAAAAAATAAGTATTGTGAGTTTTTTAGTCGGTTTTGGAATCCCGACTTACATATAATTCACAGGATTTGTACTGATTTCTGTGAAATAGGCGGCAAAGTTACTAAATTTTTCTGTTATTATATCATATAATAATTCAATAGTATATTGCTCACTTTCGTAATGTCCAATATCGGCAATTATGATTTTT
Organism: Saprospiraceae bacterium; assembly: GCA_045104975.1. GTDB lineage: Bacteria > Bacteroidota > Bacteroidia > Chitinophagales > Saprospiraceae > CAJQQY01. Next base: position 9,609 of record JBGCCY010000197.1, read on the forward strand.
CCATCTGCATCAAAAAACTCATGGTATTTGTAATCAGAGGTAATAAAAATATCTGCTCCTTGCCGAATTGCATCGTTCAAAAGGAATCCTCCTGAACCTCCACAAAGAGCTACTTTAGAGATTTTTTTTCTACGAAGCTTTGTATATTTTACACAGCCCGCTTTCATTTGCTTTTTCATTTTTTGTAAAAATTCTTTTTCACTCATGGGGTTTTTTAAATATCCAATCATCCCAGACCCTACTTCTGAATTTTTATTTTCAATAGAAATGATATCATAAGGCACATCAAAATAAGGGTGGCTATCTTGCAATGCTTTGATGATGGCATTTTGTTTTACGGAAGGAAAAGTGAATTCTAATTTTACTTGAGCTCCACCATTTTGATTTTGAGTACCGACTCCGACTGTGGCATAGCTTAAATTTTCAAACTTAGGAATATCACCTGCGCCTGCGTCAAAAAGTGCTGCTCGAACTTTTTCTGAATGCTCTGTTGGAACAAATGTGAAAATCTTTTTGAGTCCTGCTTTTGGTGCTAAAATCTGAGTATTGATTAAGCCTAGTTTTTGGGCAATCTTTGCATTCACTCCTTTGCTATAAACATTATCCAAATTAGTATGAATCGCATAAATAGCTACATCATTTTTGATAGCTTTCATCACTACTCTTTCGACATAATGTTTTCCATTAAATCTTTTAAGTCCTTTAAAAACAATCGGATGATGTGCCACAACGACATTACATTTTTTCTCAATTGCTTCATCAATGATTGCTTCTGTAGAATCTAAACAGACTAAAACTCCATTGATTTCATCGTCTGGATTTCCAACGATCAACCCTGAGTTGTCATAAGATTCTTGATAAGCTGATGGAGCAATCGTTTCTAAAAATGAAGTGAGTTCTTTTATTTTCATAATTTTTCTTTTGAGACCGCTTTGTTGACAGAGGACAGATCGTTCGCTGCGCTTACTGTCAGAAGACAGACTGACGAGGGCAATTTAGTCTGGATATGATTATTATAATCGTCAGTCTGTCTTCTGACAAAGAGCAGAGCGACTGGTCTGTTCTCTGTTAGCGAAGTGGTCTAAGTATTTTTCAATCGTTTTTTCAAAGCAAATAATTCATCTCGATATTGAGCTGCGGTGATGAAATCTAAATCCTTGGCAGCTTTTTTCATTTTAGCTTCTGTTTCAGAAACCATTCGTTCGATTTGGTCGCGAGTCATGTAACCGATAACTGGATCAGCTGCGAGACTTGGTTCAGCAGGTTCGAAGTACGCTTTTGTTTTTGGACTTCGAATATCTAAAATGGAACTTGAACTTAATATTTCTTCGCGAGTTTTGGAAACAGTTGTTGGAGTAATTCCATGTTTTTCATTGTATTCCATTTGGATGACTCGACGACGATTGGTTTCATCAATTGTTCGACGCATCGAATCAGTCACTTTGTCTGCATAAAAAATAACTAAGCCATTTGAATTTCTTGCAGGACGTCCTGCGGTATGAGTTAGCGAACGATCATATCTCAAAAATCCTTCTTTGTCTGCATCCAAAATTGCTACTAAGGAAACCTCTGGTAAATCCAATCCTTCTCTCAAAAGATTTACTCCAATTAATGCATCAAATTCTCCGAGTCGCAAATCTCTTAAAATTTCTACTCGATCCATCGTGTCCACTTCGGAATGAATGTATCGACATTTGACATCCATTTTTTCCATGTATTTTTGGAGTTCTTCGGACATCCGTTTGGTGAGTGTGGTAATTAAAACTCGCTCATTTTGTGCAATACGTTGATCGACTTCTTCTAGTAAATCATCTATTTGATTTAAACTTGGTCGTACTTCAATTGGCGGATCAAGTAGTCCCGTCGGTCGCACTATTTGTTCTACGAAATCACCTTCAGTTTGTTCTAATTCGTAGTTACCAGGAGTGGCACTCACGTAAATCATTTGATTAGTCAATGATTCAAATTCCGTAAAATTCAAAGGCCTATTATCCATCGCAGAAGGTAATCGAAAACCGTAACTGACCAAGTTTGTTTTCCTTGCTCGATCACCTCCCCACATCCCTCGCACTTGTGGAATCGTCACATGACTTTCATCTACCATCATCAAAAAATCATCTGGAAAATAATCGAGCAAACAGAATGGCCGAGTTCCTGGTCGTCTTCCATCGAAGAAACGAGAGTAATTTTCCACTCCGCTACAATAGCCTAATTCTTTAATCATTTCGAGATCAAAATTAGTTCGCTCTTTGATGCGCTGGGCTTCGATGTATTTTTTTTCGTCAGTAAAATATTTTTCTTGCGCCACCATTTCATCTTGAATATCTCGAACGATTTCATTCATTCGGTCTCTTGGCGGTACATATAAATTGGCTGGAAAAATGGCAGCTTCTTCGACCTCGATAATTCGTTTTCCACTTTCAATTTCTAGATTCTCAATGGACTCAATTTCGTCACCAAAAAAAGTTACTCGCAAACCGTGATCAGCATAAGGTAAATTTATATCTACGGTATCACCTCGCACTCGGAAGGTGGCTCGTGCAAATACGAGTTCCGTTCGAGAGTACAAACTATTCACTAATTCTAGTAAAAACGAATTTCGAGTAATCGTTTGTCCTCGTTGAATACGCACAATACTTTGTTGAAAATCTTCTGGATTTCCCATTCCATAAATGCACGAAACGGAAGCAACGATAATAATATCTCGACGACCTGACAACAATGATGAAGTTGCTCGTAATCTTAATTTATCGACTTCTTCATTGATTTGTAAATCCTTTTCGATAAAAGTATTCGTGACTGCTAGGTAAGCTTCTGGCTGATAATAATCATAATAGGAGACAAAATATTCCACCGCATTGTCCGGGAAAAATTCTTTAAACTCACCATATAATTGCGCCGTCAATGTTTTGTTATGAGTCAAAATTAAAGTCGGGCGATTGAGTTCTTTGATGACATTCGCCATCGTAAAAGTTTTCCCAGAACCAGTTACTCCGAGTAGGACTTGTGATTTTTCACCAGCATTGATTCCATTGATAAGTTGCTCAATCGCTTGAGGTTGATCGCCTGTTGGCTGGAAAGGAGATTCTAATTTAAATGGCATTTTTTGATTGATGAGTTATAAGTGATGAACGATGAATTTTGAACCATCCTACTGGTTTTTAAGTAACCACAAATATCGATAAAATGTTTGTTATCAAGAATGAAAAATTAACTCAAAATTCGTTGAATAAAACTGATTGCGAGTAAAATAGCTAGAACCCAAGTAACAATCTTTCGTAACGTTTCTAGAATTTTTCTCTTTTGTTCACGATTGGCTTTTCGTTTTTGTTCTAATTGATGATTAAATAGTCTGATTTTTTCTCTTTTTTCTTCTCTCCTTTTATCTCTTATTAGTTTTTGTTTGCGTCTAACATGATGTAAATGTAATTGAACATGGTGATCCATTCTTAAGCAAATCCAATCAATAAATTCCAACCTTTTTTTGTTCTTTTTTGCATCAATTTCTGGATACACCTCATCATTTGAAGGTATATCATGAATCCAAATATTTCCATACTCTTCTCCATTAATGACAATAAAAGCATAAGTTCCGCAACCATACCCTGCTAAAGAAATATAGCCATGGGAGCATCCTTCATAATTTTGATTTTTATCATATGTGATCTTGTAGGGATAATTATCTTCATAATATTCCTCATCATCTTCTTGACTATGAAATTTGGTTTTAGTAGTAAGCCCAAAAGGGATGAAATAACTATCGGAAATGTATTGTGAAAACTTTTTATCAAATTCAATCTTGAGAACTAAGTTGCCCCCAAAGTCTTTTCTTCTCAAAATTCCATTTGCAATATTTAATAAAAACCATCGGTACTCTTTGGGAAGTTTTATATTATATGAGGCTTCATAGTTTGTGATTTCTTCTTCTGTTGCTACAGGCAAAAAAATATATTCGTTATTTAAATATTTTTTAAATCTGTAAATAGATTTAGAAAGGAGAGGGTATATTGTTTTCATATACTATATTTTGAACAAAAAGAAATAGGTATTCTACTCCACATCAATTTTATATTTCCCCAACAAACCAATCACTCCACTCATCGAAAACTTCGCTCCTCGAATTCGATTCCCATCTGGATCAATCGAATAATTAAAAGCAGATCGAAAATCTACTTTTTCCAAAATAGAATTATCAAAAATCGCTCGACTCAAATCACAATCATCAAAACTAGATTCCGTCAAATCGGTTTCTGAAAAATCTGCTTCTTGCAAAGAACAATTTTTAAAAATGGTCCCTTTTATTTTAAGCTTAAAAAAAGAGGCTAAGTTGAGTTGGCAATTGTCAAATTGGAAAACTAAAAATGACTCGGTGCAATCATTAAAATTAAATCCTAGTAATTTACAATTGATAAATTGGACATCTCGGAAGGCTGTATTTTTGGAAGTGATAAGGCTGAAATCGCAGTTTTCAAATTTGCATTCTACGAAGGTGATATTTGAAATAGTGGATTTGGTAAAATCACAATTTAGAAAAATACAGTTGTCGTATTTCCCTTTGGGCAAATGATTTTCGGTATAATTTATTTCTTGGAAATGTTCGTCTTCGATGGAGACTTCTCTCATTTTGAAGGGGTTTTATGTAGAGACAAGGCATGCCTTGTCTCTACGTAAATTCGGGCAATCCTATTTTAGGATGCAACAGGAACAGGTTGTTTCACATGATACATATCAATGAATCCTTTGTTTTTTGCTTCGATTTTTCCACGATGTTCGCAGTCAAAATTATACCTCACTTGGCGGTAAGTTTCTTCAGAAATATTGACTTTTCCAACCCCTGCATTGGCTTCCATTCGAGCAGCAATATTTACGGTATCTCCCCAAATATCATAGGCGAATTTTTTAACTCCCACGACTCCTGCAACTACTGGGCCAGTATGAATTCCTATTCGAGCTTCGAAAAAAGGTAAACCTTTTACCATTCTTTCTTTTTTATAATCTTCTAAAAATTCTTGCATCTCCAAACCTGCTTTGATGATGTTGACTGGCATAGTTCGCTTGTTGGTTAAACCGCTTGCGCACATGTAAGCATCTCCAATTGTTTTAATTTTTTCTACACCATATTGAGAGATGATAAAGTCAAAACCTCTAAAACAATAATCCAATTCGCGTACTAATTGCTCAGGAGTCAACCTTTCAGAAACCGTAGTGAAATCTTTGAAGTCGGTAAAAAGTACTGTTACATTTTCATATTTTTGAGCAGATGCCTTTCCGTTTTTTTTCAACTCATTGGCAATTGGTTCAGGTAAAATATTCAATAATAATTCATCAGATCTTTTTCGCTCTTCATCAATTTGTCGATTAGTTTCTTGCAAGGAATTTTTCGCTTTTTTGTTAACTCTAAATCGATTGTAAAATAACGTTGCTAGAAAGAAAATAAACATCGTTGCCATCGCTAGAGCATAGAGGAAGTTTTTATTTTTTGCTGCTTCCAATTCAGCTGCCTCTCGACCTTTTTCGCTTTTTTTTACTTTGTCATTCAGGGTAGAATTCTTTTTTTCTGCTGCTTCTTTACCTTTCTCTACAGCTCTTTTTGCTCGATCTAGTTTTTCTAATTCCTCTTCTTTTTGATCAAGTTCTGATAAAATATCTTCAATAGACCGACCTTCAGGAGTGTCTTCTTTTGCCTCTGCTTCTTTTGCTAATTCTGCTTTTACCTGTGCAATACTTTTTTGCTTACTTGTCAAACTCTTTAATTTTCTCAAAAGACTTTCATTGTCTTCTTTTAAGTTTTCCATATCATGCTTCATATTTCGAATGAGTTCGAGATAGTCTTTATTGATCTTGTTGGGATCAACTGGTTTTTGACCAAAAGATGGAAAAACAAAAAGTGAAAACACGATGAGTGTGAATAGATATTTCATTATTTCTGATGATTAACTTTAGATTTTTTTTCAAAAAAATAAAAGTGCAAGTACTGTTTTTTACAAAAGTAATAAGTGTTAGATTGTAGAAAGTGAACGTATGAATCTAATTTTTTGAGAGCCGTGAGATAGTTTTTAAGCATTGCCAGTTTTTATAAATTGATTTTTTTATACCAAAATCAATTTATAAAAATTGGCTTGATCCATTGCCAATTCGCAGCTTTTATAAAGCTATATTTTTACAAATTAGAGGTGATCAATAAATTCAAATCAGTAGATTTTATTTTAAATCGTTCTCCTAAATATTCATTTGTCAAACAACCTTTGTAAGTATAAACACCATGTCTAATTCCATGGTCATTATGAATCAAGTTTTCAATACTTCCTGACTGACCTGCTTTTAATAAGATTGGAGTCAAAATATTACTCACGGCAATCGAAGCAGTTCGTGCTACTCGTGAAGCAATATTTGGAACGCAATAATGAATCACACCATACTTCGTAAAAGTAGGTTTTTCATGAGTGGTTACTTCTGAAGTAGCAAAACATCCTCCTTGATCGATACTTACATCAATAATAACAGAGCCAGGTTTCATCTTTGAAACGACCTCCTCACTTACGACAATTGGTGTTCTTCCATGATTGGAATGAATGGCTCCAATCGTTACATCTGCAGTTAATAATTCTTTTTCCAGTTGGTGAGGACTGAGAGAAGAAGTATGAAGTTGACGACCAACTCGATTTTTGAGTCGCATTAATTTATAAATATTATTATCCAAGATTCGGATATCTGCACCTAATCCCATAGCAGCTCGAGTGGCAAATTCCGCAACTACACCTGATCCTAAAATTACCACTTTCGCAGATGGAACTCCTGAAATCCCGCCAAACAAAACTCCTTTTCCTCCTTGGGAGTTAGTGAGCAATTCAGCAGCGGTTAGAATCGAACTCATGCCCGCCATTTCGCTCATAATACGAACTACTGGAAATGTTCCATTTTCATCTTTGATATATTCCATAGCCAAGGCGGTGACGCGTTTGGCTTTTAATTTTAAAATAAACTCAGGCGAAATAATAGGTAGTTGAAGTGGAGAAAAAAGAATTTGTCCAGGTCGTAAAAAATCCATTTCTCGTAAAGTAGGTGGAGCCACTTTGATCAAAATATTTGCCTTGTAAACTTGCTCTTGACTATAGCCAATATCTGCTCCTGCTTCCGAAAAATCATGATCCGTATAATTAGCTTTTTCCCCTGCATTCGTTTCCACAACCACACGGTGTCCGTGTGCAATCAAAGATGCAACTGCAGCAGGTGTCAATGCTACTCGACTTTCTTGCAAGGTTGTTTCTTTTGGAATACCAATGAAAAGTTTGTTAGGTTTTCGTTGCAATTGCAACATCTCGGTTTGAGTTTCAAACTGACCTTCGGTAAATATTTTAGGAATAGGAATACTCTTCTTCTTGTCGCTCACTGTTTATAATTTTGAAATTTAAATCTTGAATGGGTTAAGAAACTAAAATTAGCTATTAAAATTTTTCTCTAAAGTAAAGGTTCGTCCTGATTCTTCAAAGATTTTAATATAAATCTTTACGAGGTCGTCAGGCAACCAATGCTCAATAATTTCTGCCCACTCGATGAAGCAATAGTAATCATCATAAAGATAGTCTTCAATTCCGATATCAAGTGCTTCTTGTTCATTTTTTAATCGATACAAGTCAAGATGGTGAACATATTGCTCTTTTTGCAAAGATTCATTGTGATAAATATATTCATTGACAAGGGAAAAAGTAGGACTTACTACCGCTTCTTTTACTCCTAAATGCTTACAAATGTTTTGAATAAAAGTCGTTTTTCCTGCTCCTATTTCGCCATAAAACATCATTTTTTTTCTTCCTTCGGCAAAATTTAACAATGCTTTTACAACTTTATCTAATTCGTCAATTGATTGGATGGTGATTTCCATTTTAATAATAACAGTTCGTTTTTTAATTAAAAATAAATTGATTTCGATTTTGGAAGTGTTGCTTATTTTGCAAAAAAAGAAAGACCTCGATTTAATTGTTCTTTAAAAGAGTTACCAACATCGACTCTATGTCCACTTTCCATTTCGACATAAGCATCCAACTTTTTGATGTACTTTTTGATGTAGGCTAAGTTAATCATATTGGATTTATGAATACGTAAAAGAGTAGTTTTAAAAAACCTTTTTTCGCACTCTTTCATATTTATAGTAGTCAAAACATTTTGATTGTTTTTCAAAAAGATATGAGTATTCCGCCCCTCTGATTTAAGATAAATAATTTCATTGATGGTCAAATATATTATTCCATTTTTAGTGGGTAATTCTATTTTTTCATCAGGGTTAATGACTGGAGATTGTGTAGAATTATCATCGTCTTGTTGCGTCTTTTTTTCGACATTTTTGGACGCTTTATTCACCGCATGAATTAATTCATCAATGTCAATTGGCTTGAGTAAATAACCTGTGGCATTGGCATGAAATGCATCGATGGCATAATGTTCATGTGCCGTTGTAAAGATAATTTGAAAATTAATTTCGTCAAAATATTCAATTAGTTTAAAGCCCGAATAATTAGGCATTTGAATATCTAAGAAGACGAGGTCAGGCTGGGTTTTTTGGATAATTTTTACGCCTGAAAGTACATCTTCAGCTACAGCAATTACGTTAACTTCAGGGCAATATTCTTTTAATAATTGCTCTAAAGTATTTCGATTCCTTGCTTCATCATCCACAATAATTACTTGTAGCATTAGATAGTTTTAGATTGAAAAATACAAATATTAACTTTCGTTCCTGCTGGAGATCCGTCTTTATCTTTGAGATCATCAATTTTCAAACCCAATTTAGTGGTATCTGCAGAGTTTAACAAATCAATCCTGTCTTGCGTCAAACTCATTGCTTTTGATTGATACACTCGGCCATTTTGTTCGTTGATTTTCATAGAAGCAGTTCTGCCGATTCCGTTGTCTTCAATTTCGCAAAATAAATGACTTTGATCCCAACCGTTAATGGGACAATTATTAGAAAAACGAATAGTTAACCTTTTCTTTCCATTCCGATGCATCAACCCATGCTTAAGTGAATTCTCAACATAAGGTTGAAGCAGCATCGAGGGAATCAAAATATTATTGATATTGATAGAAGGATCGATGACAAAATTATATTCAAAATCATCATCTATTCTTAGTGACTCCAAACTCAAATACAACTCTAAATATTCAATTTCTTTTTTGAGGGTGATTTTCTTTTTGTCGGATGCATCTAAAACATTCCGCATCAATTTAGAAAACTTAGAAAGATAACGATTGGCAGATCTTTTATCTTCTTGAATGATAAAATCCTGAATTGAATTAAGTGCATTAAAAATAAAATGAGGATTCATTTGTGCTCTTAAAGCAGTTAATTGAGATGCTTTTAAATTTTGTTGGATTTCATTCCTTTCTTTAATTTGGTCAAATACAAGCTGAAATAATTTTGCGACGATTAAAAATGTAACTAATAGAATCAAACTATAGAACCACAAAGTTTGCCAATATGCCTTTTTGATAGTGAATGAAACTTTTTTGATCTCGGACCAATCAGAATTAAGTGATTTAGTACGAACTAAAAAATCATATTCTCCAAAAGGTAAAGCTGGAAAAGAAATAGCATTGACACTTGATGAAACCCATTCTGTATTGATTGGACTCATCTTATATTCATACTGAACTTCTTTAGCATTTTTAAAAGTTGTTCCGATAAAATTGATTTTAATATCGTTTTGATGATGAGGGATTTCGTACTGAGGTAGAATCAGCGTGTCTTGATTTTTTATTTGAATACCTGTAAAAGAAAGGCGAGGAGGTTTGGAATAAGTTTTAAAATCTTTATCAAAGATAGCGAGTCCTTTGGATGTTGCTGCGTAAATTTCCCCTTTTTTAGCATGTAAAAATTTTACTTCATTAGATGGAAGTCCATCATCTTTTCTAATGATTTCAATATCAAGATTTTGTGTATTGATTTTACTAATTCCATTATTTGTGGCAATCCATGCTACTTGATTATCTAATAAAATCCGATGACAATTATTGCTAGATAGTCCATTTTGGGAATTAAAATGGTGTATAATATTCCCTTCTTGATATATAAAAAGTCCATTAGCCTGAGTGGCAATCCAAAGTGCTCCATTTTTATCAATTTGAATATCTCGAATATCTCGAGAAAGTTCAGGGGTAGGAATTTTTTTGCAATCTTTATTTTCACAAAAATACAACCCTTCAACCGTTCCTAACCATACTTGATCATTTTTCACAAAACGAATCGAATAAGTTCGTTTGGGCAATACTTTTATACTTTTTTTTCCTTCTTGATAAATGGAGGTGTGTGAAAATGAACCTAACCAAATATTATGATCAACATCAATTGCGCAAGTTTTATATCCTTTGAGATTGATTATAGTGGTAATATCAAAAGACTCATTATCAATTTTGAAAACACCGAAATTGGCAACGATATATAACTCATTTTCAATTGAATCATAGTGAAGGTCATAAATTTCTTCATTGCTTACTGATAGCTTTTTCTCATGAGTTGCTTTTAAGTCCTCATCCAAAACCACCAATCCATTATTATTGTAGCCTACCACTATTTCATTTTCAGAAAGGGAATGAACGACAGATGCTCGATCTCCATATTTTTCATTTTTATAAACTAAAATCTGGTTAGATGATAATTTAAAAATACCTTCTTGTTGGGTAGTAATCCAAAGATTGTTTTCATGATCCTGAAAAACATTTTGTGTGGCATATCCTTTTAGCAAGTGAAAAAATTTAGTTGTCCCATCTTGTTGTTTTTCTAAATAAATAATTCCATCACGAGTTGCGACCCAGATATTTTTATTGGCATCAAGAAATAGGTTGTTGATACCAGCATCTAAAAGATGATTGATTTGAGAAAAAACAGGATTCAAAATATGTTGAGTTTTAGAAAAAGAATAAATCCTATTATTCGTAGAAAGAAAAATAGAATCACCATTGTTAATAGCTCCATATAAAGGAAACTCTGCCTTCGTAATTTCTCGTTGAAATGGTTGGAAAGTATGTTTGTAATTTCTGAAATGATTTACCCCTTTATGATTAATAAGGATAGTATGTTCTCGGTCAAACTGTAAAATGTGTTTTATACTGCCCACGGTTTTTCCTTTAAATTGATAGAGAGGAGGTATATCATTTAAGGAATCGGGTTCAGTTATAACACTAATACTTGAATTATTTAAAAACCAATAATTATGATTCATATCCTCAAAAATATCCATAGTAGGAGAATTCGAAATTAGATCATCAAAGCGACGAATATTTTCATTTCCTAAATCTAGATAGGAGACTTGTGATGCTAAGTCGATCATCCAAAGTCGATCTTTAGAGTCATAAAAAATCTTGATCACCTCACTTTGAAGATTTTCATCTTTTAAAGGATGAAAATCGAGTCCATCAAACTTGCAAACGCCTCCATCCGTAGCAATCCAAAGCATCTGATTTTTATCTTGAACGATACTGTAAGCTGTTGATCCAGGTAGGCCATCTTCGGTAGTGAATTGTTGGAAGGAAAAGGTCTGAGCAGAACTATAGGAATCACTTCCAAAAGTTAAGAAAAATAGAATCCAACAGACCTTTTTATAGAATGGCATTTTAATAAAAATGAGTGTCAACAAATGTAATTTTTTTTCAGGTCAACTTGATATTTTTTAAGAAAAAAATACTTTCGAAATCATCCATTTTTTGCGTATACTAATTTAAAAATCGCTTTAAAAAATGAACTATTTTTCGTATTTTTGCAGCTATGAATACAGAAGAAAATAAAGATCATTTAACGCCTCAAAAAGGCAATTATGATGCGGGAAATATTACCGCTTTAGAAGGGTTAGAAGCAGTACGAAAAAGACCCGGTATGTACATCGGGAGTACCGATACTAAAGGACTTCACCACTTAGTGTGGGAGGTCATTGATAATTCGATTGATGAGCATTTGGCAGGTCATTGTTCACATATTCATACTATTGTCCATCCTGATAATTCTATCACAGTAAAAGACAATGGAAGGGGGATTCCAACAGGTATGCACAAAAAGTTGCAAAAGTCAGCTTTGGAGGTTGTAATGACTGTTTTGCATGCTGGTGGAAAGTTCGATAAAGACACTTATAAAGTATCAGGTGGATTGCACGGTGTAGGGGTTTCTTGTGTGAATGCATTGTCTTCCTATTTAAGAGCAGAAGTACATCGAGATGGGCAAGTTTTTGAGCAAGAATATAAGCGAGGAAAACCTCAAGGAGATGTAAAAGTTATAGGGGAAACAGACGTGACTGGAACGCATATTACTTTCCAACCTGACATGGAAGACATTTTTGAAGATGGGACTTATAAGTATGAAACGTTGGCAGGTAGAATTCGAGAATTATCTTTCTTGAATAAAGGATTGACGTTGACCTTGACAGATGAGCGAACGAAAGAAGAAGATGGAAGTTTTAAAACAGAAACTTTCCACTCAGAAGGTGGATTACAAGAGTTTGTAGTTTACTTAGATGAGAATCGTCAAAAGTTAATTGAGACGCCAATCTATGTTACGGGGAAAGAAGAAAATGTAGAAATTGAAGTCGCAATGACTTACAATACTTCTTACTCAGAATCTATTCATTCTTATGTAAATAATATTAATACACGAGAGGGTGGAACACACGTAAGTGGATTTCGAAGAGCTGTAAATCGAGTTTTTAAGCAGTATGGAGATGATAATGGTTTTTTCAAAAAATTAAAATTCAGTATTTCTGGAGAAGATTTTAGAGAAGGTTTGACTGCGATCGTTTCGGTAAAGGTTCCTGAGCCACAATTCAAAGGTCAGACGAAAGGAGAGTTAGGAAATTCAGAAGTGAATGGAATTGTTTCTCGTGCTGTTGGTGATATCTTAAAAGCTTACTTGGAGGAAAATCCAAAACAAGGAAAAAGAATCATGGATAAAGTGATCCTTGCAGCTACTGCTAGAAATGCAGCTCGGAAAGCAAGGGAGATGGTTCAACGAAAGAATGTCTTGACGGGAAGTGGATTGCCAGGGAAGTTGTCAGATTGTTCTTCAAAGGATCCTGTGGAAAGTGAAATATTTTTGGTTGAGGGAGATTCGGCAGGTGGTACTGCGAAGCAAGGACGTGATCGGAAATTCCAAGCGATACTTCCACTTCGAGGTAAGATATTGAATGTTGAGAAAGCAATGGAATATCGGATCTACGAAAATGAGGAGATCAAAAATATGTTTACGGCATTGGGTGTTTCGATTGAAGAAAAGGATGGAGAGAAAGTTTTGAATATCGAAAAATTACGTTATCACAAAATAGTCATCATGTGTGACGCCGACGTGGATGGTAGTCATATTGTTACTTTGATTTTGACTTTCTTTTTTAGATATATGCGACCGTTGGTGGATCAAGGGTTTATTTACATTGCTGCGCCGCCACTTTATCAAGTACGAAAAGGGAAGCAGTTTAGATATTGCTGGAGTGATGAAGAACGGCAAGAAGCAGTTGATTTTTACTCGAAGGGAGAAATTGATAACTCTGTGAAAATCCAACGTTACAAAGGTTTGGGAGAGATGAATGATGTGCAACTTTGGGAAACTACGATGGATCCTGAAGGACGTACCTTGCGTCAAGTTCAAGTCGAAGATGCAGTAGAAGCAGACCGAGTATTCTCAATGTTGATGGGAGATGAGGTGCCTCCTCGTCGAGCATTTATCGAAGCGAATGCGAAATATGCAAAAATTGATATTTAGAAATTAATTTTTCAAAATTATATACTTAGCGGTGTTAGCGTTTAAACGTTAACACCGCTTTTTTGGATACCGATTTAAGAACAAAGATTTGAGAAGTTTGAGGATATTTCTCAAGAAGAAAATAAGTAGTTTTGTCAAATTTCTCAAATTGAAATTCCTTGTTCTGAATTCGATATTTCCATCATTTTACCTTCCGTCCTTTCCAATTATACTCCTTGATCACATTTCCTAACAATCCAATTACAAAAATATAAATAATGTGAAAAACCTGTGCAGGGAAAAATGTTTTCATCAAATCTTTGCGCTGAAAAAAAGTAGCCATGTGCTTGAGGTAGAAAAAATCGACAATGGTTTTGATTAAAATTTGAGCTAGAAAAACCCACCCAATTTTGGTGAAAAAGAAAGGAAGTAAGCAAAAATTAAAAACAATACTCACACAAAAGAAAAAGACTAAAGCTAAAATAAATAGTATTTGAAGTTCTTGATAATTTCCAGATTTGGATGCCCAACGAATTCTTTGCTGAGCAAACGATTTCAAATCAGGTTTGGCGTTTGTTAATACAGTTGCATTTTTATTTTTGAGAAACCCAATTTGAGTAGGGAAGTGTTTCGCCATTTTTTGTAATAAAAGCATATCATCCCCTGAAGCAATTTTGTCAATTCCATTAAAACCATCGACCTCATAAAATGCTTTTTTCTCATAAGCTAAATTCGCACCATTACACATATTCATAAAACGCCCATGGATTCCAGCTCCCGTGACTCCCATCATTCCTAAAAAATCTAGCGACTGAAATTTTTCAAATAAAGAATTTTCTTCATGAAAATTAACGGGTGCTGCGATAAATTTATCTTTCCTTTTTTCATAAAAAGAAACTAGATAGTTCAACCAACTTGGAGGAACAATACAATCTGCGTCGGTGGAAACAATTAAATCACCTGTGGATTTTTTAATTCCAATTTCAATTGCTTTCTTTTTAAAAGATTGAAGTTCACTTCGGTTAGTGATAAAATCTTTTAGAAATAAAACCTGGATATTAGGTGCTTGGAATTGTTGAATGAGTGCTGCTGTTCCATCTTCCGAGTGATCGTCTATGACAATGATTTCAAAAAGATAAGAAGGGAATTTTTGATCTAAAATAGATTGGATGCATGCTTGAATATTCTCTGATTCGTTCCGAGCAGGAATAAGAATAGTTACTTTTGTTTGAGGAGAAAAGTTAGTTGGGATTTCCCAAACTGGGATTGATTTCCAATTTATTAAATATCGAAGCATGATTAAAACATACGTCAAACTTAAAAAAAGAGAAATGTAAATGTATTGTTGCATTTTGGAAATCGGTTGAGGATGGACGACAGACGGTTGACGGTGTGTGGTTTGAGAAACCTCGTCAACCGTCTATCGTCAACCGATTTTTCTATTCTTCAAATAAATCTTCATAATCGTTTCTGCGTTCTTGCTTTGGTTTTTCTCGAAGAGGAGGTAATTCAATTAACTTAGGTTTATCATCTGGAACTTCTTCGTAGCTTGTTTCGACTTCTTCGTATTCAGCATATTGACCTTGTTGACGAGTTTCAAAATCTTTTTTCAAAGTGTCCACTTTGCGTAATAACATGGCTTTTCCAAAAAGAAATAAAGCAACTAACGGGTGAAAGAAAAAAGTCAAACCGATTGCAGCAACTCCCATCAAAGGATTTTTTCGAACCAAACCAATTAAAGTTTTGGCGAAGCCTAAAATCACCTTACGACCATAAGCTATATCTAAACCTAGAGTAATTAGAAATAAGCCTAGAGCAATGAATTCTAAAATTTGATAAATTCCAGAAGCAATATATCCAACGGCAATAAAAACCGCTATTAACATTAAAATTGCTGGAATAAGATTAACAATATTAAATCCTTTATTTTGATTTGCCATTGGCTATTTTTTTTTTCGAGACTAAATTTTATGATAGTAAACTTAAAATAAGAATAATAAAATTACACAATTGTTCTTACAATCGAAAGATGATTAGACTTAGATTGAGGAAAGGAAAGATGAGTTGGATTATTTTTTCGATAAAAAAACGAAAATAGATTTAGTTGTCAGAGAAAGATTGAAAGCAAAACTATCGAAGGAAGTAATGTATTCAATTTTTATCTGACTTGAAAAACGAAACCTATTTTGGATAATAATTATGGCTCAAGTTGCATAAATTGCATTTCGTATAATTCTTTGTAATGTCCATTTTCGATTTCCAAAAGCGCATCATGTGCCCCGAATTCTACAATCTCTCCTTTATTTAGAACCATAATATTATCGGCGTGTCGAATCGTAGAAAGTCGGTGAGCTATGATAATAGAAGTTCTTTTGTCAATTAATTTTTCGATAGCATATTGAATAACTGCTTCAGATTCTGGGTCAATCGAAGAAGTTGCTTCGTCTAGAATCAAAATCTCAGGATTAAAAACTAATGCTCGAACAAACGAAATTAATTGTCGTTGTCCCATCGAAAGCGTAGCGCCACGTTCCATCACTTGGTAATCATATCCTCCAGGAAGTCGCTCGATAAATTCATGTGCCCCAATTAATTTAGCTGCGTCAATTACTTCTTGCTCAGAGATTCGATCATCTCGTAAAGTGATATTTTCCATCACACTTCCTGAAAAAAGAAATACATCTTGTAAAACGATGGCTATTTTTTTTCTTAAATGGAACAACTCATAGTCTTTGATATTAACTCCATCAATTAAAATTTCTCCTTTTTGAATATCATAAAAACGATTAAGAATATTGATGATGGTAGTTTTTCCAGAACCAGTACTTCCACAAATTGCCAAGGTTTCTCCTGCCTTTATTTTAAAATTCAAATCGTTTAAAACATAATCAATATTATTGTAGGCAAAACTAACATTGTCAAATTCAACATCACCTTTGATCGATTCTTTTTTAATCGTTCCATTGTTTTCGATGATGTCATTTTTATCCAATAAATTAAAAACACGTTCCGCGGCAACTAATCCCATTTGCAAAGTATTGAACCGATCTGCTAACATTCGAATTGGTCGAAACAACA
The DNA here is from genome assembly GCA_045104975.1 of Saprospiraceae bacterium. Classification (GTDB taxonomy): domain Bacteria; phylum Bacteroidota; class Bacteroidia; order Chitinophagales; family Saprospiraceae; genus CAJQQY01. The sequence goes on from JBGCCY010000197.1 coordinate 26,401, forward strand.
TGCTCAAGTAAATTGGAAATGCGATGAAAGTCCCTGTCGTCACTTCTCCGCCAATCACTCCACGTGCTCCCCACCAAACTAATAATCCCAAAGCTGCAGCAGAAATAATTTCTACAACAGGAAAAAATATCGCGTAATATAAAATTGCATCTAAGTTGGCTTGGGTATATTTTCGATTGATGTTTTTAAATTTTTCTAGTTCTTTTTCTTCAGCATTAAAAATCTGAACGATTCGCATTCCTGAAATTCGCTCCTGCAAAAATGCATTCATCTTTGTGATTTGAGTACGAACTTTTTGATAGGAAACTTTTACTTTTTCTTTAAAAATATAAGTTGCGATCATCAAGAAGGGGAGAGTAGTCAAACAAACTAAAGTCAATTTCCAACTCGTAATCAACATGATGGTCAATACTGCGAAGACAGTAAAAAGATCTGCAATAATCGTAATTGCTCCTTGAGAAAAAACGGTATTGATTGTTTCAATATCATTAATTGTTCGAGTTGTTGAAGTTCCAATTGGAGTCGTATCAAAATAGGATAGTCGCAAACTTGAAATATGATTAAACATTCGAACTCGCAAATCTTTGATCACCGACTGCCCCAACCAACTGGTAGAATAAATAAAAACATATCGTAGCGCCACATCAATCAACAAAATCACTCCCAAGAGCAACGCCATATTGGTCAAGCCTGGAATGTCAAATTTAAAAATATAATCGTCCACCATGATCTTAATAATATAGGGACGAAGAATGGCCAAAGGTGCCAACACGACAGTCAAGACTCCTGCGAGGATGAATACTTTTCGGTAAGGTTTTGCCAAACCTAAAACCCGACCTAATAATAAATAATCTATTTTATTTTTATTCATGTTTCAATAAAGGTTAATGCTGAATGGTAAATGGTTAATCCAACTAATGGTTCATTACAAACGAGACATTAACAATTCATAGTTAACCATTCATCATTATTTTAAACACAGCTAATTTTATCTACTCGTCGAGCATGCCTTCCACCTTCAAAATCAGTAGCGATAAATATTTTGACCATTTCCAAAGCTAATTCTTTACTAACGAACCGAGCAGGAATCGAGATGATATTTGCATTATTATGTTGGCGAGCTAGGGCAGCCAATTCTTCTGTCCAGCATAAAGCTGCCCGAATTCCTTGGTGTTTGTTGGCAGACATTGCTGCGCCGTTTCCACTTCCGCAGAGAATAATTCCAAGTTCTACATTTTCATTTTCTACATTTTCTGCAACTGGATGTATGAAATCAGGATAGTCTACAGAAGCATCGGAATCAGTTCCAAAATCAAACACTTCGATATCTTGGTTGACTAGTAATTCGATGATAGCATCTTTGTAGGCAAACCCTCCATGGTCGCAGCCGATAGCAATTTTTTTGATATTCATTTTTTAATTTTTTGAAAACCGATTTTTTGAACAAACACTTATTTAAAAAAAAGAAAGCGGTACCTTTTTGCAAAAGTACCGCTTCTTTGTATTTTTTTCTAAAAAAATTAATCTCTAGTTGGAGCTAATTCATAAGGTTTAAATTTTTCTTTCAACTGATTTAATAATTCAGTATCACCACCTTCCTGCACTAATCTAATTAATTCATCTTTTGCTCCTGGAGAAACTCGGTTGCCTTGTCGGTAACCATTGTAGAATTGATTTTCTCGACCAAAACCGTATCGACTAGTTCGAGTTTCATTATCAATGGTTTGGAAAAAGTTGAGATATTCTTCTGCTTCGTTCGCCATCAATTCAATCTGAGGTTTTGCTTTTTCATAAGCTCCTGCTTTTACATAGATATCCAACATCTGAAGTGATTGGAATTCATATTTAAAGTTCATGAATGGAAATGCTTTGAAAAATATATCTGCCATTTCAACTGCTTTTTCGTTATCTCCTCGATCAATGAACGTTTGAGCAGCTCGAACCATTCCTGCTTTTTGAGATTGGATAGCTGGGCCGAAACTTCGATCAATGAAAGTTTCATGTTTGTCAAATCCACCCCATCGGAATTTAGTTGACATTAATTCCAACGTTTTGTCCGCATCAATTTTTCCTTTACCCATCATACCTAAGAAATCATAACTTCGATCTCTATTTTTCAAAGGAACTAATTTTAGACCTAATCCTTCCAGTTGGAAATAATCATCTAAGCCCATCATCGACTGAGGTCGGCAAGTAACGGCAAAGTAGATTGGTCGATCTTGGAAATTAGAAGAAATAATATCCAAAACAGCAACATCACCTTTTAATAATTGATTGTTATTTTTAGGAGCTTTTCCTTGAGCCAATGCTTTTTCATTTGCTTCTCGATTAATATCATCCACGTCAAATACGATTTCACTAACAATCTTATCATAATCCTCTGGGTTGACCATATTTCTAGCCTTGGCATTATTCACAGGGATACTCATTTTGCTAGTTGCCCAGTAACTTTCTAGTTGTCCTCCTGTTGGTTCAGGATGATCTTCTCCTGCAATTTTGAGGACACTAGATAATGGCATTTTATATTCACGTCTAGTTGGATCTTGAGGTATGATTAATTGGTTTCGTTTGTAACCTCTCAGTTGCGGCATTGGAATACTCATTTTGATAGCATCCGATTTATTGACTTTTCTTCTCAATTGATCAATGTACCAATCCACGGCAATCAAACTTAGGTTGACTACCCGAACATCAGTTCGAATTTCTTCTACCTCCTGAGCATACCAAAGCGGGTAAGTATCATTATCTCCGTAGGTGAAAATAATTGCATTCGGTTCACATGATTCCAAGAAGTTATTAGCATAATCTCTTGCACCAGAATGATCTTTTCGAGAGTGATCGTCAAAGTTTTGGAAACCCATCAAAAGTGGAGCAATCATCACTAAGCCAACTGCAATTGGTGCAGCAATTTTTCCAGCAAGATTTCCATTCTTTCTCAAGATTTCAAACAATGCCAATGCTCCCATTCCTATCCAAATACAATAGGTAAAAAAGGAACCAACCAAAACATAATCCCTTTCTCGTGGTTCATTCGGAGGCTGATTGGAATAAATAATCAATCCAATTCCTGTAATAATGAATAAGGCAAAAAGTCCCATTGCCCCGTTTTTGTCTTTGGAAAAATGGAAAAATAAACCTAGCAATCCAAAAAGGAAAGGTAGCATGTAATATTTATTTCTCGCTTTATTATTGGCTAATCGAGAAGGTTCTTCTGCTTGATTATAGAGTCTGGCATTATCTATAAAGCTAAGTCCTGATTGCCAGTTTCCATCGGTTGCATCCCAAGAGTAAAATCCTTGATCCCCATTTTGTCTACCTCCAAAGTTCCACATAAAATATCGCCAATACATCCAACCTATCTGATATCTCATGGTAAATTGAATATTATCCATGACGCTTGGCGAACCTTTAGCTCCCCATTGACTCATCCACATTCGATATAATTGCGGACGACTTTGAGAGCCATCTTGCATTCGAGGTAAAAGGGTTTTATATCGTGATTTTATATTTTGAGTAATTTTTCGATCGGTGATAACATATTTATCTTTTCCTGCTACCCTTCCATATCTATGTTCAACTTCAGTCGTAATTGCTTCTCTAGGTAAATCAAAATTAGGACCATTGAATAATGATCGCTCTCCATATTGTTCCCGATTTAAGTAAGGTAATAATCGCATTGGATCACTTGGCGCATTCATATTAATTGGGGTATTCGCATTTGCTCGAATTACGATAACACCAACTGTAGAAAATGAAATCACCACCAAAGTCATACTAACCAAAATTAATTGAGCTAAGTATCTATATTTATCAAGTGCATAGGTTGCTCCCATGAATAATGCTCCAATTAGGATAGCTAATTTTGTAAGACCACCTATAGTGATACTTGAGCCAGGACCTCCTCCATAACTTAAGTAATAAAAGACAGTCAAAGCCAAAACTCCTAAAGCAACATAAATAGGAATAAGTGTTTTTATTTTTCCATGAAGATAAAGTAGTGGAAGTGTCAATAATGATCCAACCAACAAAACAGTTGGAACAACCCCTGAGTGAAATGGCAATCCAAATGAATTAACGGTCATCAATTCAAAGGCAGTCCATAGGTGAGGAATTCCAGTAATAATTAAAGATTGCAATGCGACAATCATCACGACTCCAATTGCAGATGCACCTGCCATTCCTAACAAGGTGTGATTTTCATATTTTTTAAAATAATAAAAAAGTGCTAACGCAGGGAAAGTCAAGATACTCAAAAGGTGTACTCCAATCGAAAGTCCAGCTGCATAAATAGCAAAAACCAACCAACGATCTGAATCAGGTTTGTCTGGTAAATTATACCATTTGATAACAGCCCAAAGTGTCAATGCGGTAAAAAATGTTGACATCGCATATACCTCACCCTCAACTGCTGAAAACCAAATCGAAGTAGAAAATGCAGTTGCCAAACCGGCAATCACACCTGAACCTAATAAAGCAATCTCTTGCCCTGAAGTAGGTGCTTCATCTTTTTCAACTATCGCCATTTTTCCCATCATGATCGTCACCCAACAGATAAACATTGCTGCAAATGCACTACAAATTCCTGAAAGCATATTGACGGCAAAAGCAATATTCGCTGGATCATCAGAAAAGACATTTCCGACCATGGCAAACATTCGTCCTACCAATAAAAATAAAGCGGCACCTGGAGGGTGAACTACTTGAAGTTTATGTGCTCCTGTGATAAACTCTCCACAATCCCACAAACTACCTGTCCGTTCAACTGAAAAGAAATATACGATGGTCGCAATTCCAAAAACCGTCCAACCGGCAATATTTACTAATTTTTTAAATGATGAATCCATTAGCTGAATAATTAAAATGTAGCAGGTCGCTTTTTAGTCCGAATGGAAGCTGCCTGTAAAAAGATTTTATAAAATAAAAAAGCATTTTCAAAAGAACTGCAAAAGTAATAAAATATTGCTAACCTTTATATGTGTAACAATGGTTAAAACAATAGCATTTTTAGCAGAATGAAGTGTATTTTTGCAAAAAAAAATGAAATGAAATATTTAATTCTATTTGGCTTAATATATATGGTTTATAAATATAATACGTGGAAATCTCAGTTGGGTTCTGCTAATCAAAAAGAGAACTCAAAAATTAAGGAAAATGAGGCAGAGGAAGGGGAGTTTATTGATTATGAAGAAGTAGATTAATGAGGAGTCAGGCAGTAGGTTATTCGCCTGTGGCGAATTGTAAGGAGTCAAGGGATTCTTGCTTTCACCGTTTTTTGAAAAACTAAAATTAAAAATTAGGGGAAACAAAAAGCCCCTGACTCCTGACCTAGAGCGCAGCGACCGATCTCAAACCTGACATCTAATTTAAAAAAAAGAAAATGACAGCACACATAATTACTATTGGCGATGAAATATTAATCGGACAAATCGTCGATACCAATTCCGCCTGGATGGGGCAACAACTCAATATGCAAGGCATTCAAGTTGGCAAAATCGTAACAGTAAGTGATACACATAAAGATATAACTGAAGCCGTAGAGTCAGCATTTTCGGAAGCAGATATAATTTTGCTCACAGGAGGTTTGGGGCCAACGAAAGATGATATTACTAAGAAAGCACTCGCTGATTATTTTGGCGTAGAAATGCGATTTAGTGAATCAACTTATAATCGAATTCAACGCTTATTCCAAAAATTTGGAAAAAGTATGACTGAGGCACATCACGAACAATCTTACATGCCTGCGAATGCAGATTTGTTGATGAATAAAATGGGAACTGCTCCTGGAATGTGGTTTGAGCAGGAAGGAAAAGTTTTAGTTTCGATGCCAGGTGTCCCATATGAAATGAAATATTTGATGGAGGCGGAGGTTTTACCAAAATTAAAAAATCAATTTCCTGGAAAACCAATTGCTCATCGAACGATTCTGACGGTGGGAGAAGGCGAAAGTAGAATTGCTGATCGAATCGAACCTTTTTTAGAAGCCTTACCTAAAAATATAAAAATGGCTTATTTGCCAGGAACCGGTCAAGTTCGACTGAGAATGACTGGAATTGGTGATGATGAAAAGGAGTTAAATACATTGTTAGATCAAAAAGTGGAAGAACTTAAACCGTTGATTTTAGAATTTATTTATGGTTTTGAAAAAGAAAAACTAGAGGAAGTCATAGGTCGAATGTTAGTTGAAAAAGGAAAAACTTTGGCGACAGCAGAAAGTTGTACAGGAGGTTTTTTGGCGCATAAAATAACTTCAATTCCAGGTTCATCCGCCTATTTTATGGGAAGTGTAATTGCTTATTCTAACGAGGTAAAAATGAACCAACTTCAAGTGAAATCATCAACACTTAAAAAGCATGGAGCAGTCAGCGAAGAAACGGTCAAAGAAATGGTTCAAGGCGCATTGGATTTGTTGAAAACGGATATTGCAATTGCAATTTCAGGAATAGCTGGACCAGGCGGAGGTACTCTTGAAAAACCTGTTGGAACAATATGGATTGCCATTGGAGATAAAAATAATACCAAAACATATCAACTAAATCTATGGAAAGATCGTATGAAAAATATCGAATATACTACAACTGTTGCATTGAATGCAATTCGAAAGTTTTTACGTTTTTAGACAAATCCTGTGGTCAAGTTAAAATAGGAATTAAAAACGACCAACGGGATTGTTAATTTCAAGTTTAACTTGACTTAAAACGTAGGATTTGTCAAAGAACCATTTTTATAAGAACTATAATTCCTGTAATTTTGCGCTGGAAAATAAAATGACCTAACCAAACCATTTAACCTAAAATAATAATATGGCTCAAGTAGAATTAATTATGCCCAAAATGGGTGAAAGTATAATGGAGGCAACCATTTTGAAATGGGTAAAAAACGTTGGCGATGCTGTTGACGTAGATGAAACCATTCTCGAAATTGCCACAGATAAAGTGGATTCTGAAGTGCCTTCTCCCGTAAAAGGTGTAATCAAAGAAATCTTTTTTCAAGTAGAGAATGTAGTTGAAATTGAAAAAGTAATTGCCATCATTGCTACAGAAGGTGAAGAAGTAAGTTCGACTCCTGCTCCAAGTATGGATAAAGCACCAGCTGCTAATGGACAAACTAAATCAACTCCTGCTCCAGTTCCTGTTTCAGCAACGGCAACTCCGGTAGTAGCTACCAATGGAGTAGCAAAAAGTGATCGTTTCTATTCTCCTTTGGTGAAAAATATTGCCAAGCAGGAAAACATCAGCGTAGTTGAATTAGATACTATTCCAGGAAGCGGAGCAAAAGGAAGAGTAACTAAAAAAGATATGTTGAGTTATCTTTCTAATCGCTCGACAAGTACTTTTACTGCACCTGCGGCAAAAGTGGCAACGCCAACAACTTCTCCAAGTGCACCGGCTCAACCTCAAATTTCATTGGATGGTGGAACTGAAATTGTAGAAATGGATAGAATGCGAAAATTGATCGCAGAGCACATGGTGATGTCAAAACATACTTCGCCACACGTTACTTCATTTGTAGAAGTTGATGTAACCAATATTGTCAATTGGAGAAATAAAATTAAAGTCGGTTTCCAAAAAACGCATGGAGAGAAAATTACTTTTACTCCTATTTTTATAGAAGCAGTTACAAAAGCAATAGGTGATTTTCCGATGATTAATGTATCCTTAGATGGAACAAAAATTATCGTTAAGAAAAATATCAATATCGGAATGGCTGCTGCTCTTCCTTCTGGAAATTTGATTGTACCTGTGATCAAAAATGCGAATCACTTGAATCTTTTGGGATTGACTAAATCAGTCAATGATTTAGCAACAAGAGCAAGAGCTAATAAACTTAAACCAGAGGATATTCAAGGTGGAACTTTTACCTTAACGAATGTAGGAACATTTGGAAATGTGATGGGAACACCTATTATCAATCAACCTCAAGTGGCAATCATGGCGGTCGGAGCAATTCGAAAAAAACCTGCTGTAGTAGAAACAGAGTATGGAGATGTAATAGCGATTCGTCATCTGATGTTTTTATCTTTGTCATACGATCATCGAATCGTAGATGGTTTCCTTGGAGGATCATTTTTGAGTCAAGTAGGAAAATACTTAGAAGCTTTCGATGCAGAAAGAACTATTTAAAATATTAAAAAGAGGTGCTTCGTTTTAGAAGCACCTCTTTTTTTTTATTTTTCCAAAAAAAAAGACACAAAAACTTTCTCAAACCGTTAAACGATAATTCAAATAGTTTTTTCAAAGCTAGCCTATCACACCCAGGCATATCTCAAAACTGTGGATTATGAACATTATAAAACTTATTGCAACAATACTTTTCATCTTTTATTTTTGCCTTTCAGGAATAGGACAATTTTCTGGAAAAAAATTAAAGGACAAAGCCAATCTTTACTTCGAAAATGATAAATTTTTTGAAGCACTCCAGTTGTATCAAAAATATGATAAAGTAAAAACGAAAGATGAGGAGGTAAAACTTCGTCTTGGAATTTGCTATTTTTTCAATAATGAGGTGGATAAAAGTATAGATTATTTATCGGCATTGGTCTACAATAAAAAGAAGCCTAAAGCCCTGCCTTATTTCTATTTAGGTTGTGCCTACCATTCTAAAAAAGAATTTAAAAAAGCCATTAAAAACTATAAGTTATACTTAAAAGGTAGTCCTTCAAATGATTCTAATAGACAAGCTGTAAAAGACCAAATTAAAAGATGTGCCCAAGGATTAAAAATAAAATATCAAAAAGAATTAGCAGTTGTTGAAAATTTAGGAGAAAATGTAAATACTCGGTTTGATGAATTTGCTTCAGTAGAAAGTCCAAACGATCCTGATAAATTATATTTCTCTTCTGCTCGTGCGGGTAATTTAGGTGGTCTTCGAGATGAGGAAGGAAAATTGGATGATTTAAAAGGAAAATACTCAAGTGATATTTTTTCTGTTATTCTTCAAAATGGCACGTGGACAAATCCCAAGCGCATGAGTAATTTATTGAACAGTACTCAAAATGATGTCATTTTAGATTTCAATGAGAATGGTTCAGCGATGTTGTTGTTCAAAGGATTTGATTTTTTTAGCGGACAAATTTTGGTTGACTCTTTTAAACCGATTGAAGATAAGCCATTGTATCCACATAAATTTCAAAGCTCGATTGTTGCTGAAAGAGGCGATGCTTCACCTTACTTTTTTAATGATTCAACGCTTATTTTTTCGAGTAGAATAGAAGGTGGTTTTGGTGGAAGTGATTTATATATTTCTCAAAAATCAAATGGAAAATGGTGTCCACCACTCAATTTAGGTAAGGCTATAAATTCATCTTATGATGAGGTGACTCCATTTTTGGCAGAAGATGGGCGGACGTTATATTTTAGTTCCAACAGTACAAAAGGGATTGGCGGATTTGATATTTACAAAGCTACTTTTAATGATTTTAAGAAAGAGTGGATTACGCCAGAAAATTTAGGTTTGCCAATTAATTCGCCAAGAGATGATCAATATTTTCGTTTGACTAGAGATGGTTCTTTGGGGTATTTTTCTTCCTCAAGAGTTGAAGGATATGGTGGACAGGATTTGTATGTGGCATATTTTAAAACCCGAAATTTAGAACAATTAATTTCTTCAACTCCACCTGGATTTCACACTTTAGCTTTTAAAAATCTAAACCTTGAACCTGATGCTAATTATGTAAATAGTAACGATTATGTATTCAAAGGGGAGATGGGAGAATTTGAAGTGGATCCTATATATTATGAGTCAGATGATGATTTGTTGAATGCAAATAATATTACCCAATTGAATAAAATTATACAATTGATGGAAGAATATCCTCAATTAAAAATTGAGCTTACGGGTAATTCTGACAACCAAGATCAAGCACAATTTTCTCTGTTTTTTTCTATTAAAAGAACAGAACAAATAGCTGATTATTTGATTGAAAACGGAGTAGAACCTTCCAATATATTATTGAAAGGATGTGGTTCAAATTTCCCTATTGCAAAAAATATTTTTGGAGATACTCCCAATTTATTAGGGCAAAGATTGAATCGAAGAATTGATTTTAAAATGTTTAATATTCAGCGAGTGCCAATCAATTTTATTGTAAAAAAGCCAAATGTAGAGCAAGGAATGATTGCATCAAAAGGAGTGTATTATGGCAAGGCAATCAAAGGACTTTCGTATAAAGTTCAAGTGGCTGAGATCAAACAAAATTACAATAGTAGTGTGATTGTGGATTATCCTGATGCGATGGTAGAGAGTAGTGCTGATTCTCAATATTATAAATATACGATTGGTTTATATCAGACTTTCGAATCGGCTAATTACCTTCGAAAAGAACTCCAACGTCAAGGAATCACTATTGCAGAAGTAGTTCCTTATATTAATGGAATTCGATTGAGCGAAAGTGAATCGGCGTCTCAATCTGCTTCCTATCCTGACCTTTTGAATTTTATGGATAGTGCTTCGCAAAATTGATTTTTATAAAAATGCATAAAAAAAGGATCATCCAATTAATCTTGGATGATCCTTTTTTTGTTAATATTTACAAAGTTGCTTCAAGTGATTTTGTGAACAAAATTCATGATTCTACTGAGTAACACCGCTAGAAAAATCTAAAATTTCGTCTACATATTTTCGATGATTAGCAAGTCGAGGAACTTTATGTTGTCCTCCAAATTTACCTTTTGACTTTAGCCATTTATGAAAAGTACCTTTCGGCATTGGTCGCATTTTAAGTTGTTTGAGTGCCATGCCTTTGTATCTTTTTGCTTCGTAATCAGAGTTGATTTTTTGCAAATTTTCATCCAATAACTTTTTGAAATTTTTAAGATCTGTAGGCGTTTTTTCAAACTCAATTAGCCACTCATGCCCACCCTTTCCTTGCTTCTCTAAAAAGATTGGCGCAACTGTATATTCTAGTGCAACGGCACCAGTTGAATGGCAAGTTTGTGCCAATGCCTTGTCTGTATTCGAAACCATTACTTCTTCACCAAAAGCATTGACAAATTGTTTGGTTCGACCGGTGATTTTAATTTTATAAGGAGAGGTAGAAGTAAACATGATCGTATCGCCAGGAACATATCTCCACAAACCTGCATTGGTGCTGATGACCATCGCATAGTTTTTTCCGATCTCAACTTCTGAGAGTGGAATTGCTTTTGGGTTATCTTTGTTCCATTCTTCTGCGGGTAAAAATTCGTAGTAAATTCCATTGTCCAATAGTAGCAACATATCCCTTGAATTCAAGTCATTTTGAATTGCAAAATACCCTTCTGTTGCATTATAAATTTCCATGTATTGGACATTCCCATTTGGAAAATATTTATGGAACTGTTCTCGATAAGGTTCAAAACTAACTCCTCCATGGATATAAACTTCTAGGTCTGGCCATACTTCTGACATATCCTTTTTACCCGTCAATTCTAAGATGCGATCTAAAAAAACCATCGTCCAAGTTGGCACTCCGCCGATCATCACCATATCTTTTTCCTTGCTCGTGATTTGAGCCATCCGTTCAAGTTTTTCATCAAACTCAGGCATCGTTGCAGTTTCAATATCTGGCGTGAAAAATGGTCGACCGATGTAAGGCATATTTTCCATCATAATTGCGGAAACATCTCCAATCAAAGTTTCAGGATAAGTCTCAAAACTATCCAGACTTCCCCCCATCAATAAACTTTTACATTCAAACTGGCGAGCATTTGGTCGATTATGATAAAATAAATTCATCGTGTCCCAAGTTCCTCGAATATGGCATTTTTTCAAATTCGTTTTGGAAACAGGGATATATTTACTCTTGTCGCTAGTTGTTCCTGAAGATTTGGCAAACCATTTAACTTTTCCACTCCATAACACATCAGACTCTCCTAACATCATTCTTTCGATATAAGGTTTTAGCGATTCATAATCTTGAATCGGCACTCTTTCAGCAAAGTCAACTTGATTTTTGACAGATTTAAAGTCGTGATTTCTTCCCCACTCGGTGTGTTTAGTAGATTGGATGAGTTCTTTAAGAATGGCGGATTGCACTTCATGAGGGTGCTCCATGAAATGAAGAATACGCTTGTAGCGTTGCTGGAAAAAGAATTGCATTCCCTTGTTGATCAGCTTCTTCATGGTAATAGTGGTGTAAGTTTAGAGTTTTGGTTACGTTCCTAAAATTAAGGAAATTTACAACTAGAAACAAAGTAAAACCCTTTTTTCGATTAATGAGAGAAAATTCGCTCTAAAAATGTATAAACGTGGCGAGTTAGTGAAATTGTTGGGTGAATTAGTAACAAATTTAGTGATAAAAAAATCCGATTACGTTTAAAAGGGTAATCGGATTTTTAGGAACAAGGAATGAAATTCCTACGTATTAAACTGATTTTTAATTCATATAAGTATTTTTATTAGAAATCGATAGAGCAAATCTTTTTAATAATTCGTCATTTCACCTCGAAGTTATGCTCCTTTGAATTAATTATAATTCCATTTTTAAAAATTGACCGGTGTGGCTTTCCTTCACCTTCGCTACTTTTTCAGGAGTTCCTTGTGCCACTACTTTTCCACCTCTATTTCCACCTTCTGGGCCCATGTCGATCACATAATCTGCCACTTTTATTACATCTAAATTATGCTCAATTACCACAATTGAATTTCCTTTCTCCACCAATTTATTCAATACATTAAGTAACTGTCGAATATCATCGAAGTGTAGACCCGTTGTCGGTTCATCTAAGATATAAATTGTATTTCCAGTTGCTCTTTTTGATAATTCTTCTGAAAGTTTTACCCGCTGTGCTTCTCCACCTGAAAGTGTGGTTGCTTGTTGTCCCAAGGTGATATAACCTAAACCGACATCTTTGAGTGTTTTAGTTTTTGAATGAATTCTTGGAATTTTTTCAAAAAACTCAACCGCCTCTTCCACCGTCATATTTAACACATCGCTGATGGATTTCCCTTTGTATAAAATTTCCAAAGTCTCTCGATTATATCTTCGACCTAGGCATCTTTCGCAATCAACTTGCACGTCTGGAAGAAAGTTCATTTCGATGTTTCGCTTACCTGCACCTTGACACTCTTCGCAACGACCACCTTTTACATTAAATGAAAAACGACCAGGTTTGTAACCTCTAATTTTTGCTTCGGGTAAACTTGCATAGATCTTTCTGATTTCATCAAACATCTTGGTGTAAGTTGCAGGATTTGATCGAGGAGTTCTGCCGATTGGAGACTGATCTATTTCAATCACTTTGTCCACATGTTCTAAACCTGTGATTGATTTATATTCCATCGGTCGTTTGATACTTTTATAAAAATGTTGACGCAAAATAGGGTAGAGGGTTTCATTAATCAAAGTAGATTTTCCACTTCCCGAAACTCCCGTTACACAACAAAATGTACCTAATGGAATTTTGATATTTACATTTTTCAAATTGTTGCCATTCGCACCTTTCAATTCCAAAAAGTTACCATTGCCCTTTCGTCGTTTTGCAGGAACTTCAATTTTCTTTTTGTCTCGCAAGTAAAGCGAAGTCAAAGTATCTTTCTTCAAAAAAGTTTCAGGAACTCCTGCACCAACTAATTCACCTCCATGCTTACCCGCACCTGGTCCTAAGTCAATCAAGAAATCAGCAGCTAACATAATATCTTTATCATGCTCGACGACCAAAACTGTATTTCCAATATCAGATAATTCTCGCAATGCTTCAATCAACCTCTGATTATCTCGTTGATGTAAACCGATACTTGGCTCATCCAAAATATAAGTCACTCCAGTCAATTGAGAACCAATCTGAGTAGCCAATCTAATTCGCTGTGCTTCTCCTCCAGACAGAGTTCTTGCAGGTCGATCTAAATTCAAATAATCCAAACCTACATGCAATAGAAACCCAATTCTTAATTTGATTTCTTTGATCACTTCATGTCCAATTGCTTTTTGACGTTTGGTCAAGCTACTCTCCAAATTTTCTATCCAAGTCATCAAGTCAGTAAAATCCATCACCGCCAAATCGCTAATGTTTTTTCCATCCAATTTAAAATGTAGAGACTCAATTTTTAAACGTTGGCCATTACATGTTGGGCATTTATCAATGACCATAAAATCTTCCGTCCAACGTCTAATTTTTTCCGAAGAGGAATCTTTGTACCAACGAATTAGCATGTTGTTCAAACCTTCATAAGCCAAGTTATAAACAAAATCATGTTGGACTTTTTGCTTGAATTCAAAAGTTTCATCACCTCCATTCAAAATGATTTCCAATGCCTTCGCAGGAATGTCTTTTATAGGTGTAGAAAAAGTGAATTTATATTTTTTGGCAATAGATTTCAATTGTTTAAAAGTCCAATTATCTCGCACTTCACCAAAGGGAACAATACCCGCTTCATTGATTGATTTTAAGTCATTAGGAATTACTTTTTTCAAATCCACTTTCATCACTTCACCAAGTCCTTTGCAGTTCGGGCAAGCACCATAAGGTGAGTTAAATGAGAAAGCATTTGGTGAAGGTTCTTCATAAGAAAGTCCAGTCTCCGCATCCATCAAATGCTTGCTGTAAGGGAAAACTTCCTTTGCACCTTGCTCAGCCAAGAAGACTAAACCATTACCCATTTTTAGCGCCGTTTGTAATGATGTGGCAAAACGTTCTTTGCGATCTTTAGTCATATTCAAGCGATCAATAACCAACTCAATGTCATGAACTTTATATCGATCTACTTGCATTTTTGGAAGGAGATCTTGCACTTCTCCATCGACTCTAACTTTCGTATATCCTTGCTTTCGAACATGATCAAACAACTCTCGATAATGTCCTTTTCGACCTCGTACTAAAGGCGCGAGCAAGAGTGTTTTTTTCCCTCCAAAAGTTTTAAAAATATTTTCCATCATTTGCTCCTCGGTATATTTTACCATCTTTTTTCCAGTCACATGCGAGTATGCCTCACCGACTCTGGCAAATAATAATCGAAGAAAATCGTAGACTTCAGTAATGGTTCCTACAGTCGAACGAGGATTCCGACCAACTGTTTTTTGTTCGATAGAAATCACAGGACTTAGTCCTGTAATTTTCTCCACATCAGGTCGTTCCATTTCTCCAATAAACTGCCGAGCATAAGCAGAAAATGTTTCCATATATCGTCGCTGTCCTTCTGCATAAATCGTATCGAAAGCCAAAGAAGATTTTCCACTTCCACTAATTCCCGTAATCACGACAAATTGATTCCTAGGAATTTGAACATCGATATTTTTGAGATTATGCACTCGTGCACCGATCACCTCAATATTATCATTGACCGATTTTTTGCTTTTACTTTTTGCTTTGGTAGTTGTTCTTTTTGCCATATTTATGTGGAGACGAAATGTGTCGAATGGTTAAAAAATGAGCTTGCAAAAATAGGTAGAAAAATTTAGATTTTTTTTGCTAAAAAAGTAAAACAGGGAATCCCAACTTTTGTTTTTTAAAAGATAAAATATGCATTTACTCATTTATGATTTTAGGAGTACGTGGTGGTCTGCTTTAGCTGACCTGGAAAAAAGAGAAAAGCTTTTTTTTAATGATTTTTCATGACTTCTTTTAAGAGTACAACTTTGTCGGTATACTCTTTTTTAGGTCAGTTAAAGCAGGCCATCATGTGCTAAGTGTTCTTTAAAAAACTTATTTTTGCAAAAAAAAATGCACGAAATCATTTTCAAAAATCCTCATCGACAAAAACATTTTGAGTTCTTTAATACCATGAATCATCCGCATTTTAATATTACTGCGAATGTAGATGTCACTCATCTTTTTCCTTTTCTAAAGAAAAATAAATTACCAATTACTTCTAGTATTGTTTATTTAATATCAAGAGTGGCGAATGAAATTCCAGAGTTTCGTTGGAGAATTCGTGATGGAAAAGTCTTCGAACATAAAACAGTCCAACCATCATTTACAGTTTTTACAGAGGTGGCTGATGTGTTTAGTTTTTGTATAGTTGATTATGAAAAAAAGGCAAAAAGTTTTATTCGGAAAGCTTCTGAGGAAGGTGAAAAAATGAGATGCAATCCTTCATTTGAAGATGAAGTTGGACGAGATGATTTTCTTTTTTTATCCTCAATTCCTTGGGTGAGTTTTACTAGTTTTGAACATGCGATGAGACATCATCCATCCGATTCTATTCCTCGAATGGTTTGGGGGAAGGTTTTTGAAATGAATGAAAAAATGCAAATGCCGCTTTCCGTCCAAGTACATCATGCGGTGGTGGATGGAAGACATGTGGGGAAATATTTTCAAAAAATCGAAGAGATGGCAAGTAATCCTGGAAATTATTTTTAGGAATTAAAACCAATTTAAAACAATTCACATTTTAAGTTGGTTCTACTTTTATGCAATCCATCAATCTAGTTTGGTTTAAAAGAGACCTTCGTCTCATCGATCATCAACCGCTAAAGTTAGCGATTGAAACAGGTGATCCAATTGCATTAATTTATATTTTTGAACCCTCCGTAATTGCTGCACCTCAGTATGATTTACGACATTGGAGATTTGTTTGGGAGTCGCTGGTTGACTTAAATTTTTCGTTAAAAAAATCCAAAGCTCAAGTTTATATTTTTCATGATGAAGTATTGAATATTTTCGAAAAAATCCAAACTCAATTTTCTATAAAAAAAATATTTTCACACGAAGAAACTGGTATCAAAATCACTTATGATCGAGATAAAGCAGTTCAAGTTTTTTGCAAAAAAAATAATATCAAATGGTTGGAATCACAAACCAATGCAGTTGTTCGAGGTTTGAAAAATAGATTCGAGTGGACTTCTTTTTGGAAAAAATATATGAATGCTCCATTGCAAAATCCTGAGTTGCAAAAATTAGATTCTATCGTTTTTGAAAACACTTTTGAATCTTTTTTTGGAGAAAAAATACCTAACGAATTTACTCAATTGCATCCTGATTTTCAAAAAGGAGGAACATCCATTGGTCTACGATACCTTCATGATTTTTTTGAAAATCGAATTCAAAATTATAGCCGTCATATTTCAAAACCATTGGAAAGTCGTAGAGGTTGCAGTCGACTTTCTCCCTACATCACTTGGGGAAATCTAAGTCTTCGAGAAGTTTATCAAGCATCAATAAGAGCAAAAGAAAATAAACCCTACAAACGCAATTTTTCCAATTTTGAATCTCGATTACATTGGCATTGTCATTTTATTCAGAAGTTTGAAATGGAAGATCGGATGGAATTTGAAAACTTAAATCGAGGATATAATTCGTTGGAGCGGAACGAGAATCAAGTTCATTTTGAAGCTTGGAAAAATGGACAAACTGGTTATCCTTTGATTGATGCTTGCATGCGATGTTTGAACGCTACAGGCTATATTAATTTCAGGATGCGAGCAATGCTAGTTTCTTTTTTGACGCAAAACTTATGGCAACATTGGAAGGAAGGATCAAACTGGTTAGCACAACTTTTTTTAGATTTTGAGCCTGGGATTCATTACCCACAATTTCAAATGCAAGCAGGTGTTACAGGACTGAATACAATCAGAATGTATAACCCGATCAAGCAATCTCAAGATCATGATCCCAATGGAGTTTTTATAAAAAAATGGATTTCAGAATTACAAAATGTCCCTGTTGAATTTATCCATGAGCCTTGGAAAATGACGATGATGGAACAACAATTTTATAATTTTGAATTGGGGAAAGACTATCCTAAACCTATTGTAGATTTAAAAGAAACAGCAAAAATGGCAAGGGATAAAATTTGGACACATCGAGATGATCCAAGTGTGGTAAAAGAGGCAAAACGAATTTTATACAAACATGTAATTCCTTCTAGGAAAGTTAGGAAAACGTGATTGGAGAATTTGGGTATTGAGTAGTGGGAGGTTCCAATACCCAAATTTTCAAAAGTTATCGCTTCGAGATTTTATTATTTGAAATAGCTCTTTGACGAGAACATTTGTAGCGACCTTCTTCAAAAGTTCTTTTTTTCAAATGCTTAGTTGCCCGACCTTGAACTCGCTTTCGCCACATTTTCCAACTGCTTAATTTCATTTCTTCGCGCATCAATTTGATCACATCCTTTTCAGGAACGCCAAACTGCATTTCAATCGCATCAAAAGTTGTTCGGTCTTCCCAACCCATTTCAACAATGCGATCAACATCTCGTACGGTCAAATTATATTTTTCTGAAATTTTCATTTTCTAGTGTTATTCACTTTTTATTTAAGAGTAATAATTTTCAAAACAACCTGTAAGAACTATTGTTTAGAAGACATGAAAAAAGAACATTTACCCGAAAAAATATGTGTGACTTGTGAGCGTCCATTTAAATGGAGAAAGAAGTGGGCGAAGGTCTGGGAAGAAGTAAAATATTGCAGCGAACGTTGCCGAAGAAATAAAAAACCTTCTTAATCAAAATACAGAGTTTAACTAAGAACTATTAAAAATAACATGAAAAAAACTTTACGATTAATTTTAGGAGATCAATTAAATGGACAACATTCTTGGTTTCAAAGAGTAGATAAAAATGTCATCTATGTTCTCTTCGAGATGCGACAAGAAACAGATTATGTTGCTCACCATATCCAAAAAGTAGTTGCATTTTTTGCGAGTATGGAAAATTTCGCCAAGCATTTAAAAGAAGAAAAACACCAAGTTATTTATTGGGAATTAAATGATAAAAAAAATACGCAAAGCCTTACTGAAAATTTAAAAATCGTCATCAAGGAAAATAAAATTGAGCATTTTGAATATCAATTGCCAGATGAATATCGATTGGATGAACAATTAAAAAGTTTTTGCGAAGCCATAAAAATTACTTCGCAAGTATTTGATTCAGAACATTTTATGAGTACTCGATTAGAGTTGCGTGATTTTTTTGCAGGGAAAAAAACTTACCTCATGGAATCGTTTTATCGAAGCATGCGACGCAAGTATGATTTGATGATGGATGGAGATCAACCTGTGACGGGAAAATGGAATTATGATAAAGAAAATCGAAAAAAACTACCTAAAGATCATGCCCCGCTAGAACCACTAGTTTTTGAAAAAAATGTTTCTGAGACTCATCAACGCATTGTGGATGCAGATGTGAAAACGATTGGAAATATTGATCCGACAAATTTTATCTGGGCAACAAATCGAGAGGAAGCATTACAAGTTTTAGATTTTTTTATTGAAAAATGTCTACCACTTTTTGGTACTTATCAAGATGCGATGACACCACATTATTGGTCGTTGTATCACTCCCGAATTTCATTCAGTATGAATGTAAAAATATTGTCTCCTTTGGAAGTAGTCAAAGCTGCAATTGCACATTGGGGAAAAAATCAAGAGGAAATTTCGATTGCTCAGATTGAAGGTTTTGTTCGACAAATAATTGGTTGGCGAGAATATATGCGAGGTGTTTATTGGGCAAAAATGCCTGACTTCGCAACGCTTAATTTTCTAGGACATAACAATACACTTCCAAGTTATTTTTGGACAGGGAAAACTAAAATGCATTGCGTTCGACATTCCGTTCAGCAGTCTTTGGATTATGCTTATGCGCATCATATTCAGCGATTAATGGTGACTGGAAATTTTGCTTTGTTGGCTGGAATTTCTCCTGACGAATTGGATGAATGGTATTTGGGAATTTATATTGATGCGATTGAGTGGGTAGAAAT
>JBGCCY010000198.1:0-24986 GCA_045104975.1 Saprospiraceae bacterium
CCCTTATTTTATTTTTCCTTGTATTATCAGCTTTGTTTTCAGGCTCGGAGATTGCCTTCGTCTCTGCCAATAAGTTGCGCATAGAATTAAAGAAAAATAAAGGTTCTCGCCGAGGTGCTATCTTGGCACATTTTTATGAAAAGCCAGCAGATTTTTTAGGAACCATGTTGGTGGGAAATAATATTGCGTTAGTAATTTTCACGACGATGTTATCCAAAGTTTTGGAACCCGTATTTCAACAATATTTGGGGATAGAAAATGCTTTGTTGATGTTACTCATCACAACTGTTTTTATCACAGTCATTGTGCTCATCTTTGGAGAATTTTTACCCAAAACATTATTTCGATTATTTGCAGATGATGTCTTATATTTTTTAGCTTATCCTTTACGATTTTTGCAATGGTTTCTTTGGTCCGCTTCATGGATCATGATTCGATTGTCTAATTTATTTTTAAAAGTATTTTTAAATTCAGAAGTTTCCCAAGTGGAGAATGCTTTGACGAGAGTTGATCTGGGAGATTTTATTCAAAGTTCGATCACGGAAGAGAACGATGATATTGATACAGATTTATTTCACAATGTGCTACAGTTGCGAGAAGTCAAAGTCAAAGAATGTATGATTCCTCGACCTGAAATCGAAGACATTGATGTGAATGATAGTATCGAAGATTTAGAACAACTCTTTCGAGAAACGAAATTATCAAGACTGATTGTAACCGAAGATGATATTGATAATGTGCTCGGATATGTTCATCATGCGCAGATGCTCAAAAATCCAAAAGACATCAAACGCCTGATTTTAAATGTTCCATTTGTTCCCGAAACGATGCGAGCACAAGTATTGATGAACCGATTTATCAAAACAGGAACAACCATCGCTTGCGTCGTCGATGAATATGGAGGCGTAGCAGGAATCATAACTTTAGAAGATATTCTGGAAGAAATATTTGGAGAAATCGAAGATGAACACGATCAAGAAGAATATATCGAAACACAAGTTTCGGACAAAGAATTTATCTTTTCAGGTCGCTTGGAAATTGACTACTTAAATGAAAAATATGACGTATTGGATTTTCCAGAAGGAGAATATGAAACTCTCTCGGGTTATCTCGTTACAACTACAGAGACTATTCCCGAACAAAATGCAGAAATCCTTTTAGAAGGATACAAATTTATTTTGGAGTTAGTTTCTGATACTAAAATTGAAACGATTCGAGTAGTCAAGTTGGATGGAGAGTGATTTGGTTTTTCAAAACTGATTTTAGAAAAATTTAAAATAGAAAGGAAAACCATGAGCAGTAAGGAGCGGGCGAGGACTGGTGAAAAATGAGGGTGCGGGAGCTTGCTTTGCGCTTAGCTATTTTTTCACCTAGAATTTTTTGGTTCTTTTTTTCAATGAAAAAAAGAACAATGCTCAAATCATCCACGAATCTCAGCATGTAAAATGAAGTTACCGAACTAATAAAGTTAGCTTCATTTTTTTGCACAAAGAAAGCAAAACCGAGAAATGAGAATTCAATAATACTACGCAACTTCAGGTAATAAAAACAAACCGATTTTATTTTAAGACAGTTCTGTAAAAAACGGTTTTCGAAAACCGTCCTACGAATGAAAAAATGGCTAACCGATATAATCTACTCCTTCCCCGTGCAACTCTTCTTTTTGCACCTAAGGAATAATTTGCTACTCATAGGCATGTGGATTTTTTTAGTCGCCCTCTTGACCGGAACGCTAGCCGATTTATATGGTGTCAAATATTTATTCCTTTCTCCCGAATACATGGGCGAAGTAGGTTTTAAAAGTTTCTTTCTTTTAGGAGCGGCATTTGGTGGGTTTTTTATGACGTGGAATTTAACCACCTATTTATTAGATGCCCACCACTTTCCTTTTTTGGCATCTATGAAAAGACCTTTTACCAAATTTATCCTCAATAATTTTATTGTTCCACTTACCTTTTTAGTTTTTTATTTTACCTATACGATTTGGTTTCAGCGGTATTTTGAATATTGGGCAGCAGATGTCATTTTGACCAATTGTGTTGGGTTTTTGTTAGGAGTAGTTTTGATGTTGTTATTGTCTTCTTTTTATTTTCAATTTACGAACAAAGACATTTTTAATTTTTCCAAAAAAAGAAAAGGCAAAACTCCTCCAAACCTCGTCGAAAGCATGGCGCCCAATCGAAGAATTGATCGCATCCAAAATATTAAAAAAGGAGTAGTTCGATGGCGAGTCGATACTTATTTGACGGAATCTTTTCGACCACGAATAGTTCGATCGGTGCAACATTATGATTACAAATTATTGCTCGGTGTTTTTAAACAAAATCATTTGAATGCATTGGTAGTTCAATTGATGAGTTTGGTGGCGTTGATCGTAATGGGATATTTGATAGATTATCCGAAATTCAGAATTCCCGCAGGAGCGAGTATTTTGATTATGTTTAGTATTGTGATTGCATTGACCGGAGCAATTACTTATTGGTTTGATCGATGGCGAATTACGGTTTTCTTTTTGTTGTTGGTTGGGATTAATTTTCTGACAAAATTCGAAAACTTCAATCATAAAAATAAAGCCTACGGATTAGATTATGAAATGGAACCTGCAAAATATGCATAAAAAAAAAAAAAAAAAATATGTGTAGCAGAAAATGTGGCTGAAGATAAAAACGCTACCATTCAGATTTTAGAAAATTGGAAAAATAAATTTCCCGAAGAAGAAAAGCCCAAAATGGTGATTGTTTGTGTGAGTGGAGGAGGACTAAGAGCAGCAGCTTGGGCGATGCAAGTTTTACAAAAGAGCGATAGCTTATTAAATGGAAATTTATTGCCACATACTGTTTTGGTAACAGGAGCTTCGGGTGGAATGATTGGTGCAGCTTATTTGCGAGAATTATATTTACAAAAGCAACAAGGTAAAAATATCAATATTTATGATCGAAAGTATATTGATATTATTTCGAAAGATATGCTGAACTCCATCGGTTTTACAATCGTGACAAATGACTTGTTTTTACCTTGGGCAGAATTTGAAGTGGATGGAAAAACTTATCGAAAAGATCGAGGCTACATCTTTGAACAACAACTCAATCAAAATACTAACAATGCTTTTACGCAAAAATTAAAAGACTATAAATCTCCCGAAGCAGAAGCAATTATTCCCATGACTTTTTTGACACCTTCGATTGTCAATGATGGTCGGCGGATGATTATTTCCCCTCAAAAAGTTTCGTACATGACGATTCCGCCCATCGGAGTGGATCGACCCAATGCAGTAGAAATTGATGCCGTAGATTTTGGAAGAGTTTTCGAGAAGCAAGGAGCGGCGGATATGAATTTTGCGACAGGGTTAAGAATGAATGCCACTTATCCATATATTTTACCCAATGTTTATTTACCGAGCAAACCTGGAATTGAAGTGATGGATGCAGGTTTTCGAGACAATTATGGAATCAATTCTGCGACTCGTTTTATCCATGTTTTTAAAGATTGGATTTCAGAAAACACAAGTGGCGTAGTTCTATTGCAAATTTCTGCACAAATAAAAGTAGAAGAAATAGTTCCCAACGACGACCAAGGTGCCATTGAATCTTTGCTGAATCCGCTCGGTATTGCAGGACAAATTTTGACGTTACAAGATTACGAACAAGACACTAATCTGGGATTTATTTTTGACCTTTTAGGAAGAGATAAATTTGATGTAATCAGATATATTTATTATCCAAAAGATGATATGGAGCGAGCATCAATTTCTTTTCATTTGACGAGCAAGGAAAAAAAGGATGTATTGAGATCTTATTTTTTGAAAAAGAATGATGAGAAATTTGAGCGACTGAGGAAAGCGTTGGAGTGAGTTTTTTCAATCAGAAAATATAAAAGGAATTTTTTGAAAAGCATTTAGAGGATTTTAGAGAAGCGATTGCGAATTATTTTGCCAAAAGAGCAACTCATGCTGCTAATAAAGTTTGGGATGAGAAAGGATGGACAGATAAAATGTTGAATACTAAAATGAAAAAATGAGGAAAGCTTTCTAGTAAATCAGTTAAACTGAAAATCAGGTAATCGGGATTCCCCCAATTACTTGATTTTTTTTAAAAGGGATACAGAGTAATGGTCTTTGAGAAACGGGGCGGGCAGGGATCGGTGAAAAATGAGGGTACGGGAGCTTGCCTTGAGCATAGCTATTTTTTCACCTAGAATTTTTTGGTTCTTTTTTTTCAATGAAAAAAAGAACAAACTTTCCATCATCCACTTCTTTCAAAACCCTAAACAAAATTCAATTAGTAAATCAGTTAAACAGAAAACCAGGTAATTGGGATTCCCGATTACCTGATTTTCTATTCAACTAATTTCCTTCATAAAATATCCGATACACCACATCCGCCATATCATCCGAAACCAAAAGTGAACCATCCTTCATAAATTCCATATCTACCGGTCGCCCCCAAACATCGCCATCTTCATCCAACCAACCATCAGCAAAAGTCGCAGAACTTTTCACTTTATCATTCTCATCCAAAGTCAAAAGAGCCAATCGATAACCTTGCTTTTTAGTTCGATTCCAAGAACCATGTTCTGCTACTAAAATTTGCTTTTCATATTTTTTCGGAAAATTTCCAGCAGGAATAAATTCAATCCCCAGTGGCGCAACATGCGCTCGCAACACTTTTGCTGGAGGCGTAAAACCTTTACAAGTATGTTTTGAAATGTCATCACTATCTTCAGGCATATCACCTTGATGACAATATGGATAACCGAAATGCATTCCATCTTTTGGCGCATGATTCACCTCACAACCTGGCGTGTCATCACCCCACCAATCTCGACCATTATCAGTAAACCACAATTCTTTATTATCTGGATGCCAAGTGAAACCAACCGTATTTCGAATTCCCTTTTGCACAATTTCTAACCCTGAACCATCAGGATTGATTCGAGTAATCGAAGCATAAATTTCTTCTTCCTTTTCACAAATATTACAAGGTGCACCAACTGGAATATACAATTTTCCATCAGGACCAAAAGAAATAAATTTCCAACCATGATGAGACTCCGTTGGATATTTATCATAAATTACTTTTTCTTTTGGAGCGTCTAAATTATTTTCAATGTCTTCAAATTTATGGATCTTGCTCACCTCCGCCACATACAAATCTCCATCTTTAAAAGCCACTCCATTAGGCATTTCCCAACCTTTGGACAATTTAAAATGTTGACCATTTTTCACGGCAGTCACCACTCCTTTTTTACTCATCGTTCCTACAAAAAGTGTCTCGCTAGGAGACAATGCCAACGACCTAGCTCGATCAATTCCTTCTGCATAAACTTCCACCTTAAAACCGTCAGGTAAATTTATTTTATCCAACGGAATCTTATCGTACTCTTTCTTCGTAGGTTTGGAAGTGCCACCTTTTTTACCGGATTCGGTTTTTTTGACTTCATTTTTTGTATTAGCTACAGCAATCGTCTCAGGAGTTTCATTGGCACAGCTCCAAGCAAACATGCAAAGGACAAGGAGGAATATGTTTTTCATTATTTTGACTTTTTTATTTTTTAAAAAATTTAATCTAACAAATCTAATCATTTATAGAAAATAAACTTGCTGTCAATTTAAACATTCTACCTTGTTGTTAGTTTCGAATTCATGCATAAATGAATCCTAAGCAGAACTTTAAATTCAACTATACTTCAATTAATCAAAAACAATTTTTAAGATGAAAAAAATACTACTTCCTCTATTTTTATTTTGCTCATTTACTGCATTTTCTCAAGGTTGGGGAGGTGGAGGAAATCAATCCGCTCAAATTAAAGGAAAAATAACAGGTCAAATTCTTGACTCACTTACCAACGAACCAGTTGAGTTTGCCACAGTCGTTTTGATTAATTCTGAGTTTGGAAAACAACTTGATGGAGTGATTACAGATGATAAAGGTAAATTCAAATTCACCGATGTTGCACTAAAAGAATATGAAATAGAAGTTTCTTTTATTGGTTATGTTACTCGAAGAATTCAACGAGTCAAATTGACCAAAAAGAAACCTGATGTAAGTTTAGATGATATTTTTCTAATTTCTTCTAGTTTAACTTTGGGAGAAGTGGAAGTAACGAGCGAACGATCACTCATCGAAAACAAAGTAGATAAATTAGTTTACAACGCAGATCAAGATATCACAAATGCAGGAGGAGACGCTTCTGATGTTTTGCGAAAAGTACCAATGCTGTCTGTTGATTTGGAAGGAAATGTCTCGCTTCGTGGAAGTCAAAACGTGCAGATTTTAATCAATGGAAAACCTTCTGGAATTTTTGCCAACAGCGTTGCCGATGCCCTCAAATTAATTCCTGCGGATGAAATTAAAAAAGTAGAAGTCATCACTTCTCCTTCTGCAAAATACGACGGAGAAGGAAGTGGTGGAATTATCAATATCATCACCAAAAGAAAAGGTGTCGAAGGATTTAGTGGTTCCGTCAACACCTCTGTTGGAACACGACAAAATAATGCCGTCGTAAGTTTGAGTGCATCGAGAGGAAGATTTGGAATCAATGGAAGTGCTTCGACTTATTACTCTTGGCCTCGAGTCGGAACGCTTAGTTTTGATAGCGAACAAACTGAAAATGGATTTACTAATATCCTAGAACAATCAGGCGATAGCGAAACTAGCCGACTTGGTTTCAATGGGAAATTTGGTGCCTACTATGATATCAATGCATATAATAGTATCAATTCAAATATTTCTTTCAACGGATTTACTTCAAATGCAGATGGCGAAACAAATACAACGAATATTTTACCATCTATTAATTTTAATGAAACCTATGCACGTACGACTCAGGCGGATGCACTTTTTAGTGGATTTGATTGGACGACAGATTATAAAAAGACTTACGATAAAAAAGACCAAGAGTTAGTCATCGCTTATCAGTTGAGTGAAAACACTAATGATAGAAGTTCTGATCTGGATCAAGATGCCTCATTTGCGTTTCCTCAAATTTTAGAAGAAAATGTCAATGATGGAAAAAATATCGAACACACTATCCAAATCGATTACACGCATCCTTTTTCCAAAAAAGTAAAAATGGAAGTGGGCGCAAAAACAGTTATTCGAGATATTAAAAGTGATTTTAGTTCTAAAAATTTATTGACAAATGAGTTTACGGATAATCGAACCGACGTTTTTAATTATGATCAAGATGTGATGGCGGGCTATCTTTCTTTCAATGCAGAATTGACTAAGAAGTATAGTTTAACTGCAGGAGCTCGTTATGAGCATACTACTTATGGAGGTGATTTTGATTCAGGAGAAGTTCAAGAGTTTAGTGATAAATACCAAAACTTTTTGCCGAGTATAATTCTTTCTAGAAAATTAAAAGGATTTAGTTCGATCAAAGTGAGTTATAATAAAAGAATTCAACGACCAAGTTTGTTCTACATTAATCCTTATCCAGAAGTGAGTGATCGTCGAAATACGACGGCAGGAAATCCATTTTTGTTACCTGAAATTACACACCAATTTGACTTGTCTTATAATACATTTGTAAAAGGAACCGTAATCTACGCTTCTATTTATTATAAATATACAGATGATGCAATTGAGAGTATTTTGACTCCTATACAACTAAATGATAGTACGGTTATTTCAAATACTTCTTTTGCAAATATTGGTACTAGAGAAAATATTGGTTTAAATGTTTTTAGTTCGAAAACGATTAAATTTTGGACAATTAGAGGAAATGTAAATGCATCTCGATATTCGGGAAGAGGAATTTTGAATGGAGAAGAAGTAAAAGCATCTGCTCTCGTTTATCAAGCTTTTGTTAGTTCATCTTTCGATCTCAAAAAAGGATGGAAAGCTGAAATGTGGGGGTTTTGGAATTCTCCTCGGCAAACTTTACAAGGATTCAACCCTTCGTTTTCGATGTATAGCGTAGGTGTCAAAAAAGATCTTTGGGGTAAAAGAGGAAGTGTTGGTATCAATATAATTGATCCATTTAACGAAGTTAAAAATTTCCGAACAGAACTTGCAGGAGATAATTTTACTCAAACAAGTAATTATGGATTACCATTCCGTAGCTTCGGAATTAACTTTAGTTACAAATTTGGTAAACTGGATTTCAAAGCTAAATCTCGAAAAAGCTCCATCAAAAATGATGATGTTAAACAAGGAGATGGCGGCGGCGGCCAAGGTGGTGGTGGCGGTGGTCAAGGAACTGGTGGCTAAAATAATTTCCCGTAAAACGATTTTCCAAGTCGTTAACACTTATCAAAAAAAACCGAAACGATAATTATCGTTTCGGTTTTTTTTTGATGCAAACTTCCCTACTTAGGAATTCTATCCAAATCATTCCTAGCACTTTCCGATTCAGGAAAAAGAATCGTGTTCAATCGAAAAAGCATTTCCGCATTTTTATAATCTTGATTATTAAAAAAATGATAACCCTTTATTTGAATTAATGCTTCATCAAATTTTTGAGTTTTAAATGCTTGCAAAGCCTCTTCATTGACTCCAATCTTATTTTGATGCACCTTTTCTACGATAGCAAGAGTATTATCGAAAGCCACAATTTGATCTTTAGTTCCAGAAAATAAAACCTCAATAAAATGACTGATATCAATGTGATCAGTTTGGTCGGAGTTGGCTAGAATCGCAACAGTATAACCTAAGTCTTGAAACCACAACAATTCTCCTCTAATCCCAAAAAAACCACCAAGGTGTCCCATGATTCTTTGTTCGTTTTGTATTCCGAAAGTAATTCCATATCCATAGTCCCAGCCTTCTGGTTTGAATGTTGGTTGCAACATCAAAGCAGTCGTTTTCTCAGAAAGTAGTTGATTACTTTTCAGCGCATCATAAAATTTTAATAAATCTAAAACAGTAGAGTGAGCTCCTCCTGCTGGATTTCCATTCATGTTTTTATGAAAATTAGTTTTCCAAAAATCATTTTTATCAGCTGGGCGAACATAACCAATTGCGGCATTTGGAATGATTGCAGTTAAATGCCATAAACCAGTATCATTCATTTTTGCAGGATGGAAAATGTTTTCCTTCAAATAATTTTGATAAGATAAACCTGAAACGGATTCAATAATAACGCCCAACATAAAATAGCCAACGTTACTATAATTATTTTCCCCAACCTTATTGTGATCAATTCTAATGCTATCAAAAAAAGGAAGATAATCTTCCAAAGTATGAAATGAATACTTTGAATCTTCTGCAAATGTTGGACTAAACCAAAGCGGTAACCCACTTCGATGAGATAATAATTGATCGATGGTCACGGAGTCTCGAATATTTTTGTGTGGAAAGTCAGGAATATAATTTCCAATAGGGAGATGTAAATCTAATTTTTTTTGTTCGTGCAATTGTAAGATACTTACAGCCGTAAACATTTTCCCAATCGAAGCGATATTAAATTTGGTGTCTGCTTTGTTTGGCGTTTTATGTGAACGGTTAGCATAACCAAAAGCATTTTGAGAAATAATTTTTCCGTTTTTTGAGATAGCGATTGATAAGCCAAAGTTTTCATCTTGGCTCAGTACATCCAGATAATTTTCTATTTTTTGAATGTGGTTGTCTTTTTGACAAAGACCAGAAATGTATGAAAAAGAAAGTATGAATATGGAGGATAGTATTTTTAGATACATATTTTATTACTGTGGTTTTTTATGAGAATAATAATACTTAGAAGACTCTAAATAGAAAGATTATGCACGCACAAGGTTGAAAATTCAATAAAAATAGACAACTTTATTGGT
Source organism: Saprospiraceae bacterium (assembly GCA_045104975.1). Lineage (GTDB taxonomy): Bacteria > Bacteroidota > Bacteroidia > Chitinophagales > Saprospiraceae > CAJQQY01. The sequence continues at coordinate 9,752 of JBGCCY010000198.1, forward strand.
TTCTTTTGAAGAAGTGATTTTTTTAAAAGAGTATATTTTCCTCTTCGAAAAATCTTACTAACTTTAACTTTCAATTTTTATTGAAAATTGAGAACAAAGTCATTTTCTTTTTGTTTTAAACACAAAATTACTAACAAAATATTATCAATGTTTCCAGAAGCATCCATAGATCAACTCAACAAATTTAGCGAAAATACCATGGTCGAAAACCTTGGGATCAAATTCACTAAAATCGAAAAAGATCAGATCACCGCAACTATGCCTGTTGATCATCGAACAGTTCAACCGATGCGATTATTGCATGGAGGTGCCTCGGTTTCACTTGCAGAAACGATTGGAAGTGTTGCTTCCGTTTTATTGATTAATCCCAAAACACACTCTGCAGTCGGAACTGAAATCGGAGCAAGTCACATCAAAAGTGGTAGAGAAGGAACGATGGTAACAGCTGTATGTCGAGCGATTCATATTGGTCGAACCTCACACGTTTGGGAAATAAAAGTGACGAATGATCAAGATCAAATAGTGAGTATGGTTAGGTTCACTACTCGAATTTTAGAAAGAAGAAAATAATGAAGAATACGCTTAATTCATATTTGGAAAAGAATATACCGTTTGCACTTTTTCGGGCACCCAACCAGCCAGTTAGGTTTGTTGCTCAGTTAAGCCCGCTAACCGAAGACCATAAAATTGAAGCATCAGGTTTTCATTTTGCGCCGTTTTCGAATAGGGAAAATGTTCCTCATTTTGTGATTAAAAATGATGTAAATATAGTAGCGGTAGAAAATGGAAACTCAATTCCAAATCCAACGATTTCTAAATTAGAGATTCCAACTTTTCTGGAAAATAAAAATCAAATGAACGTCGTCGATTTTCCAACTTACGAAAATCACATTCAATCATATTTAGATTTTTTTGAGAAAAATGAAACGCAAAAAGCGATTTATAGTCGAATCAAAAAAACGGAACTTCCAGAAGATTTTGATTTAATTTCTTTTTTTGAAAAAATCGAAAATGCTTATCCACGAGCGATGGTTTACATTGTCAATTTGCCAGGACTCGGATTGTGGGCAGGAGCTTCTCCTGAAAAATTATTGACCTACAAAAATGGCATTGCCGAAACAGTTGCCTTGGCAGGAACGCAAAAAATATTAGAGCAGAAAAATATCGAAAATTTAACTTGGGGAAAAAAGGAAATCGAGGAGCATGGAATGGTTGTAGATTATATTTTAAAAAAAATAAAAGACAATAATTTAGAAATTTTAAATCGTTCTGAAACCTATACTTCGCAAGCAGGTGCAATGGCACATTTAAAACAAAGGTTTGAAGTTAAAATTACAAAATCAGCATTGCCAAAATTTATTCAAGATTTGCATCCGACGCCAGCCGTTTGTGGTTTGCCCAAAGAAAAAGCGTTGGATTTGATTTATCAAACAGAGCCTTACGATCGAGAATATTATGCAGGATATTTAGGAATGGTAGAAAAAGATGCAGTTGATTTCTATGTCAATTTGCGCTGCATGAAAATTAATAACAATATAACTGCATTATTTGTCGGAGGAGGAATTACTGCCAACTCAGATGCAAGAAAAGAATGGGAAGAAACAGAATTGAAAGCAAAAACATTACTCAATATTTTAGATTTAATTGAAGTCTAAATAACACGTGGTGGTCTGCTTTAGCTGACCGTAAAAAAATAAACCACAGTTTTGATTTCGTCAAGGTCAGCCAAATCAGACCACCACATACTACTCAATGACAACCAACAAAACTAATATATCATCTCTAGCAGAAATCTGCGCCAAAAAAGGCATCACAAAAATCGTCCTTTCTCCAGGTTCTCGAAATTCCCCAATTGCCATCGCCTTCAATCGTCATCCAAAAATTCAATGTTATGTGATCGTCGATGAACGAGCTGCAGCATTTTTTGCTTTAGGAATGGCACAACAAACTAATCAAGCTGTAGCCATCGCCTGCACCTCAGGAAGTGCTGCCTTGAATTACGCACCAGCTATCGTCGAGGCATTCTACCAAAGAATTCCTTTGGTAGTTTTGACCGCAGATCGACCCGTCGAATGGATCAATCAAGGAGCAGGACAAACGATACAACAGAGGGACATTTTTAAAAATTATATTCTTAAAAGCTACGAACTCACGCAAGAGGCAAAACTCAAAACGGAAGATATCTGGTTCAATGATCGACAAATAAATGAAGCGATCAACCTTGCTCATTTTCCCAAAAAAGGGCCGGTACATATTAATATTCCCTTGCGGGAACCATTATATGGTCTAGCAAAAAAGACCAACCATATTCCAAAGATTCAAGCATTAGTTGAAATTGAAAACACACTTCCTAATGCTGTTTTTGAAAAATTAGCAACAACTTGGAACGACTCAAAAAAGAAATTAATCCTCTGCGGATTGATGGAGAAAAATGAACGATTAAATGAGGTCTTAGAAAAATTAGATACTGATCCATCAGTTACTATTTTAACAGAAACAACTGCCAACCTTTGGAGTGAAAATTTCAATCCATGCATTGATCGACTCATTACAACTATTGAGAAAAAAGAAGAAAAGAAATTTGCTCCCGAAATTTTAGTTACTCTTGGAGGAGCAATTATTTCAAAAAAAATAAAAGCGCTCTTCCGCAAATTACAACCAAAAGAGCATTGGCATTTTGACATCGCAGGCGAAGAGATGGACACTTATCAATCACTCACAAAAACGATACGAACAAGTCCTGAATATTTTTTTGAAAAAATTAGTGAAGCAAAAAAAATGGTTAAAAGTGATTTTCAAAAAACATGGAATGATCGAAATGATCACACTCGAAAGCGGCACCACCAATTTCTAAAAAAAGTAAAATTTTCAGATTTTAAAGCCTACGAAATCATTTTGAAAAATATTCCAACAGGGAGTAATTTTCAAATGGGAAACAGCGCAGGTGTTCGCTACGTACAACTTTTTGACCAACGAAAAGACTTAACTTACAATTCGAATCGAGGGACTTCTGGAATCGACGGCAGCACTTCCACCGCAGTTGGGGCAGCAGTCGCAAGTGGACAACCCACTACTTTAGTTTGTGGAGATTTAAGTTTTTTCTATGATGTAAATGGTTTGTGGAATTCATATTTACCAGCTAATTTGCGGATCATAATTATCAATAATTCAGGCGGAGGAATCTTTCGAATTATTCCTGGGCCATCGACAAGTGATGAATTGGATGAATTTTTTGAAGTGACGCAACAACGTTCTGCCAAGCCAATTGCAAAAATGTATAACTTGAATTATCAAAAAGCAGATAGTGTCGAAAGTCTAGAAAAAGTACTTCCAAAATTTTATCGAAAAGGAAAACGAGCTAAAATATTAGAAGTATTCACACCAAGAAAATCGAATGATAAAATATTGCAATCATATTTTGAATTTTTGAAAAAATAGCACGTGATGACCTGCTTTAGCTGACCGTAAAAAAAGATTTCATAATGTTGAATTTTTAAGGTCAACTAAAGCAGACCACCACGTACGTATCAAAATAATAATAATAAAATGGACACCTCATTTCTCCAAGCCACTTTCCAAAAACACACGCTTGAATTTAAACAAGCTAGCGGAACTTCCCGTGGTATTTTACGAATCAAAGAAAGTTGGTTTATCGTTTTGAAAAATGAAAAAACTTGGCAATGGGGAATCGGAGAATGTGGTTTGCTAAAAGGATTAAGTGCAGACGATCGACCTGATTATGAAGAAAAATTAAAAGAAGTTTGCGACAATATTTCCAACTTAAATTATTGGTTAGAGAAAGGATTGATAGAGTTCCCATCCATTCAATTTGGGTTAGAAATGGCTTGGAAAAGTTATCAAGCAGAAGATAAGTTTCAACTCTTTCCCTCCGAATTTACCGAAGGCAAAAAATCAATTCCAATTAACGGACTAGTATGGATGGGCGAAAAAGATTTTATGCGTCAACAAATCGAAGACAAATTAGCCCAAGGTTTTGACTGCGTAAAAATGAAAATCGGAGCGATAGATTTTGATACTGAAATTTCATTATTGAAAAATATTCGAAAGCGATTTTCCAAAAATGAAATCGAAATTCGTGTCGATGCCAACGGTGCATTTCAGCCAGGAGAAGATGCTTTGAATAAATTAAATACACTTTCAAAATTAGATATTCATTCTATCGAACAACCAATTCGGCAAGGACAAATTGAGGAGATGGAAGACCTCTGTTGCAAAACACCTTTACCAATTGCTTTGGATGAAGAGTTGATTGGCGTTTTTGAAAAAGAGAAAAAAGAGGATTTGATTACATTTATTCAGCCTCAGTTTATTATTTTAAAACCAAGTTTTGTTGGTGGATTTCGAGGTTCACAAGAATGGATAGATGCTGCTGCTCGCTACGATATTCCTTGGTGGATTACTTCGGCACTTGAAAGTAATGTGGGATTAAATGCGATCGCACAATGGACTTTTACATTGGAAAATCAAATGCATCAAGGATTAGGAACAGGAGGATTGTACACTAATAATTTTCCTTCGCCACTTTGTGTAAACGAAGGTGCGTTGCATTTTGATCCGGAGAAAAAATGGGATTTACAATTAATGAATCTTTAAATAATGTATCAAGGTTTTCAAAATATCATTTTAGATGGAAAGAGATTTGAAGCTAACGAACTTCAAAATATGACCTCACCTTTGTCGTGGAAAAATGATATTTACAACTTCCTCAAAGAATGGATTGACGAAACTCCAACCATCAAAGCCAAAACTTCCGGCACAACTGGATCACCTAAAACAATATTTTTACAAAAAAATAGAATGGTCGCTTCTGCACTCAAAACAGGCGCGTATTTTAATTTGGAGAAAAATGAAAAAGCATTGTTATGTCTTTCTCCAAATTACATTGCTGGCAAAATGATGATCGTTCGTGCTTTCGTTTTAGGGTTAGATTTAGTCCTTGTTGAACCATCAGGTAATCCTTTGAAAAATACTGATGTTAAAGAAATAGATTTTGCAGCAATGGTTCCGTTGCAAGCATTGAATTCTTTTCAAAACGAAAAAGAACTCCAGCAATTTAGAAAAATAAAAAAGACAATTATTGGTGGTGGAGTAGTAAGTAAAACATTATTGAACCATTTGCAAAAAGAAAAAAATAACTTTTACGCTACTTACGGAATGACTGAAACGATCACTCACATCGCAGTCAAAAAACTACATAGCAATCCGCTTCAGCAGATTCCTCAAAAAGAGCATAGTGACTTTTTCGAAACTCTTCCCAACGTACAAATAAAAACTGATCACCGTGGCTGCCTCATCATCAACGCCCCAGACGTAGCAGAAGAAACAATCATCACTAATGACCTAGTCGATATCATCTCTCCAACGAAATTCAAATGGCTCGGTCGATTCGATAATATCATCAATACAGGAGGAGTAAAAGTAATTCCCGAAAATGTAGAAGCATTGTTGAGCAAGTATTTGGATCGCAGGTTTTTCATCAGTAGCGAATCTGATGAAGTGTTAGGAGAGCGAATAATCTTAATCATCGAAGGAGCAATTTTTCCCAAAAACGAAAATGGAGAATTAAGTATTTTTATGAAAAATAATTTAACCAAATTCTCCATTCCAAAAGCAATCTTTTTTATTGAAAAATTCGAAGAAACGGAATCTGGAAAAATAAAAAGAGCAGCCACAAAAGAACTTTTATGAAATTAAAACTCTATCGTTTTCAACTCGAAACCAAAACTCCGTTTAAGTTATCAAGAGTAACTTATAATGTTAGAGACCTGCTTGTCGTGGAATTACAAGAAGGAGGATTTAGTGGTTTTGGCGAAGCTTCTGATCATTCATTTTACAAAGTGAAAATAGATGAGTTGTGGGAGATTCTGGAAGAATTAAAACCAATTATCGAAGCCTATGAATTTGATACACCAGAGCAGTTTTGGGAAAAGATGAATCCATATTTAAAAGAACATTCCTTTGCTCAATGTGCTTTGGATGTGGCTGCACATGATTTGTTTGGGAAACAAATGGAGAAACCACTTTACGAATTATGGGATTTGAAATTGGAAAATTTGCCGATTACCGATTATACTATTGGCATTGATTCGCCTGAAAAAATGGAGGAGAAAATGCAAGAGAAACCGTGGGCAGTTTATAAAATTAAGTTGGGGGTGCGGGAAGATTTAGAAATTATGAGAGCCTTACGAGCAGTAACCGACGTTCCTTTTCGAATCGATGCGAACTGTGGTTGGACAGCTGAAGAAACGATTGAGAAGTCCATCGAACTCAAAAAGTTAGGAGTAGAATTTATTGAGCAACCTTTGGCTGGAGGTGAGTTTGATGAAATGGAAAAGGTGTTTGAAAAAAGTGAGTTGCCAATTTTTGCTGATGAAAGTTGTGTGAGTGAAAGTGATGTGGCGAAGTGCGTCGGACGATTTCATGGCATTAATATTAAGTTGATGAAATGTGGAGGATTGACACCAGCACGAAGAATGATCGAAGAGGCTCGACGGCTAGATTTGCAAGTGATGGCTGGTTGTATGATGGAATCTTCGATTGGAATTTCAGCGGTGGCGCAACTACTTCCGTTGCTTGATTATGTGGATATGGATAGTATTCTTTTAATCAAGAAAGACATTGCGGAAGGCGTGAAGATTTTAGAAAACGAGGAAGTTGTTTTTCCAAAGAGAAATGGGACCGGCGTAAAGTTATTATCCTAAAATAAATGAATTGCAACTTTTTTAAACTCTCCTTGACCTTTTTTGGTAAGGTAAGGAAAGAGCATTCCGAATAAAATATCTTTTTGGTTATTTACATTTTCAGTCACCTTTTTTTTGCGATAAATAGCTAAAGTATTGAGCCATGCATCACTAAAATTAATCATCCTTCTTGCTAAAAAATCATATTCTTTTTCGAAAAGCGGAAGCCGCATTTTCTTTTCATCAATCAACGTTTGAAATAAAAAGAGACTTCCTTTTAACCTTCTTTGGTAAGCTTTCTGGAAATGCATTCTAATCTCTTCGTCCTCCCTTAATATTCCATCTAAATCAGTCCAGAAAAACTTATAAGTGACCATTCTTTCCATACTTGTTTTCATACTGTCGGAAACAAATTGGAGTGTTAGATTCTGTTCATGAATATTATCAACTCTTTTGTCAAATACCTCAACCATATCGAAGTACAATATCTTAAGCAGTTCTTTTCGTGTTTTAAAATGATAATTCAAATTGCCCGAACTTATATTGAGTTCTTGTGCAATCATTCTAATCGTAACATTAAAATATCCATGTTGATTAAAAAGTAGTCGAGCGGCATCCTGTATTTTTTCTTTGGTGTTTTTCATTAGTAAACTTGTCCTAATTTTGTTTTTTTAGTAAATTTGTCCTAAAATTATAAAATAATATGAAATCATTGTATAAATCGCCTGAACATAAAAAGGCAATCCTTGAAATCTATCAAGAAAAACTGGATGAATTAAAGGTAGATTATCGTTTTGAAGAGGTAATGACGGAATTTGGAACAACGAATATTGTTGTAACTGGAAATGAAAATAATCCACCTCTAGTATTGGTACATGGATCAAATGGGTGCGCTCCAATCGGTCTAGAAATTTTTCCAAAATTTACTCAGAAATATCAAGTATTCGCAGTAGATGTAATTGCTCAACCAAATCGAAGTGCAGAAACTCGACCAAGTATGAAGGATGATTCTTACGGGAAATGGATGAATGAAGTGATGGCAAAAATGAATTTGACAGGAGTGACCATTGTTGGTTTCTCATTTGGAGGATTAATTATTTGGAAGACTCTTGCAGAGAATGAATCTCGAATCAAAGAGGCATTTTTAATTTGTCCAGCAGGAATTGTAAATGGGAATCCTTTGAAGGCAATCTTTAATGTTTTTATCCCAATGAAAAGATATATGTGGACGAAAAAGCCAAAGTTTGTTGAACGATTTTTAAGTGCCTTATTTACTGAGCGAGATGAATTTGCGATAAAATATCTTTCAAAAGTGTTTCTTGATTTCGAAATGGATTTTTCACCGATACCAACGATTAAAGAAAGTGAAGCAAAAAAAATAACTAAACCTTTAACGATAATTGGAGCTGATAATGACTTATTGTTTCCAGGAAAGAAATTGCTAAAACGTGCTAAGTCTATCTTTCCTTCTTTAAAAAAAGATTGGTTGCTAGATGATTCTAAACATGTTCAACGAACAGAGGATAATCAAAAAATTGAAGCGTTGATTCTAAGTTCAATTTAGTAAGTCGTTATTTTTTTGACTTAGAAAATGAATTCCTAATAGTAAAAAGAAAACATAAAATCCCACCCCAACTGAATTTTCAATCGTATTCTCTGTGAAAAATGAAGCGAAAATAATTAGATGCAAAGTAATGAATAATGCATCTGGTTTTATTTTTTTATAAAAAAGAGGAAAGAAAAAGGCAAGTATAAATATTGCTAAACCTATCATTCCCATGCCAGCGCAAACAGAAATGAATTGATTATGCGGCATTTTTTTATCCGAAATATCTGGAAATTTTTCATCATAAATTTGATGTACTTCTTTTCGCAAATCACCTGCGCCGACTCCTAATAATTTTTCTTTTTGACAAATTTCTAATCCAACTTTAAAAGAAATCAAGCGGCTCGCATCTGAACTTCGTAGCGGTAGATCATAATAATATTGCTGCCAATCCCAGATAGTATAATCGACTTTCTGCTTAAATCCTTCGATGGAATTATAGGCAATTGCTGGGATGAATAACAATACAATTACGGAGGAAATTCCAAGTAGATATTTTTTTCTTAAAAATGCAAAACGCAAACTTAGCAATAGGAGAGAGGCATACAATACTAAAATTCCGCTACGTACCGAAAGAACATGAATAAAGAAAAATAGAAAACTAGCTATTCCTAAAATCAACCATTTTTCCCAAATCCATTTCCAATAAAAATTTCGGAAATATAAAACGATTCCTCCAACGATAGAAAATGCCATCATCAAACTATAGCGAATATGATTCACAGGAGTTGGAATCGGTTGACCTTTGCCAAGACCATCGGTGATGGCTTCATAATTTTGCCAATAGCCAAAACCAACTAAGATTGCACTTCCAAAAAGTAGAATTAGGAAGAAATAAAAAATGGATAAATATTCTTTTTCCTTCAATTGTGGCATACTTGCAAAAGCGAATGGCAACAATAGAAAAGGTAATTTAATGCGCAATCGCTCTAATAAATATTCCATGTCGGAGGAATAAAACCCTGTGACCAAAATCAAAAAGAAAAAAACGGTCACCGCTAAAAAGGCTTTGTTGGAAATAAATTTTTGCCAATTTACTCGAAGTTGCGAGTTTAATTGAAGTGGTTGTTTTTTTCTAAAATCCAATTCAAAAACACTCATCACCAACAAGCAAATCATCGCTACCGAAATCACAAATTTCGAATAAATCAATGCCCATAAATATGCAAAGCAGAAAAATACAACTAAGCCTCTCCTTTGAAGAAAAAGATATTTAAGAGATAAGTCAGAAATTTTTTTTAAAGCTGAAGCCAAATTTTTCGTTTTGTTTAAGCGCAATTACTTGTAAAGTATATTATACGATTGGTTTTTTTGAAGGATTCAAAAGAATAGAGATCTATTCAGATATAGATTTAACGTATGCTCAAAATCCTTATTGTACAAGGGTTTTAGGGTGGTTTTAAAAAGTGTAACGTATTTTTAAGCTATTAAACTTTAAAAATAGTTGTAAAGCTGATTTTTTCGTTTTATCTTTGATTTAAGCTAAATTACTGCTATGAAATATACCTTACTTTTTGCAATGCTTTTGAGTGGTTGCGTCTTTGTTAATGGACAAATGACGAATACGATTGATATTAAGGAACAATATACTTTGGGCATGGATGCCTTGAGTAATTATCAATATCAAAAAGCACTCGATCATTTTTATGAATGTCATCGAGTGGAAACTCAAAATAAACAATACTTACAAAAACTCGCTTTTTGCTATATGAAGTTAGGCGATTTTAATGAGGCGAAATTTAGCTATAATTCTTTGTTGAAAAAAGATTCCACGGATGTAAATGCATGGAGTAATTTGGGATCGATCTACGAAAAGGAATTAAATTACTCTAAAGCGAGTGATTGTTATCAAGAATTGTTGGCAATAGATTCGACGAACAGTTTTTATTTTCGGCAGAATGCATTTATGAGTTTGCGACTAAAAGAACCAATTCGAGCAATTGCATATTTTAGTCAAGCACATGAACTAAATGAAAAAGATTTGGTAGTAATAAATGAATTGAGTTCGTTGCTTCTACAACTTAGGCAAGCTCCCGCAGCTGAAGCGATAATCAATAAAGGCTTAAAGTTAGCTCCTGATAATTTGAAATTATTGTACACGAAATCAAACATTTTACATTTCAAAAAAGAATATGAAAATGTCGTTTCAACTATTTCACATGCGATGTCACTCAGAGATACTTCGCAATATTATCAAAAAATGATTGGTGCGGCATATTTGCATTTGGAACAATTTGACTCGTGTATTTTTCATCTCAATGAAATTGTGCGGAAGGAAGAAAATTCTGAATTGACGCATTATCAATTAGCACTAGCATACAAAGGAATTGGTGATCTGGATCAAAGTGAAATCGAATATCAAGCTGCGATCGAAAAAGGGATTAGTGAAAATGTTGGAGTCTATTTTAAAAATTTAGCGCTAGTGTTTGATGAACAAAATAAATTAAAAGAAGCTATCGCAGCTTGGAAAAAAGCAATTGAATATTCGCCAGAGGAAGAAGTGTATTTATACTTTTTAGCAAGAGACTGTGATAATTATTATCGAGATAAAAAAATTGCGAGGCGATATTATCGACAATATTATGATACGAAACATAAGGAATATAGAGAGTATGTGAGATTGAGAATTCAATATTTGAATGGGGTGATTCATCAACAGACAACCACAAATTAAACCCCTGTCCCCTAAAGGGGAACGATGAATTTGGTTTTGTGGAGTACCTTTGAAGGAAGTGGATTTATTAGGAATTCATTTTTTTGAGTGGAGAAAATCCGTGTCTATCCGCCTAATCCGTGTTCCTATCATAATACTATCATTTTAAAAAATTAAATCGAAATATAAACTTCAATTATGAAAAGATTAACGAAAGCAGAGGAAGAAATCATGCACATTATTTGGCGATTGGAGCGCTGTACGGTGAGTGATATTTTGAATGATTTGGGAGACCCCAAAACCCCTCATAGTTCGATTTCTTCTATTGTTCGGATTTTGGAAAGAAAGGATTTTCTGGATCATAAAGCTTATGGTCGAACCTATGAATATTTTCCAATCATTGAAAAGGATGCCTACAGTAAATTTACTTTAAAGAAATTTGCAAGTGATTATTTTGAAGGTTCGATGGATCAATTAGTTTCATTTTTGGTCAAAGAAAATGATGTTGATGTAAAGGAACTTAGTGAGTTGTTGGATAAACTTTCAGATGAGAAATAGAATATTGTAACAATGTATTTACATTTTTATAAAAAACAAGAAAACCATGTTTTTATATTTTTTAAAAGTTACGATTTGTTGGCTCGTGTTTTATTTAGTGTACGCTAAATTTTTGAGCAAAGAGACTTTTTTCAAAACCAATCGATGGTATTTGTTAGGGACTTTACTATTGGGAGCGGGAATTCCATTGTTGGAATTTTTACCCATTTTTCAAGAAGATAACCCAGTAGTCGTTTATTTTCAACCGATCAGCGAAGGTTCGTTCTATGTGCAAAGTGCTGTAAGTGAGGCAGTTGTAAACGATTTCATGAATTGGAATAAATTATTTTTTGGAATTTATTTAATTGGTGTAGCGGTTTGTAGTATTCGGTTTTCTATCGGATTAGGAAAAATATATGCTTTGTTTCGCAAATCAGAAATTATCAAAAAAGAAAATCACACGTTGGTTTTGACAAACGAACCACACCTGCCATTTTCTTTTTCTAAATATATGTTTTGGCGCAAAGACTTAGAGATGAATGATGTTGATGGCCAAAAAATCGTCACACATGAAGTGGCTCACGTCAAAGGTTGGCATTCGATAGATGTCATTTTATTAGAAATTTTTAACATCATTTTTTGGGTTAGCCCGATGGTGTATTTTTATAAAAAATCATTGAAAACTGTTCATGAATATTTGGCGGATGCTGTGGTTCTGCAGACTACACCGACCAAAAAGTATGGACATCTTTTACTCAGGCAATCGCAGTCCGGGCTGCAGATCGCGCTGGCAAACCATTTTTTTCATTCACAATTAAAACAGAGAATCGTTATGATGACCAGAAGTAAATCTCGCAAAGAGGCAATCGTAAAATACCTTTTTGCTCTGCCCGTAATTTTATTGTTATTAATTGCTTTTTCAAAGAAGGAAGCGATTGCGAATATGAATACTACAACTACTGAAATAATAAGTAGTCAAGATTTTGATAAAGAAAAAGTGAAATCAGATTTTGAAAATTTAGCAACAATATATCAGAATACAAATTTTGACTTAAAAGCAAATCAAGACAAGTTTTTAAAAGATTACTCTGATATTTTATTTTCATTGAATGGACAATACCCTGAGTACAAATATGAAATAGATGAAATTGGAAGAAGTGTTTTAGGGAAGTCTAGATTACCATTAATAACTTCATTTGAAAGATTTGTGGCTTTTAAAAATAAACCGATTGACATTAAAAATAATACCGACATCGACGAAATGCCTCGCTTCCCAGGTTGCGAAGAAATGGTCGAAATAGAAAAACGAAATAAATGCGCACAAAACAAATTACTTACATTCATTTATACCAATATTAAATATCCAGCAGAAGCACGAAAAGCAGGTATCCAAGGAAAAGTTATCGTTAAATATGTGGTTCAAAAAGATGGAACAATTGCTAAGGCAAGAGTTGCAAGAGAGATTGGTGGAGGTTGTGGTGATGCTGCCTTGAAAGTAGTGAATGCACTTCCAAAAATGATTCCTGGAATGAAAGATGGGAAATCCGTTGATGTTGAAATGACAATTCCAGTAGTTTTTAAATTGGAAGGAGATAATAAGAGAGCTGCTCAACCAACCAAAGAAAAAGTAGTGAAGGAAAAACTAACAAATGCAACTGAACAAATTACAGTTGTAGGTTTTGCTCCAAAAGTTGAAAAATCCACGGATGGTGAAGTGTACAATGTCGTAGAAGAAATGCCTCGTTTCAAAAGTGATGATTGCGAAAAGATGGAAGTCTATCAAGAGCAAAAGAAATGTGCTGAACAGGCAATGTTGAATTATATTTATTCTAATATTAAATATCCAGCGGAAGCACGAAAAGCAGGGATTCAGGGAAGAGCAATTATTAAGTTTAAAGTTCAAAAAAATGGTTCGATTGCTGATGCCAAAATTTTGCGTAATCCAGGTGGAGGTACTGGGGAAGAAGCTCAAAGAGTTGTCAATTCGATGCCTAATTTTGTTCCAGGAAAACAGAAAGGAAAAGCGGTTAATGTATATTATACTTTACCTGTTTCATTTAAGTTGGCAGGTTCTGCACCGAAAGCAGACGTAATGATCGAGGATAATAATATAAAACTCAACAAAGACATGAAGCCACTTTTTATAGTGGATGGAGTGGAGTTTGATAAATCGACTGCGGGAGAATTGAAATCAGATGAAATAGCTACTGTCAATGTTTTGAAAGGAGAAAAGGCGACGGAGAAATATGGTGATAAAGGGAAGAATGGAGTTGTTGAAATTACTCTAAAGAATAAAAAAGGATCAACGCGAATTGATTCAGATGCCAAAACAAAGAATGGGGGGATAGATTCTTATATGGAAGGAAAAGATAAAAATCCTTTATATGTTTTGGATGAAAAGATTGTAGATAAAAAAGTCGTTGATGATCTTAATCCAGATGAAATAGCTACGATCAATGTTTTGAAAGGAGAGAAATATGGAGATAAAGGGAAAGATGGAGTTGTTGAAATCATAACTAAGAACTATGCGCAGAAATTCAATTTGGAAAATATTGAAAAGAAGGAAGTTACAAAGAACGACCTTAAATTATCCTATGTGAAAATTTCTCCAAATCCAACTAATGGAAAAATAAATATCGAATATGGAAGTCAAGATAAACCGATGACGATCACAATTCTAGATTTAAATGGAAAAGAAATTTTTAGTGAAAAAATGGCCGGAGGAAGAAGTTCCTTGCAAGATGTTGATGTGTCAAAAGCGGCGAAAGGAATATTGTTAGTTTCCTTTTTTCAAGATGGAAAAACTTATACCGAAAAAGTTATTTTACAATAATACCTTTTTATTTGATTAGTTAATTTTGAAAGCCTGTTCTGAATTTTCAGAACAGGCTTTTTTATGCCATGGTAGTCTGCTTTAGCTAACCTGAAAAAGAGCGATATATTTTAATCGCTTCGCTTTTTTTGTAGGTCAGCTAAAGCAGACCACCACGTGGTATTTGTTAGGTGCTCATCGCCACTCAATTTTTTCTGCAATTGATCTTCGCATTCCTTTTATCTCTGGCATTTCATGATAACCCATGTACAAAAATCCTAAGCACTTTTCCCCCTTATTCAGTTCCAAGTATTTATTCAAATATTTAATCGTGCCAGGCGAACTCCAATAGCATCCAATATTATAAGCTGTACAAGTGAGATACATATTTTGTACCGCTGCACCAACGGAGGCAACTTCCTCCCACTCCGGAATACTTTCTTTTGGGTCACGCTGCATACAAATCGCAATCATCGCATCACTTTGCAAAGCCTTCTTTTGCGTTTTTTTAAACTTCATTTCTGAAAATTTTTCAGCAGGAGTATTCGCTTTATAAACTTCCGAAAGTTTGCTGCCCAATTTTTCCAAAGCATCACCTCGAAAAACTTTAAACCGCCAAGGTTCAGTTAATTTATGGGTAGGTGCCCAATTGGCATTTTCCAAAATTTGCTCAATGATCTCTTTTGGAATCGGTTTTTGAATATAAGATTTTGGAAAAATAGAACGTCGCTTTTTAATTAATTCGTTGACTTGCGTAGGCAATATTTTACTCATTGTATTAAATTTTATTTTTTGTAAAAGTATAACAAATAAAGGGTTCTAAGGTTGATTCTTGGTAAGAATAAATAAACTTTCAATTTTTATTGAAAGTTTAGAAAATTGTATATATCTTTGAATCAACTAAAAAAGGAAAAGATGAAAACTCG
>JBGCCY010000199.1:0-37448 GCA_045104975.1 Saprospiraceae bacterium
TAATTTGAAAAAATATTCTATTGGTTTTTGGTGGAGGATAAGGAGTTTAGTTAGGCTTTGGGATTTTTTTTTAGTTGAATTAGTTATGGATTCTGTTTTTTGCCTAAAATGATAAACCAAAAATAGACATTTCTTTTAAAAAAAATAATTCTTTGAACTATAAAATTTTTATTTAAAACATGACGATTTTATTTGATATTTAGAAAAACTCCTCAATTAAGCAATAAGTCACCAAATAAATAATATTTTTAACCCTAAAACGAAAACAACTTACTTATGAAAAATTTAGCATTACATTGGAAAATCTTAATTGGGATGGTTCTCGGGGTTCTTTTTGGAATGGGAATGACTCAATGGGATAGTGCCTCAACTCCTGAAGTACATGAAGGAGTCAGATTTGTGAACGATTGGATCGCTCCAATTGGGACCATTTTTATTAATCTTTTGAAATTGATCGCCATTCCATTAATCCTTGCCTCTTTAATTAAAGGAATAGCTGATTTGGGTGATATCACTAAATTTTCTCAAATTGGAGGGAGAACAATTGGAATTTATTTAGTTACAACTGTAATTGCAGTTTCCATTGGATTAACTGTTGTAAATGTTATCCAACCTGGAGCAGATATTTCTCAAGAAACTTTAGATAAATTAATTTCCGCTCATAATAATGATGCAGCGGCAGTTGAAAATGTTAACAAAAAAATGGCTACTGCTCAAAGTCAAAAAGGTAGTGGGCCACTAGCGTTTGTGGTAGATATTGTTCCTAATAATATATTCAAGGCTGCAACAGACAATGGAAAAATGCTTCAAGTAATTTTCTTTGCGCTGTTTTTTGGAATTAGTCTATTATTAATTGATAAAGAAAAATCCATTTATGTCAAAGGATTTTTTGATGGACTGAATGAAGTGATTCTTAAAATGGTGGATTTGATTATGCTTATCGCACCTTATGCGGTGTTTGCACTTTTGGCTGGAGTAATCGTTTCTGCTGGCGATCCTGAAATTTTAGTGGAATTAATAAAATACTCATTTACCGTTCTGTTAGGTTTGCTTTCCATGATTGGATTTTACATGACCTTAGTTTATTTTTTTACAGGACGTTCGCCAATCGGTTTCATCAAAGCATTAATTCCTGCTCAGTTAGTCGCATTTTCTACTAGTTCTAGTGCAGCAACCTTACCTGTAACTATGGAACGTGTGGAAGAACATATTGGTGTAGAAAAAGAAGTAACTGCATTTGTTTGTCCAGTTGGTGCAACTGTAAATATGGATGGAACAAGTTTATATCAAGCTGTAGCAGCAGTATTTATTTGTCTTGCCTTAAAACATGATCTTTCTTTTGCCGATCAATTAACCATAATCGCCACAGCAACTTTAGCATCCATTGGATCAGCTGCAGTTCCTGGAGCGGGGATGGTAATGTTGGTGGTAGTTTTAGAAACTATTGGTTTACCACAAGAAAAATTAGCGATTGGCCTTGCTTTGATTTTTGCAGTTGATCGACCGTTAGATATGTGTCGGACAGTTGTCAATGTTACAGGAGATGCGACCGTTGCTATGTTAGTTGCAAAAAGTGTTGGTAAATTAGGTCCTCCAAAAGTAAGAGACTGGGATGATAACCTTGAAGCTGTAAAATAATATTAGAGCTTTTATAAAATAAAATTTCAAAGCCAATCCTATTTCTTTTTTAAAAAGATTTGGTTGGCTTTTTTTATAACTCAATTTTTTTTTTAAATAATAAATCAATCCTCAATTCTAACAATATATTTACATTTATTTAAAACGACTGCAAATGAAAAAAATACTACCTATTTCCCTACTAGTAATTTCTCTATCTATACTTTTCACCTTTTGGAAAAAAACACCAATTCCAATTGAAAATTCAAAAAAAGATTCATCAGAATTAATAAAGGCAAAAAGTTACTTACCTGTTCCAACTGAAATTGGCGGAGGAGATGGTGATGGTGAAAGCATGGCAGAAGAAGCCGAAAGTCAAGCAAAAAGAGAAGCTTGGATTGAAATGATGCATTCGGCTGAACCTGGAACAGATTGGAAAGCTATCGAAGCAAGAACTCGATACAGTAGACATCAAAAGAGAGTGGCTACTAAAAAAACTACTCAAATTAGAGAAGATGAATTCTTGGCGGATGGTAATCTTTTTGGAGAATGGGTAGAACGAGGAAGTAAAAATCAAGCTGGACGAATCATCGCAACTGATTATGTTCCTGAATTAGATAAAGTATTTATGCTTTCAGATGGAGGGTCTCTATTTAAAGGAGATAAAGATGGTTCCAACTGGGAGGTTGTCAACGATGACTTGCGATTTAATGGTAGCTATTTAAAACATTTTGAGCATAATGGAGGGAGGCGTTGGATTGCATTTATTGAAGATACACCATATTATTCAGATGATGATGGAGAGAGTTGGTCAGAATCATTTGGCATTTTTTATACCAATGACAATGGAGGATTCCATTCACCAGTAATTTTAGATGATTCACTACACACTATTTATGTATTGAAGAAAAGCTCTTACTGGGATGATATTGAATTATATAGATCAACGAATCAAGGTGAAATATTTATTCAAATAGCTTCCTTCCCAACCTCTGATTTCAATGAGTTTAGAATGGTTTCTCCTCATTATTCTGATTTTGCCTATATCGCTAGAAGAGGTGCTGGAAATATTTCAATTTTCAAAATTAATGGATCACAAATTAATTTAGTTAAAGAGACGGGAATTGATTTAGGTAATGAACGCTTAAACTTTACTGCCACAATTTTTAATTCAGATACTATTTTATACACTCATGATAAGGACATGATTTCTTACTCAAGTAATGATGCTGGACAATCTTGGATTCAAAAAGATACTATTCCTGACAGACCTTGGGGAGTTGGAATTTATGTTTTAAAATCTAATCCTGACATTTTATATTCAGGAAGTCAAGATTGTTATACCTCAACTGATGGAGGAACTACCTGGATTAAAATGTCAAGTTGGGGAGAATATTACAGTAATGTAGAATATAAATTACATGCTGATATGATGTCATTCAATGAGTTTGAAACTACTGCAGGTGATCCATTTTTACTTATTGGAAATGATGGTGGTATTTCAATTAATAACAATGACTATTATAATCTTTCCACAGGTTATCAAAATATTGGATTAGAAAATTTGAATGTCAGCCAATATTATGATGTTCGATCTGACCTTGACCCAAGTCATTATTATATTTATGCAGGTGCTCAAGATCAAGGATTCCAACGAGCATTTACAAATTTTTCGAATGAAGGTACTTTGGAATTTGAGCAAGTAATCTCTGGTGATTATGGACATATTTCATTTAGTCTAAATGGAGAAAGAATGTGGAATGTTTACCCTGGTGGTTGGTGTACACATTATTTTAATCCTCAAAGTAGTGGAGTTACTGCATCATTTGATATTGATTCGCAAGACGAATCTGTTTGGATTCCACCAATGATGGATGCTCCAGATATGAATGATAATTTAGTTTATGTTGCAGGTGGAAGTGCTATGACCAATGGTTCAGGATCTTTTCTAATTAAGCTAGAATATATAGCAGGAGATATCGTGGCGACCAATCTACCTTATAATTTCAAAGCAAATGGTGCTGGTATTTTATCAGCTATTGCTTCTTCAAAAATGAACTTTGAGCGTTTTTATGTAGCAACAAATGATGGTTCATTTTTCAAATCTGACGACTCTGGAATGACTTGGACGCAAGGAAATCAAAATGTCCCAAATGGTCATTACCTCTATGGACAATCAATCCTGCCTTCTAAAATTGATGTAGAAACTGTTTACCTAGGAGGAAGTGGATATAGCAATGCAGGAGTTTTAAAAAGTACAGATGGTGGTTTAAACTTTGTCGAAATGTCGAATGGTTTGCCTCAAACCATGGTTTTTGATCTAGCCGCTAATGCAGATGAAAGTTTAATTTTTGCTGCTACGGAAGCTGGTCCTTTTGTTTATGTTGTTTCAGAAGAGACCTGGTATGACATGTCTGGATTGTATGCACCTGCTCAAACCTATTGGTCAGTAGAATTCTTGGAAGAAGATAATCTTGTTCGGTACGGAACTTATGGCCGAGGAATTTGGGATTTCCAAATCAAAGAAGAAGTTGGAAATAAAAATATATCTAAAGCCAATTTTAAATTTAAAACTTATCCAAATCCATCCAATGGAATCATTAATGTAGAATGGAATAATGCTGAAAACGGAGATGTTAATGCACAACTTTATGATCTATCTGGAAAGTTAGTTTTGGAAAGAACACTCAACTCTAACAATACTTTTACAAATAAAGAAACCCTAGACTTAAGTCAATTAAATGTTGGCAATTATTTCTTAAAAATAGAAAGTGATAAAAAGGTAGGGACTGAAAAGATCATTTTACAGAAGTAAAATGACAATTATTGTCTAGTTTTATACTATTCACAAGGTGGCTTTGGCCACCTTGTGAATTTGGTTTTGACAGAATATCTTGCCTACATACCTATTCTCCTATCATCTTAAATACAACTAAAATAAATATTAAAATTCGTATTTCAAATATTTTTATTTCTCTTTAAAAATTCGTATTTTTAAAACATAACATACATACTAAACTTCCAAAATAACAATACATTTACATTTTTAATTTCGAAAACATCATACACTACTATGCTGTTAATCAGCGTTTTAAACTTGAGAAAACACAACCACTACACAAGTTAGAAATTTAGCTAAGGATTATGATGAAGAAAAAACAGAAGGGAAAAAATTTAACCATTTTTTCCATCAAAAAAAATTCCATTATGGAAGGTCAACCAAATGAGTTACCCTTAACTGATAAAGGAGTTATCAAAAGAGTAGGTCATAAACTTGCCATTGCTGCAAGTACACCTGAAAAAAACAACCTGCATATCATTGCTCGGGGGGAGCATTGGATCATCAAGAGAGAAGGTGCTCAAAAAGCATATCGAATTTGTGAAACGCAGGAAGAAGCAATCGATAATGCCAAGGAAATGATTATCCGAGGTATTGCGACGCATATTATTATCCATGAAGATGATGGAACAGTTGCGAAAAGGATTTAATACTAAATGCTACTTTTCATCTTCATATCGGAACAAACTGCTAGGAATTTGAAACACCAGACTTTTACCAACAAAATTTAAAGTCTATTTTTTTGCCTAACAAAAATCATCCTAAATGCCCTCAACTACATTCGAAAGAAATGTATTTATTAATTGTCCTTTTGATTCCGATTACAAAAAATTTCTCCATCCTATGCTTTTCACGTTGGTGTATTTGGGATTAAAACCTCAGATGGCACAAACGACTGATTCAGGTGCTGTTCGCATCGACCGAATCCTCAAATTAATTAAAGAATCAAAATATAGTATCCATGACCTTTCCAGAATCGTTGCTTCGAAAGCAGGCGAAATCGCCCGTTTCAACATGCCATTCGAACTTGGTTTAGATATCGGTATTCGCAGCGCTTCCAAACGAAGTCGATTATCTACTAAGCAAAATTTGATCATTGAGCAAGTCAGCTTTCGGTACCAAAAAGCATTATCTGATTTATCCGGAAATGACATCCAAGTTTATGGTGATAGTCCTGAGCGATTAGTTTTGATTATTAGAAATTGGTTCACCACAATTCTCCATCCAAAGCAACCAAGTGGCTCAGTTATCTGGGAAGGCTACAATGAATTCCAAACCTATTTCAAAGAAGTAACAGTAGAAGAAGGATATGATGAAAAAGATTTGGAAACTCTTCCAATCAATGAATTAATCTATTTTATGTCCAGATGGGTTAAGTCAATAAAAAGATAATATTAAATTATAATATTGGTTCTTTAACAAGAATCAATGTTCTAAGGTTAAATACAAAACTTCCTTTGGTCGCTTTGTCTGATCATTTTGCCTACGTTCGGGATTTGTCAAAAGACTTTAATTTTTAGTCCCTACCCTACACTTTTAAAGATTGCCACGAATTTGCGCGAATTGCAAGAATTTTTGACGATTAGATTTTGATTGGTCAAATCCTTTCGGGAAAAATAACTTTCATCAATCTTTTCGTGAAATTTGTAAAAATTCGTGGCAAAAATAAAAGTGTACAGTAGGGAATTTTTTAGCCAAAATCATTAAACAGTTGCGCTGAAATAGCTGTTTATTTGCTAACTCTAAAGAAGATTATAAAACATTAAACTTTTTTGTAATTTTAAGCGTAAAAATACCTTTCGTATTTTTTAAAAATTAAAATCCTATTTACAATATGACAGAAATAACCACTCAAATTTTAGGTATTGGGAGTCGTGTCAATCACCCATCTTATGGCCAAGGTGTCGTTATCCGTTTGCACAAAATTGCTTACGAAGTATGCTTTATGACTTATGGAATTAAAAATGTCGGTAAAGAATATACTAAGTGGGAAGTCATCGAAGCTATGCCTCCAGATGCAGAAGTATCTTTTTCGGAAGCGGAAAAATCATTAGAGAAAATTTTGCAAAAATGGTCAGGCCTGACTAGTGTTGTAGAATTAGGAGATAAATGGGATGGTGGAACATTGGTCTTAAAACCAGCCGACAGTAATATGAAGCCTAAAGACATGCCAATTGATACTTTCTTTCACAAAATAGTTATGGTGAGGGATCGATTAAGGGTAATGGAACAGCGCATCAATAGCAGTAAATTAACCGATGAAGAAAAAGTAAATTTGCAGCAGTATATCACAAGAATTTATGGAAGCTTAACTTCCTTTAATATTTTATTTAAATATAAAAACGATCACTTTGTTGGAGGTCGTGCCTAGTAATAAAGTAATCGTCAAATAATAATTCCCAGAATTGGACGGAATCTATTGTCCAATTCAGGAAATTATTAATTGACCATTACTTACGATTGAGTTTAAAAGAATTTTGCATCAGATATTTATCTAAAAAATTCACTTAATTCATTTTAAACTCAATCGTAAATAATCAGATTAATCAACATACCATACATGAAAAATACATCATTTCTATTTCTTTGTCTTTTTGTAAGTATTATATCCGTAACGTTTCAATCCTGTATCACAGTCGATACTGGCTTCGAAGGATTGCCTCCTGGCAAATGGAGAGCAGTTCTCAAATTAGATAATCGACCTAAGATAGTCAACAAAAAAGCAGAACCACTTCCTGAATTAATGGGTCTTGAATTTGATGAAGTGACTGATGGAGAATTACCGTTTAACTTTGAGGTTGTTCATGATTCAGAGACTGAATTTCATATTGAGATAATCAATGGCGAAGAACGCATTCGAGTAGACGATGTGACAATCGGCCTCGATCGATCTACCGCAAAAGATACCGTAGTAATAAATTTCCCTTTGTATGAATCTTATATCAAAGCCATTTTTGAAGAAAGAGTAATGGAAGGTGTATGGGTGGTTCCTTCTCGAGGAAATTATCAAATTCCATTTATCGCAAAACATGGTGAAGCTCATCGTTTTTCAACTATTAGAAAAAAACCGGTGATGGATATTAGTGGAAAATGGGAGGTCACTTTTCTCGATGAATCACCTTACAATGGTATTGGAGAATTTAAACAAAAAGATAATATCGTGACTGGAACTTTTATGACGGAGACTGGAGACTATCGATTTTTAGAAGGAGAAATCCAAGACAGTAAAATTTACCTTTCCGTATTTGATGGCGCTCATGCTTTTTTATATGAAGCAAAAATCAATGCAGCGGACAGCACCATGATTGGTTCTTTTCGTTCTGGCAAACATTATAAAACGATTTGGAAAGCAAAGAAAAATGATCAGGCAAAATTGACCAATCCAAATGATTTAACTTTCCTTAAAGAAGGATATGATAAAATTGAATTTGAATTTCCAAATACAGCAGGCAAAATGGTTTCTCTCCAAGATGATCAATTTAAAGATAAAGCTAAGATCATCCAAATCTTTGGAACATGGTGTCCCAACTGTCGAGATGAAACTAATTTCCTAAAAGAATATTTAAATAACAATAAACACACGGATTTAGAAGTAATCGCTTTAGCTTTTGAAAAACACCGTGAGTTAGAAAAAGCTACAGCCTCCGTAAAACGATATAAAGACAAATTAGGCTTGCCTTACGAAATGCTCATCGCTGGCTATTCCGATAAAAAAGAAGCCGCTCAATCACTACCAATGTTGAATCATATTTTATCTTTTCCTACGATGATTTTTATTGATAAAAATGATAATGTAACAAAAATCCATACTGGATTTAATGGACCAGCAACCAGCGAATTTGAAAATTTCAAAAAAGAATTCGAAATAAATGTTCAAGAGATTTTAGGTGGAAAAGTTGAATAATTGACTGCTGATTCAATCAACTGCTTTCTCAAAAAAATACCAATATTCAAATAATTAAGAACATGGATAACAATAAATTTCATCTTGCATATTCTATTGACAATCAAAACATTGCACAGGAAATAGACAATCATCTGTCTAGAGTCGGAATTGAATTAAACCTAATTAAGATAGATCACCAAGGGGTTGAAAAATCATTGCAAGAGCGATTAAAAAATACTCCTTATTTTGTTTTCCTGCTTGTAAGTACTAATTTTTTAAAAAATGTCAATTGTATGAGTCGAAGCCTTTTTATGCTTCAAGAATTGACTAGGAATAACCTTGTCCAACCTATCATCATTGATGGACGGGAACCAATTGAAGGAACTAATTCTTTTGAAGATGTACCGACAGAATTTGATCGAATGACCAATGTAATTCGATATATGAATTTTTGGCAAGACCAGTATCTGGATTTAAGAAAAGAAAGAAGAATAACTCCTAAAGATGAATTAGAGGCTTTTGATGAAAACCTAAAAGTGATTAGAAGTATCTCTTCTGAAATGGGCGACTTTTTGAAATTATTAAAAAATGCAAACTACTGGACTTATGAGCAGTTGACTCACAATGGCTATCAATTGTTTTTCCAAGCGATGAATAAACCAGGGTTACATGATGCCTTAAAACAAGCAATTGCAAATAATGAAATCCCAAAAGTAATTGCTCCCCTAGCCTCTGCAACTACGATTACAACACCAATAGTAGAAATCCCAATCGAAGAAAAGGAGTTACCTGTAAATATTGAAACTCCAACAGTACAAGATGATCAACCAGAAGAAAAAATAGAAAAGGAAATTGAGGAAACTGTTAAAGAAATTCTTGAAGAGGAATTGCCGATGGTACCTGAATCAGAAATTGAGGCTAAAGAAATCATAGGCGCCAATCAACCTGAACCAATCGGACATGCGTCATTTACTCCAGAAGTAGTTCAAAATAATGATGATGAATTACTTAGAATTTCTGAAGAAAATATTAAGAAAAAAGGTAAAGTTCCTTTGCTTGATAAATTAATTGAACATCGAAAAAAAGATTTTCAATTTGAGAACCAAACTGAAAAAACTGAAGATGACCTTGATTCTACCTTAGAACATTCTACTTCTGATACTGTTCAAGAGTTAAGTGATTTAACCCCTGTGAAAACAGATGATGTTTTTGAGAATGCCATCAATAAAGCGATAGAAGAAGAACATAGAATTGAAGAAGAGTTGGAAAACCGAGAGATAGAATCCACAAAAAGTAACGTTCGATCTCATCCCATTTTAGATGAAATATTCCATGATGACGATGAGGAATTAGATTCAGATGATATGATTGGAAATTTCACTTTGTCCAATAGATCAAATCCAAAACCAGATAAAAAAGAAGAGGTAAAACTTACCTGGGAAGACCAATTAAAAAAGGGAACTGATTTAATTGATAAAGGAAAATTATATGCTGGGCTAAATCTGTTGAGGGAAGTTGTTGAGGAAAATGAAGACAATATAATTTTAAAATATGAATATGCCATCAACCTTTTAAAAGGAGGAGAAAACCATAAAGCAGCTAAAAGAGAATTAGAAAAAGTGATTGAACTAGATCCTAATCATTTAGATGCTTATGTTCAATTAGCTGGATTAGCGAATAAAAGTGGAGATTATTTACTAAGCAAAAATTACTTAGAAAAGGCTTTAGAGGTAGATAGCAAAAATGCTGATTTATATTATCAACTAGGAGTTTTAACGACCACAAAATTTCCTGATCTACAAGATCAAGCTGCTAGTTATTTTAAACAATCTATAAAGATTGACGATAGTAACCCAGATGCACATTATCGCTACGGATTGATTTTAGATGAACATTTGAAAAAACCAAAAAAGGCTTTGCGTCAATTTGAGATCACCAAAGAATTGCAAAAGAACCATCGTTTTGTCAGCTACGATTTGGCCTTGATGCATTATCGTTTTGGAGAATTTAAAAAAGCATCTAAATACTATCACCAAGCTTGTAAAATTAATCCTGAATTAAAAACAGAAACAAATGATCGTGCATTCCTAGGTGCAGTTGGATCAAAAAACACTTCAAAAACTACTGCCAATTTAAATGATATTTTTCAGGATTTAAACACCGTTTCGACTGAAGGAAAGAAAGGTGCAAAAATTAAAAAACGTAGGAGAGAACAAGATAACAAAACATTTACATTTACAGATGAGGCTCCTCATAGAAATGAAAACTTTGATAAAGTTGTCTTAATTTCAGGTGCCACATCAGGAATTGGTAAAGCGACCGCAACCATTTTTGCTCGGAATGGATATCGGTTGATTTTGACAGGAAGACGAAGTGATCGACTAGCCAACATTAAAGCTGATTTTGAAAAAAATTATCCAACAGAAGTTCAAACATTAGAATTTGATGTTAGAAAAATTGATGATGCCCAAGCTGCCATCGCTTCCCTTCCAGAAGAATATAATTCAATTGATTTATTGATAAATAATGCTGGTTTGGCAAAAGGTTTCGAACCGATCCATGAAGGCAAACTGGAGGATTGGGAAACCATGATCGACACTAACGTAAAAGGATTATTATACTTAACTCGCTTAGTTTCGCCAGGTATGGTTTCTCGACAAAAAGGGCATATCATTAATGTTTGTTCCACAGCAGGTCACGAAGTATATCCAAAGGGAAACGTCTATTGTGCAACTAAGCATGCAGTTGATGCTTTGACGAAAGGAATGCGTTTGGATTTATACAAACATGGTTTGCGAGTCAGTCAAGTCAGTCCAGCTCATGTAGAAGAGACAGAATTTGCCAGAGTCCGATTTGATTGGGATGAGGAGCGAGCAAAAATTTATGAAGACTTCCAACCACTTCGTGCAGAAGATGTCGCAAATACCATTTATTTTATTGCAACTCAGCCAGCCCATGTAAATATTCAGGATGTATTGATGATGGGAAGACAGCAAGCAAATAGTAGTAATTTGGATCGATCTGGAAGATAAAATTAGCAGTCAGGAGTCTGATTGATCGCTTTGCTTTCGGTCAGCTCTAAGAGGCTTTTTGTGATTCCCGCATTTTGAAACAACAGCTTATCCGCGTTGGGATAATAGCTAGCAAGGAAAACAAAAAGCTCCTGAGACCTGACTGAGAGAAAAGCGATCAACCTGACTCCTGACTACTCGAAAGATTATAATTTAATCAACTTCTTCGTCGCCACTCCTTTCTCTCCTTTGATCCTTATCATATACATTCCTGACTTCCAATCAGTCATATCCAATGAATGATACTTTTTAGAGGATTGGAAATTAACCGAATGAATCATCCTTCCTTGTAAATCATAAATAATAGCATTTTCCAAATTAAAATTGGATTCATTTTGAATGATAATTATGTCTTGAAAAGGGTTTGGAGAAATTGAAATACCATTTGATAATTCTTGATCTTCCGTACTAACTTCATCATCAACTGTAACGTCAAATTCACAAATCGTCATATTCCCAGCAGCATCCCAAATCTCAAATGTATTTGTAGTTGTTCCTATTGGAAAAGCACTTCCAGAACTTAGTCCTTGAGTTTGCATTGGCACATAATCTATTTCCAATAAATATCTTCGCTCTTCGATAGAATCCACATCATTCCATAAGCCATTGGTTAAAATGATAGTATAATTTTCAGAGATGCCACCAACTCCAGCATTGTTAGGTTCTCCCATATTCCAATTAGCATAATAAGGAAAAGACTCATCAGCCCAAACAAACAATCCTTCATATTCTACATCATTCAAACCGATTAAAACATTAGCCACTCCATTATTATTTCTCAAAATAGCATCCAATAGAAATTGGTTTTCCTCCTCACTTTTAATACTTCCTACAATACCACCTTGAAGTACTGCATCATCGAATGCTTCCTGAGCTGTAAAAACAGAATCAGAAAGATAATAGGATTTCCCTTCAATACTTCCTAAAGCAACATAGCCATCCAAAGGATTGATAGGAGAACAATTATCCATTATTCCCAAATCAAAATCTACCACCACACTCATATCATTAGGATCTGCCAAACCAACCACAATGTCATCAGGACAATCAGTAGTTGGATCTTCCACATCGGATATTGTAACCGTAAAATCACAACTCACCGTATTGTTGTCAGAATCCGTCACCGAAAAAACTATAGACGATGTGCCAATTGGAAAAACACTTCCAGAGGCAAGCCCTGAAGTAATTGTCGGAGTCAACATTCCATCTTCCATATCAGTAGCTGTGATATCATAATCGACCACTCCCCCACATTCACCTGTTGAATTTCCTGTTACTATATCTGCTCCACAAGCTATTGTTGGAGCATTTCCAATAATTGGAAACAACTGTACATCTGCCACTTGAATAATATCTGATGTTCCACAGACTCCCGTAAAATTTACTCGATAAAAAGAGTAAGCTATGGTATTGGGAAAACCGAAAAACCTTGGTAGAAACCTTTCCGCCACACAAGGTATTTCATCTGTCGCAATGGAGGTGTAAACTGTTCCGTCAGTCGATCCAAAAATTTCATAAGTGGTTGGATCTCTCTCAGGAGCATCGTTAGCGGTAACAATTTGAATGGTATTCACCACAGAAGTTACACCTAACATATCTACATCAAATCCCATCCCATCAGTAGCGACAAAATCTAAAAACTTAGTCATGGAATTTTGATCGATGATTTCTTGGGGGCCTTCTCCACCAGGAGAATTTACAGTTCCGAAACCAACGGCTGTATGAATAGTTTCATCAAAAATCCCTTGTCCATTTGATTGAAAAATGAACATTGTCAAAAACAAAAACAGGAGTATAATTTTCTTCATTATAATTTTTTTGAGGTTTTGAAATAAAATACTCCCTAAATATAATGAAGTTGTTCTATAAAAACGAAATGAGTTTCATCAATGGAATAATCTGATGAAACTCATTTTTAAAAATATTCAAGTACGCTGGATTTGGGCTATTAGCGCTTCCAAAATTACTTCTTTATCACTTGCACCGTAACAGGAACATTTTCTTCAACAATAGTTAAATGGTAAATTCCCGCAGGTAAGTCTTCCCCTACATTTAAATTTAATTGGTGTTCTCCTGCCATAAATTTTTGATTAGCATAAAAATTATTAATCACTTTACCATTCATATCAGAGAGAAAAACTCCCAATTCTTTTTCATTTTTTAAATTAAAACTCAAATTAAAATTATCCTCAATCGGATTGGGAAAAACCAATACAGATTTACTTTCCAATCCAAAATCCAATGTCCCAACAAATCCGTCTAGCAAGTATCTTACAGCTACAATATCTGAAACGCCTCCTTCCACAATTCTGCCTACCTGAATAATATTTTCGTCAGCATTAATTCCTATCCAAGGTGTGGTAATATTTATGCCTTGAAGATTGGCATAGATTATTCCATTCACTCCAAAATTTTCATCTATCGTTCCATCTGAATTATATTGCCTAACCGCAAATGATTTTTCAGCAACGGTAGAAGGCTTATCCAAAATACCATTGACAAGTATTTTTCCATTTGGAAGAACGATCGAATTATTAGTATTTGGATTCAATAAAAATCCTCCGCTGTCAGTATCATAAGTATTGTGAATAACTACACCGCTATCTCCAAAGGTGACATCACGTGTCCCATCAGCATTTAATTTTAAAATAAAAACACGTTCTGATGTACCAAATAATGCACTTCCAACTATAATCAATTTCCCATTAGGAAGCTCATGTGTTCTTGTTGAAAAATTACTTTCTCCAATATTATCAATTTTTAAAAGGCCATCATTCGAAAAACTGGACTCCAGATTACCATTCGATTTAAGTTTTATTAAGTAAGTCTCATCACTATCTGTTACAAAAGTTGCTCCTTGCAAAAGTAATTTTCCATCTGATAAAATATTAATACTTTTTCCCCAATCGGAATTTGCAGAAGGGTCAACCAATACTGTTCCGTTCGTTCCAAAGTTAACATCTAATGTTCCATCAGAATTATATCGAGTCATTCCATAATCAAAATTGACATTTTGAAATCGACCAATTGCCACAATCTTTCCGTCATTTTGTACTCCTAAATCATAAATATACATTGGCCAACCTGAAGTGCTGTAACTATTGTCAACACTTCCATCAGCATTATACCGTTCGATGTCTCCTCCAATGGTTCCTACCAAAATTTTATCATCATCTTGGATGGTTAATGCTCGCCCTCTTTGAGCACTTGTTATTGTACCAAAATTAGAATCGATAGTGCCATCAACATTATATCGAACTATTTTGGAGCCACTATCATCTACAAATGTGATAATTTTCCCATCGCTTTGAATTCCTATTCCCCAAACTTCACCTGTCAAATCAGAAGCATTCACTCCTGCAGGAGAAATATCCCCACCATTAAAATTAACATCAACCACTCCAGGTTGAGCATAAATATAACTTTGTAAGGCCATTGTTATAAAAACTAAAATAAAGCGTAATGATTTTTTCATATTTTTGTTTTAAAATTTCACATAAGAGAAGAAATACTCATACTTAAATTATCCCCATTGTTTTTTTTCATTTTCTATTATTCACCCTCATCTATAAATCTAAATGTAGTTTTTTTAAGAAGAAAAACTACCCTTAATTATTGGATGACCACTTTGAAAGGGTGAAATAGTCTTTTGACTTTCTGAACAAAAAGTAGACTGAAAATATATCAATGATTGAAGTAGTAAAAAATCAGGATAAATATTTCACAAATAAACAAAATGAAATTCCTTTTTGCTATTTGAAAAGAATCAATATTATTTAACTTAGTGTATGTTTAACTTTTCAATTTTCTGAAAATCAATTTCTGTAATAACTAAACGAACAATATGAAAAACCTAACAACCAACTTTTCTTCAAAAAAACAAATCTTTATTTTTTCCTTGGGCTTCCTTTTTACACTACTTCTCCCCTTTCAAAATATCGCTCAACAAAATAAAAAACCTCCTCCCAACTCATTTGATGAGTTTTATTATAATACTATGGAATGGCGTTTAGTAGGCCCTTTCCGAGGAGGTCGTGCCGGCACAGTTGCAGGCATTGCAAACAATCCAAATTTATATTATATCGGAACTGCAGGTGGAGGTGTTTGGAAAACTAAGGATGGAGGCAATACTTGGAATTGTATTTCTGATGGATATTTTGGAGGATCGATTGGAGCAGTTGCAGTAGCGGAAAGCGATCCCAATGTAATTTATGTTGGTGAGGGAGAGCAAACTGTTCGAGGAAATGTTTCTTCTGGAAAAGGGCTTTGGCGATCCACCGATGCTGGAGATACTTGGAAATCAATTGGTTTAAAAAAATCTGAACACATCGGAAGAATTCGAATTCATCCTACTAATCCTGATATATTATACGTAGCAGCCATGGGAAATCTTTGGATACCAAATGAAGAACGTGGATTGTATCGTTCAAAAGATGGAGGAACCACTTGGGAAAAAATACTTTATGTAAGTGATAAAGCAGGAGCAGTTGATGTTGTTTTAGATCCAAATAATCCTAGAATCATTTATGCTTCCACTTGGCAAATCAAACGGAATGGGTACCGAATGGATAGCGGTGGTCCAGATAGTCATCTTTGGAAAAGTACAGATGGAGGAGATAATTGGGAAAAATTAACCAACAAACCTGGACTCCCAAAAGGGGTTATTGGAATAATCGGAGTAACCGTATCCCCTTTGGATTCAGATCGACTTTGGACAATTATTGAAGCAAAGGATGGCGGTGTTTTCCGATCCGATGATGGAGGAATGACTTGGAAAAAAACCAGTAGCAATCGTTCTCTTCGACAACGTGCATGGTACTATTCAAGAATCTATGCTGACACTAAAAATGTAGATCGAGTCTATGTTTTGAACGTTGGTTTTTGGCGATCAAATGATGGTGGGAAATCTTTTGAAAGAATCGGAACTCCACATGGCGATCATCACGATCTTTGGATTTCTCCAAATAATAATCAACGAATGGCAATAGCAGATGATGGAGGTGGACAAGTTAGTTTTGATGCTGGAGAAAATTGGACTACTTATCATAATCAACCAACTTCTCAATTCTATCGAGTTACTACTGATAACTCTTTTCCCTTTAGAATCTATGGAGCACAGCAAGACAATTCTGCCATTCGGATTTCTCATCGTTCGTCCAATAGTTCAATTACAGAACAAGACTGGGAATCGACAGCAGGTGGAGAAAGTGCGCATTTAGCACCTGATCCAATTAATCCTGATATCGTTTACGGTGGAACTTACAAAGGCTACATGATGCGAAAAGATCACTCCAATGGTCAGACTCGTTCAACAAATGTTTGGCCATTTAATCCTGCTGGCTCAGGAGCAGAAGTGATGAAATATCGATTCAATTGGAATTACCCGATTATGTTTTCTCCACATAATCCAAAGAAACTATATGCTGGTTCTAATTACTTGCATGTCACTACCAACGAAGGCCAATCATGGCAAGTCATCAGCCCTGACTTGACCAGAAATGATCCTGAAACCATTAAATCTTCGGGTGGCCTAATTACCCAAGACAATACAGGTGCAGAACATTATGCTAATATTTTTGCCATGACAGAATCGGCTCAAGAGGAAGGTGTCATTTGGACTGGAAGTGATGATGGACTAGTTCATGTTACTCACGATGGAGGAAAGAACTGGGAAAATGTTACACCAGAAGGTTCACCAAAATTCAATATGATGAACTGTATTGATGTAGATCCTCATCAAAAAGGAGGAGCATATTTAGCAGCCACCTCTTACAAGTTTGGTGACTATACTCCATACTTATACAAAACAAATGATTACGGAAAAACTTGGACAAAAATCACCAACGGGATTCCAGAAAATCATTACACTCGTGCCATACGTGTAGATCCTGTTAGAAAAGGATTGCTTTATGCTGGAACAGAATGGGGAATGTATGTTTCATTTAATGATGGAGCTAATTGGCAGCCTTTTCAACTAAATTTACCGATCGTCTCCATTCGAGATTTGCATATTCGAGACAATACTTTAATTGCTGCTACTCATGGTCGAAGCTTTTGGATGATTGATGACTTGGGGCCACTCCAGCAATTAGATCAAAAAATAGTTTACAAATCTCATCATCTTTATGATCCAAAACCAGCTTATCGAATGGCACAATCTCGAAGTTGGGGAAGCCCTAATTATAACAAGGTGGGTGAGAATCATCCGAATGGGGTATTGTTTAACTTTTTCATAAAAAACTTTGAAAAAACAACAGATGGGAAAAAAGAAAAGAAAAAAGTTAAACTAGAAATTAAAGATGCCAAAGGGAAAGTGATTCAAACTTTCACTTCCGATGCAAAAGATAAAAAACAAAGACTCAAAGTTAATAATGACAATAATAAATTTGTTTGGGATATGAGGTATCCTGGTTTTGAAGAGTTTGATGGAATGGTTTTATATTCCTCTCCTAACCGAGGGCCAAAAGCAATTCCAGGAGATTATTCCGCTACTTTGACGGTCGATGAAAAATCTGAAACAAAACCATTTACCATCGCTAAAGATCCTCGTTTAAAAAATACGGATGAAGATTATCGAAACCAATTAAGTTTCTTGTTGCAAGTCAGAAATAAAGTAAGCGATGCACATTTAGCAATGACAGATATCAAAAGTGTTAGAGATGATGTGGAATATTTCCAAAATAAATTAGAAGGAAAAAAAGAGTACGATGAAGTACTTGGGCTTTTAGCAGATTTAGAAAAAGAGATGTCGGTCATCGAAAATAATATTCATATGACCAGTAATGAAAGTCGTCAAGACCCTTTAAACTATGGAATTCGGGTGAATAATCGTTTAGCTTTTTTAATGGCAGATCAACAAAGAGGAGATTTCCCACCGACTGATCAAGCGGAACAAGTTCGAGAACAATTGACCATAGAATTGGATGACCAACTTTTGAAATTAGATAATTTATTATTGAAAAAGTTAAAAGTGATAAATGAAAAAGGAAGATCACTTGGCGTTCAGATAATCTGTGAAAGATTGAATCGGAAAAAGAATCCTTAACCCTCTCTCAATTAAAGATTATTAAAAAGAAACGAACACTAACTCATTAAAGAATTAGTGTTCGTTTCTTTTTATAATACAGCTAATTAGAAAAAAATTATTCCTCCACACTAAATTCTTTTGTTCCAAACAAAGGTTTTCCATCAGCTTGTAATCCTTGGGCAATAATAATAAACTTCCCAGTTTGATCAGAAGTAATAAAATTTTCCTCCACTATCCCTTTCGAATTGGTTCGTAAATTTGGATTCCAATGAATGGTCGTTCGGATGTCTGGCCTATTTTGATTTCCTTCTTCCATGGCATCAAAAACCGAAAATTCTCTTGCTCTATAAAACCCTTTTACTTTAATTCTTAACAAACCAGTAATTGGTTTAGAATCAAGTGAAGAACCAACTTTGGAATAAATAAGGATCGCACCATTTGCAGCCCTTGAACCTAATACAGCAGCACGGCCAGTTTTTAGGACATCTATAAATTCAATATTCTCTACTGGAAAATCTCGAATAAAACCTTCATCAACTGGAAATCCATCTAAAAAATAAACGGGTGTATTCGAGCCTCCCAAAGCTCCAACACCTCGAATCAATGCAGTCTCTTGCCCTCCAAATCCACTCACCATAACTCCTGGTATTCTACGTAAAAGATCAAAAGTAGTCCGAGCAGTTCTTCCTCCTGGCAAGTCATTAACCACTAATCGGTTACTCGGAGTTTGATAGAGAAGTGTTCTTTCTTTTCGTTTCTCTTCCTCAGGTGAAATCCTTCGAGTCTTCACTTCTATTTCACTCAGCATAATAGATAAGGAATCATATTTTCGAGCTATGGTAAGTTTATTATCACTCAGTTCTTGGTAGGCAAGAATCAGTTCTTCCTTCATTTTGCTTTTTTGATAATTAGACGTAAAAGGAATTTTCGGTACCTCATTTTTTATTGTT
Source organism: Saprospiraceae bacterium (assembly GCA_045104975.1). Taxonomy (GTDB): domain Bacteria; phylum Bacteroidota; class Bacteroidia; order Chitinophagales; family Saprospiraceae; genus CAJQQY01. The sequence continues at coordinate 19,391 of JBGCCY010000199.1, forward strand.
TCTAAAAAAACATACGAGTTATTTTCTCGTGTGATTTTAGGATTTAATCGATTTCGTCTTCCTGCTTTATATCGCCCTTCTAAATAAACATCAAGCGTATCAAAAAAGCCATACGGTCCAAATTCGAAGTTCCCATTTATATCGGTCATCTTCTCCTCTGAAAGTGAAGTCTTAGGTTGAGATAGGAAAATTTTCCCAGGACGAGGTTTATTAGGTTTTTCATAAACGCCCATTCGGCCTTTAATTAGAATACCTCTTTCCACCTCATAAGTTGGATTCAAATTTTCTGAATTAATAACACTTTTCCAGCGAAATCGTCTCCAACCTCTCGTCATCATAAAATCGTCAATTATTTTTAATTGATCTTCATGCTTTTTTCCAAAAATCAAATCAGTAGCAAACGGTATTGATAAATTAACATCACTATTCAACAATAACCAAGTCCTAATATCTCCAGATTGAATCGGTGTATTGACTAAATTAGGAATGATACTTACACTTATTCTACTGCTATCTAAATTTTTTGATGTATTCGATTCAGATAAAGTTTGAAATTTTATTTTGTTTTCTTGACGAGTTTCTAAGGTCTCTTGATCAAGGGATATTTCCAATTGAGAATCGGCGATATCAGGAGAAATAAAAAATAACCTTTCCGCCACAGGTGAATCTTGCTCATCAAAAAGAGTACAAACTACCACTCCTGGTTGAATGGATTCCTTTCCTACTTTTAGCCACATAAATGAACGCTTACTTTCAATTTTTTTATCCACCAATAACATACCTCTAAGGTGTAAAACAATTCGAGAACCATTTATGCCATTAGGAAGATTAGTTTTTGCAAAAATTTTAATGGAGTCTTGCTCCTGCTTTATATTCAAATGATAGCCTTTTGAGATTGGCTGAGGTAACTTGATTTTTTCATTGGTCTCTGATAATTCAATCCAGAATTCCTCCTTTTCTTTAGGAAGATATTTCAACCTACCAACACCAAATTCATTAGATGAAATTTTAATTAATTTTTTCCCAGATTGATTCACTAAATACCCAGAAGTAGAATTAGGTTTTATTGATTCATTTTCAATTACGAATGCCATCCGACAGGGAATTCCAGAAACACAATCTCCTCCTTCAGGGAAAAAACGAATATTATTTTTTGGTTGGCCTTTAGTAATAATTGAACTACTCCTTGAAGGTGATGAAGTTAATAATGTCTCAGTTAACTTCTCTTCTGCTTGAATTCCAGTTATGATTTGAATATTTTTTCGAAATAAAAATTCATTTCCACTATTAAGTTGAAAATTGGTGTATGCAACTATTTGATAATCTCCAGGCTGCATACTGGTTGGAATCAAAAAATCTCCTGAGGAATGACCTTGATCAGAAAATAGAATTTGATTTAATACAACTTCTCCCTCAATATTTCTCAGTTCAATTTTGAGAGTATTCGTTACGGTACCAGCAAGATGGGTTTGACCATCAACTAAATAAGCTGCCATCCAAATAGTTTCGCCACCAGCATAAATATCCTTGTCGGTGTGAATAAAAACTTTCTCTGGAATTCGGAAATCTCTGTAATTTTTCAATCCAACTTGAATTGGACTTTGAGAGTAAAGAATGGAAAATGAAAAGGTAAAAATAAGAATTAAAAGATTTTTCATAGAAAATATTTTTTTGAAATAAATGTTTTTTACTTAGAATCTTTCAAGTTAATAAATAGTTTAATTTTCATTTTATCAATAACGTTAATCTTATCTTAAATATGATAGTGCACTGTTTTCGAGGCTAAAATAACATTGAAACTGGTATAAAAAAAAATGAGAACTCAACCGGAGCCAAGTTCTCAAATGTTTAGAAAGTCATTTCATTGGATATAGTTAGACTTTCATTTTTAAATGAGATTTATTACAAAAAAAAGGCGGGTAAAAAGAATTAGAACCCGCCGTACTAAAACTCATAAGAGTTTTAAAAAGTCATCAAAGTAAAATTCTTATTTGTTTGAATTGTCTGTGCTATTTGATTTTGCAACATTCGATTTTGATCCGTCAGAACCATCAGATTGAATAACCAAGTCAGTAACTGAACTAAAACCATTTGTCAAAGTCACAAAATAAATTCCGTTCATTGGCAATGAAAATTGTATATCATTTTTCCCAGTAGTCAAGGCAATATTTTTTCTCTCCTTTTCATGACCTTCAGTATCAGTTACTAATAATTGGAAAAGACCAGAGTTGTCGACAAAGTATTTCATTTTCACCTCGTCTTTTTCATTTTTTACATCCATCGTTTCCAAATGACATGTACCGAGTGAAACATAAACTGATTGCTGATTAGAAATTAAAGTCTTTCCATCTTCTACTTTTTTCAACATATAATAGTTGTTTCCAAGCATCGGCAAATTATCTAAATAAGTAACCTGTCCATCTTCAAAATTCGAAGAATTAATTTCTGCAATTTCATGGAATTGTTCGCCATCTCGGCTTCTTAAAATTGTAAAATTTTCATCGGCAAAAGTCATTTTTGATTTCCAAATTAATTCGACTCCATTACTTCTAAATCGAGTATCAAAAAAGTATAATTGCTCACTTAACAAAGGTACTTTTGCAAATGAATTGATACATTTTCCGAAATCATCATATTCACAGGCAACTGCAGCATGTGCTGATTGATACAATTGAATAGATTCATCTAAAACTTTTGGACATTCAGAATGTTGACTAAAGGCATGTTGAGAAAATAGAATTGCTAAGAATAGCACAACAATTCTTGGCTGTGAGTTTTTCATAATCATGGTGTTTGTTGATGTATAATAATAGTATGTTGTTAACTGCATTTTTTCCAAATCAATAAATATTGAATTAGAATAAAATGATAAATAAATATCAGTTCAATATAGTTTGCAAGGCAAACCATATGGTTTTAAAAGTTTAGTGGATTCTTTCGGTGAAGGTTATTTGGTACTTGAAAAGTACTTTTTTAGATAGGATAACTTGGAAAGGTTAAGTGTTTTCGAAGTCTACCCATAGTATTTTGTTATATTAGAGTAATGCAAATATTATGCCGAAATGTAATTTGTGGGAGAAAATGAAGCATAAAAAATTTTACAAAACAAATACATTTGCAATTTAAGTTAAAATGAATTTAAAATCCACTTTGTGTAACTTTGTTTTCTGATTAAAAAAATTGGAAACCTAGAAAGTATTGTTTTTACAAAGATTTTCCAAAGAAGAAAAATATTGTTCTTAGACCATTCTTGTGATTGAGTTAACAATAAGAGAATAGTCCTTGAATCAAAAATACGCATAAAATTATGGCTCGGAATCGACCAGAAGTATTAGAAGAAGATAAAAATAGAAAAATAAATACGGAGACTTTTCGCGATGCGTTGAAGATCTTTGAATTTGTAAAACCATATAGACTATCTCTTATTCTAGGAATGATATTGCTATTTCTTAGCAGCATGGTTTTTATGTTGTTTCCATATTTGATTGGAAAAATGATGGACGTTGCCTCAGGTATTGATTATAAAGGAATGGATTTGGACGATTTCTTTTGGTTGATGTTTGTTGTTTTATTTGCCCAAGGTTTTGTCTCTTATTTTAGGGTTTTATTGTTTGCTAGATTAAGTGAGAAAGGAATTGCAGATTTGCGAATTGCACTTTATGAAAAATTAGTTTCCTTGCCAATTGTATTTTATGAAGAAAATCGAGTAGGTGAATTAATGAGTAGATTAACTTCTGATGTTGAAAGATTATATAATGCTTTTTCGATTACGATTGCCGAATTTTTAAGACAAGTATTATTATTAATAGTTGGGCTAATTTTCCTTGGAATTCAAACACCTGAGTTAGCTCTTATCATGTTATTAACTTTTCCAGTTGCGGTTATTTTGGCGATGGTTTTTGGAAGATGGATTCGAGGTTTATCAAAACAAAGGCAACAAGCTCAAGCTGATACCAACACTATTTTGAGCGAAACGATGCAATCTATTAGTGTTGTTAAAGCTTTCTCCAATGAATTGTTTGAGGCACTTCGCTATGGAAAAGCTAATCAGACGATGGTCAAAATTGCATTAAAATATGCCAACGGACGAGCAGTATTTGCCACCTTTATTGTTACGATTTTATTTGGTGCTTTAATTTTTGTAGTCTACAAAGGAGCTGTTTTAATTCAAGAAGGTCCAATGACTGCAGGAGGTTTGGTAATGTTTACTTTCGTCACAGGTATTATCGGAGGCTCCATTGCTGGCTTAGGAAATTTTTATACAGAACTTTTAGGTGCAGTTGGAGCAACAGAAAGAATTCGAGAAATCCTCTCTATGGAAAGCGAAGTTGATCCTCGAGATCCTGCCATCGACAATGAGTTTAAAAGATTTGAAGGGAATATAGAATACTCTGATGTGAGGTTCCACTACCCTACTCGAAAAGACATCGAAGTCATGAAAGGCATTAATTTCCAAATCAAGGCTGGTCAAAAAGTAGCATTAGTCGGGCCAAGTGGTTCTGGAAAATCTACGATTGTTCAATTGCTTTTGCGATTCTATAAAATCCAAAATGGCGATATAAAAGTAGATGGTAAAAATATTTTGGATTATAATATTTCCGCCTTTAGGAAAAATTTTGCGATTGTTCCGCAAGAGGTTATACTATTTGGTGGAACAATTCGAGAAAATATTGCTTATGGAAATCCATCAGCATCAGACGAAGAAATTATCGAAGCAGCCAGAAAATCTAACTCTTGGGAGTTTATCAAAACCTTTCCTGAAGCACTCGATACGGTTGTGGGTGAACGAGGAATTAAACTCTCAGGTGGACAACGTCAACGAATTGCCATCGCTAGAGCAATACTTAAAGATCCTTCTATTTTACTATTAGATGAGGCGACTTCGGCACTAGATGCAGAATCAGAAAAAGTGGTTCAAGATGCCTTGAACAATTTAATGGAAGGTCGAACATCTATAATTATTGCTCACCGATTAGCTACGATTCGAGAAGTCGATTGTATTTATGTAATTGACAATGGGAAAATTATTGAGCAAGGAACTCATGAAGAACTTTCTGCTATTGAAAATGGAGCTTACGCTGGATTAGCAAAATTGCAATTTGAAAATATTTAGAATTCTTGTGGAGACAAGGCATGCCTTGTCTCTACGGAAAACATCCTTCCATGACTAATCTACACTTCCAAAAAATCCCCATCGATGAAAAAGTAAATTTCAAAACTCACCTGCTCACCTATCTCCAAGAATTAGGAATTACAAACACCGAATATCCTTACCTTGATTCTTATTGGATTGACAAAAATAGAACACCGCTTTATTTTTTTGTTGGAAAAAGAAAAATTGGTTTTGCCTTAATCAATGATTGTTGCCTTGAACAAAAAACGGAACCTACTTATTCAATTGCAGAATTTTATATCTTTGAAAAAGAAAGAAGAAATCAATTTGGGAAAAAACTAGCCTTTCAAGTGTTTGATTTTTTCAAAGGAAACTGGGAAGTCAGGACAATGAAAGGAAATAAAAAGTCAGAATTATTTTGGGGAAATGTCATAGCAGATTACGCTCCTAATTTTTCTGAAATCTCAAATCATCCTGATTGGAAAGGAATAATTTTTTGTTTTAAAAATAAACCTATATAATATATGATTCCATTACCTTTTGGTGGTCAAAATAGAGAAAAATTAAAAAAATCAGAATATGCACTTGGCATCTTAGGTGCCTTGTCCATTTTTTTAGTGGCTTTTTTATATGCTTTTGAAGTAAAATATTTTAGCAATACTTTCGAAGGGAAAAGTTTAATTTTGCGATCATTGATAGTAGGTACTTTAGTTGGAATTGCAGCAGGTTATTTTTTTTCCAAACAATTTCACGATAGTCTGGAGAAATTAAAATTGTATATTTTTTTTATTGTAATTGCATTGTTAGTATTTCCGTTGCTGGGCAGTTTATCCAATCGACTATTATCCTTTTCTTCCAAACAAAAAACCGAAGTCGAACTTCAAAGTCAAGAAGCTTATCTTCAAAGCAGATTTGGACGAGTCAAAACGAAAAATAAGAAGGATGGAATTTTTCTCTTTTTCGTAAAAGATCAAAAAATCCATAGAGTCAAAACCAAAGAAATTCTTTTTCCTGGTTCAAAAAAAGGAGACCGTGTTTATATTGTTACAAAAAAAGGACTTTGGGGTTATGAATATTTTATTGAAGAGTAATTTATCTCTCTTTATATTCCTCCAATTCAGACAGCAATCGATTTCTTTCATTTAAGTATCTCGACTTAGCCGATTTGTAGGAATCTTTTGTATTTAAATTTGACATCATATGAAAAATTGCAAATCCAATTATCACAATTCCAAACAAAGGAAATAACGAAAATATACCAGTTAATTCACCTGTTATAGTGGAAGTCCATATCATCCAAAAAATCCCAAATATTACCGCAAAAATTCCACCTGCAACCTCTGTGAATCCATTCACACTTTCAGGATGATAGTTTTCACCTTTGTTTCCTTTAAGTAGATATTTTTGACTTTCCAATGTCCATTCCCGATCCAATCGAGCAATTTTTTTCTCCACTAACATCTGTTCCGAGTTGTCAATTAAGCTCTCTGTATTCTTTTTTATGTCTTCTAAAACCTCAGTAAACATTACGTTTCCAGATTTTTTAACGGTCAAAGAGCTATTACAAAATGTACAGGTAAAGAATTTGATATTTGGATTGATTTCCAAATTAGCGCCGCAATTATTGCATTTTAATGAAGTGATTTCCATAAAAAAATTTGTTGTTTTGTTCCTTCTAATAATAAATTCTTTTCCAATCAAATCCTCATTTTTATATATTAATCCTAGCATTTTTTCGAAGAAAATAAGATTTATGTACTTTTGATTTTTTTTAAAATACTTTTCAATCCATTTTTTATTAAAAATCAATATGCCAGAATTACCAGAAGTCAATACATTCAAACTCTATTTTGATAAAACATCTTTGCATCAAAGAATTGGAGAAGTGCATGTTCAAGATGATAAAATAATGCGCAATATTGATGGGGATAGTTTTATTGATAAACTGACGGGAAGGACTTTTGTCGATTCCTTTCGACGAGGGAAATATCTTTTTGGGAAATTAGATGATGGCAACGATGTTCTGTTTCATTTCGGGATGACAGGCGATTTTAAATATTATGAAGATGAAATGGATCAACCACGGCATGAACGTTTTGCTTTTCATTTTGAAAATGGATATCGACTAGGCTTTGATTGTCCCAGAAAATTTGCTCGGATATTATATTTAGAAGATTTGGAAAAATACATTGCAGAAAGTGGGCTAGGAGAAGATGCCTTAGTTATTTCGGAAAATGATTTTTTTCAAAAAATGGAAGGTCGGAAAACTTCGATCAAAGGTTTTTTACTGAATCAAAAATTGCTGGCTGGTGTTGGAAATTTGTATGCAGATGAAATCTGTTTTCAAACTCGAATCCACCCCGCTTCTCCTGTCAATGCTTTAAAACCAAAACAAAAAAAAGCAATCTACTACACTATGCAAAATATTTTGTCCATTGCCATTGATCGTGCTCGATATTATAAAGAAGAAAAAACTGAAGATGATTTTTTCCAATGGAGAGTCGAAGGAAAAAAAGCACCAAAAGGAAAAGGTATTTGCTTAGTTGAAAAAATTGCGGGAAGGACGACTTATTATTTTGACATTTATCAAAAATTATATCAAAAAAAGTAAAGGACGTTTTACTTTGAATGTTTTACGTTTTCAAAATGATTTTATAATTCTAATCTAATTTCAATTCATAAAATTCATTCGTCGAACCAGACTGTCCATTATTTCCGCCTCCAAAATAAAGAGAATTTCCAAAGACAAAAGCAAACAACTCTTGCTTATTTGGTACTGGCATATCTACAATCTTAGTCCAGGAGTCTGCCACAATATCATACTCCCATAAATCTGAGAAACTTTTAACGGCTCCTGTAATTGGATCAGCATTTAATCCAAATCCAAAATAACCTTTTCCATTATGAGTAAAACTTATTCCATCCCTTCGCCCTACTCCTGGAAAGTCATTTTTTTTCGCCCAAGTATTATTAGTCAAATCATAAGCCCATACATCATTACGACTATCAAAAGATGAATAGGAATATTCATTGCCTAACCCTATATATAACTTTTCATTAATAATAAAATGAAACATTCCTGCATTCCCTTCACATGAATAAGTTCCAAACTCTGTCCATTCCTGAGCACTAGGGTTAAATTCCCACATCCTTTTCTGCGTATTGTCATTTTGATCTCTTCCTATCAAATAACCGAATCCATCATGGGCAAATCCAACTGGATCTATTAATTGCCCTGGACTAGCTTGGTTGCTTGGTAAATTACATTCATATTGAAATGAACTATTTTGAAAACTATAGGAATAAAAAGCTAAAGCTTCTGTCCCAAAATTTGAATTTCCAAAACCAAAATAAACCTTTTCATTTATAATAAAATTAGTAGCATTACTTAAATTAATTGGAAGTTCTTCTGATGTTAATGTCCAAGAATAATCAGAAGGATCAAACTCCCATAAATCTGTTTTATATTGAAAATCAGAATAATCGACTCCACCAGCAATATATCCTTTTCCATTTTTGGTAAAATGAATCATTTGAGTTCTTGATCCAAAAGGTAAATCAGACAATTGAGTTAAATTTTCAGGATAAATTTGTCCTATCGCCACCTTCAATAAAAAGACATCAGATTCATCTCCGTTACTCGCAGTTAGTTTTACATCAAAAATCCCTAATTCAAAATATTCATGAGTGGGATCTTTTTCAGTAGAAATATTTCCATCTTGAAATTCCCAAAGGTAATCTGTTGCATTTAGGGAGTAATTTTTAAAAGTGACTACCCCATATTCAATAATAGGTGTAGTAAATCTTGCCTCAACTTCCAATTCAGTTGAGTCATCCTTTTTGCAAGAAGAAGAAAAAAGAAGAATGCTAAAAATGACAAAAATTGAGACATTAGAATATTTCATATCGTAAATTTAGAGTTTAAGAACTTCATTTTTAAAGACGTTTCGCAAGGTAAAAAGGATGGGGTTTTTAATTACTTTTTTTTCTAAAAATTAGCCAATCACTAAAAAGTCTTTCCCAATCCTCTTTAATGGTGGTTTTATCTAAAAATAACCTTCAAATATCGAATATCACCTACTTTTACAAAACATTTTGTTATTAAATAACGTGTATTATTCTAGTTTTGTGAAATGAAAAATAGTTCTAAATAAAATTAAACTCAAAAATTAAAATATTTGTATGAAAGATTTTTTCAAGTTTGTTTTCGCTTCCTGTTTGGGAATTACTTTAGCAGGAGTTGCCTTGTTTTTTATTGGAAGTTATTCCGTAGCTGGATTAGTAGCAGGCGCAACAGGAGAAGTGAAAACTGCCGCTAAACCAAATTCAATTTTAAACATCTCCCTTCAAAGTAAGATTCCAGAAAAAACGAATAATGTTCAGGTAGATCAATTCCAATTGGAAATGGATAATATTCTGGGGGTTCACGATATGGCTCGAAGTATCACTCATGCCAAAACGGATGATAATATTCAGGGAATAATGATTGATTTAACTAGTGCAAGCTTGGGCCAAGCCAACGCTGCATATCTTCGAGAAACAATAAACGATTTTAAAGAAAGTGGTAAATTTGTTTTGGCCTATGCACCTGCATATTCTAAAGGAACCTATTATTTAGCATCAGCGGCTGATCAAGTTTACATCAACCCATTTTCAGTAATGGAATTTGATGGATTTGCGGCAAGTATTCCTTTCTTCAAAGGTATGTTAGATAAAATAGGTGTGAAAATGCAAGTTAAATATGCTGGACAATTCAAGAGTGCTACAGAACCTTTCCGATTATTTGAAATGAGCGATCAAAACAAATTGCAAGTTCGAGAATATTTAGGAGGTATGTACGAAGTTTATCTTAATGATATTGCTGCCTCTCGAAATATGACACCTAGTCAATTAAGAGCAGTTGCGAACCAAGGAATTTTATTAAATTCTAAAGAAGCTATGGAATCTGGATTAGTCGATGGCATCAAGTATAAAGATGAAGTTTTGTCTGAATTGCGAACTCGTTTGGGTTTAGGTGATAAGGATAAAATTCCAACAATTGGTTTGTATGATTATGCAGAGTATGTAGGTACAAAAATAGATCTTAGCTCTAGCAACAAAATTGCAGTAGTTTATGCAGAAGGTTCTATTGTTGATGGGGAAGGAAATTTAGGAAGTGTAGGAGGAGATAAATATGCTAGAATTATTCGAAAAGCACGACAAGATGATAATATTAAAGCAATTGTCATTCGAGTAAATTCAGGTGGAGGAAGTGGAATGGCTTCTGAGAATATTTGGAGAGAAATCGAATTAGCTAAAGCTGATGGAAAAACCGTGGTGACTTCCATGGGTGATGTGGCTGCTTCTGGTGGATATTATATTGCTTGTAATTCAGACGCTATTCTAGCACAATCTAATACCATCACAGGTTCGATTGGAGTATTTGCCATGATTCCTAGTTTCCAAGATGGAATGAGAGATCATTTGGGAATTGAAGTGGATACAGTTAAAACGACAAAATTTGCAACCAGTATTTCTCCGTTTTTTGATATGAATGAAGAAGAAGGTGATCGTATTCAAAAATATATTGATGAATTTTATGATCACTTTTTATTGCGAGTTTCAGAAGGAAGAGGAATGACGAAAGCGGAAGCTCATGAGATTGCTCAGGGGCGAGTTTGGACTGGAAAAACTGCCTTAGAAATTGGTTTAGTTGATAAGCTAGGTGACCTTGATGATGCGATTGCAATAGCTGCAGAGAAGGCAGGAATTACTGATTATCGACTAAAAGAATTTCCTCAAGTTAAAGATCCTATTCAGCAATTCATGGATAATTTCACAGGTAATGATAGCAAAGAACCTATGGCTAACAAATCTGTAAATACATTGTTACAAACTGAACTAGGAGAAATGTATCCACATATAAAAGCATTAAAAGAAATGATGCAAACTAAAGGAGTCCAGGCGAGAATGCCTTATATGATTGATATCGATTAATTTATAACAATATTTTTACAGAAAAAAAGCGGCATCTCATTAAATTGAGGTGCCGCTTTTTTTTTGTAATAAAAACAAGAAAAATTTAGAAATGTTGAAATGACAAAAATCAAAAATTTTGGTGATTTTCATCATTAAAAACTCATTATTGAACTTGTAATTTCATTGTTTTATAATGCATATTTTATTAAAATTACTTTCCTTAAAAAAAAATAAAATGTAAATGAACTTCAAACAAGAACATCTTTTAGGAGCAAAAACAAGAAATGATCTTATCAATATTGCAAAAAAAAATAAAATACCAATTGAAAAAACTTTAAAAAAATTGAAATATGAAGCTGAACTTGCCTTGCTACAAACAGAATTTGTAAACCTCCAAAAATGGATAGCTCAAAATAAAATGAGAGTTGCTGTTATTTTTGAGGGAAGAGATGCTGCAGGAAAAGGTGGTTCCATCAAACGCTTTAAAGAACATTTAAATCCTCGAACATCTAGAGTTGTCGCATTAACAAAACCAACTGAAGTGGAACAAGGTCAATGGTATTTCAGGCGATATATTAAGGTGTTACCTAATGCAGGTGAAATTGTTTTTTTTGATCGAAGTTGGTATAATCGTGCTGTTGTAGAACCTGTGATGGGTTTTTGCTCTAAAAAACAATATGAAAAATTCATAGTTCAAGTTCCAGAATTTGAACACTTACTTTATGAGGATAATGTCAAAATAATAAAGTTTTGGTTTTCTATTTCTCAGGAAGAACAAAAGCAAAGGTTTGATGCTCGCTTAAGTAATCCATTAAAGCGATGGAAGTTTAGTCCTGTTGATATGAAAGGACAAGAACTTTGGGATGATTACACTTATTATAAAGAGCAAATGTTTAGTAAAACTCATACCAATTTTAGTCCTTGGATAATCATAAAAACGAATGATAAAAAACAAGCAAGACTAGAAAGCATGAGATATGTTTTATCTCAATTTGATTATGACGGAAAAGGAGAAACCAAAATTCCACTATTACCTGATCCAAATATTATCATGAGATATCACCGTAGTGCCATCCAAATTGACATTTAAAATATCCAAAAATAACAAGTGATGAACGAAAAAAAAATAACAAAAGAAGACGTTGCTCTTTTAAATTCAAAAATAGGTTTGCATACTTTATTAAAAAACAAAAGAATCAACCTTGATAAATCTTTAGAAGAAGCCAAATATATTGTTGAATTAAAAAAGAAACAAGAAGAATTAATCAAACTTCAAAATTGGGTAATTAAGAATAATAAAAAAGTGGTCATCCTTTTCGAAGGACGAGATGCTGCTGGAAAAGGAGGTGCGATTAGGAGAATAACCGAATATATAAATCCAAGACATTTTAGAATAGTCGCCTTAAATATTCCTACGGAAGATGAAAGAAAACAATGGTTCTTCCAACGATATATTAATGAGTTACCTAAGCCTGGAGAAATTGTTTTTTTTGATAGAAGTTATTACAATCGTGCGGTGGTAGAACCTGTTAATAATTTTTGCACAGATAAGGAATATAAAATATTCATGTCTCAAGTAAACGATTTTGAGAAAATGCTAATTCAGTCAGATACTTATTTAATCAAGCTTTATTTTTCTATTTCCAAACGAGAACAAGCTAGGCGATTTAAGGAAATAAAAAATAGTCCGTTGAAGCGATGGAAGATGACACCTGTTGATGAGAAAGCACAAGCTCTTTGGGATGATTATAGTACTTACAAAAAGAGAATGTTTAATGAAACAAATACGACTCTTGCGTCATGGATAATCATTGATGCCAATCAAAAGTCAGATGCTCGACTTAGCGCGATTACCCATATTCTTGAAAATATACCGTACAAATAAATAGTAAAAAGAAGACATCAAATGGAAAAGCCATCCACTCAAAATAAGAATGCATGACTTAACTTTTATTTTACCTTTCGTTTGATTAATTAAAAAATCAATTACAAGAAATCCACATCCACATCATAAGGATAGGCAATCAAATATTTCAAAGCTTTTTCTACCTCGAATCCTTCAAACACCGCTTTATATAACATTTGTGTAATTGGAACTCTAATTTTATGTTGTCTGGAAAGGTGTTTAAAAATCTTTAGCGTTCTCACCCCTTCGGCCAACTCTGGCATAGTTTCCATAATATCCTCCAATGATTCTCCTTGCCCTAATCTTTTTCCAAAAGTAAAATTTCGACTATCTTCACTCGTGGCCGTGGCAATCAAATCTCCAATTCCTGCTGTTCCCAAAAAGGCACTTTTATCAATATTAAAAGCTTTGGCAAAATAAATCATTTCCACTAACCCTCGAGTAATCAACATCGCTTGAATATTTTTACCCAATCCCAAACCACCTAGCACACCTGAACCTATTGCATATACATTTTTTAACGCACCCGCCATTTCTGCTCCTAACATTGACCTAGAACCGAATACCTGAAACCGTTGTCCTTTTAATACTTTTTTCCCAAAAACAAAAACCTCATCATACGGGCTTGCGATCAAAGTTGCAGTCGGTTGTCCTGCCATGATTTCAGATGATAAATTGGGACCACTCAAACATCCAATTCTTACCACAGAACTTTCCTGTTCAATGACATTGCTCATCGTATGCACTTCATGTCGAGTAATTTTTCCTGCTTCCAACTTTGCCTGATCTTCTTCTCGAACATCAAATCCTTTAGTTCCATGAATCAAAATATGATAAGGATGTAGATATGGGGAGAAACTTTTCATCATTGCCCGAAAGTTAACCGATGGTACAACGGGAAAAATCAGGGTGCAACTTTCTGCCAAAAATTGTGAATCAGAAGTAGCAATAATATTTTTATTTAATTGAATTCCAAGGTGCTCATGAGTAGCATTTATCTTTTCGACAAGACTCTTATTCCTTGCATATAACAATACATTTGCATTTTCTGAAATGAGTTGTGCGATGGCAGTTCCAAAACTACCAGCTCCAATAACTCCTACCTGTTGCGACGTTTCCAATATTCTTTTTTTTTACGTAAAGGCAAGCTATATCTTGCTCTACATTAATTAATTTTGTGCCAATGCCTCTTCTATAAAAGCCTTTAATTCTTCCTTGATATTCATTGATCCACCCATTTTACTATCCACCACTTTTCCTTCTTTATTAATCACCACACTCGTCGGAAAGCCTTGTATACCATAGGTTTCAATAACTTTATGAGCATGTGGAAGAATTTGAAAATCGAAAGGAATCTTTTGTAAAAACTCTGATACCTGCTTTTTTGAATCAAAAGTAATCGCTAGAAATTCCACATTTTTTCCAGCATATTCTGCTTTTAATTCATTCAAATCAGGAATCTCCATTCGGCAGGGAGGACAATTGATAAACCAAAAATTAATCAAGACTACTTTCCCTTTCAAACTTTCCAAACTCACCTTCTGACCATCCATATTTTCTAAATCAAAAGTAGTCAAAACTGCTCCATTTTCAAAAGCAGATTCTGCTGGACGCCCCATTAATTTAGTTTGCAATTCTTTTAGTGTAATCGGTTGAAATTCTTTGGAAGGTTGAAATAATTCTTCATCAACTGGCTTTAACTCAACTTTTATAGCCAAATAATTTACTTTCCCAAAAGGCATATTTAACGAATACTCCAAGGCAAATCCTTTGGAAGCGACATATGGACAATAGTTAACGCCTAAGTCTTGAGTCAGCCAAGCTGTTAAAAAACCATCGCCCATCTTTGCCATTGCTTTTTGACACTCATATCCCGCTATCATTTTTTTATCCTCTTGAAAAATCAATTCTCCCATTTCAGGAAGCATTTCTCCAGTATTTTCTAAGGCATATTTATCGCCTCTAAAAACCAAGTAATTAGTTTCTACATTAGTTTTAAGATCTACTAATTGAAACGATTCTTGATCTGCAATATCAAGCTTGACGAAATGTAATTTTTCGGCATTAAAAGTCCCACTCGCCAGCGTTCCAAAATCTGCTGCATTAAAAAATTCCGGATCTTTAGGTTCAACGGCAATCTGATATTCTACGACTCCTGATTTAATTGAAGGAGCTTTTTCTATTATCGCTTCCTGTTGCTTCGGGGAACAACTAAAAAGCAAAAAGAGTAATAAGCAGCTATTGACTATCTTCATATTTAATTTTTTAGAAGGCAAAAATTTGTTTGCAAACTTACGAGATTTAAACAACCATTTTGCTATTTATTTCGTTTGAAATTATAGCAATTTTTATTGACTTAGAAATGCTCAAACAATAACTTATAACATTTCATGAGAAAAAATATTTTAACCCTTCTTTTTATTTCGATTTCCACTTTCCTGTTTTCGCAAAAGGATTTCCAGCCTACTCCACCTGAGCAAGGGCCAGGTAGTGCTATCTATCTTCATGACGAAGTAATTCAACATGACTTTGCTCAATCACCTGATGGTTTTTGGTTATATGAACCAGCAAGTCCAAGACCAGATTCTGCCAATGTGATCGTTTTTAATCATGGTTATGGAGGATACAATCCTATGATTTATGGGAAATGGATTAAGCATTTGGTTCGAAAAGGAAATATTGTAATTTTCCCTCGGTATCAAAAAAATGTTTACTCCCCCAAACCAAGTCAATTTTCAACCAATGTAAGTCAAGCTATTCGAGATGCTTTAAAAAGAATGGAAAATGACGATTTCATTAAACCAATTACTCGGAACTTAGCCATGGTGGGACATTCCTATGGCGGAGTTATTACGGCTGATTTAGCTGTAAATTTTAAAGAGCACAACATTCCTAAACCTGTCGCTATCTTGCTTTGCTCCCCAGGTTCCGGCCCTTTCAAAGGAGGTGTTTTAGATACTTATGAAGCAATGCCGACTGATATCAAAGTAGTCATTATGGTCTCAGAAAATGATCGAATTGTAGGAGAAAAATTTGGCAAAAAGGTATTCGAAACAGCCACCAATGTACTTCAACGAAATTACATTCGACAACTTCATGACAACTCCACTAGTCCTCCGCATCGAGCAGGTCATAATGAAAGTTATGCCTTAGATATGGATTTTGATAATGGAAAAAGAAATGCAACTGCTCGTCGTGCCCTAAAAAAAGGAAAGATCAATCACATTGATTATTATGGCTATTGGAAGATATTTGATGCACTTATTGATTGTAGTCGAGCAGGTGAAAATTGTGAATATGCTTTTGGCAATACACCAGAGCAAAGATTTTTAGGGCTTAATTCAAATGGACAACCACTGCTTGAATTGGAAGTAATCGTTCCTGAAAGAAAAACAAAACCAACTGCTGCTGCTCAGTAAATAAATTTAAATTGAGAATCCGTATTAAAATTCTGTCCATTTCAATATTTGATATTTACCTTTATTAAATCCTATAACTAATTTTAAAGCACTTGCCTCTTTATCTGCAATAAGAATTATTTCTGGATTATTATCATTCATGATAACACCAATGAATTCTATTTGAAATGGTACTCTACCACATCCGAAATATAAATTTGGTTTATCTATTGAAGTACAATTCCTGAAAATCTCATATTCACTTTCGTTTTTTAAATCTTCAATAGACTTTATTCTAATGATCTTAGTTTTTCTTTTTTAATTTTTCCAAAAAAAGGACACTTACTTTTCTGAGAGTGTCCTGCTTATCTTAATCGAAACTCGATATTAAAATTCTGAACCCCGCTTCGTTCAACAAAGGCTGATCGCCGGGCGTGGCCACGACAATCAGCCTTTAATATTGTAGTGCGTTTTTATAATTCTATTGTAACCAAAAATTGTTGTGGGGGAATTTCCATTAATTCTAATTCATCAGTATTGAAGTTAACTCCGATAGGTTTAAAAAAGGTTATGTCACAAGGGATTTTAGTGAATTCTGCTGTAAAATCCAAAACTATAGATTCAAAACCATCTAAATTGATGGTGTATTGAAATGTTGATTCATTTGGAATAGATAAAGCTAGAGAGTTATCAAAATCACTTATGTCACCAAGTTCATTTGCTGGAATAAATTGAAACGATGCGGTTGAAAAATCACCTTCTACATTAATATTAGTTGGGTCAATAGTTCCATTTTCGATTAGATTGGTTCCTGAAGTAGCCATTATCTTGACAAATAACAAGGGTAATTCTGCGTCGAAAGTTCCACAGTTAATGCAGTCGTCATCATTTTTATTACAACTAATAATCAAAACAAATACAAAAATTATTAGTACTCTGAATTTTCCTATTTTCATAATTTTATTTTTAAGGGTTTATTTCATAGATGAAATAATTCTGAAATGGTTACGTCAAATGCACATTATACACGGTGTTAACATTAGTTACTTTCGGTTAGTTTTTTTATCTTTTTATCAACATTTGAATGATAATTTTCATCTGTACTCAATTCTCTTGCTTTCGTATAATTTTTAATAGCCTTATCAAATTCTTGATTTATTTCATATGCTTCTGCTAAGCTATCATAAACATTGAAGCTATTAGGATAGAGAATCGTATTTACCTTAAAAATGTCTATTGCCAATTTCATTCTCTTTCTACTTAAGAAGTCATACCCTAAATCATTCAAAGTAACTTCATTGATATCTAGATTCTTTGGATTATTCTTCATGATGCTTTTGTACGCAGAAAGCCCTTTTTCAAAATCACCATCAATAAGATATTCTAAAGGAATTTTATCCTCATCTTTCATTTTAATGTAATTTGAAATGATATTCCCATTATGAATATTAATCATCTCCATAGTCATATTTGTAGACTTTGGGTTAAATTGAATTAACTGCTGAACATTTCTACTTACATAAGTACTGTCGGAAATTTGATTTAATTCTGTTGGTTCCATTCCTAATTCCTTGCTATAAAGTATATTATTGTTTTCATACACTTTTATTAGTTCATTATTATTAATACGATATCTGCCACAAATTCCATCAAGTACAGTATTGTTAAATTTCTTTTTCTCAT
>JBGCCY010000200.1:0-17199 GCA_045104975.1 Saprospiraceae bacterium
TAACTAACTGAAAGTCAATGATTTGTGGTTCTTGCTAACAATTTCATTTGAAGTTTAGCGAGCTAAATAAAAATTAAATTGGACGTAAGGTTCATAAAGCGTTGATTTTCAGGACGGTAAAAATTTAAACATGCTCTTAATCAACACTTACTTAGAAGTAGGTGATCTTAGTGGACTAACAACTAAAGTCGTTTATAAAATACCGAATTTGTCGTACATCTCGAAATATCTTTCGCCGATACTCTTCTTTAAAAAGCCTCGTGATAGCTAGGCTATCCCTACATTTTTTTCCTCGATTATCGACAAAGTCTAATTCGATATATACGACACCTTCCAATTAATTCGATATAATTCTTTATTCAGTTTTCTCACTAATAATTTTTTTCTGCGATCAATAAAAATAGACATTATTATATCTCTAACAATACATTTACAAATTCTCCTTCCAATACTTTAGTGGTCGTCTCCTCCTCCATTTTAAAATTGAAACTTCCTGAAATTCTTCCATTTTCACATTGGTTAATTTTAATCCAACCATCACGACTAATCAAAGATGTACCATCAGTTTTTTCAAAAATCAAACTACTATTATTTGTAAAAATTGCGCTACCTATATCATTGGTAAAATTCTGGTCACTACTCTCATGTTCATTTCCATAAAAAATATTAGAAGTCAAACAAGAATCTATTTCTGCATTTTCTAAATCTAGTAAACTCAATGCTAACAAATTTCCATCTCCATCTTCTAAACTCATATTTAGGACTTTTGCAAAAACTCCTTCCGCTTGTTCCATCTTAAAGAAACTAGCTTCTTTTGAAGAAAAACCTTTTGCAATCGTATTATTAATTTTACAATTAATGATCGTTGATTCAAAGGAAGTAGCTTTGGAAAATGGTAAAATAGAGGAACTAGATGATAGTTCAGGATTTGAAAAACTAGGCAAAGTAAGCATCGCTACTAAAGCTAATGATAATAAAATCCAGAGAATAAATCTTCTAGATGACTTAAAAGTGAAGGGAAATACAAAATTGAATAATTGTGGTTTTATCATGGATAGATTCTTTTGGGAGAGGTGTAACACCCAATAAAAACAAATCACATGCCAGTATATTTTATCGTTGATAATTAATATTTGAGCAAAGGTTTAAACCCATAGGATAATTTATTTCTCTACCGTTCACTATTTGAAGGTTGCCACGAATCTGCACGAAATGCACAATCTTTGACGATTAGATTTTGATTCTTCAAATTAAATCTGACAAGTCAGATTATGCAAAATTTCACGAAAGTCTATTATTCTAAATATTTGGTGAAATTTGTGAAAGTTCGAGGCAAAAATAAAAGTATACGGTAGAGAATAATGAAGTTGTTTTAAAATGCCTTGCTGACCTACGCGAAAAGTATTGCGACTATTGGATTTCAGTTTATTAATGTAATCTTGATCAAGAATATACTTAAGTAGTTCAGATTGATTAATCGGGTATTTTAGAGCTAAGATTTACCCGATTAATCAACCCGCACGACTTATCATCTTTCAATTTAGTCAAAAAAAAATCCCGAATTTTCGAAATGAAAATTCGGGATAATTATTCTTCTGAATTGGTAGAACTACTTATTTTTGTAGAACAATTTTTTGATAAATTCGCTCATCTTCAAAATCAATTTCTAATAAATAAACTCCTGCGTTCCAATCCTCAAAAGAATAAACTTGGCTGAATTCTCCACCAAATTCAGATCTTGAATCCAATTCAATTCTCCTTCCTAACAAATCAATTACAGTTATTTTAAAGTCAGATTGTTCATTTAAAGAAAACTGAATATTAATATTTTCCTTAAACGGATTTGGAAATATTTTTAAACTTCCTTGACTTAAATCGTCAATTCCTAAAACACCACAATTATATTCAGGATTGAAATCCTCGTCACTAGAAAATGTATTGCTACAACCAGTTACATTGTCTGTCACTTCCAAAATGTAATTTCCTGACTGGGTCATACAATAAGTCAATTCAGTTTCTCCAGGCAAAAGCGTATTTTCATAATACCATTGCAAAGAGTAATCTGCTGGCAAATTGCCTGGCACTACTACCCCTAAAATATTGTTATTATCATTAAAAGTCGGTTCTGCTGGCAAGGCATTTAATGTTATTTCTACTACCTCTGACTCTGCTGAACATCCAAACCCATTCGTGTACACTACTGAATAAAATCCAGTCTCCACAGCTTGGTAAAATGATTCAGTAGCTCCATTGATTGGCAATCCATTTAGCATCCATTGATTACCAGTTGAATAGGAAGAATTAAAAAATATATTCTCTCCTTCACACCAGGTTAATGGTACTTCATAACTTAATTCTGGCTGATCTGGAACTGGATAAACATATACTGAATCAGTAGTTTGGATTGTATCTACAGGATGAAGGATCGTTAATTCCACAGATGAACTTCCATTGATCAAAATTCCATCCGACAATTTATTAAAGGAATAAAAATCACATTCATCATCAAGTCCTCCTAGTCCACCATCTTCATCTTTGACCACCAAAGTATAATTCCCATCAATCAATGGCATATTAAAATTAAATTCAACAGGTGGATCTGTATTATCAATTGAAGGAGTTACCGTGGAATTTCCATTAGGATCAATAATATCTAAATATATATCTGGCGCACCACCAAAAATATCTGCACAGTCTGATTCAATCACTCTAATTTTTGTTAAAATATAACCAGACGTATCTATAACTGCTTGATATTCAACAGGATATGTTCCCGGAGTGGAATAAGTTTGATCCGATGGATTTTCATTACTGCTCGTATTTCCATTTCCAAAATCCCATTCATAAGAAAATCCACTATCCCCATTCGATGGAACATTATTATCAAACGAAACTACAACCTCTCCACAACCAGCACTATTCGTCATGGTAAAACCATCATTAACAGTCGTGCTTGGCAGAATTTCAATTGTTCTTTGAAAAGTAGATTCTTGGGTAATAAATAAAACTTTCACTTCTAAAACAATATCCAAAACATACGTTCCAACCGCCAAAGGTGTTCCACATAATCGAACACATCCATCAGTTTCGTCCGCTGGAAAATAAACATCTTCGTTGGTTTCCCATTCCAATCCTGGTGGCAAATTTGAAATATATAAGATTCTAATTTCATCCAAAGTAATTCCTCCTTGAATCGTAGAATCGTTCGCAGCAACTGGTGTAGTTGTTTTTGGTAATCTAAAACTTACATCTTCAGCGTATGTCATATTAGCTGAACCAGTCGGAACAGTATCTAAAAAGATAGTATCAATGGCTAAATTCCCAGGTAACGAAATCTGACATCCTGGACATTGACTTTGTGAAATTGTTGGAAAAGCAAAAATGAAAAAAAGTGATAGGAAAAAAAATGAGGGTATAAATTTATGCAACATATTAACGGTTTTTATTTTTTTAATAAATAAAAAATAGGGAAGGTAAGTTGCTAGGTTTTTTTCTTTTAGGTATCAGGTGTTAGCTTGGTTGCTTCGCTTCCAGTTAAGTATCAGGGGCTTTTTGTTTTCTTCAGATGTCGAAAAATTAATTTCAAACCTTGGATAATCCAAAAAGCCCTTGACTAATGACCGAGTGCGAAGCAACCAACCTCACACCTGATATCTTATTTTATCTGTTGATAATCATCTTCTCTGAAACTAGTGCTCCATCTTTCTCAATGGTATACATATAAATTCCATTTGCCAATCGCCCACCATCGAACTCATGGTTGTTAACTCCTTGAACTACAGAAATCACTTCTCTATGAATTTCATTCCCTACTAAATCAAAAACTCGGAAAATAAAATCATCTGAATAATCAGCAACGATTTCGATATAGGTAAAATCACTAAATGGATTAGGTAAATTTCGAATAGAAAATGACTCCGCTAAAAGATCATCTGCTGAATCAACAAAACAATTAGGATCACCTTCTGCTAGTACTTCTAAAAAATAATTTCCATCAGCTTGAGGAAATAATGGATCTGGTAAAGTTACCGTTTGCGGATTTCCAATCAATACTAAATCCTGACTATAAATAGTCATCGTAATTTTCAAATCATAAACATTAACTGCTTCTGGAGATCCAAAAATAGTAATACACGCTAGAGAATCTGCTGGAAGAAATACACCTAAGGTTGGATTAAAACTATACTCCATTCCTGCTGGTAAATTAACGATAGCTCCAGTTTCGGCTACCACGATAGAATCAATTGTCGCTGTAAAACCAGCAATAGTAATCGTCTCAGGAATTTTTATAGTCCAAGTAAAATAGTACGGAGTATTAACACATGCTTTATCTTGAATACCTCCATCTGGATTATTATCTGGATGGTAAGGAGCAGGATAAACTCCAAATGTAGAATCTTGATATTGTACATTTGGCACACAACCATCTGATTGAGCATTGGTCGAGTTCATCAATAAGAATGAAAATAAACTAAGTAGTAATAATTTTTTCATGTGAATAGTTTAAAGATTTTTAAATAAATGAAAATAAATGGCAAATACATTCCCCATTTCACTTTGGAGATATATTTAATAAAATGATAAATTATTTAATCTGGATTTCCCAATAATTCATATTGGGTAAAGTTAGGTAGGTATTTCTAGAATAAGTAACGTAAAGTTAGAAAAAAATATGATGCATTAAGCCAATTTATTTTAAAAAAATCGGTTTAACTAAAAACATCTTAAAAAAAAAATGATGATGTTTTTTCAAAAAAACATTTTACAATTAAATTTTTCTTCTACATTTGTTTTCTATTTACCTAAATCCTACCCTATAGCATGAACATCCTGTTTATCTAATTTTTAATTCTTCAAACCTTTTACAACATGCACCACAATTTATACAAATCGCTGATTATCAGTATTTTAATCCTACTTCCGACCTTGAGTGTTTTTGCACAGATGGCAATTATCAAAGGCGTAATTATGGATACTGAGCTAAATGAACCGCTTATCTCAGCAACCGTTTCTGATCAAAATGGTAATGGTGTTACCTCTGATCTGGATGGAAATTACGAACTTAATTTATCTCCAGGGAAAAATAATATCTCTTTTAGTTATGTCGGATTTAAAACAATAATCAAAAAAATTAATCTTTCCGCAAACGAAACGCTTGTCTTAAATATCGAATTAGGAGTCGAAACCAACCTTCTTCAAACTGCTACAGTTACAAGTGGCAAATATGAAAAACCATTAGCGGAAGCAACTATTTCTCTTGAAGTGCTCAAACCTCGATTGTTAGAAAGTACAAATAGTACTTCTGTAGATGAATTGTTAGGAAAAATTCCAGGAGTAACTATGGTGGGTAATCAACCAAATATTAGGGGTGGTTCAGGTTGGTCTTATGGTGCTGGTAATCGGGTGTTATTATTAGTTGATGATATTCCTGCGCTGCAAGCCGATGCAGGATTAGCTCAATGGGATGATATTCCTGTGGAAAATATTGCTCAGATTGAAGTGGTGAAAGGTGCTGCTTCAGCTTTGTATGGTTCGTCTGCTCTCAACGGAATTATCAATGTGCGAACTGCCTATGCTACTTCAAAACCATACACGAAAATATCTGCTTTTTATACGATGTATGATGACCCAAAAGATATTTCGAAAATTTGGTGGGACAGTATTCAATTAAATTTAGAAGATTCTACTTACAGTAAACAGTCCAATAAATTTTCGGATCAGCCTTTTGAATTCGGTTTCAATTTTGCTCATCGCCAAAAATTTAATAAACTAGATTTAGTCTTAGGCGGTAATTATTTGGATCGATCTAGCTTTAGAAAAGAAACCTTTTCTCGATATGGAAGATTTTCTTTGGGTACTCGATATCGAATAACTGATAATTTGACTATTGGTTTTAATTCTAATTTTAACCCAGGTGAAAGTGCCAGTTTTTTCCTTTGGGAAAATGGAAACGAAGGAGCATATAAACCTTCTCCTTTGGGAGGTTCTATAAATTCATCGAAAAGGTTTCGATTTACTATTGATCCATATATAAATTATTTTGACAATTCAGGAAATAGACATCGACTAACAGGAAGATGGTTCAATGTCAATAATAACAACAATGATAATCGATCTAACAAGTCTAAACTTTTCTATGGCGAATATCAGTTTCAAAAAAAATGGACAGAACATGATTTAATCCTATCAGCAGGTTTGGTTTCTAATTCTGTTTTTGTGGAAGCAGAGTTGTATGGAGATACCACTTATCGAAGTCAAAACTTAGCTACTTATCTGCAAGTGGACAAAAAGTTTTTTAATAAATTAAATATTTCAATAGGCGCTAGATATGAACAAAATACTACGCGTAGTCCTGAAGAAGTAATTGCAGGAAATTTTAGAGATACGATTCCAAATGGAAAAATTTCCGAAGGAAAACCAGTCTTTAGAATCGGTGCAAATTACCAACTTAGCGAAGCAACATTTTTGCGTGCCTCTTGGGGACAAGGCTATCGCTACCCTACTATCGCTGAGCAATTTATTTTTACTAATGCTGGTGGATTAAATATCTTTCCAAATCCTAGCTTAAGATCTGAGACTGGTTGGTCTTCTGAGATTGGAGTAAAACAAGGTTTCAAAATAGCGGAATGGAGTGGATATGTCGATGTGGCTGCCTTTTGGTCTGAGTATCAAGACATGATGGAATTTCAATCAGTACCTCTTGGTTTCTTTGCCTTCCAATCACTCAATGTTGGTGATACTCGTATTATTGGAACAGAAATAAGTGTCAATGGATTTGGAAAAATAGGCAACGTAACTACCTATTTACTAGCAGGTTACACATATATTGATCCAATATATAGAGATACCACTATTGATGTTCAATCTAGTTCTGAAACGGATATTCTTAAATATCGAAATAAACATTCCTTTAAATTTGATCTTGAATTTCGATATAAAAAATTCATTATTGGGACTGGATATATTTACAATTCCAATGTGGAAGCGATTGATAGAGCCTTACAATTACCACTTTTCGGCATTGCTCAATATAGAGAAGCAAATGATAATGGATATGGTGTTATGGATTTTAGGTTGGCTTATTCTTTTTCCAAAAAATTCAAATTAGCATTTATTAGTCAGAATCTTTTAAATAACGAATACATGGTTCGACCAGGAACTTTGCAAGCGCCAAGAAGTTTTACGCTCCGAGCAGATTATACTTTTTAGTTGAAAAATTGAAGTTATATTTCTCACAAGGTGATTTTGAATCACCTTGTGAGTTAAGTAAGTCTAAATTAAATCATCGCAAAGTCAGGCTTCCGCTTCATCCATTTTCCTCTCGTAAAATCTGGAAAATTCATCGGCTGACTTCCCGTCGCAATACTTTGCTCAGACAAGCAAGTAATCGCCATCCAAGAAGCTGCGTCGTATACATCAATCGGTGGATTCTTTTTATTTTTTACAGATTCCACAAAATCATTGATGACGAAAAAATCCATTCCTCCATGTCCTGCTCCAGCTGCTTGACTCTCAAATTTTTTCCAAAGCGGATGATCATATTTTTCCAAATAAGGTTTCGCTTCTTCCCAGCGGTGTGGATTGGGACTCACGCCTTCTAGGTACAAAGATTTATTCACCGCCATCCAAATTCCTTTCGTTCCTTGCACTCTAAAACCCAATGAATAAGGCCTTGGCAAATTAGTATCATGACTCAAAATAATGGACTCTCCTTTAAATGTTTTAATCACCGTAGTCGTCACATCACCTAATTTAAATTCCACTTTTGCATTAGGATGATCTTTTCCTCCCTTCGGATGATCGACTACATAATTATGCAAACCTCTTCCTTTCGAAGATGTCGAAGTCAAATGCATAAACCGATTTCCTCGATTGATATTAGTGTACATTGCAACTGGTCCGATTCCATGTGTTGGATATAAATCTCCATCTCGATAAACGGAATGATTCGTTCGCCATTTTGATTCACTAAAACCAGTTTCTCCAAATTCAACTCCTGAGCCATAAGGTGTTTTTCCATCATTAAATTTCACATGCCGCAGATCATGTTGATAGCCACCTTCCAAATGAATCATTTCCCCAAACATTCCTTTCCGAACCATATTTAAAATCGCCATTACATCACGTCGGTAACATACATTTTCCAAAAACATACAAGGTACTCCCGTCTCTTCGTAAGCATTCACCAAGTCCCAACATTCTTGAATATCAGTTGCTCCACAAACTTCTGTTGCCGCAAATTTTCCTGCACGCATCGCAGCCACCGCCATCGGAACATGCCATGTCCAAGGCGTTGCAATCAAGACTGCATCTACTTCAGGCATCTCTAACATTTTAAGATAGGCTTCTTCTCCATCACCAAAGGTTGTAGGTATTTTTTGGCCCGCTTTCACCACTCGGTCTTTTGCTCGAATTAATGACGGAGCATAAATGTCGCAAAGTGCTACGACGTTACAATCTTTTCTATCCAATAACAATCCCATCAAACCAGTCCCCCGCTCTCCTAAGCCAATCACTCCGATATTTACTTTGCGATCATCTTTCCGTTGCAAAAAACTTGGCGCTTCTCCTGAGGCAGTCATCGGTAAACCTAATCCTGCACCTGCCAATGCAGAGGTCGTAATAAAATTCCTTCTGTTGATTTTCTTTTCCATAATTTAATTTAGTTTTGAGCAAGATAAAAAAACGGTTTAAAATATCCATCAAAAATGCATATTCAAATTTATACAGACGGAAGTTGTCATACTCAACAAAGAATTGGTGGTTGGGCTGCAATTATTTTAGGAAAAGAGAAAAATATTGAATTAAAAGGTTTCGTGGAAGATACGACTCACAATGCCATGGAAATTTTAGCTGTCCTTAAGGCATTAGATTTTTTAGAAAAAGAACATAACAATACTTTTACAACAATAGAAATCGTTTCCGACAGCCAATATGTAGTGAGAATCTTAGAGAGAAAAGAAAAACTAAAAGTGAATAATTTTTTAACTAAAAAAAACAACCCAATTAGGAATGTTAAATTAGTAAAAAAATTAATTGTACGAATAGAAACACTTCCACTCATTTTTACAAAAATAAAAGCACACCAAAAGGCGACAGATAAAATTAATTATAACCGAGTGGTAGATCAGTTGGCTAGAAATGAAGTCAGAAAAATAATAAATCGCAACCATTAGATTTTATTCGATGGATGTTGAGCGTTAGACGTTTTACGTTCTTCTATCCAACTTCATTTAGAATAAATTCTATTTAAAATTCCGATAAAAACGTAGCTTTGATTGCTGAGCATCTTTAGAGCATGTTTAAATTTTTAACTAACTGAAAGTCAATGATTTGTGGTTCTTGCTATCAATTTCATTTGAAGTTTAGCGAGCTAAATAAAAATTAAATTGGACGTAAGGTTCATAAAGCGTTGATTTTCAGGAAGGTAAAAATTTAAACATGCTCTTATAACTTCTAGAACAAAAAAGTATACCTATGAAAAAAAGTATCTTATTATTGTTTTCTTTTCTGACCATTATTAGTTGTTCCAAGGAAGAGGAGGAAACTCAAAACATTTTAGGAAAATGGAATGTAGAAGAAACTACTATTTTTCATACGAATCAAGTTTTTACTTCAGAAGTAACTATATCTTTTGAAATGGATTTTAAAGAAAATGGGGAAGGAATATCAGACAGAATAATTTCCTCTTTTGAAGAATTTCATTGGGTCGTAGATGAATTAGAAAATAAAGCATTCATTATTAGAGCATTTATATTTCAAAATGGTGAGGAAGTTTACAGTACTCAAAAGTTTGATATTGAAAAAAATACAACATCAGAACAAATATGGAAGAGGAAAATTTCTTACTCGAATTCAGCATCTGGCGATCTCGAAGAACGATTTATTACCTGGACTTTAACCAAATAAATACCAATTAAAAAAATAGAGAAATTAAAGATTCATTGTTGCAAAATCTTCAGTAATAATTCACTCAACTCCTTCCCTCTCGTCAACGTCATCATATGAGAACCGTCTTTGATTAGATAATCATATTTTACTTTTTTGATAGGAAGGGTGTTATCTTTATTTCCATGTATATGAATAATATTTGGATTATAACTATCTCTTTTCCAATTGATTATCATATTGACAGAGCGTTTCATAAATCGTTTATCTTTATCCTCCAACATACTTTTAAACGTTTCCTCTTCTTTATTTCGATCAGGTTCGACGATGGGTTGCATTACTTTTGCCCCCCATTTCATCATTCCTTTTGGCACTAATTTATGAATTGGAATCACTCTTTGGAAACGATACCGTTGCGGTAATTCCTTTCGACATTTTGCACTTGAAATAATAATTGTTTTTTCAGGATTCAAAAAGTCCGTCATCTCCGTAGCCAACATTCCACCAAGTGAAGTTCCCATCAAAACAAACGATTGAGTCGTATCAATTTGAGTCGCCAACCTACGAGCGTATGCTTCCATTTTCTCTCGACGTTTTGGAATTTCATATTTGACAAAACGCACTTCATATTTTTCTCCTAACTCTATATTATTAAAAAGTCGATGATCGGCACCTTGTCCAGGAATATAATAGACTATCATTTTTGTATTTTTATTTTGAGAAAAAACAATACAATTACAAAAAAGTAAAATCAATAAAAAAAAGAGTTCTTTCATTATTACTTATTGATGCAATTTTGATTTTGATTGAATTTTCTATTTTGATTAAAATTACCGATTCTCCTTCCTCCAAACTATTTTCAACCCCGACCATTTTTCATCCACGGCACAAACTTTCACGTCTACCAAACCGTTTGCCAATGCTGTGTTTCGAATCACATCTTCACTCATATCGGTAGGAATTTTCGAAGCCTTTTTATACCAAGACACCCAGATCATTCCATCCTTTTTGATTTCATCTTTTATTTTATAAAATGATTTTTCAAACGTTTTAATGTCTTTGGCGAAGAGGTGAATAAAATCTACTTCCTTACTTTTCCGTTGCAAAAAAATTACATTGTTAGGCAACTCCCCTAGCAAGTCAAAGTAATTCGCAGGCGAATGAATTAAGCGAACTCGAAAATTGTCTTTGATCCCCAGTTTTTTAATTAATGGAGTCCTAGAATAACCACTTGTCATATTTGATATATTTTCAATTTTAAATGCGAATGAAATTTAGTATTTTTCTAAATATTAAAACCCTAAATCAGAACAAATCTTTTATTTCTTGAAAAACTAATGCGCCATGAATTTTTTCCAAAAAGCAAAAAGTTTAATCATTCCTAAAACTGATTTTGAAGATCAATTAAAATTTACTGTAAATAAATTAGGTGATTCATTTTCTGAAAAATTAGAAGATGTCCTCGAAAATAGAAAAAATGATCTCGATAATTCCAGTCTTTCCCAAGATCAAATTGATGAAGTGGTTCAAAATTATGCACAACAAAATATGATTATTGCTGCTTCGGCAGCAGCAGCTCCTGGACCACTTGGTGTAGTGGCCATGGTTTTTGAAATTACTAGCGTAGTTGGAAATCAATTAAAAATGACTTACGATATTGCTTGTGCTTATGATAAAGAAGATTTAATTAATCGAGATTTGTTGATCGATATTCCTTTGCATGCGATGGGGATTGAAACTAACTTGGATCAAATTCAAAATGTTTCTTCTAATGAAATGTTGGAATCTGCTCCAGAACTTTTAAAAGAAAAAGCAACTCAATTGGCAACAGAAATTGCTACCAAATCTGCAAAAAAATCATTGGTGAAATTTATCCCAGTTGCTGGTTCTATTCTGATGGCGATTTGGACAAAATCGAATAATAAAAAAGTAAGCGATGCTGCTATTTACTTTTTTGATAAAAATAAAACGCTAAAAATTGATAAAAAACAAGTTGAAAAAATCGACATGCTGCTACTCGAAAAACTTCACTTGCAAGCCCTTTTAAATTTAATGAAAGCAGATTACCATAATTCTGTGGAGGAAATTGAATTCATCACTCCAATGATCGAACAGTCTAATTTAGATGAAGAAAGTAAAACTGAATTGATCGCAAGTTTAAAAACAGACTTAGTCTATTCCATTGATTTTCAAGCATTTAAGCATGCACCAGATGAAAAAGAAGCTTTAATTACGGACTTGGTAATTTTATATAAACGAGATAAAATCACTCATCAAAATGAAATAAACTACATTCAGAATACTGGAAAAAGTTTAGGATTTGAATTGGAATACATTAATGATTTATTGTCAGTAGAATAGCGGTGTTAGCGCTTAAAGTGCTATTGTAGAAACACTTATCGGTAGTGATTTTTTTGCCACCAATGAACACCAATTTCTCGAAAACATTACACATAGTTTAACTCTCGAATAAATTTCAACAAGTCGAAATTGACGAAATTCCACGAAATCTTTACTGTTTTGACTTTCGTAGAATTTCGCAAAATCAGACTCGTCAGATTCAATTAAAGATTCAGATTATTATCGTCAAAAATTCGAGGTAATTCGTGTTAATTTGGTGGCAAAAATTTATATCTCCCATAGTTGCGCTTAAAAGGTTAACCCCGCTCAATCAACGAAATCAAATAGAACATTTTCAAATAATAAAATAATTGTTTTGCATTTTTTCCCTAAAAAATTATGAAAAATTGATTTTTAGATTTAACTACAACTTTTTAAATATTTCTGAATAAATTTCAAGTATAACTAATCTATGAATAATAACGATGTCATTCGACGAGTACGATACACTTTTGATTTTAGTGATGATAAAATGATTGAGATTTTTGCCTTGGCTGATGTGGAAGTAACTCGGGCGCAAATTAGTGAATGGTTAAAGAAAGATGAGGATCCACAATTCAAAGGAATCTATGATAAAGATTTGGCTACTTTTTTAAATGGTTTTATCAATCTTCGAAGAGGAAAAAGAGAAGGTGAACAACCTAAACCTGAGAAGACTTTAAATAATAATTTGATTCTGAGAAAATTAAAAATTGCCCTCAATCTTAGAGATGACGAAATGGTGGAAATTTTTGATTTGGTAGATATGAGAATTAGTAAACATGAAATCAATGCGTTTTTTCGGAAGCCGACACAGAGTCAATTTCGATTTTGTAAGGATCAGTTTTTAAGAAATTTTTTATATGGAATTCAGAAGAAGTATCGGCCAACCTAATTTTTTATAATCGACCAGCCACTAAAAAATTAAAAATGTAGTAATACATTAATATTATCCATAAGAGAAATAAAAATAGATTTCCAAAACCTCCAACTAAAATTTTCCAAGTAGAGGTTTCACTTTCCCTTCTACTTTTGATTGCATTCCGCATTCCGAAAAAATTAATTACAAATCCGATCATTCCTAAAAACAAAGTAGCTAAAAAAAAGGAACCTCCCCTATTTGATAAAATTACTTTAAAATCAAACAGGTCAAATCTTTTTAATATTTCAAATATAATAGGGACAATCGTGTAGCAGATTATTGAATACCAAAATTGATCGAATGATTTTAAAGCGAACTTTGGTGGTTCAATTTTCTTTTCGGTTTCATCTAAAATATTCTCTTCCATTTCGTTATTTAAAAAATGAGGTAATTAATGATCCCAAAAAACTAATCATAGGCACAACAATTAAGATTAGCAACAAAACGATAATTCCTATAAACAATATAATTCCAATTTCTCCACAGGTCGTTTTAGAGGTGGTTCTTTCCGTTAATTTGCTACTCCTATTGAAATTTTTCCATCCTAAAAAACTAAAAACAACAAACATGATTAAAAATATCAAATCAATATATTGAGCTGGCCCCAAATTAAAATAGCCTTTGATAATACCAGATAAAAAAAACAAACCGAATAAACTCAAGAACGCTTTCAAGAAATATTGAAACCCTTTTTGCCCATATTTTGGATAATCATCTGATTCCACCTCATCTAATATATTGTTTCCCATTTTTTTAAATTAGAATTATTTCTACTAGAAGAGGAAGTATTTTAGAGCAGGTTTAAATTTTTCTCTAACGTACACTTTTTATGACGCATTTTCAGCACTTACTTTACTTGGCTTTTAATCTCAACATTTTCCAACTGTCTCTTAATACTCTGTAACATTGAATAGGTGGCGAAGAGTGTATGGAAAATACAAATTTTATCCACATAAAATTTCTTAGAATAAATTCTAATGAGTAGATTTGATCAAACAATCTTGCTATGATTAAAACTTTTCACACAATACAACTATCTCCAATTACTCACCGTGGAGAAAAACACATCAAAGTTGGCTTTGAAAGAGAAGCTCAATTGATTAATAAAATTAAAACAATTGAAGGTCGAAAATGGAGCAAAACAAAAAACTGTTGGTATTTACCTTATAAAAAAGAATCATTTGAAGCGATCGAAAGGGTTTTTGTTGGTGACAAAATAATATATCCAAAGTCTCCAAAATCTAGATTGGCAAAAACTACCGAAAAAGTAATAGAGGAAAATATATCAACAGTTAATTATTCCACGTATAAGTACAAAGAAGAAATAAGAAGGAAAGTAATTGGCAAACTTATTATTGTTAAGCAGACCCAACAAGAATGGATCGAACTGTATGTTCCCTTTGACAAAACAGGTTGGCTGAATGTGGTACGACATATCAATGGGCGAAAATGGAATAAAGAAAAGCTATGTTGGATAATACCTAATGTAAAGCAAAGTTATTGGTTGTTAAAAGAGCATATCGAATTAAAAAACATTCAATTTGATTTTAAAATCGAAAAGAATATTCCTGAGTCTTATCAGTTTCGATATTCCAATAATGAAGTGATGAAAAAGATTAAACCTAAAGGATTTGATTCATTAAATGAAAATCAAAAAAAGGCGATCTTTCAATTGGAAGAAAAAATAATATTAAAGCGACTAAGTCATCACACTCTAAAATCGTATCGAAATATATTAATTACTTTATTTCATTATTTTCCAAAAACTCAACCTGAAGATATTTCAATTGAAGATGTGCAACAGTATCTTTTACATTTGATAAAGTTTAAAAAGATATCAGAGTCCACTCAAAATCAAATC
The DNA here is from genome assembly GCA_045104975.1 of Saprospiraceae bacterium. Taxonomy (GTDB): domain Bacteria; phylum Bacteroidota; class Bacteroidia; order Chitinophagales; family Saprospiraceae; genus CAJQQY01. The sequence continues at coordinate 15,051 of JBGCCY010000200.1, forward strand.
ATCAATGCCATTAAAGCTTATTGGGAAAAAGTATTAAATAGACAAAAAATAAGAGTAGATATACCCAGACCGAAAAAACCTAAACATTTGCCTAATGTATTTTCGCAAGAAGAAGTAATAAGCCTAATTGAGTCACCTGAGAATCTGAAACATAAATTAATATTGTTATTGATTTATTCAGCTGGACTTAGATTGGGGGAACTGGTCAATATTCGAACAAGAGATATAAATATAAGTCGTAGAGTTATTTTTATTAAAAATGGAAAAGGAAAGAAGGATAGATTTGTTACTTTAGCAGAAGAAGTTCTTCCTTACTTAAACCAATACCAAAAAAAATATAGACCAACTTACTGGTTAATCGAAGGCCATACTGGTGGGCAGTACGGAAAAAGTACCGTAAATAAAGTATTTAAAACAGCATTGGAAAAATCGAAGGTTTTCGCCTTTGGAACTGTCCATACCTTAAGGCACAGTTACGCTACACATTGTGTGGAGAATGGATTTAGCATTGGATTACTGCAAGAAGCTTTGGGGCATGGTTCAATAAAAACAACTGAAAAATATTTACATATTTCTTCAAAAGCTTTAAAAAAAATGAAAAGTCCTTTGGATCTTTTTAAGAATAACAATAGAAACAAAGTTGATTAATAAAAATATATTTTCACCTATTATTTTTTGTAATATGAAACTGGGAATCATAAGGTCATTTTCGTATCTTGCTAATTATCAGGCAGTTACAGTTAGTGTTGGAAATAATTTAGTAAAAAAACATAATGTATCTATCTCTACCTGGTAAGGATAGATACAAGTTGTCGGTAATTAAAAATAAAAAAAATGGAACAATCTTTCAAAATACAGATTGCTGAAAAATGTTGGAAAGACAGTTTAAATTGGACTTTTAGGCAAATCGATATTTTGAATAAAGTTTATAATGGGAAAGGCAAATTAAAAAACATTGAAGAGTCAATCGAATATCTACGGTCAGAAAAAGAAGGAATCGAAAAAGATAAAGAATCAATTAAATCGGAAATACAGAAAATTAAAATTCATGTAAAACCAATCAGAAATTTCAAATCCTCGATTGAAAAACTTTTAAGTTCAAATGAAATCGCACCAATAAATATAGACTCAAGACTCGTTACCCAAAATATTGACTTATACGAACAAATTGAAAATCGAGAATTCAGCGAAACTCAACTTGCAGGCTCAATTGAAAAAGTAAAAAAGAATTTAGAAAAGAATTGGGTAGCTTTTAATCAATCATTTGGAAGAATGTTAATCAAATTGAAATTAAACGATTACGAAATTGAATAAAAATAAAAACTACCGACAACAATGTATACTCGGCAATAGCGGCTATGCGCCGCTACTGCGAGTATACGGGGACGTTATCGGCAAGCAAAAGAAAAAAAAATGAAAGAGATACTACAAATAGAAACTATCGGATTATTAATACTCTTAAATTCTTGTTCAAATAAGAGTTTATCAAATTATTACTTTCCAATTAATGAAAAATCAGAAATAAAAGTTTACAAATTTATTGACCCGAAAAATATCGAACCTGGTTTTTATTGGCGCACAAAAACAAATCCATCAAAAGCAACACTAATCACAGAATCAATAAATTCTGACTTCCAATTATATAACACATTTGAGGAACAAATAAAGAATGGAAAAGCCCAATTAATTAATTACGTAGAATATGAAGAGAATAATTCCAAAGAAATAATTGCTGCGATAAAGGAACATCAAGTTTTCGATTCAGACAAATCAAAGACTTATAGTTATAAAGTCGAATACAAAAACAAATACGGTAAAATGACTTCCAAAAAGAAGAGGAAGTTTTTAGGATTTGAAACAATTGAAGTTCAAGGAAAAAAATATAAAACAGCAAAATTTAAAGATGAATACTTTATCGAATTAATTGATTTAAATGAAAAATTTGGATTCGATGAAATCTGCTATTATGCAAAAGGAATAGGAATGATAAAATCTGAGAGATTTATTGAAACAAACGAAGTTATTACAAAAGAACTTGAAAAGATTTTGACAGATGAAGAATTCAACAAAATAAAAAATAAAGCCAGCCGATAACAATGTATACCCGTCCATCCCTCCCATTCGGTCGGCACGGCGGGTATACGGGGAC
>JBGCCY010000201.1:0-2885 GCA_045104975.1 Saprospiraceae bacterium
AAAGGCGGGAACATGGGGAATCTGGGGTGAATATATGTATTCCCACAAAATGTGGCTGGGTCTAATGATTTCAATAGGTTATGCTAAATCTATGTTTAATACTTATTCAATTTCGAAATATTTTTTCTGCTTTTCACCTTTCACCAACGTACCCTCCAAATCATAACTATTTGTATTTCAATGAAATAAAGAATTTCGCCATAATTTAGTATTGCCTTGATTTTCTCTATAGTATGATATAGTATTAAACATCGACTCCAAATTCGTATGCGTTTAATACATTATCATTCAGGGGATATTATGGCAAACCAAACCGATCCGCATTATCAATTAGCCGAGTTATTTAAACAAGAAAAATGCTATACCATTGATCAACTCAGCGGACGCCTTAACTATTCTTTGATCTCCATCCGTCGTTTCTTAAAAGTAATCGGTTACTATACTAGCTTTACCCACAACAGTAAGTGGTACACACTGCGATCAATTCCATCTTTTAATAAGAACGGTATTTGGTTCTATCAAGACATTGGATTTTGCAAGCATGGCAATTTGAATCAAACCATTGGCCGTTTCATAGACAAAAGTTTTCAAGGTCTCACAGCAAAAGATCTGTTCAATATCCTATCGGTGCCATGTCATCCGATACTTAATCAGATGTATAAAAAGAAAAAAATTAATCGGTTTCACACACCCAAAGGATTTGTTTATCTATCAGTCAGTGAAAGTAAAAAACGGCTGCAATTAAAACGTTTGCAAGTTTTAACACCTGACCAAAAAATTGAACGCTTAAATCCTCAAACCGCTGTTTACGTTTTGGTTGAACTTATTAAAAATCCAAAAGCATCTTTCTTTGAGCTTTCCGTAGCGGTAAAGAAAAAGGGAGCAACGGCTTCACAGCAAGCAATTGCTCAATTATTTAAAGATTATGATTTAAAAAAAAATCCACCGTAATTGAACTTATACAATTTTTTCGCAATCAAGCATCTACAGAAAATTTACCCAACCGACTCTTTGATAAGACGCCCACAATACCCTTCAAACCGGAGCAGACACACTGCCCTATTTGTCAACGCTGTCTTTGCGTTCGCAAAACAAGAAATCATCGTAAAATCACGGCAATCGGTATTGGAACTTTCATCGCCCATGAAACTATTAAGTATTGCCCCCAACATCAGGATATCGGATCATTCAAATCCGGCGAGCTGCCTATGATTGTACCGGCCGATTCTAATTTTGCATTTAGTGTTCTGGTTGAAGTCGGCAAGTTGCGTTTTAACGAAAATCGCCAGGTTGCTGAGATTCAATTTATCTTGCTGGAAAAACATGCCATCAAAATATCAACGAGCGAAGTAGAAGTACTTATCAATAATTTCCTTTTTTATCTGACTGCGGTTCACCAACAAAATAATGATCTCATTAAGCAATATATACAAAAACAAGGGGGCTATATTTTGCACTTAGATGCCACTTGCGAAGGCGATAGCCCCAAACTGGTCTCAAGTATAGATCCGCTCTCCGGCTTTGTTCTGTATTCAGCTAAAATTAAAAGTGAAAACAAAGAAGATCTCATCGGTTTCCTTAAAAAAATTAAAAACCGTCTGGGCGTACCGCTGGCTGTCGTCTCTGATATGGCTAAGGCAATTAAATCAGCCGTAAAGTCAGTGTTCGGAGATATCGCCCATTACATTTGTCATTTCCATTTTTTGCAGGCTATTGGGCTAACGCTTTTTGATAATGAGTGTTCAGCGCTTCGCAAAGCATTATCAAAGGCTGCTGTGGCCGGTAACCTTAAAACGCTCAGAGGCAAAATGAGTAACAAATTTGACGGAATACCCATCAGTGAAATTGAGACTTTTTTACAAAAACCCGAAGACTTCGGCAAAGCTCTGATTGCATCGCAACTTGCTGTTTATTATTTAATTCTGTGGATTCTTGATTTTGGCTCCAATGCAGACGGTTATGGTTTTCCTTTTGATCACCGACACCTGAATTTTTATAATCGTTTAAAAACCGCCCATTCACTTATAAAAAAAGTTATTCCTCTTTATTCGATAAAAAATAAAAACCGTAACATCGTTTGGAAACTTTATCATGAAATTAAAGAAATTGTTGAAAACTCTGTGCTTGAAAAAAAGATAAAACAATATGAAATAAAACTAACCGTGTTCTCACAACTGCGTGATGCGCTTGGTACGGTGCCTCATAACGTAAACAATGGGCTCAGTCAAATGAAAGAAACCGGCACTCAAAAGGAACTTAAGACCATTAAAAGGGCCGTTGCAAAGTTTAAAACCGAATTGAGAAAAAAAATTAAAAACACCGATGACAAGTCACTTAGTAAAAGTTTTAAAAAAATAATAGATAAACTAAAGGAAAACGGAAAAAGGCTTTTTTCTGATCCGGTGACGGTGTATGCTAATGGTGAGAAAAAAATTATTTTCATTCTTCGAACAAACAATATTTTGGAACAGCATTTCAGACGATTTAACTACTGGTGTAGAAGAATTCATGGCAATCATTCAGTCAGACGCAATTTAGAAAACATTCCAGAACAGTTTCCGTTGGTAGAAAATTTAAAAAATCCAAATTATGTGAAACTAATTTTTGGAAATGAGAGTAAAATAGTTGAAAAATTTTCAAAAGTAGATAAAAATATTATAACTGAAATGAGAAATAATCTTAAAACAAAGCAAAAGATTTATTCTTCAAATAAGATAAAAAAAACTATTCGGAATCCAGATTTCAAAAAGCTGTTGATAGGTTCTTTTGCATCGGCAGCCAGCTAATTTGGCAAAATCCAACCACATTTTGTGATCAGACCTGTAAAGCCATCTCTATCCGCTCAGATAGCCCTTTATTACGGAATCTTGCTCCGTATAGGATAT
>JBGCCY010000202.1:0-18211 GCA_045104975.1 Saprospiraceae bacterium
CGGGTGAGGAGGGGCGAAAAATGAGGGTGCGGGAGCTTGCCTTGTGCTAGGCTATTTTTTCGTCTAGAATTTTTTGGTTCTTTTTTTTTCAATGAAAAAAAGAACAACGCTCAATTCATCCACCAACTTCAAAATGTAAAATAAAAAAATATGAGATTTATAATTTTTATCCTCCTTTTTTCTTTTTTCAGTTGCAACAATCAACCAACAGAAAGTACAAAAACAGAAGAAACCAAAGTCGTGAACGAACCAATCCAATGGGTCAACTACAAAGCCAAAAATAATCCAAAAGGCAAACAAGTCGTCTTAATTTCGGGCGATGAAGAATATCGCTCTGAAGAAGCACTTCCTCAATTGGCCAAAATTTTAACGGAACACCATGGATTTGATTGTACTCTTTTATTTGCTCAAGATCCTGAAAAACCAGGAATGATTTACCCAAATTTTAGTTTTAATATTCCAGGAATGGAACAATTGAAAGAAGCAGATTTGATGATAATATTTACTCGGTTTCGAGATTTACCGAGCGAGCAAATGCAACATTTGAATAATTATTTGTTGAATGGAAAACCTTTGATTGCAATTCGTACTGCGACTCATGCCTTTAATTTTAAAGATAAAAATCATGCCTTTGCACATTATGGTTGGAACTACAATGGAGAAAAAAAAGATTGGCATTTAGGTTTTGGAAAAAAAATCTTAGGAGAAACCTGGTACACACACCATGGTCAGCAGCATCAACAAAGTACTCGTGGTATCTTTGCACCTGGTGCTAAAAATCATCCTTTGGTCAATGGCATCGAAAATGGTGCAATGTGGGGTCCTACTGAGGTTTATGGAATTAGAATGCCGATGAGTGGCGATGCACAATCAATAATTTTAGGACAATCTATTGACCGAACTAATCCTCATGATGAAGCTGATTCATTTTATGGAATGAAAGAATCTGACCAAGAAATTGCAACCGAAAGTCAAAACAAAAAATATAATCCAAATGATCCAATGCCGCCAATCGTCTGGACAAAATCTTATCAAATTTCGAATGGCAAAAAAAGTCAATCTGTTACTTCAACTATTGGTGCTGCCACCGACATGGTAGATGAAGAAGTGCGACGACTTTTTGTCAATGCAACTTATCATCTTTTAAATATGGAAGTACCACCAAAAGCAAAAGTTGATTTTGTGGGAAAATATTCTCCATCAGCTTTTGCATCTCATACTGATGAATATTGGGAAGAGAAAGGATTGAAAGTGTCAGACCATGTGATGAATTAGATTAAAATATACAAGGTATCGGATCCCTTGAAGGGATCCGATACCTGCTATTTTTAATAGCAACATAAAAAAACATTTCACTCCCTTCCAAAAACATCAGCGATTTTTATTTTACATTTGTTGATGATTTCCAAAGGAATAGTTTTTATCCTCATCGCTACTTTTGCATTTGCGATCATGAATGCAACTGCCAAAGAATTGAGTGACTTTCATCCCATGCAAGTCGTCTTCTTTCGAGCCATCGGAACCTTCGTTTTTATTTTTCCAACAATGCTATTACGTAAGATTCCGATTATTGGAAACAATCCAAAAATTTTATTTCTTCGAGGATTAGTTGGAGTGATTTCCTTGTCCACTTTTTTTATGGCTTTGCAAAGAATTCCTTTGGGCTCTGCTATCTCAATTCGATATTTAGGCCCTATTTTCGGAGTAGTAATGGCTGCTTATTTTTTAAAAGAAAAAGTAAAAGGATTACAATGGTTGAGTTTGCTTATTGCCTTTTCAGGCGTGATCGTTTTAAAAGGATTTGATCCTCGAATTGATTCTGTAAGTTTAGGGTTACTTTTAATTTCAGCCCTTTTTGTAGGAATGGTTTTCGTTTTGATTCGATATTTGACGGACAAAGAACACTACATGACGATCATTAATTATTTTATGGTGGTGACAATTATCGTGAGTTTATTTTTTATTAATCATTGGCGAATGCCTTTAGGAAATGAATGGTATCCTGTTGTTGGAATTGGGATTTTGGGCTTGGTTGGACAGGTATTTATGACTCGTGCATTCCAAACTGAAAATACAAGTGTCCTTGCTCCGTTTAAATATATGGAACTAGTCTGGGCATTAATTATGGGATATTTTTTATTTGGAGAAACTTATTCTTGGATAGCATTTTCCGGAATAATTTTTATCATCGTGGGGATGATGTTAAATGTCTATGCTAAAAACGTAAAAGAGAAATAAGCAACAGTTCTAAAAAGAACCATCACTTATTTCCTACTTTGATGATAATAAAAGGTGTTGTTAAAATAATTATATCTTGTTAGTGAAAATTGACATTGTTCATTTGACGTTGAACGTTAGACGTTTTACGAAACGATCGATCTCTCAAGATCAATTTTGTTGATTCTTAAAATGGAATTACTGCCGTTACAGTTACATCTACATTTACATCAGCCGAAGCATCTAATTGTAATCCTAATAAATTTAATGAAGCTAAAGCACTTACTTCTAACATTCCTTTCGCCTCCATTTTTCCATTATTATTAGTGTCTTCATAGCCAACATAATGCAACTCATATTCGCCTTCTGACAAAAATGCAATAGTGTAATTTCCATTCGCATCTACGACTGCACTTGTCTCTGCATTTTTAAACATGATGTTGCTACTCCCCTGACCAGACGTTTCAGTAGATTGATTATACGTTCCTTTTTTGTAAGCATATACGACTACTCGATCTCCTCCTTGGTTAAAGCTATCAGTAACCTTCCCTTTTACTTTTCCAGTTTTATTTTTATTGACGACTCTAAGTGAAGTTCTCAATTCAGCTTCTGTGACAAAATCATATTCGTCATTTGCTTGAGGACTATCTTGTTGTTTGATCGCTTTTCTTACGTCAAAGTCAACTACTAATTTTGTTGTACTATTTTCTTCCACTTCAAAATTTCCGCTGTTGATAATAATTTCGCCAGTAGAATTTGAACTACTTTGTAAACTATGTTTAGTGTTATCTGTTGCCAAAACATAACAACCTGGAGTATCTCCATTGACATCTTTTTCATAGTCCAAAACCAAACTTACATTAGAGTAATTTCCAGCTTCTAATTCTCCTAAACCTAATGCTTTGGTATTTCCATTTTGGTAAGCCAATAAATCAATTGTTACTGCTCCATTGAAATCGGAAATAATTTCGCCATCTACTTTTACAGCTGTTACTGTTACGAAAGCTCCTTTGACATTGGTGTCATCGATTGGTGCATCAGTAATTTCAAATTCAACTTTTCCTTTGAGGCTAGTGTCATCGTCTTTTTTACAATTAGTAAAGACCATGGCAATCGCCAAGAACAACATCCCTTGTACTAAAAAATTTCTTGATAATTTCATGTGAATCTAATTTTTGATTTTAAAAAAACATAACAAAAGATTAAGAGAGAAATTTGTTTCTTACTCCTCATCCAGTATTTATGTAATTTCATAAATTGTATTTAGTGAACTAATTTGATGGAAAAAAACTGTACCAAACTTTTCAATTTTCTTCCTATCCTTCTAAAATATAAGAGAGGTAATATTTTTTTTGTTAAAAAAAACCACCTGGCAAATATCGGTTCTGAGATTTTTAAACTTTAAAAAAAATTTGCCGGGCAGTTTTCAAATTAAAGGCTCAACGCCTGCTATCCACTAGTTCTTTAATTTCTTTATTCTCTATCTGAAGGATTATTCAAATAAAGGATATTCATTTCGATCTTGGGTATTTATCTGGTCTTTCTGAAAAAAATTAAAACCAAATGAGTGATCTTTTTCTATAAAGATTTTATGATTTTTTTGTTCAAAATCAATTAAAGAATTAGTGGAAGTCCATACTTTATTTTCGAAAATACAGACTCCCCACTATCTCTAAACTTAACTGATTCTTTTTGAGTAAACTTTAATCTTTCCTTTTATAATAGTACTTACGAAGTAGAAATAAAGGGTGGATGTTTAGATCTATATTTTTTTGAAAAAAAATTAAAACGAAAAAAGAAAGCAGGCCATTCTTAACGAATAACCTGCTCCAATTGATTAAGATTAGCTATTTATTTTTTTACAAATTTCACCTTTGAATTTTTTCCATCACTTCCTTGGATGTGAATAAAATAAATTCCAGCTGATAAATTTTTAACATTAAGAGTTGCTTTATTCATCCCTTTTTGAGCTGCTGCTGTAGTTTGTACAACTGCCCTTCCGTTGAAGTCAAAAACAACTACTTGAGCATTATCATCTATCATACTTTCGAAGATTACATTCACTTCTTCTGTCGTTGGGTTTGGATAAACTTTACTTACTGACAATCCTAAAGTGGATGTTTTTGTCGTTCCAAATCCATTCGAAGGAGCTTGTTGTAATAAATCTGCATCACTTGAGTTATCTGTAAATGTCGCTGTCGCACAATCTATCTCCACAACAAATCTTCTTGCCGCAAAACCTGAACTCCAACTCCACTTTCCATTCCATGAATGCATCAACAAGTAATCTTTATCATCAGCATTCGCTTCACAAATATCACAGATATCGATGTTATTAAATGATACATCTTCTCCTGTCACGTTCGCCAAAGTTCCCTCTGTAGCAGCATCATTTGTTCCGATATAAACTAACTCGTCAATCCCATCAAAAATAAAACTGTTCTCTGCCTCAGAAGTGATTACTGCTAAATTCCCTCCATTTGCTAGCGCCACATCTTGAGCAGTTGCTGGTTGTTGTGCATCATCAGATACAAAATATCTGTGTCCGTCCAACTCGCCGATATAAGTAAATCCATCTATGTCAGTTGGGCAACCTCCGTTACCTGCTCCGCCGTTGGCACCTACTTCCTGACCACCACATTCACCTGTTCCACTTCGAGGTAAAGCAACATACGGGAATGAATTTCCGAAAGCTCGATCGTTTCTTTCCACTCCAGTTGAGTAAGTCAAAACATCTAATAAATCTTGAGTTACAGGATTTGGATCACCTGCCGTATAATCATCATACCACAATCCAACTGCTGCCAAAACTGCTCCACCGACTGCTTGCAATTCAATTCGAGTTACATCGTCTTCCAATCGTCTTCCGTTAGGGAAACCATCCATGTTTGGAATGTTTTGAATATCTGTATTTCCATTGTACGCAGGATCAAGTAATCCTAAAACTGCTGCTTGAATTAATCCAAGTGAACTAAAATTATCGTTATCTCTAGCTGTTGCAGGTACTGCCATATTTAATCTTAACATGTCTCCACCGTTTGGTAAAAAGTTATTGATAAATGGTTTTCCAGCAGCCAATGGGTTTCCATTTTTACCTGTCGCTAATTGATATGGAATAACATTGGGTACTCCCGTATGAAAAATTGGCCAAAGGTCAACTGATCTCGGTTTCCCAGGTGCAGGTAAAAGTAATGTTCCAAAAACGGCATCATCCAAAGCTGTTCCTGCCACGGCTGGACTTCCTTTTAAACCATACAATCCATCATTTCCATTTCCAAAATCAAATCCTTGCAAACTATTTCTTTGTATTCTCAATGGAGCAAATCCTGGAACTGCACCACCAAACAAATCATCGTCCATGTACAAAGCTAATTCTGGATTGTAAAAATATTCGTCCAAAGTAGTTTCAGCAATTTCATCATAAGGAGATAAGCCATTCCAAAAATCTTTTTGTCCAATTGGAATAACTGCTTCATTAGTCAAAGGCATTCCTAATCGAGAAACTTGTACCCAATCTCCTGAGTGAGTTTCACCGCCAGGAGTCAACGTTCTGATCGCACGACGACTAGCTGAAGCCCAAACGCCAATCACATAATCTGCATCCAAAATACTAGTTGGAGTAGCAGGTGCTCCTGCTTTTAATAACGTTGCAATCGGCACTTGAATAGCAATTGTACTTACATTGTAGCAAGCCAAACCATCTCTTGGTTTTCCATCTTGACGAGGTGCGTCACCTAAGTCAAAAATACCACCAAGGTCTACGAAAAATGGATCATCGGTTGGTCCTGCAAAAACAGTTTCACCAGTTGAAGCAGTTGAAATTGCTTCGTTCCAAAGATCAACATAAGTACTTCCTAACCCAACTCCAGACTCGATAGATCGAGGGCCGATATTGGGAGGAGGAACAATTCCATTTTCGATAATCGTAGAAAATGTATTTCCACCATCCATACTTCTTTCAAGTGTATAAGTTGTTTTTAAATTCTGAGCCCCCAACCTGATATTAAAAAATGTGGTTGGATCTTCATTCACTTGGTTAAAAGTAAATCGATAAACGATTTCATCACCAGGTACACTTGCATCATTATCCACATGAATTTCATAGCGGATATTTGTTCCAAAATTGTAATAGTTCGGCCCACCGTGAGGTAATTGTCCTGGAATATATGTTGCAATAATGGTAACAGTATTCGGATTATCAGGACTTCTAAACGCGTAAACGTCCGTGTTATCTGCCAAAGGATCATTGGCAATCAAAGGTGCTTCACGATGACTTGATGCCATCATCTGAAAGCATAGCAAAAGTGTGAAAGCGGTGGTTAACCAACTCTTCATTTGCAGTTGAGTATTGTTCTTTTTCATTTTGAAAAATTTTAGTGATTGAAAAATGTTTTAATAATTGATATAGGTATGGCTGTTCGAGCCTGTGTTAGTTCGATTTAAATTAAAGTCGTAAATATGTTGTTATAGAGATTTCACTTATTTGCTAACAATCCTTTTACATTGATTAAATCAGGATGTTTAGAACCTGTGCGTTCTGCAACTTTAGCAAATTTTCCAGCTTGAAGTAAATCGTTTTTTTCAAAATAAATCATAGAAAGCATTCTATTTACATCTATATTTTGAGGACGTTTTTGATATTCACCCATGGCGTATTCTAATGCTTTATCTTGGTCTTCAAGCAACGTTGAATAGATCGTTGCGTACTCCAAATTCATATTATGCCCATGGTACACATCATCTTTTAACATGGCAAAAATCTCCGGTACGATTTTATTAAATTCTTCTTTTCGATTTTGTTTTTTATAAATATGCGCTAGTTGCTCATAAAATCCTACTTCTGGAATGATCGCAATTCCTTCCTGTAATAGTTTTTCCGCTTCATCATATTTTTCTTTCCCCATCATAATGCTTGCTTTGGCAGCGATGGCAAAAGGGTAGTTTTCACGAGTTGTAAGAATACTGTTATATACTTGTAATGCTTTATCTTCTTCTCCATAAGTTTCATATAATTCTCCTAAAGTAAGTTGCGTCCATGCCGTTTGTTCGTAGGAAGGAAAACCAGATTCTACTGCCATTCTCATTGCTTCTTTAGCCCCTTCGACATCTCCATAAATTTCCCGTAAATACGATACCCTTGCATAACTACGGAGGTCGGGACGAACGGAAATCATTTTATCAGCCATCTTTACCGCATTTTCATAGTCACCCATTTCAACATAAGCATCTACTAACACACCATAAACATTTGAGTTATAAGGATTGATTTGAACCGCTTGTTGCCCTAAAACTAGAGCTTGTTGGAACTCATGTTGGGAAAGTAAAACTCCAGCTTTAGTGGTCATTGCTCGAAACTTGACATCTTCATTATCAGCATAAGTAATTGCTTTGTCGAGTACTTTTAATGCACTTGGATAATAATGCCCATGCTCCCCAGTTACTCGTGCTTCATTGGTAAACACTTGTGCAAGTTTTAAATATTCTTCTGCAGCAATTGGATCTACTTTGATTGCTTCCCTAGCATGAACGTAAGCATTTTGAGTCGTCTCCCATTCTTTACCGTACCATAAATTTTCATTACGATCTAATAATTCTGGAATAGAAATTTCGGTTTGAGAAATGTATTGATCTGTAGCATTATTTTGGCAGCCAAAAATAAAAAGGCAGAAAAAAAAGATGTAAATTTTTAAATGGTTCATAATATTCATTTTTGATTTGTTTAATACTAGTTACGGATTTGGAATCTAAAGTGGATGTTTAGAGCTTATTGGAAAATTAATTTTCGGCTAAAAACTAAAACCTCATTCTCTTAGTAAATAACATTACATTTACAGGTAGACTAATACCAACTTATGGCAAGTCTATTCAAATAATTATTGTTGAAATCAACGTCAACTATTCTAACCTACGGGTAAAACACGCTAAGTGGATTTTTAGAAAAAAAATTATTTTTAACCAATTAAAACTTTATATCTTAGCTACCCATTTCAAACTAAAAATGAATACTCCAAATTAAATTAATCATCATTGTCAATGAGTATAAATATTTCAAATACAGAAAAAGAAATCGTTGCTTATCTCGAACAAGGAGATCGTAGAGCAATTGATATTGCTTATAAAAATTACGGGCGAGCACTCTACGGAATTATTATTCGGGTCGTCAAATCGAGCGAAGTAGCTGAAGAAGTTTTGCAAGATGTCTTTATAAAAATTTGGACTAATGCCCAAAGTTATAATCGGTCGAAAGGTCGATTATTTACCTGGATGTCCAATATCGCTAGAAATGCTTCTATCGATTCGATTAGAACAGCACGATCAAAACGCGAACAAAAAACCGCTTCCATAGAAAATCCCGTATATGAAAATATAGGAGGAAAAGAAGAAATGAATGTCAAGGACTTTGCACTACAAAAAGTGATCAATTCACTTGACGAAAAACATAGAATTCTCATTGACTATACTTATTTCCAAGGCTACTCGCAAAGAGAAATTGAAAAAGAATTAGGCATTCCCCTCGGTACTATAAAATCAAGATTAAGATTAGCGATCAATCAATTACGTGAAAAACTTAACGATGACCAAATAAGGAATTTGTTAGTTAGTATCGTATTGTTTCTGAGTATGAGTTTGGCTCATTCTCAGGGTTTATTCTAATCTTTTTGTTAAACTAAAATGAAAGTCTTTTGACTTAATAAATATGGATATTAAAAAATACATAGCATCTGGAATTCTAGAAAATTATGTGCTCGGTCTTGCCTCAGAAGATGAACGGAGAGAAGTGGAAATGTACGCAATTGGCTATCCAGAAATTAAAGCAGAACTTGAAGCGATAGAAGTTGCCATGGAACAATATGCGCAACTACAAGGTATCGACACTCCTGCAGGTGCACAAGCAAAAATCAATAGTCAACTCGATGCTTTACAAAAAGGTAAACCAAGGAAACCGGGGAATAATGATTCTTCAACTTTTGGAGGTTGGGGTATGATTTTATTATTAGGTGGAATGTTATTGGCGACTGGTTGGTGGGCTTTTTCTAATAGTCAAAAAGCAGTAGAGCAAGAAGAGAAATTTTCAAACTTGACTACTGAGTTCGAAACTTTACAATCAGATTGTGATCAAACCTCAAAAGAAAATGAGGCGCTTAAAAATAAAATCAGAATCTTACAAGACCCAGATAATCAATTGATTAAACTTGAATCAGGTCAAGAGAAATATCCAAATGTCTTAGCTTCTGTTTTCTTTAATAAAGCTACTCAAAAATCATATTTGAGAGCGAACGCGCTTCCTGATATTCCTTCCGATAGAGTGCTACAATTATGGGCTATCGTCGATGGAAAACCTACAGATATGGGACTTGTTGAAGTGTCTGCAAATAGTGATGATTTGATTGAAATTCCATTTATTGAGAATGCTGCGGCATTTGCGATAACGGTGGAAACAGGAAGAAATGCTGCTCCGAATTTGGATGAGTTAGTGGTGATTGGAAATGTGGCGAGTTAGATTTTTTCTATAAAAAATAAAAAAGCAGTTGGACTGAAAATCGTCTAACTGCTTTTTTTATTTTAAAAAATATTTTTTCTAAAAATCAATTTGATAACTCAAAACTGGTGTCAAGGTTGATTGTTCTCTAAAAACCCATTGCCCCAAATCTGGATCAAACGTCCGATTGATCGCATCGATATTTCTTCTGGCAATGGCATTTTGAATATCTAAAGATAAACTCCACGCATATTTTTCTTTGTCTTTTCGATAAGCGATTCTGACATCTGGACGAAAGTAAGGATCAACCTTTTCGGTAAATGCTTTGGACTCATCCAAGAGTGGTTCATTCGGATTTTCTGGATTTATTTCAGCTGAAAGTAGCGGTGTTAATCGTTGCCCTCCATTGAATAATAATTTTAATCCGGTTTGTAAAACAGCATTATTTTTAAAGGTAAATTCTTTTGACAACAATAAACTTCCGGACACTCCACTATTGTAAATCGTATTGAATCTTTCTTTGTTTAATGCTTGATAAGTTGAATTAAAAATGGAAGTTGACAACAACATAAAGAATCCTGCATCAAAAGATTGTTGTAACGAAATATCAATTCCATAATTTCTTCCGGTGCCCCCACTCACCAATGCTTGAGTAGCAAATCCATCAATTTCATTCAAAACTGAGTACGTACTATTTTCGTCAATACTAACTGGAACGTCAAAAAGATATTGAAAATAAACTTCCGTATGTAAGCGAAGTCGGCTTGCAATCAATTGGTCATAAGCTAAAACAAGATGGTGAGATTTTATCATTTCCAAATCTAAATTCGGTCGACTCACCATGTTTTGGCTATCAATAATTTTTGTAAAATAACTTCCTGTTGGAAGGATTCGGCTATGTAATCCATAAGCAAAACTCAATGAATTGTTTTTTGAGAAATTCTTTCTGATGGCGACACGAGGTTCGACGGAGTATGTATTATTTAAACTAAAAAACATGGCATGTGCTCCAAGGTTAATCATCCAATCTGTACTTGGTCGTATTCGAAAATTAAAGTAGGGTTGAATTAAAAAACTATTATCATTTACATTTAGATGAGTCACAGGAACCTCCGCAATTAATTCGTTATGATACAAATCATAAAATAAATTACTGAGGTATGCTCCAGTTTTCAAGGTCAACTTAGGACTGAATTTTTTATTATAATTAGTTGAAAGCGTAATTCTACTTTCAGTATAATTTTCATCATTTACGTTAGTTGCTGCGAAGTTCTGGGTTAAAGTATCATTCGCAAATAATACTTGCTGAATCATCACAGCTAAGTTAGTTTTCAAGTAAGAATTATCTTTGAAAAGATGGGTATGTGTCATTCCTATCGCTCCCATATTGGTTTCAAAATCACGGGTAAGATAGTCAGTATATGATTTCCAATTTTCTACCCCATCGACTGGATCTTGTCGTTCTTGACTTAATCCACCGATTCCCCAAAAGGATAAAATGTCTCTATTATTTTTGCTAGCAAAACGAAGTTTGAATGATAAGTCTTGAAAAGTATTGCTCACTCTTGGCCCGACTAAATGGATGCCCATCGAATTTAAAATACCTAAAGTTGAATACCTGTAATTGACGAGGTAAGAACTTTTTCCATTTTTGATGGGCCCTTCGGTAGAAAAATCTAAACCCAAAATTCCTGCTTTGAAAGAATGTTCTCGATTGTCTTTATTACCATTTCGTAATTTCACATCAAAGACTCCAGAGAATGCATTCCCATATTCTGCAGAAAAAGCACCAGTTGAAAAATCAGAATTCCCCAACATACTCATACTAAAAATAGTGATTCCTCCTCCCGATGAACCCCGCCGAGCAAAATGATTTGGGTTAGGAATATCAATTCCTTCGAGCCTCCATAACAATCCAATTCCGGAGTTCCCTCGAATAACAATATCACTTCTACTATCTCGACTAGGTTGTACCCCTGGAAATCCCATCGCCATTCTTCCAGGGTCATTTGCACTAGCTGCATTACTTTTGATATCTTCAACTGAGAATGAAATAGCACTTACCAAAAGATCTTCATTGTTGGGTTGTTTCCCATGTTGGGTAGCGACTACAGTTACCTCTCCTAATTCTGATGAAGACTGTAAAAGTTTAATATTTAATTCCATTTCTTTGGCGGAATTGATTAGGACATTATCATTGAAGTAAGATAAATACCCCACATAGTTAGCTAGAATTTTTCTTCTCCCAACAGGTACATTTTCTAATCGAAAACTTCCATCCACTTCTGTCGTCGTTCCTAAGTCATCAAAACCATCAACCATGACTGTCGCTCCAATTAATGGTTCTTGGGTATCTTTGTCGACTACTGTTCCTTTGATGGTTTGAGTTGGAGATTGAGAAAAAATTAATTGTGCAAAGAGCATAAGAACTAGAGACGCAATATTTTTTTTCATAGTTAAGGTTTTTTAGGTTCGTTTTATTTCAAAAACAAAATAAAGATAGCCTTCTCTTTTTCTCAAATATTACTAAAAACTGCTTAAAACAAATTTTTATTTATCGTATGTTAATTTTACTTTATGATTTTATCCAAAGAACAAAACTACCTTTTCTAAAAAAAATTAATAACTTAGTAGCAAACTATAACTTCCTAAGTTCAATTCTGAACTGTTCAAAAGTATTTTTCTAAAAATTGGTTTTCTCTAAATACCGTAATACTGAAATTGGTTATCGGATATAATTTTTTATAAAAATTATAGGCAGCCATTTTATCGGTATCTGTACTCTTATTTGATTAGCTGCTCAATAAAACGAAAATACACTTACAACCAACTTAAACTACTAAGCTATGCGCATTTTACGAACACTCTTTTTCTTTTTTTTCCTATTTGGAACAGGTCATCTTTTTTCCCAAGATTTAATTATTAACTATACCGAGCCATCCAATTTGATAGTTTGCGATAGTAATGATTTTGTTTTCACTTTGACGAATGCCTCACCTGATACTTTATTTAATGTAGGCGTGACGGTCAATACTCCAACAGGGTTAGAATATGTCGCAGGAAGTATTTCTAATGGAATTGAGTTGGATATTTCGATTCCGAATGCACCGCTATTTTCTTACCCGATGATTTTGCCATTTGAAGGAATTGAATTTACCATCAGTACAGAATTGAAATGTGATCTAGTCATGAGTATCAATAATGCTGTTCTTTTTACTAATACAATTAATGCTGAATGGGATG
Organism: Saprospiraceae bacterium; assembly: GCA_045104975.1. GTDB lineage: Bacteria > Bacteroidota > Bacteroidia > Chitinophagales > Saprospiraceae > CAJQQY01. The sequence continues at coordinate 12,941 of JBGCCY010000202.1, forward strand.
GAGGAAATAATTCTATTACGACGTTACCTTATGTTATAGAAACACCACTTTTGGTCATTACTGAAGTGACGAATAGTTTGACTGCTGCCGCTCTGGGTGAAACGATTACTCGTACGATCACCATTCAAAATACTCGATTGGGTGCATTACCTAGTTTTATATTTACAGATAATCATTTGGGAGGAATTGCAATTTCAAGTGCCTTGGGTACAGTTATTCCTTCCGTTGGAAATAATTTTGTGCTAGAGTTAAGTGGAGATGATTTTATGACAATTGGAGATGGAGATGATTTATTTGAACAGGATGAAATAATTGTAATTACGGAGATCGTGGAAATTTTAGATTGTGGTTTCCTTGTTCCTTTTACCAATTCTGCCTATTCCGTAACGTGGGGTTGCTACAACGAAACTTGTCAAGAAGCTACCCAATCAGCAGTCATAGATATTATTCCTTCCTTTGAAAATCCTGAATTAGTTTTTGATGCCTACAGTATTTTACCGACAGATTTTTGTGCAGGTTCATTGGCTCAACAAGGAATTACCATCACTAATATAGGCACATTTGCAGCGGAAGAAATTGCATTAAGTATCAATCTAGGGTCTAATAATACAAGCACCGTAGCAGCAGGTTTTGATCCATCAACTTTTGTAGAAGATAGTAGTGGAATCATTTCTTCACCTACCCCTACCGTTTCGATTCCAGCCGTTTCTACCGAATGTACTTTTCCCTCAGGAATATTTGAGCGAGCTGATTTTAACTGGGTAAGTCTTGCTCCTGGTGAGTCTATTACCTTGACCTGGGATTATTATTATTGTAGTGGATCAGACGAATGTGGAAAATCAGAACCACCCTTGTCTTATACTTATTCTTATCTTTATCATTGCCCCGCTGACTCCATAATCACAGGAGATGGTGGTCCTTCTCTTGAAAGTGTCTTACTCAATCAAGAACTAATTTTATATGATTCAGTATTTTATTTTTTTGGAGTACCGCTTGTTGATCCAGGAACTTACACCGCTAATTATGCCCTTCGATCATCAAAACTTTTAAACCCAGGTCTGCTCAATATTGACTTCACTTTGCCATGTGGAGTGACTTGGGGAAATAGTGATTTGACGATGGGTGGACAATTACCTACTAATATTATTATTACTCCGATGGGAGATGAAACCAATATTTCGGCGACTTATGATTTGCCCATGGATAGTTCATTTGTCGTCACTTCTTTTGATATAGACTTTGCTTGCAATTCGAATTGTGGTAGTGATTTTGGTTCATGCGTTGTTCCTTATATTACTGCAACGGGCGATGTAGGATGTGGAACAGAAACTGCCATCGACATTGTTACTTCCCTTCAAGAAGATCCTTCTATATCTTTTGAGTGTGGTATGCAGACTTGTCGAACGATCACTTTTATGGTCGATTGTGATCTAAATGATTTTCCCATTCCAGGGTTAGGTTTATTTATCTTTAGCCATGATTTTGAAAGATGCAATTATGACCTTCCTGACAATGATGATGATCGACAACCAGATGCCACAGGTACATTAGATTTTAATCAAGTAAGAACGGATCGAGCTATTCCTGGTGATACCGTTACTAATATTTTAAGTGCAGTATTTGGGTTTCCCCCAGGCACTATGCCCGGAGCAGATGTTCCGTTGATGACCGTTCAGTTTGAAGCACATACGATGGATGTTGGCTTAGATGGAGGAACTGCTTTGAACTTTGGATTGAATAGTGACCTGCTAAAAATTGGAGGAATTACACCTGTAAATGCAATTATTCGAATTGTAGATATGAGCGCAGGTAATTCCTTTGAATGTGAAATAGGTGATCCATTTTTAGTTGTTGATTCTCTCTATCAAAGATTTGAGGTAGTGAATTCTGAACCAATCTGGCCCATAGATGAAGCCTTGTACAATCAATTCAAATACAATACTTCTCTTGCAAATATTCCTTGCCTCCCTGCTGGATTTGAATATGAAAATGGGGACTCCATTATTTTCACGACCAAACATCGCATGGTTTATAATCCAAGGCCTCAAGTAATCGGTTCTTATCTACCTCCAGTCGTCAATATGCGTTCTGCGATTATTCCTATCCAATGTGATTTGTTTAATCCATATATAAGTACCATTCCTGCGGTGCATTCCAAATGGCAATATTCTGGTTATCGCTATGAAATTATTGCTGGAGAATTTCATGCTTTACCATGCGATCCATTTACTGGTCCAGAAGCAATTGAATTAGCTTTTGTCTTGGGAAAAGATAATTTTTTCCCTTTTGAATATCGCCCTTTGGCTACTTTAGAAAATTGGGATATTCAATTTTCAACAGGCATTAACCTATTGGATTCCGAACTTACTTACCTAAGGTATCAAGAAGGAGCAGATATTTTAATGACAGAAAATCTAAACTTCACCCTCAATAATGATGTATATAATTTTGAGGTAAATCAATGGCATACGCCTACTTTAGATGAAGGTTGGCAAATGAAATTTTTCTATGAATTCGATACAGATTGTACCCTTATCTCTTTCGACTCTACTGTTTTTAATCTAGGCATGAAGTTAAATGATAGACTTCCAGAATCTTCAAATTTAGATTTCTCTCGGTCAGCAATTAATTTCTTTTCAGCTAGTCCAATTGTCAATGCCGCAGTCAGCGTAGCAAATTATTCTAGCTTTGATAATCAAGCAATTTGGAACTTGGTTGTTTTAAATCCAGATAATGGAATTACAGAACCTGCAATCAATACCTGGATGCAACCTATTTCTACTACTGGTTTGATGTCCAATTTTCAATTGACGAATACGATTACAGGAGCAGTCGTTCCGCAGTCTAATGGAATATTTCAACTAGGAACAATTGGCATAGATCAACTTATCAATTATCAATTAACCGCCACTAATAATAGTTGTGAAACTGAAATTATCTATATCCACTATGGTTGGAATTGCACTCCTTATTCTGATCCCGATCAAACACCTTGCTCAGACAAAGTAACTATTTTTACCGCAAGCTCACCCAATGGAGAATTAGAAATGGATGTCGAAAGTCCAACTGGCCCATTTGAACTTTGCGATGTGATTGACTATCATACTGTAGAAATTTACAATGCTCAATTAGGAAATGTTTTTGATGTTGTAATGGAAGCAATTTTGCCATTAGGCTTAGACCTCGTTCCAAATTCTAGTCAGATCGCCTACCCTACTGGTGATCCTTTTGTTGATATTCCTGATCCAGTCAATATTGCTGGAAATGTTTACCAATGGGATATTTCAGCGATCAATGATTCTATTCAAAACAATGGATTGCTTGGCGTTTCGCAAGATCCAGGCAATTCGATAAGTGTTCGATTTTTGACTACTACGGATTGTGGATTTGTGGCAGGATCACAAATTATTTTTAACGTGATTGGGAAACAGAATTGCGATGATCCAACCAATAGTTTAACCAAAGCAGGTGATCCAATTAATATCGCAGGAGTTAATCCACAATATTCTTCCGACATCAATATCGCGATAACGAGTTCGACATCGATTACTTGCGATGCGAATGTACCTTTGAATATTAATATTTTACCTGATGGCCCAACCTCTAATGCAGATACCGTTTTGATTACATTACCTCCGGGTGTGAGTTATATTCCAGGGTCATACGTTCCAATTAATAATGCTTCATCAACTCAACCTCTTATATTTAATAATGGTGGACAAGAAATTATAAAAGTGATTATTGACGCGAATATTCCTGCGAATACTTTAATTTCTTTTGAAATCGAAACGACTGGTTATGGCGCCATCGGTTGTAGCGATCAAGTGGTTCAAGTGCAAGCGGTACAACGACAAGATGCCATTTGTACTACTACGGGAGAGCTTTGTTATATACTCGCAGCAACGGGTTCTGGAACGATTACGATTACGTCTGAGCATCCTGATTTCAGTTTGCAAAGTTTAGACATCGTTGCATATGAAGATTCCATTAATTACGAAGTGAGTATTACCAATACTGGCATTCCGAATTCTTCCGACATCCAAGTTGATTTTTATATCGACACAGATGGAAATGGGGAACTTTCTCCTGGTGATATCTTTGTAAGTTCGGGAACGTATACTGGAACTGTTTTGACCGACGAAACAATAATTCTACTCGGAAATATGATCTTGTCCGCAGATCAATTATGTAATTTGATTGCAGTTATTGATGAAGATAATAATTGCGTTTGTTCAACCGAGATTATCCCTGTTACTGCTCCGATTAATTCAATCTTAGATGATGAAAGTGTTTGCTCAGGAGCTGAATTAGAAATCGGAATTCCATCTATTAATGGACATACGTACCAATGGAATCCTCCTGGGAATATTTCTTCGACTAATAATTCTATGACGATTTTCCAATACCCCAATACGGTGTCGGACACTTCTTATTTTGATTTTACTTTGATTGATGATAATGGAGATGGTTGCGAAGTGACTCATAATATAGAAGTCGCGGTAATTCCAATTCCTGGAATTAATCAACAAGATCTTGAAATTTGTGCAGGAGAGACCGTTACTATTTCTGCAACACCAGGTGGTTCATATGTTTGGAATGGTCCAAATATTTCCAATCCAAATGCACAAACTCAAACAGTTACGCTTTTTGAAAATACTACTTTTACAGTTAACATCACTCTGCCAGAAGGCTGTGAAGGAATGGATGAAATTAATATTGAAGTTTTGCCTTACGAGTCAGATATTTCTTCTTTGGAAAAATGTCCAGAAGATGTGATCCTCATCATGGGACAACAAATTACAGAAGCAGGTTTTTATTGTGATACTATCTCGAATGTAGTTGGTTGCGATAGTGTGATTTGTGTAGAAGTGATTAATTATAATTCTCAAACGGAAAGTACTCGCGCACTTTGCCAAGGGGATTCAATCGTCATCGAAGGGATTGCTTACTTTGAAGAACAAACAGTTTGCAATACTTTTACTTCTCTTTATGGTTGCGACAGTACGCATTGTATCAATATCCAACTGATTTCTGAACCCTTCGCAGAAGTTCTTACTACTGAACTTACATTTGCTCAAGGCGAGGAAACTCAACTTGAAGTCACCGCAGGTTTTGAAATGTATGAATGGTTTCCGACTACAGGTTTGAGTTGTACTGATTGCCACAACCCTACTGCGACACTTACGGAGACGACTGAATACACCGTCACCTTAACTGATAGCGATGGTTGTACGACACAACTCTTTGTTTTGATCACGGTGTTTCCACCTT
>JBGCCY010000203.1:0-21042 GCA_045104975.1 Saprospiraceae bacterium
ACCACTTTAAACTAAGATTTTAAAACATAAACTATTCGCTTTTATGAAAATTCTAAAAGGTTTACTCTTTTTCTTTTTTATTTCGTTGGCTGGAACGATGAATGCACAAGACATTCACTTTACCCAGTTTTATTTATCTCCTTTGACAACTAACCCTGCATACACAGGCGCATTTGAAGGTTCATTCCGAATTGGCGGAATTTATCGAGACCAATGGGGAGGTGTGATTTCTTGTCCTTATCGAACTCCTTCTTTTTATGTTGATGCACCTATTTTGATGCTTGGTAAAAAAGCTTGGTTAGGAGTAGGAGGAATGCTTTATAGTGATAAAGCAGGAGCTTTGGAATTAGCAACTACTCAAGCTATGGGAAGTGTAGCTGTACATATGCCTTTGGATAAAAAATCAAAATCTGTATTTACATTTGGAATTCAGGCTGGTTATACTAGCCGAACATTAAATACTAACCAAGGAATTTTTGCAGATAATCCAACTGTAGCAGGAGCAAGTGCAGACCTAGGAAATATTAGTGGTGACACAGATTTTAATTCTAATAAGTTCGACTTGAATCTTGGTGTCTTGTTGAAAGCACAAATGAATGATAAAATGCGTCTTGAAATTGGTGCATCTTTGAATCACATTTTAACACCTGACTTACATGTGAATGAAGGTGGAGGAACGGATACCACAACAACTCCAAACACTACATATACTGCTTCAGCAGAAGGAAGAGATGCTTATGACTTACCAGGAGATTTTACGCTACATGGTCAATTCTTTGTAGACTTAAATGATAAATGGCAAATCAAACCAGCCTTCATGTTTAGAACACTTTCAGGTGCAAATAATATTCAAATACAAGGAATTGGTGGATATCACTTGAATGAAGCAAAAGATATTACTTTGAATTTTGGTATTGGATACAGATTACGAGATGCGACTCAATTGATCGTTGGAATGGATTATAAACAATTCAAAGTAGGAGCTGCGTATGATTTAACTGTTTCTGATTTATCAGATGCAGCAAGCGGTGCTGGTGGTTTTGAAATAGGTGTAGCTTATACGGCTAGAATTTTCAAGAAACCAACTGTGAAACCAGTTATTTTCTGTCCACGGTTCTAGTGTAACGATGAATTATTAACTGTTAATGGTGTATGATTAACTCACTATTTAATAGTAATTTTTCGTTTTATAAGAAAATGTATGCTTAGGCGGTAATCGTCAATATTCACAATTAACCGCTAAGCATTAACCATTAAAAAATAAAATTCTTTATTGAATATGAAAAAATTAATTCTCTTTTCTGCAGTTTTTATGCTTTTGGCAAATGTGGTGATGGCTCAGCCACTCAACAAACAGACTCCTGCCATGATGATTACCACAGGTGATGAGCAAGTAGAATTACTCAATTTTTATGGCGCCTTAGAATGGTATGAAAAAGCTTATGAAGCTGATAAAGCTTTGCGAGATAACGACTTGGCGTATAAAATTGCTAACCTACATTATTTGTTGCGGGATTATAAAAAAGCGGTACGTTGGTATAAAAAGGTAGTAACTAAAAATTACCGAAAAGGAACTAACCCATACTTACCAGAAGCAAGATTCATTTATGGACGAACTTTAAAAATGGCTGAAGACTACGATGAAGCAATCGTGCAGTTAGAAATGTACCTTAAAGAATCTAAAAATGCAGCGATTAAGCCACTAGCAGAAGCTGAAATGAAAGGTGCTCAAATGGCATTAGGAATGACTCCAGTAACTGGAGTGTTTATCGAAAATGCTGGAAAAGCAAATACTAAGACAACGGAAACTTCTCCATTCTTGACAGATGATGGCGTACTATATTACTCTTCATTTTTGAATGATGAGTTTACTGTAATCGATGGGAAAGAAGGTGATTACCATTTAAAAGTAGCTACTTCTACTCGAAAAGAAGCGAAGAAAAAAAGAGGAAGAGGTAAAAAGAAAAAAGATGCAAAAGAGAAAAAACCTGAATTAGGAGAATTTCAAAAAGGAAAGGCAGTTACTACAAAAATTAATAGAGAAGGATACCATACAGGTAATGTTACGATTTCTCCTGATGGAAATACGATGTTTTTTACGCGTATGCAAATGAGCTTGGATGGAAGAGGAAATACCATTGGAGAAAGTAAATTATTCTACAGCGAAAGAAATGGAAATAGCTGGAAAGGTGCAAAAGAAGTAGAAGGGATAAATGGTGATTGGATCGTAAAACATCCATCAGTAGGAGAACATTTTGGAAAAGAAGTTTTATATTTTTCTTCTGATATGGCTGGAGGAGAAGGTGGATTTGATATTTATTACGCGACCAAAAAAGGTGATGGAGTTTATGGAGATCCTATTAATTTGGGAGAAGTTTTAAATACTTCAGGAGATGATATTACACCACATTATAGAGAAGGAAATCTTTATTTCAGTTCTACGGGGCACCCTGGAGTTGGAGGATTGGATATTTTCTCTTCTCAATGGAATGGATCATATTGGACTAAGCCAATCAACTTAGGAAAAGGATATAATTCACCTGTTGATGATTTTCACTTTTCTTTAGATAAGAGTGGATATAATGGAGCATTAGTTTCAAATCGAGTGGGAACTAAATCTGTAAAAAGTAAAACATGTTGTGATGATATTTTTATTGTAAAAATTCCAGAAGTTGTATTGGAGTTAATGGCGACTACATTTGATGAAAAAGATCAAGCATTGCCAGGTGTGTCAGTTTCATTGATTGAAGTAGAAGGAAAGGATACAGAGGCTCAAACAAATGCTAAAGGAAATAACTTTGGATTTACCTTAAATGAGGAAAGATCATACATGATTATTGGAAAAACTGAAGGGTATCATCCTGATACTGCTTACTTGAATACTGTGGGGCTGACTGAATCTACTGTAATCGAAAGACAGTTGAAGTTGAAATTAATTCCTGTAGTTGAACCAAAAGAAGAAATAGAAGTATTTATTGATAAACCAATTGAATTGAAAAATATTTTATTTGATTTCAATGAGGCTAAGATTTTACCAGAAGCAGAACCAGATTTGCAATTAGTATTAGAGTTGATGAATCAATATCCTGATATGATAGTTGAGTTAGGTTCACATACTGATGCGCAAGGTAATGATAGTTACAACCAAAAATTATCTCAACGAAGAGCAACAAGTTCTAAAGCATGGTTGACAGAACGAGGCATATCTTCCAGTCGAATTAAAGCAGTTGGATATGGTGAAACTCAAATTCGAAATCAATGTGTAAATGGAGTGAAATGTCCAGATGAAGAGCATAGATATAATCGTAGATCAGAGTTTAAAATTATTGCTGGACCAACTAGTATCAAAGTAAAACAAAATCGTTTAGAAAAAACTAATGGCAATGGTGGAATTGGTGCAGTTAAAACACAAAGCCAAAAAGGAAATGCAAAATTAGTTTTTGAAAAAGATTCTTACGACTTAGGTGAATTAGTTCAAGGTGATAAAAGAAAGTTAACTTTCAAATTTACAAACGAAGGAACAGAAGATGTAAAGATTGATTTTGCAACTGGTTCTTGTGGATGTACTGTTCCCGATTGGCCTCGAAAAACTTTCAAACCGGGAGAGTCTGGTGAGATCGAAGTAGAATATGATAGTAAAGATAAAGAAGGATTGCAAGAGAATACCGTTGATGTTTACTTATTGAATGAAGATGAGAAAGGTTACCCAATGGTTTACATTGCAAAATTTAAAGCCTTTGTAAAAAAGAAATAAATAATACTTAAAACATTGTCTTAAAAAGAGAGTCATTCTATTAGTTTAGAATGACTCTCTTTTTTTGAAAATTAACAAATACTTTATCTGTATTTTTTAAAAAGAGATAAAGGATTTTTTATCTTTGGAGACAACAAGCGTTCTAATTTTAATCCAATCTACATAATTTTCTAATAAAACCATTTCTGAGAAAAATCTGCGCCTAAGAGTGACTAAATAGATATTGCTGTCTACTTAGGTTATACCGCTATTTTAATACCTTTTTTTATAAACAAAAACACATAATCATGAAAAATTTTTTACTTACGTTTTCGATTTTATTATTGGCGTTTTCAATGAATGCACAATGTGATATTTCAGGTGTATCTATTACGTCTATTTTACCTGATCCGAGTTCGGCAACCAATAATTTTGATACAGATGGAGATGGAAATTTTGAGGATGATGATGAATTTGTTGAAATTTGTAATACCTCGGCAGTTTCTGTTAATATTAGTAATTGGACTATGACAGACGAAGGGAATAATGTTTTTACATTTCCTGCATCAACTATACTTGCAGCTGGCGATTGTGCAGTAGTACTTGGAGACTGGGATTCAGCATCACCAGTTCCGTCTATGATGTTTGAAGGTTTGTTTGCACTTAACAATCCAGGAGATATTATAGAATTATCAGATGGGACAAGTATTTGTATAGTTTCTTATGGAGATACAAATTGTGGAGGTGCAGGTAATTGTGATGACTGGGGAAATGATACAGATGGTTGTCCGTTATTGGCAAGTGGGACAGATTGTTTGTATGTTCCTAGTCCAATATTTAATGCACTCATGCCTGTAACTCTAACCTCCTTCGAAGCAAGACCAACTGAAAACAAATCAGTATCTCTCCAATGGCAAACCGCTTCCGAAGAAAACAACGACTACTTCTCCATCGAGCATAGCATCGACGGAACTAGCTTCCGAGAAATCGCTACACAAGTAGGAAACGGAACAACAGACAAAATTCAAAACTATTCATATATCCATGAAGAAGTAGAAAATGGATTACACTACTACCGCTTAAAACAAGTAGACTTTGATGGGAAATTTGAATATACAAATATCGTAACTGCAAAAATTAACCGCTCTAGTGACGATATTTTCTTAACACCAAATCCATCTTCTAATGTGATTTTTGTTCAGACTAAAACACCTTATCAAAGAGATGCGGACTTTCAAATTTTAAACATGCAAGGACAAGTGGTCTTGACTAGCGTATTGCAAGAAGGTGATACAGATATGGAACTGAATATTTCTGATTTTCCAGTTGGAATTTATTATTTACAATTATTTGTAGATAATGATGTGATGATGAAAAAAATTATCAAACAGTAATTTTTTTTTACTAGAAAGAACAGCCATTCCGAGTATTCGGAATGGCTGTTCGTATTTAAAAACTAAGGAAATAATACTATTTTATCAAATGATATTATTTAATTCTAAAATATTGCAAATGTTAAAAAAATGACATAGTTCATTTTTTAAGATTAATTCTTTGTACCTTTAAATGAAATTAGGTATTCTCAAGTTCCAAATGAAGATTCTACACTAATTTTACCTAATCTAATCAATCATCCACGACTGTTGTTAATTCATCTCTAAGCTTTTCCACATTTAACTCCAAATGGAGTTTAATGTTTGCATTCCAAAATCCGTTTTTATAAAAAAAAATCTAAGCCTATTATTTATAAGCTGGAAATCAACATGATTGATTTTCTGATGCTTTTGTTTATATATGCCAATGTACATATATCTATATGCATGTAAGGCTCAAAAAAAGAAACCTTATTTATTTACTGAAAACAAATATTTCACCATGAAGAACACTTTACTTACAACACTTTTTTTATTTTTATTTATTTTAACTGCTAAAAGTCAAATTACAATCAATGAAGTTCAAGCTGTTACTCAAGGTAATGGATCCAATAAAGAATTCATTGAAATAAAAGGGCCTGTGGGTACCACTTTAGATGGCTATGTACTAGTACTTTTTGATGGGGATAATAATGCAACTTATGGTTGTTATGATTTAGATGGACAGACTATTCTGGGAGTTCCAAACACAGATGGATACTTTATTATTGGAAATGTTAGTGGAGCTTATTCACCCAATGGACAAAATTCAATTCCTAATCAAAACTGGCTTCAAAATGGAGTTGATGGAGTAGCGCTTTATAAAATAGATGATTGTCCAAGCGATGGAACAGTTTGTGGAAGTGGAGAGCTTACAGCTGCCAATTTAGTAAGTCATGTGATTTATTATAGTGCAGCTCCTGGTCTAGGTGTTTTAACCTGTTTAGGAACTGATCAATACATAGAACCAGGAACTCCAGGAGTTTCTTTACAATATGATGAAACAAATTCTTTTCCTTCCATTGAGTGGTATTTTGCGGGGCAAACTATAGCACAAGAGAATGCTTTTCTGATTGCTCAACCCGTAGAACTTACTTCTTTCGATTCAAAAGTACTCGACAACAACTCAGTTATCCTCTTCTGGAGTACAGCATCAGAGGAAAACAATTCTCATTTTGTCATTGAGCATAGCCGAGATGGTGAACGCTTTAAAGAAATAGGACAAAAAACAGGAATGGGGACAACCACAAATGCTCATACATACAACATGAGACACGAACGATTGGCAAAAGGCTATCATTACTATCGCTTAAAGCAAGTGGATTTTGATGGCAAATATGAATACAGTAATATTATTACTGCGCAGTTAAAATTGACTTTGGCAGATGTATCGATCACTCCAAATCCAACAATGGAAAAAGTGACCATATTTATTGATACACCAATTTCAATTGCAGCTTCTTATCAATTAGTAAATATGCAAAAAGAAGTGATGATTGAAAAAACTATCGATAAAGGAAATTCATCTTTTGAAATAGATATGACCAACCTTCCAGGTGGAGTATATTTCATGAGATTTTATGTGGATCAGCAAGTGATTGCAAAAAAAATAGTTAAGCTTTATTAATCATTGCTAAATTTTTTTTTAATTGAAAGTCTAAAAAGCGGTATCGATGTATTTCGATACCGCTTTTCTGTTTTATTACCCCATCATCTAAAAGAATCAAAAATAAAACTATTCCAATTAATTCGATATAATAAACAATTCATATTGGGTTTTGAGCTTGTTGGGGTATTAAATTTAGATTAAAAATGAAGTGTTTTCCTTTCAAAATCTAATTCGGCAAAAAACTATAAAATTTTGACACTTGCAATAATATATTAATATCTATATATTTATATTTTTGTAATATAAAAATTTTATCCCATGACAAACAGTTTACTTACAACACTTTTCTTATTCTCATTTTTTCTAACCGCAAACAGTCAAATTATTATTAATGAAGTTCAAGCTTTTACCCAAGGAAATAGCGAGAATAAAAAAGAATTTATCGAATTAAAAGGCCCCGCAGGCACCTCACTAGATGGCTATATTTTGGTTCTTATTGATGGAACTTCAGGTGAAAGTTATGGTTGTTATGACCTTGATGGACAAAACTTTACAGGAGCAATAGGATCGGGAGATGGATACTTTGCTATTGGTAATTTTAACCAGCAAGGAGTTTCTATTTATCAGCCTAGTATTATTCCAAATAAGCATTGGCTTCAAAATGGACTTGATGGTGTGGCACTTTATCAAATGGATGATTGCCCTACACAAGAAACATTATGTGCTGATTTCCCATCGACAAAATTAAGGAGTAGTTTGGTTTACTACAGTACTGCTAATGATCCTGGTTTATTAACCTGTGATCTTGGTTTTCCACATTTTGAATCTAATAATGCTAATACTTCCCTGCAATATGACGAAGGAACTTGGTATCTCACAACTGAAACCCCCTTAGCAGAAAATAACCCTCTAGGAGCTTTACCTGTGGAGTTAACTTCTTTTGAATCAAAAGTACTTGACAATAATTCAGTTATTCTCTTTTGGCAAACAGCTTCAGAGGAAAATAATTCTCACTTTATAATAGAGCATAGTCGAGATGGTCAACACTTTGAAAAAATAGGACAAAAAACAGGAATGGGCACCACCATAAATACACATGTCTACAGCATGAGGCATGAACGTTTAGCAAAAGGGCAACATTACTATCGTTTAAAGCAAGTGGATTTTGATGGCAAATATGAGTACAGTAATATTATTTCTGCGCAGTTGAATTTGACTTTGACAGATGTAACTATTGCCCCTAATCCAGCAATGGAAAAAGTAACCATCTTTATTGATACTCCAATTTCAATTGCAGCTTCCTACCAATTGGTTAATATGCAAAAAGAAGTAATGCTTGAAAATATCATTGACAAAGGGAATTCATCTTTTGAAATAGATATGACCAACCTTCCAGGTGGAGTATATTTTATGAGATTTTATGTGGATCAACAAGTGATTGCAAAAAAAATAGTTAAGCTTTATTAATCAATCGCTTAATTTCTTTTCAACTGAAAAAGCCATCCCGAACTTTCGGGATGGCTTTTCTATTTCTAATATTTTATCAGAATCTATTCTAAATAAAATGGATTACATCACGACCGAAAAACGATCAACGTCCTAATCATTAATGTGCGCCACCTTCACCATGAACATGTCCATGTGATAATTCATCTTCCGTAGCTGCACGGACTTCTTTTACTTCCACTTTGAAGTTCAAAATAACTCCAGCTAATGGATGATTACCATCGACCACAACTTCCTTTTCATCTACTTTAATGATAATTACCATAATTGGTCCATGTTCGCTATTCGCCTGAAATTGCATACCCACTTGTAAGTCAGGGATATGTCCAAAATGTTCTCTTGGAACAGTTTGAAGCATTTGTTCATTTCGCATACCATACCCGTCTTCTGGTTTGATAGCTACATCCAATTTATCTCCAACAATTTTTCCTTCTAATTCTTTTTCCAAGCCAGGAATCAAAGCACCTGTTCCATGTAAATATTTTAATGGTTCACGACCAGTTGAAGTATCAATCACAACACCATCATTATCAGAAAGTGTGTAATCAATTGCTACTACTACATTTTTTTCGATATTCATTTTTCGATATTTTAAGACAAAAGTCTATTGATTAAAATAGGCAAAAACTCCATGCTGATTAAACCTGAAGAATTTACTTTGAGAAGGAAAATCAACGAGGGAAAAAAAGTAAAAAGACTTACCTTTTGAAAATTGGCGCAAAGATAGTTTTTTTGTGGAAAATTTGAAAATTTGTAGTTTAAGCCAACAATTCAAAGAAATTTAAGATTTCCATAAGAGACTTTTCCCCTATTTAAAAGACTTAATAAATAAACCTATTCGTTGAATTAACAGTTACTTTTGTAGCAATAAATTTTATTCTAAACATCAATTAGATGAACGAACGTAAAAAATTGAACGTCTAACGAATAACGTCTAAAAAATATATGAAAAAATATAATTTAATTTTATTAGCATTTGTAAACTTGATTTTTACCAATGCTATTTTTGCCCAATCTAATGCTGGTTTTTCAGGAGAAATGAATTGGGGAGAAGAATACAAAGAACCGTCGAATTCTTATTTATCCGAAATTTTGGGAAATGATGCAGCTGGGTTTTATGCACTTCGTCAGCAAATTAAAGGAGGTATGATGTCAGGCGGAAGCCCCCAAAAAATTTATATTGAAAAATATAGCCAAAAGATGAAGTTGAAAAAATCGAAACAGATCGATTTGAGATACAAAAAGAAAAAACGAGATTTTGAAAAAGTATTGTACCTCAATAATCAATTTTATTTATTTACTTCCTTCAATAATAAAGCACACAAAGCTAATTACCTTTTTGTCCAATCCATCAAAAAGAAGTCGTTGACGCTTAATAATAAAATAAAAAAAATTGCAGAGTCTCCAGCTCGAGATGAGTACAGAGAAGGAAAATTTAACTTCCATGTTTCCAAAGACAGTTCACATGTACTGATTTATAGTCAATTGCCTTATCAAAAAAAAGGATCAGAAAGATTTTCACTACAAGTCTTCGATAATAATTTTGAAAAGAAATGGGAAAAAGATATTCAACTGCCTTATCCTGACAATCGATTTTCCATAACGGATTATCGAGTAGATAATAATGGAAATGTTTATTTGCTAGGTACACTCTATGAAAATACATCTGGGTTTTTAAGAAGAAATACGAACTATCAATATATCATTTTGGCATACACCGAGAACGGTGAATCGTCGCAGGAGTATGATGTGAATCTGGAAGGGAAATTTATTACCGACCTTACTTTCCGAGTTGGGAAAGGAGGAAAATTAGTTTGTTCTGGTTTTTACTCCGAAAAAAATAGCTATAGTATCAAAGGAACTTATTATTTTCAAATCGATCCTAAATCATCTGAAGTTTCCAATGCGAATTATAAAGAGTTTGAGTTTGACTTTGTTACTGAATATTATTCCGATCGAAGAAAAAGAAAAGCAAAAAAAGCAGAGGAAGAAGGCGACACTCGGCGCTCAGCAGAATTGTATCAATATTCTTTAAATGATTTAATTTTGAGAAGTGATGGGGGAGCAGTTTTGGTGGCGGAACAATATTATGTGGAGCGAAGAGAAGATAACCGATTTACGAATGGAGGATTTTATAATCCTAACGGTTTTCGAAACAATCAATTTGGAGAAAATATAGATTACTATTATAACTATAATGATATAATCGTTGTCAATATTAAACCGAATGGTGAAATCCAATGGGCGAGTCGGATCCCTAAAAAACAAGAAACGAGAAATGATAGAGGTTATTATTCAAGTTATGCGATGGCAATTGTGAGAGATAAAATCTGCTTTATATACAATGATAATGGGAAAAATTTTGGTGCAAAAAAGAATAATCGCCGTTACGGATTTAATGGATCTAATTCCATTTTGACATTGACGGAAATAGGAATAGATGGAAGTGTCAACACTTTCCCAATTAGTAGTAATCGAGATCAAAGGATTATTACTCGGCCAAAAATCTGTAAACAAATTGGAAAAAGAGAAGTGGCAATCTTTGGAGAAAGAGGCAAGCGGTTTAAGTTTGGGAAATTGGAGTTGTGATATTTTGCTACTGACTTGGGTTGACTATTATGACTTTCTCTTTTTAAGTGTTAGTCAAAATATATATAATGGGGATGTCATAATAGTCAGCTCAAGTCGGTAGCAAAAAAGTAACTCAAAAAGAAACAGTCTTTATAAAAACATAAAACATAAAATGAAAAACATCGCAATATTCGCCACAGGCGGCGGAAGCAATGCTCAAAAAATAATCGAACACTTCGAAAATCACGATGCAGCAAAGGTCAGTTTAGTCATTTCCAATAAGAAAACTGCAGGCGTTTTGGAGAGAGCAGCAGTCAAAAATATACCCACCTTAATTATAAATCGAGAAGAATTTTATCAAACAGAAAATATAATACAAAAATTAGATGCGTTTCAGATTGATTTCATCGTATTGGCGGGCTTTTTGTGGTTAATGCCAACATATATAGTAAAATCATATGCGAAAAAGGTGATAAATATCCATCCCGCAATTTTACCAAAATACGGAGGTAAAGGAATGTATGGGATGAATGTTCATCGAGCAGTTCATGCTGCACAAGAAGTAGAGAGCGGAATGACCATACACTATGTCAATGAGGAATACGATGAAGGAGCAATTATTTTTCAAGCAAAATGTTCCCTTCAACCAACTGACTCACCTGAAGATATAGCCAAGAAGGTTCTTCAACTGGAACACCAACATTATCCACAAGTAATTGAAAATCTAATTTTAGAAATCTAATTTTTGTAAAATAATAATAACACCGAATTTATGAGAAGCTTATTAATCCTAATTTTTTGTTTGGGAATGACTACTGTTCATGCTCAAAAAATGAGTTGGCGAAAGCACGCCAAATTGGCAAAAAAACAATTTGAAGAAAATAACTTCCAAGATGCTGCGATAAACTTCGAGGCAGCATGGCAAAAGAAGCCAAAGAAAAAAGAATATATATATCAAGCAGCTGAATCTTATTCGAAAGTAAAAAACTATCGAAAAGCGGCAGAATGCTATGAACCACTTAAAGAGGAGAATAAAGATTTTGAGTTCCCAGGATTGAAGTATTGCCGGATGTTAAAAATGGATGGGCAATACGATGAAGCCAGTCGAGGTTTTGTTTATTTTATCAATGCTTATGAAGGGCCTGATAAAGATATTGTAACTAATATAGTTCAAGATGAAATCAGAGGATGTGAACTTGCCATGGCGATGTTGGAAAAAGAAAATAGCAAGATTACTTTCGAGCATTTAAGCTCTAATGTGAATTCGAAAGCTGCTGATTTTGCACCTGTTCCATTCTCGGATGATGTACTTTATTATACTTCGAATATGGTTGGGGAAACTAAAATGTATCTTTCGCAACGAAATGGAGAAGTGTGGTCTCGCTCAAGAGTACCTAAAAATTTCCCTGAAATATTTGCACCTCATTATGGAAATGGTGCTTTTTCACCAGATAATAAGAGTTTCTTTTACACACAATGTGATCAAATAGATGCAAGTGGAAGAATGATACTTGGTTGTGAAATTTTTGTCACTAAACGAGATGAAAATGGGTGGTCTGCACCACATAAATTAAATAAAGGAATCAATAAAACGGGCGCTACTGCGACTCAACCTTTTGTCGTTCACCAAAATGGTCAAGAAATTTTGTACTTCGTATCTGATCGATCTGGAGGGCAAGGAGGAATGGATATTTGGTTTTCTACACGTGATTTGGCTAGTGAAAAATTGGATTATGATCGACCACGAAATTGTGGGAAAGTAATTAATTCAATGGCTGATGAAATGACTCCATATTTTGATATGTCTGAAAATACCATGTATTTCTCTTCTAATGGAAAAGTAAATATTGGAGGTTTTGATGTTTTTAAGTCAAAAGGAACAGGAGATAATGAATGGGCAAAATCTGAAAATATTGGTTTGCCAATCAATTCTAATGCGGATGATTATTATTATAGAAAACACTCAGCAAATGGTGGTTATGTAGTTTCTAATAGAAAGTTTGGTTTGGAAAAAACGACTTATAGTCACGATGATATTTTTAGTTTTTCTACTCCAGTTGAAAAAATGATGGCAAGTGGAAAAGTGGTAGACAAAAAAACGAACCATACCATGAAAGATGTTTGGGTGGCAATTTATGAAGTTAGTTCAAGCGGTACTGTTCGATTATTGGAAAATAAAGCATCAATAAATGGAACCTATGAGTTTGGATTATTGCCAGAGAAAAATTACCGAATAGAAGCTCATCGAGATGGCTACGAACCGAATGGTTGGGAATTCAATACGATGGAAAAAAATCAAATGGTTTTCGAAAATGATATTATGATTGGAGAAACAAAATTGACTAACAATACTCCAACTTCTCCTGCTACCACGACAACTGAATCAGGATCTACCGCATCTACTACTGGAAATACAAATTCAAATGGAACATTCAATAATCCTCAACCAGCTGTAAATATTGAAGGTGAAACTTATGGAAGTGACTCTGGTTCAGTAACCATTAATAATCCAGCTCCAAAGCCAGAGGTAAATAACAATACTTCTACAAGTCCAACTCCAACAATTATTATTGGTGAGGAAAGCGTAGTTTACAAAATACAATTAATGGCAGTTCGTAAATATAATAGTAATGAAACTCGCTATCAGTTGCCTAAAAATTATGGAACATTAGAAACCGAATATTTGGGTGGTAAAAATTTGACAAGAGTTTTATTATCTAATTTTTCTACCAAAGAAGAAGCGGAACGGATCTTAGATACGATGAAATCAGAAAGTCGAGATTTTAAATCGGCGGTAATTGTACGATATGAAAATGGCGTACGAATTGATCCTTGGGCTAAATAAGTTGTAGAAAAAACGACATAAAAAAACCTGACTGAATAATATCCAGTCAGGTTTTTTTTTTGGAGAAAATTAAAAATTATACTCCACCATTCAACTCATCTTGTAATTGTTTCAATTTATCCCAATTACCTTTTGCAGCTAATTTAGCTTGCTTAGCCCAGGTAGTTGGGTTGTGCATTTTGAAACGATTACCTGCTTCTGCTAAAATATTTCGAAGTACGCCAACTTTTGTCTTACCCAAATCTGCAAATGTTACGATCCCTGCTTCATTCAAAAGTGAAGCGATTTTTGGACCGATTCCTTCGATCTTTGTCAATTTGTCTTCAGTAGATTTAGCAACTGTTTTTTTCGCTGGTGCTTTTTTTACAGCCACTTTTTTTGTAGTCTTTTTTGCTACTGGAGCAGGTAATTCTACTACTGAATTAACCGTTCCATATGAGTTAGTAACATAAGCATCAGGAGTTGTATCGTTAGTCCAGATGTGGCCATCTACTAGGTAGCGATATTCGTATCGTTTACCAGTTTCTAATTTTAATACAGTCTTGTACGCTTCCTTTTTAGCAACTAAAGCAATGCCTTCTGCTGGGTTCCAATTATTGAATTCTCCTAACAGTAAGACTTCTTTGCCACCATGAGTTGCTTCTTTTAATAAGGTAAAAGTTACCTCACATTTAGTGTTGTCTTTTGAAAACTTTTTAGTTAAGCTCATTTTTAATAAGTTTTAAATTGTGATGTTTAAAAATAGGTTTTTAAAATAAGCCGCAAAAGTAAGCTAAATCTAACTTTTGTCAATCTTTTTTTTACTTTTTTTATGAGAAAAAATTATTAAAAAAAAAACAAAATTCTTAGCGTTCGCAATCAAATCAGATTTCCAAACCGTTCTCTAAATCCTAAAATCCCTTGCACGCCGCCAGTATGAATGGCAACAATCCTACTCCCACGTGGGAAAAAATCTTTTTCTATTAAATCAAAAATACCGTAAATCATTTTCCCTGTATAAATTGGATCAAGTTGAATTTGATATTCTCGTTTGAATGAATTGATGAATTCTAAAAGTGGAGGAGAGTGTTTCGCATAGCCACCAAAATGGTAATCCGTTTGGATGGAGAAGTCATCAAAGGTTTCATTTGGGGAAAATTTAGTTAATAAATTTTGTACTTCCTTTTTCATGAAATCACCTTTTAATGCGGAGAATCCTAAAACATGTGTTCTTTGTTTTTTTGACTGAATTAATCCTGCTATCGTACCACCTGTACCACAACTTGTACAAATAAAATCTGGAACAAAATCTAGTTGATCTAAAATTTCCAAGCCTAACTCTGCACAACCTTGAAGCGCTAATTCATTTGTTCCACCTTCTGGCAAAACATAACATTCGTCTAAAGGAATTTTTAAATCAGGTAACAATTTTTCTTTGAGTGCATACGTTTTCCTATCAACAAAATGCAATTGCATTCCACAATTTTCGGCAAAAGATAAAGTAGAATTTAGTGGAAGTATTTTTTCCCCCCGAACGATTCCAATGGTTTTTAGATTAAATATTTTACCTGCTGCTGCGGTAGCAAAAAGATGATTGGAATAAGCTCCCCCAAAAGTGAGAAGGTATTTTTTTTGAGTTTGTTGAGTTTCAGCAATGTTATATTTTAACTTTCGCCACTTATTTCCTTGCAGCTCAGGATGTGTTAGATCATCTCTTTTGAGCCAAAAGTGGATATCTTTTTTATCTAAAAGAGAGTGACGTAATAATTCAATTGGGGTAGTATCTACAATCATTTTGACTAAAATAAATTTTTTTTTGAAAAAAAGTAATATTTAATAAATATTATATATAATTGGCATCATTGTTGGATTATTTTAGTTATATTACATATAGATATTTAATATTTATTGTGATAGCATAACCTTACCTTAATTCTCAATCTAAGTAATACTACAGTTTTTTCCCTTAGCAGAAGTTACACACTCTGACTAGAACACTATTTAAAACACTATAAATATTCCCAGTACATGAAAAAACAGAGAGTAAAATTACCCAGTTTAAGAGTCAAAAGTATGACAACCTCAACACCTAGGCAAATTAAAGCCAAATCACAAAAGAATGATGGTGGTTATACTTGGGTGGGATAAATTTTTTATAAAAAAAGGCTATCCCTCAACCGTTTATTACATGAGCAAAAAAGAAATCTTCCTCGATTTTTATCTCGAGAAAAAAAACTAACTAAGTAATCCAATTTGGGTTTCCTTTGAAAAAAGGGAACCCATTTTTTTTTGATTAACTTTGATTTAACTAATTTAAACCTGCTCTTACAAATTAGATTTTTAATTTTTAAGGATTAAAAAAAATTATGCTAAAGATTTACCATGCCGATTCAGCAATCTTTCTAGAGCAATATAACTTAGCAGAACTCTTAAGTTTTTTGCCTGAAAGTCTTCATACCAAAGCATTGAGATATCGAATGCCACAAGATGCATTTAATTTTGTTTTGGGAAAATTGATGTTACAAAAAGGTTTGGCGGAAATGGGATTGGATAATGATTTGGAAAAAATTCAATTTAATAAAAATGAAAAACCATTTTTAGATAATGTATATTTCAATATTTCTCATTCTGGAAAATATGTAGTTTGTGCAATTACACAAGATGGAGAAGTTGGGATTGATTTGGAAAAACCAAGAGATATTTCGCTCGAAGATTTTGAAATGAATTTTACTAAAAAAGAATGGATCAACATTACGACCCACGCATTTCCTTTGAAAAAATTCTATTGGTATTGGGTACGAAAAGAAAGTATCATCAAGGCACTCGGCGTAAATTTATCTTACCTCAATCAGATTGAACTAGAAAGTGGAAAAGATTTTTTTGTAGAAAATAATCAGCGATGGTTTTTAAAAGATTTACATTTTGGAGATGATTGTTTTTTTGCCATCTGCTCTGAGGTTGAATTTGAAAAAGTAGAAATGATTGAATGTAAGTCGGGGTTCCAAACCCAATAATGATTAAATAACAATCGTAAAAAAAAATTGGGTTTGGAAACCCGACTTAGATTATGGAAAAACCAAAAATAACCAGAAGTCTCATCCACATCATCAGCCGATTCAGTAATTGGCAAGCTCCTGACATTGAAACTTCTTTCCGCGAAAATGATATTTATGCCAACCAAAATGATTGGTCAAAATTTATCAAAATTTTTTTGATGAGTTTAGGAATCGCATTTTTTGTTTCAGGAGTGATTTTCTTTTTTGCTTATAATTGGGCGAGTCTACACAAATTCACTAAACTAGGTTTGGTGCAGGTCTTATTGATTGCGATGGTAGGTGTGGCAGTTTTTTCCAATTTAAATAAAAATATAAAAGGCATTATATTGATGGGAGCAGGAATGTTGGTCGGAGCAATGTTTGCTGTTTTTGGGCAAATATATCAGACCGGTGCAAATGCGTATGATTTCTTTTTTGGATGGACAGCCTTCATTGCGTTGTGGGTTGTTATTTCCAATTTTGGTCCGATGTGGTTGTTATTTTTAGCGTTGATTAATATTTCGGTTTGGCAATATTTTGAGCAGGTTTTAGGACGTGTGGACGAAGTGAGAATGTTGGATTTGCTTTTTGTAATTAACTTGTTATACTTAATTTTATTGAAGATTTTAGCACGTTTTGGAATAATAACCTCCATCCCAAGGTGGTTAGAAAGGATCATTGTTTTAGTTTCTATTGCTTACTTGACTTTTAATTTGAGTTTCCAAATTATGGATTTTGATACGATTTCTTATGTTACTTTTTTACTAGGATTAATTGCATTACCTCTAGGAGTTTATTATGGAAAACAAGAGAAAGATACTTTCTTTATTGCAACGATTGGCTTGAGTATTATTTTGATTTTTCTGTCCCTTTTAATCAAAGCGGTATTCGAAGGCGGTGATGGACTTGGTGGATTTTTTATTATAAGTATTTATGTGATCGGAAGTATTTCAGGTTTGATTTTTTCAATTGTTAATTTAAATAAGCAATGGCATGGAGATGATAAATAATGTAAATAGTTTGTTACAAAAACTTCAAGAGAAGCATGGAAATACTTTTTCTTTTGATCAATTAGCAATTGAAAAAGAAGTTGAAATTCAATCTTCCCAATTTTCAAACTTAGCAGTTAAGATACTTTCTGTGATTGGCGGTTTTTTAGGAAGTTTATTTTTTCTTGGATTTTTGCTGATTTTAGGAATGTACGATACACCTGTGCTTGCGTTGGTGATGGGAGTGATTTTGATATGTGTTGCGATAGGAATTGATCGCAATGAAACGAGTGTTTTATTGGATACGGTTAGTATTTCTAATTTTTTGATTGGCGGGTTTTTGATTGGATTTGGATTGGTGGACTTAACAGGAGAGGATGAGAATTTACTTATTTTAGTAGGGATGGTCATTGCTTCGATTTCATTTTTCTTTGCCAAAGGATTTATGTTGAGGATGATTTGTGTATTGATTTTTAATGGAAGTTGGTTGGGGTTGATTTTGGAAAATAGAATTAATTCTGCCTTTCATTTTCAAATCATATTTTTAATTGCAGGTTTTATTTATCTAAGTTTTTTTGAAGCAAAGTTGATCTCAAAAAATGCTTTTTGGAATTCGATTTATAAACCATTGCATGCTGGATTCCTAGTGTCGTTAAGTTTTGCTTTATTTTTATTGGCCAATAGTTGGAAGATGGAAGTTTATTTTTTTAATGATTGGATTTCGTCGATTGCAATTTTCCTTGCTAATCTTTTTGTTGTTTTTAAAATCATAGAAGGACTAGAGTTAAGTGATGAGATAAATAAAATGTGGATTTATGGATTGAGTATTTTTGTTTTTTTACCGACCTTTTTAATGCCTTCGATTGGTGGAGCAATTTTAGTTTTATTGACGAGTTACCACATTGGACATCGAGTAGGAATTGCTTTAGGAATGATCGGTTTAATTTATTTTGGAATGCAATTTTATTATGATTTGAATCTAACACTTTTGATAAAGTCGATCATATTAATGGTTTCGGGGGTAATGTTTTTAAGTGCATATTATTTTTATAACAAAACATTTACAGAATAATACGTTGATGATCAGGAGTTATTAAAATTATGGGAAACGTAAAACGTCTACAGTTCAACGTCAAACGGAAAAAGATTTTTTTATGAGAAATATAAAAACGATTGTTATTCTTTTTAATCTGGTTTGTCTTATTGGTTATATCAATTGGGCTACTTTTCATAAAGAAAAAACGATCTCGGAAGGTACATTAATGTTGTTTGAATTAAGACCTGTTGATCCTCGATCCTTGATGCAGGGCGACTATATGGATTTGCGATATGCTGCAGCTAATCAAGGAAGAACGAAAGATAAAGATGAATTACCAAAATTTGGTTTTGGTGTAGTTACCTTGGATAAAAATAGTGTAGTGACATTATCGAGATATCAAGAGTCAAAAACTCCTTTAGAGGAAGGCGAGTTTTTAATAAAATATGCCATACATCGACGAGGGGTAAGTTTTGGTGCAGAGTCATATTTCTTCGAAGAAGGAACGGGCGAACGATTTGAAAAGGCAGAATATGGCGGTCTTCGAGTAGACGATGAAGGAAAAAGTATTTTGATCGGTTTGTATGATAAAGACTTTAAGTTTATTGAGTTGTAGCTATTTTACTACCCGAATCCAATCTACCTCCAAGTGAAATTTTCCCTCCTGTTTTCCAGCTATTAAAAACCCAATTTGCTGTAAATCATTTATATCTAATTTTCCATATTCAGCGTAAATTCGACCTCGGAAAGTTGGTTGAAAATCATCAATGTCCATTTCGATTTCCATCCATTTATTTTTCTCCGTTTCAAAATCCAACGAGTATGCAACCCCATCAAAACGGGTAGAATTTCGCATTCGAAATTTATATGTTTTTCCATCGCCTTTAACTCGCAGTTTTACTTTTTCGAAATCGCCTTGAGCAAATGTTTGAGGAACCGTTCTTACTGATGCAAATCCACCATTATTATCCATTGATACATTTCCCGAAAAAATAAAAGTTTTATTCTTTTCATCCCAAGCAATTTTACTTTCAGAAAGTCCACCCATCACTCCATCGTTGACGATGCGCCACGAGTCGATTTCGTTTGCCTTTTGGAATTCGAAGAGGGAAGTGGTGGTCATAATATTTAGTATAGTAAAAGTGATTAAAAGATTTATCATATCGGTAAAACAGAAAAGGTGATAATATGTTTTATGGAATTGGAAAACTTTTTATCTTTAGAAAAAAAGCTATGAAACGATTCTCTCTACTTACTTGTCTTTTATTTTTTTTATTGAACATACCTTCTTCTGCACAAGATTTTAATTGGAATTTTTATCAAGAAACTTATAATAAAGCAACTACTGCTTTTCCACTAGGAAATGAGAAATGGCTAGTAGGCATACAAGCATTATCAGATAGTTATATTGGACCTAAAATCGCAGTCATTCACATGGTTGATTCAACTGGCTCAATTTGGAGTGATACCAATGAGAATAGAATACCGGAAAGGTGTCGAGTTGAGAGTTTTCTAAGATTAGGAGATAAAATCTTTGTATTGATTAGGAAGAATAGTAATAGTTATATCTTAAGTTACTTGTTGAAAGAAAGCTCAATGGAATTTGTAAACATGATTGAGTTCGAGGATAGAATTCTAATAGATAAAATTGAATCACTCCCAAACGGAAAAATAATAGGAATTGGTTCCGATTTAAGAACTCCTTCTTCTTACGGTTATTGGACGGTAATTTCTCAAGATCTTATTCAGGAGTATGAGGACTTTTCTTACCTAGGGAGATTAAATGATTTTATATTATTGGAAGATTCTACCTTTCTTCTAGGCGGTGCATTTGAAGATACAATTGATTATGGAATGAAAAAATTTAATTTAAACTATAATCAATTAGAGAGTTTTTTACCAAACATTTTTCCTTATAGAGTTTTACAAACAGACAATAAGGATCTATTTATAACGATCAATAGAAAAATACAAAAACTGAATAGTTCTTTTGAAATAGATACAACTATTTTTTTAACGAATTTTGAAATACTGATAGATGTTAAACAGGATGGGAATAGATTGTATGCTTATGGAATAGATTATGATAATATCAGAAAAATAATGGAATTTGATAATAATCTATCATTGGTTGATAGTCATTTGATAGATATACCTAATTTTTCGGAACATGGAATAGAGATTCAAAATGATACATTTATTATAGTGGGTGATCATACCTTAAATATACCAGATCAAGGTGTTCCATATTCATACCCCAAAATTACTGCGAGTTTCTATTCCTATTCGAAAAATGAAACGCCCAGTTTTAGCAATAATAATTTACA
>JBGCCY010000204.1:0-9342 GCA_045104975.1 Saprospiraceae bacterium
TAATTAAAAAAACCTTAGAATTGGCTGATTTTACCGTCAAAGCAACTGCGACAGGTGAATTGAAAGCCAAACGTTCTGAGAAAATTCGTGGCCCTCAAGGTTTGCGTCAAGCGAATATTTATCAATTAACTATTTCAGATATGGTGGCCGAAGGAACGATTGTCAAGGAAGGTGAATACGTAGCCAAACTCGATCGATCAGAATTAGACACCAAACTCAAGGATATCCAAACTGAAATTGAAAAAATCGAAACCCAACTCGCTCAAACTAAAATTGATACGGCTATCGAATTAAGAGGTATACGAGATCAACTCATCAATCTTAATTTTTCCAAAAAAGAAAAAGAACTTGAAGTCGAGCAAAGTAAATATGAAGCTCCGATGGTTATCCAAAAAGTGCAAATCGAATTGGAAAGAACTTCGAGAGATTACAATCAATTATTGAGTAAATATGAATTGACTAAAGAAAAATCTGAAGCTCAAATTTCAGAGATCAATGCCTCACTCAAGCAGAATATTTCTAAGCGAGACCGTTACGCAAAACTGGGTGATGAACTGACCATCAAAGCTCCTAAAAATGGAATGGTCATTTATCATCGAAGTTGGAATGGAAAAGTGGCTACTGGTTCGCAGGTGAGTGTATGGAATCCAATTGTGGCAGAGTTGCCTGATTTGACGGATATGGTTTCCAAAACTTTTGTCAATGAAGTAGATATAAGTCGAGTGAAAAAAGGACAAGAAGTGAAACTAAAAGTAGATGCATTTCCAGATAAAGAATATACGGGTTCCGTTTTAGAAGTAGCTAATATTGGTGAACAATTGCGAAATTATGATGCTAAAGTTTTTGAAGTGACGGTACAAGTAAATGAAATGGATTCTATTCTTCGACCTGCTATGACAACTTCCAATGAGATCATAACTGACATTTATAACAATGTACTTTCCATCCCTTTAGAGGCTTTGCACAGCGATAGTTTGTCTTTCGTTTATTTGGAAAAAGATGGAAGAGTGTATAAGCAAGAGGTAATTACCGGTGTTTCGAATAACGATGAAATCATGGTCGATCATGGAATAAAAGAAGGCGACACTTATTGGTTGTCGATTCCTGATAATTCAGAAGATTTAAAATTTTATCCTGTCGATGAAGGCATCAAAAAGAAGATCAAACAAAAGCAAATTGCAGAGCGTGAAAAACGACAAGCTGCGATGCAGGAGAAATTAAAAAACATGAAAGATGAAAATATTTCGAGCGATGATGGCGGCGGCGGCGGTGGAATGATTATCATTAATTAAATATTTTTATTTGGTCGACGGCAGACGGTTGACGGCCGCTGCGCTGACGATTTTGATACCGGCTCTATAATCAATCGTCAGCGAAGCAGCCGTCAACCGTCTGCCTTTACCCAATTTTGCAACCATTCGTCAACCCTCTAAATCTATCATTTTGCAACGAATCCTTTTTAATTTTTACCTCGCCTTAGAAGGCGTTTTTTCCAATCAACTTCGTGCGTTTCTAACTGCCTTGGGAATCATCTTTGGTGTAGCTGCTGTGATTACCATGTTGGCAATTGGAACGGGTGCGAAGCAATCCATTTTGGAGCAAATGAAATTGATTGGTACCAATAATATTGTGGTCAGTTCCATCATCCCTTCGCCCGAAGAAAATGCACAAGCTGGTAATCAAGAAGAAAAAGTTCCATGGTCTCCAGGCCTGACGATGGAGGATTTAAATGCTATGTTAAAAATCTTACCGACAGTTGATAAGGTGAGTCCTGAGATGGAATTAAAAACAACTATCATTCAATCTGCTAAATTGGAAAAAGCAAAAGCCATTGGTGTGACCAATGCATTTTTTGAATTGAATAATTTAAGTTTAGCTGATGGACTTTTTTTTCATGAGCGACATATCGAGCAAGGAAAACCTGTTTGCATTATTGAAAAAAGTATTCAGAAAAAATTCTTTAGTGATGAAGATCAGAATAGTCAAAAAATAAAATGTGGAAATACTTGGCTAAAAATTATCGGAGTTTTGGAACGTCGAAATGCATCGAAAGAGAACTTAGAAAGTTTGGGAATTCGAGATTATAATTCAGATGTGTACATTCCAATTTCGACTGCTTTGTTAAGATTTAAAAACAGAGCACTCGTCACTCGAAGCGATATCAAACGAGGCGATTGGGATGAAGGCGACAACAAAGATGAAAATTATCACCAACTCGACAAGGTAACTTTACGAGTTACAGATTCCGATAAAATTCTAGCGACAAGAGATTTGGTGGGAAAAATATTGAAACGAAGACATAAAATTGTAGACTACGAAATTCGAGTTCCTGAAAAAGAATTAGAAGCTCAACAAGACAGTCAAGATACTTGGAATAATGTTTTGGCATTTATTGCTGGCATCTCATTGTTGGTCGGAGGAATTGGAATTATGAATATTATGTTGGCGACCGTGATGGAACGAATTAAAGAAATTGGTGTGCGGCGTTCTTTGGGTGCGAAACAAAATGATATCGTTTATCAATTTTTATTTGAAGCGATTTTCATCAGTTTGATTGGTGGAATTATAGGGGTCATTTTGGGCGTGAGTGCAGCTTGGTTTATTGATGCGAATTATGATATCCCAACAATTATTCCTTTGTGGGCGGTGTTATTGTCCTTTGTGGTGGCAGTTTCTGTGGGGATTGTTTTTGGGATTTTTCCAGCGCAAAAAGCAGCGAGGCAAGATCCGATTAAGGCGCTACGAACGGATTAGAAACCCTTGCCCCCTGAGGGGGAACGAAGTATTTATCATTGTTTTAAACTGGTTGAACTTATTATTGTTATGAATAGAATAAATATTGAATTGAATAGAATATCTAAAAATCCTCCACAATCTAACTCCTCTTTAGGAGCCAGGGGGTTTTTACTTCTCACCTTTTTCCTCTTTTGTAATTGTATTGTTTTTTCTCAAACTAAAAGACTCGAATTGGGACTTACGGATGTCATTACATTGGCGCAAAGTGATGCTCCAAATGTATTGTTGGCGAAGACTCGACTAGCAACTGACTACTGGAGTTACCAATCTTTTTTAGCTGACTTTAAACCTCAAATTGATTTGAATGCGACCGTTGCTGATTTGTCAAGATCACCTGTGGCATTTTTGAATCCTGATGGAACCAGAACATTTTTAAGGACGACCAACTTAAATTCTTCTTTCAATATTCGAGCAAGCCAAACTATCGCTAGAACAGGAGGACAAATTTTTGCAGGAACGGGATTGGATTATTTGTACAATTTCAAATCTGATAATTTACCTAGTTCTTCCAATTATTTTGCGACTCCAATTTTCGTTGGTTTTAGTCAACCATTATTTGGATTTAATGATATGAAATGGAATAAAAAAATCCAGCCATTGATTTACAATGAAGCGACTAAAAGATTTGCAGAAGAAACCGAAACGATAGCAAGAGTAACTACTGAACTATTTTTTGATGTTTACATTGCACAAATTAATTTGGAAAGCAGCCAGTTAGACAAAACGAATGCGGATACTTTGTATAGTGTGGCGCAAGGTCGATACAGCGTTGGTCGGATTGCAGAAACGGATTTATTACAGATAGAATTAAGTATGCGAAATGCCGAAGCAGCACTTGCAAATGCATTGTTACAAAACCAAACAAGTACGGAGCAACTACGAAATTATTTAGGAATTCGAGAAGCAGTAGAATTCAAATTATCACCGCCTGACGATCTTCCTAACTTTACCGTTGACGCAACTAAAGCGCTAGCAGAAGCTAAGAAAAACCGAAGTAAATCGGTCGAACTAACTCGTCGATTAATGGAAGCAGAAATGCGTTTGGCGCAAGCAAAAAGTGAAGCTGGAATTAATGCAAGCGTAACTGGATTGATTGGACTTTCTCAAACTGGAACCTCTTTTAGTGAAGTTTATAAAGATCCTTTAGATCGAGAGGAAGTTGCTATAAGGTTAAATATTCCAATTGCAGATTGGGGAAAAGCGAAAGCTAGGCAAGAGATTGCTAAAGCAAATCGAGAATTTATCACAATGGATGTGGAACAAGAACGCATCAATTTTGAAAGAGAGGTTTTATTAAATGTTCAACAATTTGATATGATAAAAAATCAAGTAAATCTTGCTTTCCGTGCTTTTGAGATTTCAGAAAAAAGAGAGGACATCACCCGTAAAAGATATTTGATAGGAAAAATTGAAGTGATTGATTTGAACCTTGCCATTCGAGAAAAGAATGAGGCGTTGGCTGCTTATATGAGATCGTTGAGGGCTTATTGGACTTCGTATTATCAGTTGAGGAGTTTGACTTTGTATGATTTCGAGAATGGGAAGACGTTGGTGAAATCGGTGAATTTTTAAAAAAAAATCACCACCCATCTTCTTCGTCATAATCAGGATATTGCTGAGGTGACTCTCCAATGGATTCGATGATTCTCGGATCTCCTTGGCTAAGTTCGCCTTCAACAATTAATTCTAAAACAATATCAAACCACCAAGAATCTCCAAAGTCAAATAAGTAAAGTATTTTTCTATGGATGGCTATATACTCTGATTCACCTAAAATACATTCATCAACAAAAGGAGGTTCTTCTCCTCTTGGATCGTTAAATCGATTTTTTGAATACCGTTTACCATCCATATAAAAACTATACAGGTGGTCGTTTCCAAAACCATACGCCTCTTGAATCATCAAATGTAAATCGAATAAATCATCTTCTGCATTTAATTGAATCCTTCGTATAATTTTGGGGTCATAAGTAAGGTTTACTTTGAAAGTATAAATTCCTGGCTTGAATTCTATAGGAGTTTTGACTTCTATTTTTTTAATATCTTTTTCAGAAAAAATATTATTAAAAAAATCTTCAAATTCCAGATTCGCTATTTTTTCTAGTTCCTTGTTTTTTGCTTCAATATTTTCCTCAATAATTTTCAATGCTTCTTCTTCTGTTTTTCCTATCTTCTTTAGTCTTTTCATTTCAATCATTGATTCAATATAATTTTCATCAAAACTACTTTCTCGATAAAGATTCCATCGAACATATCCTCCTGACTTAACAATACATTTACAAATTTTTATTCCGAATTCAGAAATCACTACCGACTCAGCACTCAAATGTGTTCTTGTTCGATAATGATTTGAAATATTACATTTCCAAAATCCGAAATATTCTAAATAAATCATCACTACTCCCAAACTATGTATCGTCCAAGATAAGTTATTGTCATAACTACTCACTTTGGAATCAAAAGAAACCAATTCATTTGGCTCATATATCGAACACCATTCAAATAAATCAGACAATCCAAATTCATTAATCATTCCTCGATCCTGAAGTTGAATACTTTCCCAATCACAGTAGACAAAAAAGGTTTTGAGTAAATATAAATATTGCTCTGTGTAATTTAACTCTTGAAACTCACTAAGCCTTTCTAGATTTGGAGAAAAATGAGCTGTTGTTTTTTTCCTTTTAATAAAAAATAATTCTCCCTGAATACTTAAATGATAAAAAAGATGAAGTAAAGGATAATGATTTTGATCATTTTTTGAAGTCAATCCTTCTTCTTTTTTTATCATCAATTCATTAAGTGCAAATACATCTTTCCGTCCGATAAATTCTTTAGACTTGGTTACCTTTGGCGAATCCTTTTGACAGTAATTAATAAAGATTTGAAAATCATTAATAATTGAAGAAGGAAATGTAGGAGAGATATTGAACTGATTCATTTTATTTTTTTTGTAAAAAAATCACTTTGCTAATATCTTCTTTTTATTTTTAATACAAAATTATCTTTTCTAAAAAATCATACTATGCCTATTCCTGATGAATTTCACCATCTTATACAAAAACTGATAGACCAACATCAACCTAAAAATCAAGAGGAATTACAAAAAATTCTTGATTCTGTGATTGGTCAATCAGTTGATAATTTAAAAATTACTCCTGAAACAGATGAAGAAAAAGCAAGAGAGTTAGTTTACAAAGCTTATAATTTGCCCAAAGATAAGGGAAGAAGACGTGCACTAAAAGCAATAAAAATATTTCCAGATTGTATTGAAGCTTACGAATATCTAGGAAGTACTTATTCTTACTACCATAAATCTGCCGAATATTTTGCCAAAGGAGTTGAAGTTGGTCGTCGTATTTTTGGAGGAGATTTTTTGAAAAAAAATAAAGGGCATTTTTATGGGATTACAGAAACTAGACCTTTTATGAGATGTTTGGGAAACTTAGCAGAATGTTATTATAGTCCAGGTCAAACTCCAAAAGCTATTGAAATTTGGAAAGAAATGTTAGAATTAAATCAGAATGACAATCAAGGAGTACGATATAATTTAGCTTCTGGATTGTTAGAAAAAAAAATGTTTAAGGGTTTTGAAAAACTATTGAATCAATATAATGATGATGGAAGTATCATGTTTTATTTCCCAAGAGCACTTTATAAATTCATCCAATTAGGAGATTGCGACGAATCAAGATTTGCTTTAAGTAACGCTAAAACTGGAAACAAATATGTAATTCCAATGTTGTTAAAAACTTATCCTCCAGAGGAATATGTAGATAGTTATATGATGGGAAGTAGAGAGGAAGCAATTTCCTATTTACATTTTGGATGGAGATCCTGGGGGTGGGCAACGGATGATGCAAAAAGTTGGTTAAGAAAAAATAGGTAATCATGCAAGAACACACTAAAAAAAGTCAAACGACAAATACGAGAATTAATTTCTCTTCTCTATCAACGAGAATTACAAATAGAATTGGAAAATCTTGACCAGCATTTTAAGCAATGGAAGGAAGGGAAAATTTCTCCTTTTGAATTAAGTGAACATATTCACGAATTTCATCAAACCCCATCAAGAGAACTATTTAGTAAATACCAATCAACTTCCCTTTTTCCAACTTATGTTGCTCAGGGAGTTGCAAAAAAAATAATCGATCAATCAGAAATTTCTACTGAAACATGGAACGCATTGGAGGCTAATATTAATTTTTGGAAAAAAGAATTTGAAGAAAAATAGAAAACTCTAAACGCAAATAAATAAACATTTGAAAAAATAATTCTCGATTCCTAATTCAATAAAACAATTTAAAAGAAGGAAAGAAAATCAAACTTTGAAAGGAAACCCAAAATTCCCCTTTAGGAATCGAGGGTTTAACTTATCCTACTCCACACCCTAAACTGCTTCGCATTCTTATCATAAAACAATCTCAACCTCGCATGCTCTGGCCTCGCAAATTGCGGATCATCATCCAAAATTCTTGCTGCCAATTCCCTTGCCGTTTGTAAAATCCGACCATCTCTCGCCAGATCCGCAATCCGAAAATTTAAGATTCCACTTTGCTGCGTCCCTTCGATATTTCCAGGTCCACGAAGTTTCAAATCTGCTTCTGCAATTTCAAAACCATTACTCGTATTTACCATCGTCTGAATTCGCTCTCGACCTTCCGTCGTCAACTTAAAACTCGACATCAAAATACAATAACTTTTATCTGCCCCTCGACCAACTCGTCCCCGCAACTGATGCAATTGCGACAATCCAAAACGTTCGGTATTTTCAATCACCATCACCGAAGCATTGGGCACATTTACCCCAACTTCGATCACCGTGGTCGCAATCATAATTTGCGTTTCCCCTTTGACAAATCGGTCCATTTCAAATTGCTTATCCTTCGATTTCATCTTTCCATGAACGATACTAATTTGATATTTTGGAATGGGAAATTCTCTTGAAACAACTTCATAGCCTTCCTCCAAATTTTTTAAATCCAACTTCTCCGATTCTTGAATCAATGGAAAAACCATATACACTTGTCGTCCCAAATTAATCTGCTCTCGCATAAAACCAAACACTCGCATTCGATGATTTTCTGTTCGATGTACAGTCGTCACCAACTTCCTCCCTGGAGGCAATTCATCAATCACCGACACATCCAAATCACCATACAAAGTCATCGCCAAAGTCCTCGGAATTGGCGTTGCGGTCATCACTAAAATATGTGGTGGACAAGGTTGACTTTTCGCCCAAAGTTTCGCTCGTTGC
This sequence comes from Saprospiraceae bacterium, assembly GCA_045104975.1. Lineage (GTDB taxonomy): Bacteria > Bacteroidota > Bacteroidia > Chitinophagales > Saprospiraceae > CAJQQY01. The sequence goes on from JBGCCY010000204.1 coordinate 8,051, forward strand.
TTCACTCCAAAACGATGTTGTTCATCTGTAATTGCCAAACCTAAATTTTTAAAAACCACAGGATCCTCAATGAGGGCATGCGTTCCAATCAAAATATCAATCTCACCAGCAGCTAATTCTTCGAGTAATTTTACTCGTTTTTTTCCTTTTACAGTTCCTGAGAGAAAACCAACTTTGATACCCAAACTTTCGACATATTCGGTAATTCCTATTTCATGTTGGCGGGCTAAGATTTCAGTTGGCGCCATCAGACAAGCTTGGAATCCATTGTCCAAAGCCATCAACATTGACATCAAACCAACCATTGTTTTCCCACTTCCCACATCTCCTTGAAGCAAACGGTTCATCTGCACGCCAGCACCCAGGTCTTTTCTGATTTCTTTTAAAACTCGCTTTTGCGCACCTGTCAATTCGAAGGGAAGTTTCTCATTGAAAAACCGATTAAAGTTTTCTCCAATCGTTCCAAACACATGACCACGCACCGCATCTTTTCGCCTTCTTCGAATTTGTAAAAGTCTTAATTGTAAAAAAAATAACTCTTCAAATTTCAATCGATTAGTTGCTCGATCAAGGTCTCTTTGAGATTTTGGAAAATGAATATCAACCAATGCTTTGAAATGCGGAGGAAATTTAAATTTTGCTAAAATATAATCTGGTAAATTTTCAGGTAGGTCTGATGGGGCAATTTTCTCCATCAAAGTCATCATTAATTTTCGACGACCTTTGGCATCCAAACCCTTCGCATTTAGTTTATCCGTACTTGGATAAACTGGCGCAAAAGAACTTGCCTTAGTTGAATTCTCTGTTTTTAATTCTTCAATCTCAGGATGAGGAATATTGACTTGTCCACGGAAAGAGTTTACTTTTCCATATACCACATATTCCTTCCCTACTGCTAAGTTTTTTTCCAAAAAATAAACACCTTTAAACCACACCAATTCAATCACACCTGTGTCATCTCGAAATCTTCCGACCAATCGTTTGGCTCGTCCATCACCTTTCGTTTCTAAGCGGCGAAGTACACCTTTGAGTTGCACCGCATTGCTTTCATTATTAATGTCTCGGATTTTGTGAAACTTAGTTTTGTCCACATACCTAAATGGAAAGGATCGCAACAGATCACCAAAAGTATGAATCCCCAATTCCTTTTTGAGCATATCACCCTTCACCGGCCCCACGCCTTTGAGGTATTCAATTGGACTATCTAATGTGTTGCGAAGATTGCTCATATATTTTTTTGTAAGAGGCGTCAGGTGTCAGGTTGGTCGCTACGCTCTCGGTCAGGAGTCAGG
>JBGCCY010000205.1:0-15329 GCA_045104975.1 Saprospiraceae bacterium
AAAAAAATGCTTTAAATAATCTGCCTCCGCCGCAATATACCCAAACGAACTCCAAGCCTTCCCTGCCAATATTTTTTCTAAATCCAATTTCGCTTGCTCCCCATCTCCATTGTAAAAATGCCAATTGGCAATTCCATATTTGACGGCATCTCCAGCAGGAGTTCCATCAGGTTTCATCAACCCTTTCATTGGAATCATTTTTTTATAAAACTTACATAACTGAAAATAACTATGGTTTTCGATAATATTCATGCTATCTCTGATCGGTTCCAATTGTTTTTTTGCCAATTCATGATTCCCCAATCGACTCTGAATCATAAATAACCAATGCGTACTTGAAACAATATTGTCATCATTGGAACCGATATTCCTACAATTTTGATACGCAGAAAATGCTTTCTCAAAATCATGTTTTAAATAATACGCCAACCCCAAATGATACCAAATATTTCCATGCAAAGTACTGATCGGAATATTCATTTCATTCGGCAAACCATCTTGTTCTATTTGATTTTTCTTTCCTTTGATGAGTTCTGCTGCCTTTTCAAAATCAGCAATCGCTTCATCAAATTTTCGAATAGAAATATATCGATGACCTCGATGACGATACAACCTTGGTTCGTTTGGAAAAAGTTTTAATCCATCAGAGTAGGCTTTTATTGCCTCCTCATATTTTCCCAAATAAGCAGTTCGTCTTCCCAACCAAATGATATTTTCTAAGTCTTTGGAATTTTTAGAAAAATCATTTTTTGCTTTTTGATACAGTTCCAACATCTTTTCGGAAGGAGTCGCAACGGTTAATTTTTTTCCTATTGGAGAAGTGAAAGTTTTATTTGATGCTTCTTTCTTTTCAGTTTTCGCTGTTTCTTCTACGGAAGTTGTTTCAGTATTTGCTGCTGGCTTCTTTTCATTTTCACAAGACACGGCGAGGAATGCAATCAGAGAAAACAGAATAATTACTTCTTGTAAGTTCATTGTTATAATTTTTATGAAAATATTTAATCTTATTTTCTCACCACATAGGCACATAGAAAACATAGATTTTAAATATAACATTATTAAATAATAAACTATGTTTTCTATGTGCCTATGTGGTGAAAAAATAAAAACCCACTTCTTAGTTTTTAAAAATAATACTTGTAAATTTATCAAAAACAAAACAATCATGATGCAAAACCAAAAATACTTTTTCTTCGCACTCTTACTTTTTTTCTGCCAAACCATTTTCGCTCAAGTTCAAAAAGCACCTGATCGATTTAGAGGAGATGGCCCGCATACGCAACTCATCATTCGAGGCATCACTTTGATCAATGGAAATGGGGCACCTCCGCGTGGACCAATCGATATCGTCGTCGAAAATAACATCATCAAAAGCATCAATGTCGTTGGAAATCCAGGCGTAGAAATTGATGACGCTAAACGCCCCCAACTAAAAAAAGGAGGAAAAGAATTGGATTGTGAAGGCATGTATTTGCTACCAGGATTTATAGATATGCATGGGCACATCGGCGGAAAATCTCAAGGTGCTGATGCGGAATATGTTTTTAAATTATGGATGGGTCATGGTATCACCACGATTCGTGATCCTTCGGCAGGTAATGGTTTGGACTGGGTTTTAGAACATAAAGAAAGAGGCAAAAAAAATGAAATAACGGCTCCTAGAATTTTAGCGTACACCGCATTTGGAATGGGTAATAACGAACCGATTAGTACCACAGAAGGTGCAAGAAAGTGGGTTCGCGAAAATAAGTCAAAAGGTGCTGATGGTGTTAAATTCTTTGGTGCACCACCTGAAATCATGGCGGCCGCTTTGGATGAAAATAAAAAACTAGGTTTGCGTTCCGCTTGCCATCACGCTCAAATGGATGTAGCTCGATGGAATGTTTTAAAATCTGCTCGTGCTGGATTGACGACGATGGAACATTGGTATGGATTGCCCGAAGCACTTTTTACCGATCGAACGGTGCAACATTATCCACTCGATTATAATTATCAGAATGAACAACATCGATTCAAAGAAGCTGGTCGATTGTGGACGCAGGCTGCCCCACCCCATTCTGATCATTGGAATAAGGTAATGGATGAATTGATAGAATTGGATTTTACGATTGACCCTACTTTTAACATATATGAAGCAAGTCGAGACTTACAACGGACGCGTCGATTGGAATGGCACGAAGAATTTACGATGCCTTCGCTTTGGCGATTTTATATGCCAAGTAAAATTTCACATGGTTCGTATTGGCATTATTGGGGAACAGAAGAGGAAGTGGCTTGGAAAAAAAATTACCAACTGTGGATGACTTTTATCAATGAATATAAAAACCGAGGTGGTCGAGTAACTGCTGGTTCTGATTCTGGATTTATTTATCAGTTGTATGGTTTTGCTTATGTTCGAGAATTAGAATTATTGCGAGAGGCTGGTTTTCATCCTTTGGAAGTAATTCGTTCGGCGACTTTAAATGGAGCGGAAGCACTTGGAATGGCAGATAAAATTGGTTCGGTGGAAGTTGGGAAATTAGCAGACTTTGTCATCGTCGAAGAAAATCCTTTGCAAAATTTAAAAGTACTTTACGGAACTGGCGCGATCAAATTGACAGAGGACAATGAAGTAGTAAGAGTGGGCGGTGTAAAATATACGATCAAAGATGGAGTTATTTTCGATGCAAAACTATTGTTAGAAGATGTGAAAAAAATGGTTAGAATTGCGAAGACAGATGAGGATTTTGAAATCGTTCAACCAGGAATGAAGAAGAAGGAAAAGGAGAAAAATGATAATTAGATTATGCTTCATTACTCGTGACACGGTTTCAAACCGTGCCACGGATATTGAACTCAGATTATAACGCTGACACAAATACAATTACAAAACAAGGCAGTTGCTAAATTAGCAACTGCCTCTGAGTAGATATTTTAATAGTTTTTGGAATAAAATCGCCTTTTAAAATCATCTACTTTCTCTTGGTCAAAAAAAAAAACCTAATTTGACGCTATATAAAAACAACACCCTTTCAAATAAGTGGGCAACAGTAAATGCCAATTCAACTGCTGCCCTTAGTAGATTAACTTCTTATCAATCTTCGGTTTTGCGTATCTACTTTTTTCGTCAAAAATTCTCTCCTCTCTTTTTGACTTTTATAAAAAACACCCTATTTGTATTTTGAAATGTGCAACTGATGAATTAAAAGAATCACCAGCTGCACTTAAGTTGTATTAGTAATACTTCTTAATGTTTTCTCATCAGGATTCAAATTCACTAGAAGTAAATAATACTTTTCCATTATTGAAATAACAATTTGTTATCTCAAATTACTGGGAACGTCATAAATGTTTTGTGTTAATTCGATTTTTTCTAAAAAAAAAATAAGATTTAGAAAAAATACTAGGATAAAAATAAGTATGGAAGTAGTTCCTAAATATTTATTTTTTTATGATGTGTATTTGCTCGGGTAGGTATTTATTATTTAAATTCATTGTTAAGACCAGACGTTTTGATAATAGTCACACTTTAAATTAATTTTTATTGGGAAATTTAACTTTCATGATACATAAAATAAATAATATTCATAAATAACTGATAATCAATATTTCACATAGAAATATGGCAAAAAATAAAAATACTTAGGCCAATTACTTTTTTTTAATAATTCGGATTTAAAATGAGTTTATTCCCATTTTAGAATTAATGAGAATCTTATTAATTCCATTTCTAAAAATGAAAGAATCCAAAAATATTTTTCAATTTTTCAATCATTTTGCTACAATAAAAAACACATGTTAAAATATTAAATATTATTATGTCAGTTTTATTATAAAATAATCCTTTATCTTTATCTTATCCGATTTATTTGAACTCAAGACTTCATTCCCTCCTACAAAAATCAATTCAATTTTCACCATCATTAATTATTATTAATCACATGCTATCAAGGTATGTTTTCAATCAATAGAAATAAAAATATTTCGATTGAAAGGATATCTCTATGCTCAAAAACTTCACCAAAATGACAAACACTAAATTAACAACACTACTTATTTACCTATTCTTATTTGCCAATTTTACCCAAGCTCAAATTACCTCTTCGAATCCTCTCGGGGTAGCTTCACAATCCCTTGCAAGTCTTACCCTGCCTGCTTATACTGTACCATTAGGCTCTGACCGATTACTTTTAGTTTCTGTAGGAGCAGACCTTCCTCCAGCCACCGTTACTTTTGATGGAACACCTATGGTAGCGCAAGGATCTAATAATAATGTATGGACTTTAGCATTAGGGAGTAATATGGCGAGTGGAGTAACTGGAGATATTGTATTTACTGTATCTGGGGGAACTGCTAACTTTTTGGGGATCAATGCTATTTCATTTAGTGGCGTGGATCAAACTACTCCAGTAGATAACTACCTAGAAGCACAAATTCCAGCTCTTTCTACTACTTCCGCCTTAACTATAACTAGTAGAGTTGATGATTTGGTTTATGATGGAGTGATTGCTGGATGCATTACTGGTTTATGTTTTAGTCCTCCAAATGCTACTCCAAATGGAGGACAAGTCCTACAAAATAATCTTTCTTTTCCTGGAACAATCTTCCAAGGTAGAGGTGCTACCAGCACTACAGCTGGTGCTTTATCAGTACTTGTTGGATGGACATTTTCTGGATCATCAATAAGTCCATTGCCCGGTATTCATGTTGGAATTAATATCCGAAATGCAGCTACCGCTTTGCCAGTTGAACTATCCTCGTTTTCAGTTCGGAAGCAGGAAGATAAAATCTTAGTTGCTTGGGAAACTCAAAGCGAAATCAATAATGAAGGTTTTGATATTGAACGAAGTACTGATGGAAGAACCTTTGAAAAGATTGGAAATATTAAAGGTGCTGGGAGTACTACTCAATCTCAACAATATGAATTTATGGATAAAAATCCACCAGTAGGCATCTTGTATTTTAGGTTGAAGCAAGTTGATTTTGATGGAGCATTTGAATATTCATCGGTACAAACAATTAAAGTAAAAAGTCCAGGGTTCGATATTTTTCCAAACCCTGCGATTGATAAAATTAATATTGAACTGCCTTTGCAAGAAGAGGCAATTGTTAGAATTTTAGATCAAACAGGAAAATTGGTAAAACTAATAGAGTGGAAAGAAGGCCAGCAAAGTATTGATATTTCAGATTTGCCAAAGGGCATTTTCATAGTGGAAATCAATGTTCAAAATCTATTGTTAGTGGAAAAATTAATTAAGCTATAATTAGATTAAAAAATTCAGTCACCACCGTTTTATAAAAAATAGGCTTTATTCTAGTGAGTTTTGAATATCAAAACTTCTAAGAATAAAGCCTATTTTTTTTCAATTCCTTTAGAGCATGCCTAAGTTTTAACTTCCTCTCGCCAAACTAATCGCTTCTTTTTTCACCAAAATACCTCACACTTCGTAAACCTCATTTGGTAACTTTTAATCTTGTGGAATAAATATTTTACAAAAAGATTCTCCTTGGTCAAGCTATCGAAGAATCAAAAATAATAATTGCAAAGATTTCATAACCCCAACTTTCAAATTGGGGCTATGAAATGCTTGCTATCTTTGCACCCGATGCAAGAATTAAAAATAAATTAGCTTCGCCATTTACTTCTCCACTATTATTTTCATATCCTTTTGTTCTTAGCTTTAGTTTTATGGAGGTTAATCAATTAGATTTATTTTAAAAATAGTGTCAAAATATTATTAAAATAACTTTTTTGATTAAACTATATGATAATTAAACCAAATTAACTACATTTGTTTATTCTTTTATTTAAAACAAACTTGTCATGTTTCAACTTACCATCAAAGAAGAAGTTTTCGGAACTGGAAAAATTAATGAAATTCCCATGCATTTTTCCTCAGAGCGAATTACGGTCAGCGACCTGATCCAACAGAAAGTGACTGCTAGAGTTAAAGAAATTAATCAAGATTTAAAAACGAGAAACATTTCTCCTTTCTACAAAACCACTCAAGAACAAGTCTTAAATCAAGATGCTATTCAAAAAAGGTTTGCCAAATCAAACGATGGAACTATTGATGTGGAAAAAGCATGTTATCAAGCATTATCTGGTTTTCAACGAAATGTATTTTTTGTAATTGTTGATGGCAAACAACGAGAAAATTTAAAAGAAGAATTAGTCTTAACTGGAAACTCAATGGTAAGATTTATACAGTTGATGCCTTTAGTTGGTGGATAAAATCAGTTCATTTTTTTGGAAAAAACCTTTTTACGAAAAACCTATAACAATATATTTACAATGTTATCTCCTGAATCTATTTTAAGCCTACTGAAGAAAAACGAATTGCCTGATTATGCCAAAGAAAAGAAATCTTTTCTCTCCGCCATTTTCTCCAAAAAGGATTGGTACAAAACGATGGAATTGGGTAATCGAGTTTTTAATAGTAAAATGGGCGATTACTCTTCCCAGCAAATGGCTAAACTTTTAACTCAAATAGTCCATTCTGAAAAATCAATTTTTACCCAAACCGATGTAGAATTTCTAGCCTTTAAACAAACTTATAAATATTTAATTTCGAACGCTCAATATTTGCAATTGGCACTTCAACGATATATTACTGCCGAACGAATAACTGGTTTAGATTATAAATATGTGAGAATTTTATTGTTTCTGGCTGTCCTTCCTGAGCATGATTATAATGTCAAAATTCCTAATCATATCGCTCAACATTTCCCCAAAGAATACCAAGCTGAGATCTGCATGATCTTTTTGTTAGGGAAATTAAAAGCTGGAAAGCTTAAAAAATCATTTAAAGATTTAGATTTTTTCCCAAGAGTAGTTTTGAAAGAGGAAGGTTATTTTAAAAAATACACTCCTGATTTTTTTAAAATATTATTGACTGAAAGTAACCTTGGTTATTCCAATGCGATGGAGCAAGCAATTACTTTTTATCAAGTAGCAGAAGAAGAGGCAAAAGAAAAAAATAGTTCGCTGGAATGGCAAGAGTTCAAGGATTTTGCAACAGATCAATTTTCTTTTTTTCCAAAAGCACTTGAACTGGCCGATGATGTTCTAATTGATTTTTGTAAGCTAGTTTTAATCAATGAACAGCCTCAATTATTTAATAAATTGATCTATAAAAGGCAAAGCAAATACCTAGATTTACTTTTAGCAAAAGTAAATTGGACGGAAAATCAAATCGCTGATTTCACTACTTTTTGCCTCAAACCAAATGAAACCATCAAACTCCCCAAAGGAATTATCACCGCCGCAAAAGCATTGTTAGAAAATGGTTCTATCAAAACATTGGAAGCACTTTGGAACTATTATCCTGAGACCAAAGGCAAGCATATTGAAGACAAAAATATTTTAAAATTACTCCAAGATTTTGCTCAACTGAGAGAAGTTCAAGAAAGTGAAACAGCGACAATCAATCAATTGACTCATAGTGGTTTCGAACCGATTCAACCTGGATATTCGCAAAGTGTTTATAAAGGTATGAGTCCTGAACAAGTGCGTCCATTCTTTAGAATATTGCAAGAAGTGGCAGATGTTGATATTGTTAAATTTTATAAAGATCGAGACAAGATGCAATTTGTTCGTTTTCAAATTAAAGGCGAACAATATGATTTACAAACGGCCAATGGTTTGGGAATTAACATCATGCATCCGATCAATACTTTATTATTTGAAAATGAAATTCCATATCAATTTATTTTAATCAATAAATCTGGTTCTCCTGACTTCTATGGAACTGACAATTTGAATTGGGCTAATCAGCGAGTAACTTTGGTTAATGAAAAAACTTACATGCAACACAAGGAAATAATCTTTGGGGTGGACAACATAAATTTTGCGAAATCAGATCAACCCATAATTGCCTTTGTCAAACGAATTGAAGAATTAAAACCTGTAAAATTAAAAACTGATTTAGATCAAATTGATCTAACAAAAGATCCAAAATTTAGAATCATTCGAGCAGAGTTAGACAAACTTCCCAACCTTCCAGTTTGGACTAAATTGCTTGTCCAATCTCTACGCTATCCCGAAGATCGGAAGCCTTCCAAAACTTGGCAAAAACTAGCAACTGAACTTGTCGATCAACTAGGAAAAGAAGATTTCCAAAATGGTCAAGTGATGATTTTGGAGAAATTAATCGTTGGCGATGAATGGTTTCAAGATACCGAAAAAGTTTGTGCTTTGAGAGGTTTGACTTGGTTGAGTAGAACGCATCCTGGCAACGGTCAACTGTATATGTTACAGAAGATTGCCAACCGTGCTTATAAAAAAGTTCCAGGTGGCCCATTGAATGCTAAGCTTGGAAATATCGCTTTGGAAACACTCGCAGAGATTGGTAATTTAGCTGCATTTGGAATCATCAATAATATTGAAGCGAAAGCAAAATACTCCGTTTATAAACGTGCCATTGCTGCTCGAAAAAAGAAATTCACTAAACTACTTGAACAGTTTTCTCCAGAAGAATTGGCAGATCGTTCGGTGCCTTCACACGATCTAATTAATGGTAAAAAAACCATTGCAATTGGAGATGTAAAAGCATTGTTACAACTAGATGGATTCAAGGTAAATACCACTTGGGAAATGCCTTCTGGTAAAATCCAAAAAACAGTTCCTGCTCACTTAAAAACTGACTTCCCAGCTGAGATAAAAACAGTTAAAGCAGAAGGGAAAAGTGTGGTAGAAACGCTCAACAGTCAAGCAAGGAAATTTGAAAAATCATGGCTTCAACAACGAACTTGGTCTATAGATAATTGGAAGGAATTTATTTTAAATCATGGATTGTTGCGAGTGATTTCTGAGAAATTAATTTGGATTATGGAAGACAAAGAAGTAACCACTTCTTTTATGATTCAAGATACGCAACTAATTGATTTTCAAGGAAATACGATTGATTTTAAAGAAAACTCTTCTATCCGACTTTGGCATCCTTCATTGGTTTCTGTGGAAGAAACTTTGGCTTGGAGAAACCGAATTTTTGACCAACAAATCAAACAACCTTTTAAGCAAGCCTTTCGAGAAGTATACTTGCTTACCCCTGCCGAGGAACTTACGTATGACCATTCTAATCGTTTCGCAGGACATCACCTTCGAGGAAATACATTGTACAGTTTAGGGAAAAATAGGGAGTGGAAAATGACCTATGAAGAAGCACCTACTTTTGCTATTCCTAGTGCAGAATTAATTGCCATTCTCAACATTCGAGGAGGGGTTTTATATGCTGATTGCGACACGTTAGATTTGCAATTTAGGAAGATAGATCCTAATCGAAAAGGATATGGGTATTACCAACAAGAGAAAGTACCATTGGAGGATATTCCACCAGTCATTCTTTCGGAAATAATGCGTGATGTTGATTTATTTGTTGCGGTCGCAGGTTTAGGAATTGACCCATATTTCGATCAAAATCAAACAGGTGATTTGATGAATTATTGGAGAGATGCTTCCTTTGGAAAAAGATCTCAAACTGCGATGGCTGACATTAGAAAAGACTTGTTGGAGCGACTTTTACCGATGACTAAAATTGCCAAAAAATGTTCTTTTGAAGGTAACTTCTTGAAAGTCGTAGGCACTTACCGAACTTATAAAATCAACTTGGGAAGTGGTAACATTTTGATGGAACCAAATGACCAATACCTTTGTATCGTCCCTGCTAGTAATAGTCGGATGGAAAAGAAAATATGGTTACCGTTTGAAGGTGGAGATAAAACTTTGATGGTGATTATGAGTAAAGCTTTTTTGCTGGCTGACGATGAAAAAATTACGGATCCGAGTATTTTAATTCAAATTAATAGGAAATAATTCCACAACAAAAAATGTAAGCATGTAAGGTGTTTCTCTATTTTGAGAAACACCTTTTTTTTATTTTTTAATCCTTAAACATATAATCTAACAGCACCAACGGTACGAAACATTTTTATTTTGGGGGAGATGTTTCGTCCCTTTGGAGCTGGTTGATTATATGTTTAGTGATCGTTTTTTTTATAATAATTGTCTTAGGAATAGGATATCTTCTTCCACATTTTGGATTTTTGTTTTTGAAAAATTTAATCCTAAACCAATTTTCTCCAACTCCAATTCAATCATTTTTTGTACTTCCCTACTCTCTTTTTCATCTTGACAAAAAATTAAAATGTCATCTACATATCTGGCGTAATGAATCACTTTTTCTGAATGAAAAATGGCAGCATCGATTGGCAACAAATAAGCAGAAGCCAATAAATAATTTAACTCTGCTCCTATTGCCATTCCTTTTTTTTCTAAATCTTCTGTAGATTTCAAAGTAGCATTCAAATACTGTTTTAAAATATTAAATACTTGCGATGACAATTTCGACTCCAAACGCTCCAATAATAAATCATGCCTAATATTTTTAAAAAAGGATTTAATATCAGTTTGTAAAACCCAAGCAGTTGGATTTTCTTTTTTCCATAATTTACATTGATCAATGAGTTCATCCATTTTGGAGATTTGGAAAGCTGTATTTGGAATAAAAAATTGTTGAATTTTCTTTTCAATTTTTTCTAAAATCGCAAAATGAACTAACCAATCGGGAGTAGACATTTTGATGGCAGGGATTGCTTTTTCTTGCCACTCATTATAATTTTCAATGGAATTAAAACTCCATCCATTTTGATTGATTTCGTTTAAAATTTCATATAGCTTTCCCTCCAAGTTTTCCTCCAAGTTTTCCTCCAACCATTTCCGATCTGGCAAAAAAGGATGACCTTTCCCAATCTTAGGAATAGCATTTTTCAAATCATGAATGGTAAAAATTGAATTCAAGATAAATGATGGTTGATGAATAAATTGAGTTAGGAAAGTTATCACTTTTTTCAAAAAAAATAGAACCATTTTTATATTTAAAAATGATTCTATGATGATTATTTAATTAGTAATACGGCAATCCTACATTCAGATTTTATGAATTTTAAAAGTGCCGTTTTTTGTAATTATTGAATAAACTCCCAAAGGCAGATTGAATAAATTTAATTGGATTTTGCTATTACTAATTTCCCTAACGCTCACCTTAGTGGTTACATTTTGACCAAGAGAATTGATAATAATAAATCCTTCCATATCAGATCCCGTTCCTTCCATCGTGATTAAATCATTTGTTGGATTAGGATAAATTTTCACATCAGAGATGGTATTATTTAATCTAATTGATTGGATCGAAGAGTACTCAAATTTCCCATCAAAATCAGTTTGCTTTAATCGATAATAGGACAACCCATCAAATGGATTTTTATCATCGAATTCATAATTTTGTTCAGAAAAAATCGTCCCTGATCCATTCACTTTTCCTACTATTTCCCAGCTTCTAGCATCTCTTGATTTCTCAATGGTAAAAAAATCATTATTGGTTTCCGTAGCAGTTCTCCAATTTGCTTTGACCAACTTCTGATCAATTGAATTTATCTCAAATGAAATTAATTCAATTGGCAAAGGTGGTGTAATATTCCAAGTACATCCTGGATCAATAGTAGCATATGGTGTCGTATTATTATTTACCCAATTTGAAATATTATTTATGGCACTTCTAACTGTTGTAACACTTCCTGAAGTTACCGAACAATTGTATTGCCAATTGTCAGATTCTGCTCCGCTAAGATTTAACCAAATGGCATTGGTTCCGTTCTCCAAATCATCTGGCAAAGCAGAAGTTTGATTATTACTCACGCCTCCACTCCAATTCGCATTTGTGGTGCCTACTGCGCCATCGATATGAAATCCTGCCAGAAAAGTAGGAGATCCTGCGGAACCTTGGTAAGCAAAAATTTGATCTCCAATACTACTAAAGACTGGAGTAGCACCTGAAACAGATCCCACAGAAGTTGATAATCCAGGGCCATTTAATGTGATAGTAACTGTTTGTCCCAAATTCAACATACTTCCTGATGTCCATGTCCAACCATTTGCATCTCCAGCATTACAGACAAAGGAAGCACTTCCATCTACCCAACCACAATCGGTAAAATTGATCGTTGTACTAGCATCTACATCCTTCAATAATATAAATGCGTAATCATCTGATCCATCAGAATTCGTTCCTATAAATGCAATATCACCTTGAGTTAATGAAGTTTGAGAAAATAAGAAAGTGGAAAACAATAAAAAGATAGGGGTCAATACTTTGTTCATATTAGCTATTTAGTTTATTTTAAATAAACCAAAATTAGCCTATTGCCAAGTGCTCAAATGGGTTAGCTTCTTAACTACAGGCCTATTCATATGAATGGGTAGTTCTAACTTCTAAAGTGGCTTTTGATTAATAAAAACTTGCAGGCGTTCGATGAATTCGGTTTTTCTTTGGCGAGCAACTGGAAGTTCTGAACCATCTTTCATTTCCACATTTCCTCCTCGACCTTTGATATATTTTTTTATAAATTGAAGATGAATCAGGTGGGATTTATGAATTCTGACAAAAGCAGATTTAGGCAATAGAAGTTCATATTCTTTGAGTGGTTTGCTGGAAATAATTTGTTCCTTATTCATCAATAAGATATGTGTGTAAACGGTATCCGCGCGACAACTTACAATTTCATTAATCGGAACGATGTGCCAACCTTCCTCTGTTGGAACGATGATTTTTTGAATATTTGATACAGCAATATTTTGCAATAAAACTTGATGTTGCTTTTCAGTATGTTGCAAAGAATGCTTTTCAATTTTATTGATGGTTTGTTGAAAATCGAGAAGAGAAATCGGTTTAAGCAAAAAATCTAACGCCGAAGCTTTGATGGCTTGCAAAGCAAACTTTTCATAACCGGTAATTATGATTAATTGAAAATCAATTTTCGGTAATGATTTCAATAATTCAAAACCCGTAAAATCTGGCATTTGCACATCTAAAAAAACAACATCAGGTTGGTGTTGCAGAATCGCACTTAATCCATCCGTTGCATTTTGACAAGCTGCGACAATTTCCATTTTTGGACAACATTGATTGATGTAAGATTCTATCGTTTGGCGAGAGGCAACTTCATCATCAATTATAATCGTGGATATTTTTTGTGATTTCATTTTAATCGGCTTCAACTAAATATTTAATACTCACTTTTGTTCCCAAAGCATTTCCTTTCTGATTTTTTAAATCTTCAATATTCCATTGAATGCTCTGATCTTCTTTTTGATTAATCGCTTCTATTCGTTGCTGCAATAGGTTTAATCCTTTTGAATTATGATCTTCTTTTTTTCGATAATCTCGCCCTACTCCATCATCCTCTACTTCCATCAGTAACCATTTTCCTTCTTTTTTAAATCGCAAATAAATATTTCCTTTTTCTTTTCTAGGCATAATCCCATGCCATACAGAATTTTCAACAATGGTTTGCAAAATCAAATTAGGAATCAAAATATCCGACTCGTCTACATCTTGGTTTTTAATAATTTCAAAATCAAAATGATGATCCGTTCGCAATTGTTCAATGCTCAAATATCGTTTTAAAAAATTAATCTCGTCTTCTAAAAGGATATTATCGCTCTCTGTATTTTCAAGCATTTCTCTCATCAGTTGGGAAAATTGGCTTAAATAAATTTGAGCCTTTTCCGTATCTTTTATAATTAAAAAATTTTGGATGGAAGACAATGCATTAAAAACAAAATGAGGTTTGAACTGATTTCGAAGTGACTGAAGTTCCAACCAATTTTTTTGGATGGTCAAAAGATGTTGTTGTTTTTGAGCATATCGAATTCGATTACGCTGAAATAAAAAAAGTAAAATACCAATCAAACTAAGTGCAATGATAATAATCCAAAGTCTCTCTTTCTTAAATTGTTCGACAATTTTATCCTGCTCTAATATTTTAATTTTCTGTTGGTTTTGAATTTCCTCTTGCGATAAAATTAACTCTTGAATTTGTGTAGCTTTCTTTTCATTAAACAAACTGTCTTTTACTAAAATATATTCCTGCTGATAACTAAGTGCTTTTTGAGGTTGATTTATTTGTTCATAAGCTATTACTAAATGCTCCAACGCATCACTTTTAGATTTCCTCAAACCTAACCGACTAGCCTCTTCCAATCCTTTTTCTAAATAAAAAATACTTTTCGAATAATCTGATAACTCAAAATAAAGCATTCCCATTTTTATCCAGATTCTAGTGATATTCTGTTTATCAGGAGCATGAGGTTCCGCATGAAGTGCATCATCATAATATTTCAAAGCAGTTTTATAATCTTTTTTACCAAAATAAATAGACCCAATATTATATAGTAAAATTCCTTGACCGACATATCCTTCTAATTCTTGACTTACCTGAAATGATTGTTGATAATAAAATAAAGCAGTATCTCGATTGATTCCATGAGAATACAAAGCACCCAAATTATTGAGAATAATAGCATATAATTTAGAAGGTGGATCATGCTCTAAAAAAGTAAGTGCTTTTTTATAGGCATCTTTAGATTTTTCAGCATTGTCCAGTAAACCAAAAATAGTCCCTATACTATTCCAGTTTCGTGCAAGGCTCTTAGGTACCTTAAAATATTCATTAATTTTTAATGCTTTAAAATAATATTCTAATGCGATTTCATAATCACCTTTTCTTTTATAAACGATACCAATATTCCTATAAGTATTCGCCATTAACTGGTTGGGAGTCTCTTGGTCGATCAGTTCAATTGCTTGCAAATAAGTAGTGATAGATTTATCATAATCTGCCTTTCGCATATAAATAATCGCAATATTATTTAACGCATTGCTGATTCCCTTTGTATAGTTTATTGATTGAGCAATCGCTAATGCCTCTTCCTGATATTTTAATGCTTCATCATAATTACCTTGTCTTTCCTGACTATTCCCAAGTAGTCGAATAGAATTAGAAGCCTCTTTTTTAATTTGTTTTTTTTGATAAAAACTTATTACCTCAACCAATAAAGAATCTACCAACTGATACTTTCCTAGTTCATAAAATGATTTTGCTTTTTGATATAAACAATCAATTCGACCAGTTTCAAATTGAATTTTTTCTCCTAATTCAATTCCTTCTTGAGCATATTGAATTGATTTTTCAGTATTGATAAAAGTATAAGAGTTGGCTAACTCACTTAAAATAACTACCCGATTGGAATCAGTTGCTGTTTTTAAAATTTGCTCTAGACTATCCAAACTCGCTTGTCCCAAAACCAAAGATTTAGGGAAAAGAAGACAAAACAAAACAAGTAGGAATACTCTCATAATATTTTTGATGATAAAATTTCGACAGTAAATTACGAATATAAGTTCTTGTTCATATTTATTAGGTAAATAAAATAAAAAAACGGAGTATCAATTAAAAATGATACTCCGTTTATTGGAATTTAATTATTCTAAAAAAAACTAATCTCTCACCTT
>JBGCCY010000206.1:0-8111 GCA_045104975.1 Saprospiraceae bacterium
CACTCCTTCTTTGTAATCATCAGTATGCGAAGCATCACTTTGCAAATGTTCTTCCACCGCCAATTGATTGTCGAGGTCGTTCGTCAAAGATTTATTAAAAGCGAGTTTGGTATAAGCCAATCCTTTCGTCGGCATGTTCGCTAGTTTGTTCGCTAGTTTTTTTACTTCATCTTCATACTCATCATCAGCGACGTATTTATAAATCATGCCCATGTCCACGGCTTCTCGTGCACTTACTTTATCTCCTAAAAAAGTCAAGGCGGTCGCTCTTGCTAAACCGACCAAGCGAGGCAAAAAGAAAGTTCCACCGCTATCTGGAATCAAACCAATTTTGGAAAATGCTTGCATAAAATAAGCTGACTCCGTTGCAATAACGATGTCGCAAGCTAAAGCAATATTGGCTCCTGCTCCAGCTGCAATTCCATTGACGGCAGCGACGACAGGTTTTTCAATTTCTCTAATTTTTTTGATGATTGGATTATAATGTTGGCTAACAAAAACTGATAAATCAGGACTGTCAGGATGAGTTGCTTCAGCCAAATCTTGACCTGCACAGAATGCTTTCCCTTTGGCGGTAATGATGATGCAACGAACTTCTGTATCTGCTGCACAATCTTTTAAAAACTGTTGCATACCCAATGCGATTTCTTTAGTGACGCTATTAAATTTGTCAGGGCGATTGAGCGTGATAGTAGCAATGCCATTTTCTTTTGAAAAAAGAATACTTTCCATTTCTTTAATTTTATTTGATTAAATTTTTGCGAAGATAAAGAAGTGCTTGGAGAAAACATTCACCAGCCAATTTTTTCTAAGGCTTGAATTAGATTTTGACTTTGATATTTTTGTGCTTGTCTTTTTAATTGATAAAAAGAGTTAATATCCCATTGGGTTGGAGCATTAATTTTTGAAAAATTTTCAGCGACCTGAAAACCAATTTTTTCAGCCTTTTCATTTTGATCTAATTGAAAATAGAGGTCTGAAATTATGGCAAACTGATTATCATATTCTACTACTTCTTTTGGAAAACTTTTTATAAAAAGATCTAAAACTTGTTCAGCCTTTTGATTCTTTTCTTGAATAATTAGTTGATTAGATAATTGAGAAAATAAAATTAAATAAGAAGTGAAATATGATTTTTCACCTGATTCTATTTTATCAATTCCATCCCAAATAAAATCATTAGTAATTTTATTAAAACATTCTTCCACATTTATACCACCAATTAAGTATGTGGTTTTTTGATTCTTTTTGATAGGATACAATCGATAAGCTAATCCTTCTAAATGGAAATAATCTTCCATTCCTAAGAAATTTTCTTTTCGGCAAGTAGCTCCCATACAGATTGGACGATTCCAATTACTTTCAGCAATTATTCCAATTACAGCCAGATCATTTTTTAAAACCATTCTTTGTGGTAATTCCCATTTCAAAGAGTCAACAATAGAGGAATGCATAGATGCTGGAATTATCTTTTTATCAATTATTTTTTCTTTATCAATTTCTAAAAAAAAATAGGGAGATAAGATGGTGGAGATATCTTGACCATCGGTTGATCGTTGTAAATTTTTCTCCTTTTTTAAATCCAAAATAACTTGATTGAAATCATTGTAACTATCTTTTCCATGGTTTGGTAAAACCATAGTTAAGTTATTTTTATCATTGGCATAGAATTCAGAATCGAAAGGGAAAGGGGGAGCCTTTGCATCAAAAACTCCATCTCGAAGGTGATCTATATATCTGTCTAATGCTAGAATGCTTAAGTTGGCGACCATTACATCCGTTCGAAAACCTAATTGAGCTTGAACATATAAAAGTGGATAAGTATCATTGTCGCCATAAGTGAAAAGGATGGCATTAGGAGGACAGGAGTTTAAATAATTCTTTGCAGCATTGAGATAAAATTCATTGTATAAATTTGGTTTTAATTCTTTTCTAGCTTCTTCTTCATTTTGAAAATATTGGAGAAGTAAAAAACTCCACATTACTTCACTACAATATTTTGTATAAACCTTTCCTACAATAGTTTCAAAATTGGAGTTTTGATTATGTAGTTTGAGAAAATTTTCCTGAGCTAGATGTGCATACTTTCGAAAAGATTTTAGCTGATCTTTCGACATGGCATTTTTACCTTTTGGAAGATTGAATTTATATTCTTTGTCTGTATTGTTAGAATAATCATGTACTAGGTTGGCAGCTAAGGTAGAATAAGCTCTTGCCAAACCATACATCAAAGTATCAGGTAAATTTTCTTTTTCACCATAAATTTTAATTACTTCTCGCTGCCATCCAGGATAACCAGCAAAGGGGCAAAAGTCAAATTCATGTTTGATGTAGGAAGTTAAATGATTTCTTTCCATTTTAGACGAATTGGAACCATTATCGTTTAGTGCATATTGTTTTAGCTTTTGAATTTTTTTTGATTTTGCGGACCAAAATAATTCTCTTTTTTCCCGTACGTCAAAAGGGTAATTGTAAGAAGAGGTAACGAAATATCCTTCAGGACGTTTTTCAAAATAAATTTCATCTCGGCCATAGGATGAAAATGTTTTGTAATTTTTATAAAAATGTTTTACCACAGATTCGTAAGAAGGGAAATCTGGTAAATGCCGAGAATTTTGAGAATAAGCAGAAATAGAAAAAATTATGTGAAAAGTTAGAATGTATAAAAAACGGATAGCAAGATTCATAGATTAAATATTTAAATGAATATTGCCCTAAAATTAAGAAAAAAATTAATCCTCCACCTTTAATTTTACTTCATCATAAAACAAATTCACCCAACGAGAATACTGTTCACCCGAAGGATGTAAATTATCAGAAGCCACCAATTCAGGTGTATCTAAACCTTCTCTCGAAATAGGCGTGATGTCAAAATAACTAACGCCAACATTATCAGTAATTGTTTTATTAACCAAGTTAAAATCATCTATTTCTTGACTAATTGTAGTATTGCCATTTCCAAAAGGCGTGTAAGCATAATCAGGAATTGAAACGACAAATACATTTTCTTTTTTGCCTCCTGCAAAATCAATGGAAGTCTGCAAAAGTTGTGCAAATTCGATTTCATATTCCTCAATTGATTTTCCTTGATATTGATTATTAACTCCGATTAGTAGCGAAACAAGGTCAAAAGTATCGACTAAATCTGTAGCAGTAATTGCATTTTTTAAATCAGTAGTGGTCCAACCAGTTTTGGCAATAATAATTGTTGTATCAATATTGATAGAATCACTTTGAAGTTGAGTTTCCAATTGGATAGGGTAACGATCTGCGACTGCGACACTTTGGCCAATGGTGTAAGAATCTCCAAGCGCCAAATATTTTGTCCCTTCTGGCAGAGGTACAGGAGGTTCGTTGATTACGGGTGGATTGGTAGAAGTAATTGGATTATCATCTTTGGTGCAGTTGAAAAAACTAAATGTGCAAAATAAAATAATAATGAGTCGCATTCGAATATTTTTAATTTGTTTGAAAATAAGCCTATCTTAAAACTTCTGAATCTTAAAATAGTTTATACGAAATTCCAGAACCAATCGGTTTTAAACTTATGAAATTTATTTTCAAATCAATTCGAACGTTTTTTATTTTTTCCATTTTGACAGTGTTGACTCAAGTTGGGGGAGTGATCTATTTGTTGTATTTGCCGTTTTCTCTTTTTGTGAAAAGTGAAAAATATAGTTTTTGGAAAAGTATTGTTATGCGGAGTCTTGGATTTAGTTTGATCTATATTTTGATTTGCCTTTTTATCATTCCACTCTTGGCAAAAAAGAATGGACGAGTACCGCTTCCTTTTTTTTCAACAAAAGAAACGCCAGTAAAAAGTGGAAGTTTATTGATGAGTATGATGAATCGGAATTATGTAAAACCATTGTTACAGGATGCGTTTTTTGAAACGGCGAAAGAAGTGCAAGGAAAATATCCAAGCGTGGAACTTATCTATCTAGATGCGAATTTTCCTTTTTTCGAAGGCTTTCCTTTGCTTCCACATTTGAGTCATGATGATGGCGAAAAATTGGATATTGCTTTTTTATATAAAAATAAGAAGACAAATAAATTTTATAACAAGATATTTTCAATGACTGGTTATGGTGTTTGCGAAGAACCTCGAAAAGGAGAAAAGAATCAGCCAAAGGATTGTGAAAAGCAAGGTAACTGGCCATATAGTTTTATGAAGAAAATCACCTTTGCTCAAGTGAAAAAAGGAATGGAATTCGATCAGTCGGCTAATCGATTTTTATTACAAAAAATCATGGGAAACAAAGAAATAAAGAAAGTTTTCATTGAACCTCATTTGCAAAAAAGATTGAATTTGGGAAAATATAAAAAGATTAAATTTCATGGATGTCATGCAGTTCGACATGATGATCACATTCATTTTCAATTGTGAAAAAGACCGCTACGCTGACAGACTGACGATAACTATTTTCACTCTTCAGGAAAATTCAGATAGTAATTGCAAAATTATCAACGTCAATCTATCAGCGTAGCGATCTGTCAGTAAGCGTAGCGCTTGGTCTGTCCTCTGTCAGTGAAGCGGTCTAAAAAAAAGAAAAGTCTCCAATTGCAACCTAATGCAATTGGAGACTAATTCGGTAATTGGAATAAAATAAATTAAAGGGTTAACCTTTTTTACTTCCTTTCCTTTTGACTGCCACGTTCTCTTTTTGAGTCTCTTCACCCTCTACTTTTCTGAGAATGATTTCTTCCACTTCTCCTTCTACAACAAAAACGAGTTTGTACTTTCCAGGTAACTCATCTTCAAGATTGATTTCGATTTCATTCAATCCATTAATAAGTGGTTTTTTGGTGGAAAATACTTTTTCGCCATTGAATTTTTCCAAAGAAAAAGTCAACTCTTTTTCGGATAAAGCATCCAAGGTTACTTCAAATGTTTTAATCGCAGAAGTGTTCGACATCCTAACAATTTGGAAATTGTTACTTTGCGTTTTCTTCACCATTGCGATCGCAGAATAGCTTTCCGTTTCATCTTCATCTACCAACTTGAGTCGGTAAAATGTAGTTTCGTTGTTGTTGCCAACATCCATGAATCGGTAACCTTTCTCTTTGTTAGAAATTCCGGCAGCTTGGATTTCTCGCTCCATATAGAAGTTAATTCCATCGTCGGATTTTTCAACAATAAACATTTTGGTATCCATCTCATAGGCAGTTTTCCATTCAATCCGGTTGCCCATTTTGAATTCTTTGCCGTGAAGAGGTGTCGAATACTCAACATCTGCTTTTGCGAAAAATGTTGTAAAAATAAAGAGTGTTGTAAGAACGAAAATCGGCAAGCCATTTCTGACTGATTTAGTTTTAATTGTCGCCATTATTCTTACTGGTTTTAAAAGTTAAATAAATTGGTATCTCTAATTGCTTCTTACTAACTAAATTTATAGGGTAGAAGAGGCTGAAGTAGATTTTGGGTTTTGTTTTTGTGACGTTAAAATGAGTTAACAGTAGGTTAAAGACCTTGTAAATACTAGTGTTAGGCTAGATTATTGTATATATTTCGACTAAAATTATGTGTTTGGAAAACCATTCAAATTCCACTCAAAGAATAAATTTTTAATTGAGATTTACTTTTTAAGTGATTTTAAATACTAAAATCTTTACGACATGAAACTTACAAATCTTGTTTTATTTTCCATCTTAGGTGTTTTTTTCCTAAGTTCTTGTGGACCAAAATTGACACCTTTTACTCAGAAATTGTATGATGAAAATAATTGGTCAGATGATGAATTGAAGCGAATTCAATTTTATACTTCTGAAGATATTATTTTATTTAGAGAATTGACAAGGGGTGAATCTGAGATCGTTTCGGGAGAAATAAAAATTAGAAATGGGAGAAAGATAGATGAAGTAGTCATCAAAAAAGGAACCCCAGGTGTTTTAATTTTTAGACCGAAAGAAGATAAATTTGCGATCAGCTTTGAAGCTGAAAATGACGATGGCTATCTGATCTTTGGAGCAGCCAAACGAAGAAGTGGTCAGTATCGATTGTTTGCCAAGGATTGGAATCGTAGTTTTGGAAAAGTAACTTACGATGGCAAAACTTACCGAACAAGTTCCGAAAGTCAGTATGCAACTTTGATGGTTGATCTAAAAAGGATTCGAGATACGAAGGTGCAAAAGCGAGTAGCGAAGGGGAGAACTGTTGATTAAATAATAGTTGATAAAATGATGAATGGTTAATCTCTTTGCAGAGGTTAACCATTCATCATTTTAAAAAAATTAGTTTGGTAAAACCACAGAATCAATTACGTGAATCACGCCATTACTTCCTTCCAAATCAGTCGCAGTAATTGTACTATAATTTCCGTTCTCATCTTTTAGTACTACATTTTTACCTTTCATAGTAACTGTAATGTCATCACCACTTACTGTTTTTAAGGTAACCTTTCCACCTCCATCTTGGATTGCTTTAACCACATCTTTAGCTATAAATTTTCCTGCAATAACATGGTAAGTTAGAATTTTGACTAATTGATCTTTATTCTCAGGTCTCAATAACGTATTGACAGTTCCATCAGGAAGTTTGTCGAATGCAGCATTTGTTGGGGCGAAAATAGTAAACGGTCCATCACCTTTTAGCGTTCCAACTAAGCCTGCAGCTTTTACTGCAGCTACTAAAGTCGTATGTGCTTTTGATCCGATTGCAATATCAACTACATCAGGTTCTCCATTCTCAGAGTAAGAAGTTTTGACCGCTTTAGATTTTGAACTGTTACATTGTGCTTGAATATTAAAAATGCTAATTGAAAATACGAAGACTAAAATCATTAATTTTTTCATGTTAAAATGTGTTTTATTTTTAAATAGATAATTTGAAAATCGACATACCTACGAGACTAAAATGAGTTTGGTTTTTTCTCCTTGAGATTTTTTCATTTTTTTTCTTCAAAAGAACCTTAAACATTTTTCCTTTCACTCTGTTACTGATTTTTAGAAAAGGGAGTTTAGTTTCCTTTTATTCTCAAAATTATTTAACTGACAAATGAAATTTGCTGAAAGCCAAATCGTAGAAATGTTGCATCAAAATGATAAGCGTGTCATCGCTATTATTTATGATAATTATGCTCCTTCTCTTTATGGAGTAGTTTTGAGAATTGTTCAGTCAGAAGAGATAGCTCAAGATGTGATGCAAGATGCATTTGTTAAGATTTGGAAAAAAGGAAAAACCTACGATTCGACGAAAGGAACATTATTTACCTGGTTGTTGAATATTACTAGAAATACTGCAATAGATAAATTACGTTCTGCAGGATTTAGAAAAAGAGGTAAAAACCAAAGCATCGATGATCACGTATATAATCATGTTTCGAGTAGAGGAACAAATCCTGATGAAATAGGAGTCAAGGAATTACTAAATAATTTGGACGATAAATACAGGGAGATCATAGATATGATTTACTTTAGGGGTTTCACTCAAAAAGAAGTGAGTGAAGAATTAGAGATTCCGTTAGGTACGGTAAAAACAAGATTGAGAATTGGATTACGAGAATTGCGTGGAATTTTTGATGTAGCAATTGTAGTTGGTGTATTTTTATTTTTCAATAGCATTTCACCTTTATTATAAAATGACAAAAGAAGAATTTATTAAAACGGGCTTATGCGAACAATATGTTCTTGGACTTACAACTCCAGAGGAGAGTGAGATGGTGGAGGAGATGCTGAAAACTTATCCAGAGTTGAAGGGAGACTGTCGAGGGTTAGAAAACTGTATGGAAAAATATGCTCGTGCTCATGCGATTCCTCCTCCAGCCACTTTGAAGAAAAGTGTTATGTCGAAAATAGATGAGATGGATGCCTTGGAAAAGGCAGCAAGAAATAATTATTCTATTCCTAAATGGATAGTTATTTCTGCAGCAGCGAGCCTAGTAGGTTTATTGTTTTTTTCCTTTTTTGCTTGGGATGGAAAATCAAAAGCAGAAAATGAAATGGCGATTCTTTCAACAGAGTTTCAACAATTCCAAAAAGATTGTGAGCAAATAGAAAATGATAAAATGATTTTCGCTTCGCAAAATTCATTTTTAAAAGACCCAAATACGACACATATTCATTTGCGTGGTGAAGATAATACCTTGGCGATTGCTTATTGGAATGAAAATGAA
>JBGCCY010000207.1:0-12518 GCA_045104975.1 Saprospiraceae bacterium
TTAAAATTTGTTGAATCTCTTTTTTTGAAAAAACATCATTAATGATTTGGAAACCATCTTCTCCTAATTTTCTTTTATCAAGAATCATTTTCATTTGTTAGTTTTTAATCACTAAAAATAAAAAAACCAAAACCTCCTGGATCACGAATAATAATATTATCAACAATTCCTTTTTCGTTAAAATGGGTAATTTCCTCGGTGATTGAAATACCTGCTTCTCGAATTCTAGCAATGATCGAAAGATTGTCTTTTCCATTAAAATAAGTCAAGGATGGATTAAAAAATAAATGAGGACAACTATTGGGTTGCATAAAACTAACTCCCATTTTATCTTGATTTTCATAAGCCACCCAACCTTGTTCGATGGATCCCATCGTTTTAGAAAATCCTAAGATTTCCCAAGTTTCAATTGACTTTTGAATATCGGTGGTTTCCAAACTTAACCCAGCATAATTTCCTAAAGTCGAATTGTCGACTGCACTTAAATCAAAATTTACAGTTGAATTAGATTCCATCAAGTAAATCCAAACACCACTTTGATCACTTAATAAGTAGCCGTTTTCGATAGATAAAACATTGACTGTTTTTTGAAGTTGTTCGACTGTGGTAGCCCAATTGTTTTTATAAAATTTTACACCCGCTCGAGCAAATCGGTCAGGATTAATTTCGATAATTGTTTTTCCATCAGTCACCAAAGTTGGGTTTTCAGCAGACAAAATTTTGAAGTTTAATTTTTTATAAAAATCAAGACTTTGACGTAGATCATTGGTTGGAGTTTGGAGAATGGTATTCATGTTTTTTAATTTTATTTTTCAATTTCATAATCCGAATATTCATATTCAGCTCGTAAATATAAAAATTCTCGATCTTTATTTACGCGCCAACTTTTTCTTTTTTCTGGAAATGTAAAACCATCCACTTCTGTAAAACTTAAATTCTTGACATAGCTAAAATGGTCGGCATGTTTGACCATATAACCTATAAGGTGATGTTCTTTTTTATCAAAATAATACCACCAAGTATCTTTTGTAGAATGATTGTTTTGAGTTTCAGGATTGAAGTCAGCACGTAACACTTCTACGACTGCACCACCATCCAAAGTATCGATTCCTTCATGTTCAAAAACAATTCCTTCGTCCAATAAATTAAATGGAATATTAACTACAAAAGTAGAACTCAAAATGGTGTTTTTTAAAGATGTAGGTTTGGCATTTGGATCAGGTTGATCATCAATGGTTTTTGTGATTTCACCATTTTTAGATTGCAACAGGTGATTTTCATTTTCTTTAGTCCATCGAATATTGATCACCTTCTTTGGGGAATAGTTATATTCATGAATTTGATTGACAGACATTTCTGTATTGCCGAGCGAGTCAAACAGCGCAAAGTATTTTTTAAATTGTATAGATTTTTTGCCAGTCCAATTATCTAAACCTCCTGTTTTTTTAAAAGTCTTTTCCAGTAAGTTTTTTACTTTCTCATCTTTGATTTTTTCCAAAGGTGAAATTGTTTTTTCTTCTTTAGGTGATTCGCAACTATTCCAAAAAGTTATAGTGACAAGACAAAAAGTAAAAAAATAAAGACATTTCTTGCTTGCCAAAAAGGAAGGTTTTTTTATCCGGATCATTTTAAAAGTTTTGTTGGTTTTTCCAATTTTCTAAACATACTCGTACTAATAATTTTAATAATACAATTTATTTACGGTTTTTTATAATGAAAAATCTGTTCAAATGAGGTAACTAAACTTTGTGGTTCAAATCAAATAGTAGATTGAAAATTTTGGCCTATAGATTTCTAATCTAAAGAAATATTCTCCATCGGTTATTATTTTAGCCCAATTTTTGATATTAAATATTTTTTTAATAAAAAATATCTTTAATTAACGTTACGTTTAGTTTTTTTCAAATCTAAAAAAACTATTTTTGCATTTTTAAAACACAAATTATATTTTCAAAAAAATAATTAAAATGAAAAAATTAATATACGCTTTTGCAACACTTTTATTTTTGGCAAGTTTTTCCAACAATACTTTTGCACAAAAAAATAAGAAGGCTCCTCAACTAAAAACTTTCCAAGATTCTGTTGCCTATGCCTATGGATTTTTGATAGGAAAGCAAATGAAAGATTTGAAGGTGAATAAAGACCTTCTTAAAAGTGGAATTGACGATCAGTTTGGAGATACTCAAAATATTACAGAGAGCCAAGCTCAAATATTAATGAAAAGAGCTCAACAAGAAAGACAACGAGAAGATAAGAAGAAGGCAGAGCAACAAGGAATTATTAATGCTGCTGAAGGAGCAAAATTTCTAAATGAAAATAAAGTTAAAGAAGGAGTTGGAGCAACTCCAAGTGGGTTGCAATATAAAGTGCTTACTCAAGGAACTGGACCAAAACCTGTGGCAACTGACAAAGTTAAAGTTCATTATGAAGGGAAATTATTGGATGGAACTATTTTCGATAGTTCTTATAAACGAGGAACTCCTGCCGAATTTGGATTGAATCAAGTGATCAAAGGATGGACGGAAGGACTTCAATTAATGAGTACGGGAGATAAATTTGAGTTTTATATTCCATCTGAATTGGCTTATGGAAAAAGAGGTCAAAGGAGTATTCCATCCAATTCTGTTTTGATCTTTACAGTTGAATTGATTGAAATTGTGAAAAAATAGGATTGAAAAGGTAAATTATTTTCGACCGATATTTTTGTTTTATTTTTTTATAAATCATTGATTTTCAGTTGATTAAGAGAGGAGATGGTTGTTTTACCATCTCCTTTTTTGTGCTTATTTACTTTTGAAAGTATCTATTCTTTTCATTTTCCTTTCATATCGATGGCAAAATATTAATTTTACGAGATGTTAACATTTATAGCTCGAATAATGCTCTGGCTGGCTGGCTGGAAAGTGGATAAAAAAATTCCGAAAGAATCAATACGAAGTGTAATGATTGCTGCACCGCATACTTCTAATTGGGATGGAATTTGGGTGAGAGTGGCTTTTGCCATTTTGGAGGTTCCTGTAAAAATTGCAGTAAAAGATACCATGACAAAATTTCCATTTGGATTAATTACTAAGCCTCTTGGATTTTTGGGAATTAATCGAAGTAAAAAAGATCCGAACAAACCCCGAAAAAGTCAGATCGAACAAATGGCTGATTTCTTTAAAGAGTTTGATGAGATCGCGATGGTCATTGCTCCCGAAGGAACTCGATCCTTAAGAAAAGAATGGAAACTTGGTTTTTATTATGTTGCAAAAATGGCGAATGTACCGATCACTTTTGGCTATTTAGATTTTGAAAAAAAAGTAGCTGGGGTTGGCGGTGTTTTATATCCAACGGATAACTTAGAGGCAGACATGAAAAAAATCATGGAGTTTTATAAAAACATTACTCCAAAGTTTCCTGAGAAATATAGTTTGGATCAACGGTATATTTAATTAATGGTTATTGATTAACTGTTAACACCACTTGGTAATTACGAAATGCTGTTAATCAATCATCGTTCACAGTTAACCGTTATTAAAACCATTCTAATAACAATTCATTAATTGTTTCAGCTTCCACTAGAAAACCATCATGCCCATAATCTGATTCCAATGAAACGAAATTGGCATTAGGTAAATGTTCTGCTAATTGATATTGCTCCACAGGAGGAATCAAAAGGTCAGATTCTATGGATAATATAAAAGCAGGCATTTTCAATTTTCCCAAAGCAGTTCCAACTCCATCTCGTCCTCGTCCTATATGATGTGTATCCAAAGTTTTTGTCAAAGAAAAATAGCATTGTGCATAAAAGCGACCTTGTAATTTTTTGCCTTGGTAATTGATATATGAAGCTGCTTTGAAGTTGTCTAATTTTTCAGATTGATCTGTTTGAGCTTGAGTGTAAGAATCAAAAGTTCGGTAGCCAAGCAATGCCATTCCACGAGCTGCCTTTAATCCATTTTGACCAGCACGATCATGATCATCTTGCCAGGTGGCGTCTGCTTGGATGGCTAATCTTTGAGCTGCATGGGTAGCAATAGCCCAAGCTGTTTCTCTTGCGCTGGTAACCAAGAGGGCAATTTTTTTTATTTTTTCAGGAATGAGATAGGCGAACTCCATCACTTGATGTCCACCACAGGAACCGCCAATACAAAGTTTAATTTCAGTTACTTCTAAATGTTGTCGCAATAAATTATGTCCTTTAACGATATCTCGAATAGTAATCAAAGGAAAGTCAATTCCATACGCTTTTTGAGTTATTGGAGAAATACTTCTGGCACAAGTTGAACCATAGCAAGAACCTAAAATATTGGCACAGACGATGAAGTATTTTTCAGGATCATATATTTTTCCTTCGCCAAACATCTCGCTCCACCAATCAGAAACATCTGAATTGGCGGTCAATGCATGACAAATCCAAATGACATTATTTTTTTCTTCATTCAGTTTTCCATAGGTGTGATAGCCTATAGTTATCGCAGCAAGAGAGTCTCCAGATTCTAATGTAAATGTATTGTTATAATTGTAAAAATTCAATCCATCAATATGAATTGGAATCTCGTAGGTACTTGAGTTTAAGATGGAAGACATGATTTGATTTTTTTTCAAAAAAAAATTATTTACTATTCTGGGAACTCTTTTTTAAGGCATTATCAATATCGGAAATGATGTCATCGATATGTTCTAAACCAACTGAGACTCGAATCAAACTATTGGTAATTCCAACTTCCAAGCGAGCTTCTTCTGCAACTTTTGCATGTGTGGTTGAAGCTGGATGAGTTGCGATTGTTCGTGTATCTCCCAGGTTGGCACTCAATGAAAGCATCTCCATAGCATTCAAAAAATCTTGTCCTTGTTGCAATCCTCCTGTTACTTCAAAAGTAACTAACCCGCCTCCTTGCGACATTTGTTTTTTGGCAATATGGAAAGCTGGATGACTTTCCATAAATGGATAATTTACTTTAGAGACTTCAGCATGAGTTGATAAAAATTTGGCTAATGCCATAGCATTTTCACAATGTCGATCCATTCTCACGGCTAGGGTTTCCAAACTTTTAGAAAGAACCCATGCATTAAATGGAGAAAGAGTAGGTCCGGTACTTCGACAAAAACTTCTCACCTCATTGACCAAATCTTGACTTCCTGCAAATGCACCACCCATTACTCGACCTTGACCATCGATAAATTTTGTTGCGGAATGAACGATAATATCTGCTCCAAACTTTGCCGGTTGTTGTAAATAAGGTGTGGCAAAACAATTGTCTACACAAAAAATCAATTGATGATTTTTGGAAAATTGTCCAGCTTTTTCCAAGTCAATTATTTCCAAACCAGGGTTGGAAGGAGTTTCAATAAAAAGCATTTTTGTATTGGGGCGAACTTTCTCATTCCAACTTTCAGAAGTTTTAGGATCGACAAAATCATATTCAATTCCCCAAGAGGATAATCGATTATTGAATAAATTATAAGTAGAACCAAAAAGTGCTCTTGAGGCTAACACGTGATCTCCTTTTTTCAAAAAAGTCATCAACACCGCAAATACCGCTGACATTCCTGAGGCAGTAGCGAAGGCATCATCCACTTCTTCGAGGGCAGCTATTTTTAATTCAAATTCTCTAACACTAGGATTGGTAAATCGGCTATAAATATTTCCAGTTTCTTCTCCAGCGAAAAGAGAACGCATTTGTTCCGCATCATCGAAAACAAAACTTGAAGTTGGAAAAATAGGTGTTCCATGTTCTCTATGTTGAGAACGTTCAGTTTGGATTCTTATGGCTTTGGTTTCAAATTTCATTTAAATGATTTTTTATAAAAAATGAAGAGGCAAAGGTAATTGGATTTCTAGTGAAAAATATTTAGATGGGTGACGAAATGGGTTAATCTTTAGTTAAAAAAAAATGGTTTTTACAATGAGCTAAGGAATGCGAATTAAATAAATTCAGATTCCTTAGCATCAAAAAGACATTTTAGTTGTGATATCCATCATTAATATTAAATATATTTTTTCTTAAAAAATTACAATTTTCCCACAAGTATTTCTCAATCTTGGCATCTAAATTTTTTATAGCTTCTGTTGAAATAAAAAAAATCTTTCCCTTTTTTTAAACGTCTTGGTTATTCTAGCGTTTAAATATTTTCCAAGCCAATTAGCAAATCAATTAATCAAAAGAAAAAACTTAAACCTAATGTTTAAAAAAATTACAACGAGTATTATTTTATTGATAATTATGAGTATTCCTTTGAGTCTTTTCGCTCAACCGTCCAAAGGAATTGTCAAAGGAAAAGTAGTGGATGTGGATACTCAAGCTCCCCTAGAATATGCTACAATTACGATTTTTTCCCAAAAAGATAGCTCAGTAATTACGGGAGATATTTCAAACGATAAAGGCATTTTTTCTATCGAAGTTTCACCAGGCAAACTTTATGCAAAAGTTGAATTTATCGGTTTTCAGTCTCAAATAATCAATGATATAAATATTAATCGAAAGAATAAAGTCTCTGATTTGGGAACGATAAAATTAGGAGTCAATACGGAGACACTCGTTGAAGTAGAAGTTCGAGCAGAAAAAAGTTCTGTACAGATGGCTTTGGATAAACGAATTTTTAATGTAGGAAAAGATTTGGCAAATGCAGGTGGAAATGCTGCTGATATTTTGGATGAAGTACCAAGTGTAGCCGTTGATGTGGAAGGTAATGTTAGCCTTCGAGGAAGTGAAGGTGTGCAAATTTTGATTGATGGAAAACCATCTGGTTTGATAGGAATTGGAAATTCTAATGGCTTGCGAAGTTTACCTGCGAACTTGATTGATCGGGTAGAAGTGATTACAAATCCTTCTGCAAAATTTGAAGCAGAAGGTTCCGCAGGAATTATCAATATCGTTTTGCGAAAACAAAAGAAAAAAGGATTGAATGGGTCTTTTGATTTTACTGTTGGAGATCCAAGTATTTATGGGACTGCGATAAACTTAAATTTTAGAAGAAAAAAATTAAACTTCTTTACCAATTTAGGTGTCAACTATGGTAGGAATTTTGGAGGAGGAGATTCTTATCAGGAATTTTATCGAGGTGATACAACTGAAATTACTCTAATCGAAAGAAAGCAAGATCGAGGAGGGATTTCAGGAAATATTAGATTTGGAGCAGATTATTATTTCAATGATAAAAATACCATTACCACCTCTTTTCTATATCGTTTAGGGCAAGATGATAATATTTCGACTGTTGATTATCAGGATTTTCTCAATGATCAAAATAATTTTGTAGAAGGAACTTTCCGAACTGATGAAGAGATTGAAGATGAATCTAAATTGGAATATGCGTTAACTTACACCAAGAAATTTGAAGGCAAAGGACATGAATTAGTTACGGATATTCGATTTCAAGATAATACTGAAAAAGAAAGTTCGGATTTTAATGAAGTATATTTTTTATCTGATGGAACGCCATCTTCTGCCTCTAATTATTTTCAAAGGTCTAATAATAAAGAAGGAGAACGTCGGTTGATTACTCGGTTAGATTATGTGAAACCTTTTGGAAAAGATAAAAAACTCGAAGCAGGCTATCAAGGTTCTTATCGACATATCAAAAATGATTACCTCGTAGAGGAACAAGTAGCGAATGATGAATGGATAGTATTTGATGGGTTAAGTAATGATTTCAAATACGATGAAGTTATCCATGCACTTTATTCTTCTTTCGGAAATAAGATCAATAAATTTTCTTATCAATTCGGTGCTAGAGTAGAATATTCTGATGTGGTAACTGAGTTGATTCAAACCAATGAAATTAATCCACGAGATTATCTCAATTTTTTTCCAAGTGCATTTTTGACTTATGATCTTCCAAATAATAATGCGATTCAAGCAAGCTATAGTCGTCGATTGAGGCGACCAAGATTTTGGTCATTGAATCCATTTTTTACTTTGAGTGATGCTCGAAATAGATTTACTGGAAACCCAGATTTGGATCCAGAGTTTACAGATTCGTATGAGATCGGTCATATTAAATATTGGGACAAAGGATCATTAGGATCATCGATTTATTATCGACATACGACTGGAGTAATTCAACGAGTGGTTTCTGATGTGCAGGTGGTGGACTCACTTGTAATTACACTTCGTCGCCCTGAAAATTTAGCTACTCGAGATGATGTAGGTTTTGAATTTAATTTTTCCTACAGCCCTTTCAAGTGGTGGAAAATAAATGGAGATATGAATCTGTTTCGATCCATGATAGATGGGAGTAATGTAAATAGTTCGTTTACGGCGGATACCTATACAATGAGTGGAAGAGTCACTTCGAGAACTACTATCATGAAAAAAACTGATCTACAATTAAGGCTAAATTATCGTGCTCCAAGAGAAACAACTCAAGGAACAACCAAAGCGATTACCTCTTTAAATCTTGGAATGAGTCAAGATGTTTTTAAAAAGAAAGGGACCTTGACCTTGAGTGTTTCAGATGTATTTAATTCAAGAAAAAGAAGAGGAACACTTTTTACGGATAATCTTTATCGAGAGGAGGAGTTTCAATGGAGAGGGCGAACGACTCGATTGACTTTAAATTATAGATTGAATCAAAAGAAGAAAAGAGGTGGCGGTCGACGTGGCGGTGGTTATGAAGGTGGTGGAGAAGAGTTTTAAAATATAACAATGTATTTACAAAATATGAATCATCCCGAATTTTCAGATTGGAAATTCGGGATGATTTTTTTTAGAGAAGTGAAAACAGTTGAATAGTCAAAAGATCACTTTAAGTTCATTATTAAAAAATATAACCAACACTAAATCTTAGATTGATATTATTGTGATTATAAGTTTCAGATCTACCATGAGTATAAAATTTTTCTCTTAAATATTTAGAGTCATAAATATTTAAATTTATTTGAGCAGAAAAGAAAATGTTTCTCCAGCATCTATAATCAATACCTGCAGCATATAAAAAGCCAAATTTTCTAACTAAATATTCTGAATCAGGAGATGCAATCAAGCCTTCTGAGAGTCGTATAGATTCTTGGGAAGGAAGACTTTGAGCATGTTGTGGGAGTTTTAATAATCCACCTGCTCCTATAAAGTAAGATGCCTTTCTATGATTAAAATGCAATTTAAATAACTGCTCAATAGTCAATGTTTTTTCTTGGTAACCAATAAAAGTTAAGGCCATAAATTATTGAGATAAGCCCATAGTACACCAAAAAGTATTATTATCTGGGGATCCTTCATATTTTCGTTGACCAAAATTTATGGAAGTTACTGTTGAAAATCGTTTCCCTAATTGCACTTGTCCAAATAGGCCAAAATTTGTTGATATTTTATCTTGAATAATATCCTTATATAAATATTCTGAATTAAATGTGATTCCTCCAATAAACTGAATCTTGCCTTTCTTTTGCGCGGAAATGGTTAAGGAAAAGAAGAAGAAAATAAAAGTGGTTAAAAGTAATTGAGTTAAGTTTTTCATATTAATTTATATTAGTTCAAGTAGCTTCAATAAGATAAGACTAGATATAGATCCTAAAGATTGGGAATAAATTCTTTTTAATCTTTATCGAATTTAGGAAAAAAATCTTCTTTCTTTGCAATCTAAAAAATAAAAAATTGAACATCAAAAATACTTACCAAAATTTCACTATAAAACTTCAAACGATTCAATCAGAAGCCGAAGCAAATGCAATTGCTCGAATTGTTTTTGAGGATGCTTTTAAATTGTATGATTTTACGAGCGAGCAAGAGTTTTCTGTGGAGAATGAAAATCGGTTAGAAAAAATTATAACAAGACTTTTACAAAATGAACCTGTCCAATATATTTTAGGGGAGGCAGATTTTTATGGCTATAAATTTAAAGTGAATGAACATGTTTTGATTCCAAGGCAAGACACCGAGGAGTTAGTTTTCTATGTGAAAAATACCATTAAATCATTTGTGAAAAAAGATGCAATTACATTGTTAGATATTGGAACGGGAAGTGGTTGTATTCCAATTACTTTAAAGAAAATATTTCCAAAAACGAATATTCATGCTTTGGATGTAAGCGAAGATGCTTTGACTATTGCTAAAAAGAATGCTGAAAATTTACAAGCAGAGATTACTTTTTATCACAAGAGTATTTTAGAAAAAGAAGATTGGGATAGCTTGCCCAATTTTGATATTATCGTGAGTAATCCACCTTACATTCCGCATCGAGAAGCGCATCTGATGCCTGAGAATGTAAAGCAATTTGAGCCACATTTAGCTTTGTTTATAGATGATGAAAATCCACTTATTTTTTATGAAATGATTGCTGATTTTGCTAAGCAGAAATTAAATAATGATGGATATTTATTTTTTGAAACGAATGAGTTTAATGCGAAAGAAGTGTTGAAGATGTTACGTAACAAGACATTCACAAGCGTAGTTTTAGAGCAAGATATGGAAGGAAAGGATCGAATGATTCGAGCGCAACTTTAAATCTAATGGTGAATGGTTAACACCATGTGGTATTCACCATTAATCATTCACCATTATTTAGTCTAATCAATTTACGACTTTGCACCTGTCCATCTTTTTCTCTGAGGTGTAAAATATATTCGCCATCTTCTAGTCTAACATTTTTTAAATTCAAATAAACATTCTGGTTCCCTTCAATAACACCTTGCGTCACTTGATATATTTTTTGTCCAGAAATATTGAAAAGTGAAATTTGAATATCACTTTTTGTTGCTGAATAAATCTCTAAATTTATTTCATCTGAGAATGGATTAGGGAAAGTATTTTTTAATGAAATAGAAAATTGCGGTGGAGGTAATTGAATAATTTTATTAGATGATTTCTTTTTTAATTGTTGAGTCGCTTTTATGTCGGCTCTTTTTTCCCTTCGTTTTTCTCTGCGATCTTGCCTATTTTCTTTTCGGTCTCCTCGGTTGAATTTTAATTTATAAAACCAATTTCTAACTACTTGATATAGTGTGGTTGGTTTTGTATATCCGACAATAATAACCTCTCCTGTTAGTGCAAAACCATTTAGAATAACTTTTTTTAGATTGAAATCATATTCTTCAAAGTTTATTGAAACTTCCTTTGTTTGAAAACCAATATAGCTGATAATAAGAGTGATTTCATTTTCCTTAATTTCATTAGGTAATGTCAATTTTACCGATCCATCAATATCACTTACGGTACCAAAATTTTCGTAATCTTTTATAATAACACTAGCCCCAATTAATGCTTCGTCATGATCATCGACCACCATTAATTTTACTGTTTTAGGTTTATTTGAAGAGGAATAATCTTCCTTCTTTTTAGAGGATTCCATTTGAGTGGTGTTTGTAAGTTGCTGATTTTCAACGATATGTGGTGGAGTGAAGTTATTTTGTGCATTGCCAACTCCGGTCGTTAAAATACCTGATAGAAAAATACTCGCAGCTTTTCCTCGATAAGAATTTATAGCAGGAGGAGATAAGTTTATATTTCTATCTAGTTGATTCTTGCGAAACTGGCCACAGATTTTACCATTTTTTTTCATGAAGATTTTGGCGATTTCACCATCAGTCAAATCGGTAAAGTCAACGATTACTTTTTCGCAACTTCCACAAAAATTCCCTCCTTGAGCAGGAATCATTTCCGAAAAATTTTGATCGCAAGGTTCAGGGATATTGATTTGAATTTTCTTAATAGACATCGTTATTTTTTTTATTAAAAATTGAATAACTATATCTATCGACGAGAGGAATTATAAAAAGGTGAGTAGAAAATATTTTTTTAAGAAGACATGGCTAATTTTTTCATAGCACGATCCATAATTGATTCTAAGTCTTGGCTCGCTTGATTGTAGATAGCTTCTTCCAAAATAGTACGTAACTGATTTTCCGTAAAGTCCATATATTTATCATTGGTCAAAAGATGAAAAGTTGTTTCGGCGGAAAGGTAAGTTAGCGTTGTTCGCATCAAAAGTAAGAGGCTGATGTTTCGACTATAAGCTTCTAAGAAATCTAAGATTTTATCATCTAAATCAATCTTATCATGAGAAGGAAAGTAGCCTTCTTGAATCATAATTTCATGAGGTGATTTTCCAAACTTAGTTTTAATCATTTCTTTGATTTGAAAATCCAAAAATTGAATTTTAGAATCAATAATCCCATACACATGTTCTTCCATGATCGTGGTTTTTGATATTAAAAAATAGCATTGATAAAATTGGGATTAAACTCTTTGTTGTAGATGTGGGATATGTTGTTTATCTATTTTCAAATTGTATGCTACCTTATATTTTTGCGACTTATTCTGACTGGTTTATTGTTTCCTGTTTTTTATACATAGTGCATAAATTAACATGTGTTTTATTGAGGAGAGAATAAATTTTTTTGAATAACGTGTTGATATTCAGTTGTTTATAGCTTTGAATTTTTGAAGTTATTTTTCTAAAATAATTGATGCAAATATTAAATGGTAAAATAATTTGAAATCTGTGACAACTTGCTGGTCGGAAAAAATCAATATTTTAACATTAACAATTCCGTTGTTTTTAATTTTTTCCCCAAAAGGAATGTACTTTTAACTTTT
>JBGCCY010000208.1:0-9463 GCA_045104975.1 Saprospiraceae bacterium
GTTGTATTCGGTGGTAAAATTACTGCATCCAACACGTGCACTACCCCATTCAATGTTTGAATATCGGCGATTACTACGTTTGCATTGTTAATCATTACTCCTCCGTTCGCATCAATTGATACTGCGATGTCTTGACCAAAAAGTGTAGTCGCTGTTTGTCCATCTGATAAATCTGATGACAATACTTCTGCTCCTAAAACATGGTACAACAATGCATTTCTTAATTTGGTATCTGCATTACTTGTCAAGATATTTAATACCGCTGGATCCAATGCAGCGAAAGCATCATCTGTAGGGGCAAATACGGTGAACGTTCCTGCCAAGTCGCTTAAAGTTCCTGCCAAGTCTGCTCCGATTACTGCTCCTTCTAAAGTTTCGTGTACTGAACTATTTATTACTACATCTGCAACTGTTGCATTTGGTGGTAAAATTACTGCATCCAATACATGTACTACTCCATTAAAAGTAGGAATGTCTGCGATAACAACATTTGCATTGTTAATCATTACTCCTCCGTTAGCATCGATTGTTACTGCGATGTCTTGACCAAAAAGTGTAGTCGCTGTTTGACCGTCTGATAAATCTGATGACAATACTTCTGCTCCTAAAACATGGTACAACAATGCATTTTTCAATTTGGTATCTGCGTTGCTTGTTAATATATTTAATACTGCTGGATCCAATGCTGCAAAAGCATCATCTGTTGGGGCAAATACGGTAAACGTTCCATTAAGATCACTTAATGTTGTTGCCAAATCTGCTGCGATAACTGCTCCTTCTAATGTTTCGTGAACTGCACTATTAATTACCACATCCGCTACAGTTACATTCGGTGGTAATAAAACTTCATTGATAACATGAACTACTCCATTCGTTGCATCCAAATCTGGTACAGTTACTTGAGCAGTATTTATGAAAACTTCCATCATGGCATTGATTGTTACCGTGATATCTTGACCAAATAATGTGGTAGCCGTTTGTCCATCAGTTAATGAACCTGAAACTACTTCTGCACCTAAAACATGGTACAATAATGCTTTAGTTAATTTTCCAGATGGGTCACCAGTCAAGGTGGCTACAAGTGCAGGATCCAAACTAGCAAATGCTAAATCGGTTGGAGCAAAAACTGTAAACGTACCCGCTCCTGATAAGGTCGCATTTAAACCAGCAGAATTAATTAAAGATTCTAAGGTATTGTGATCGGGACTGTCTTCAATAATTGACATTACTGTTTGAGAAAAACTAAATGTCGAGAAGAACACAAATAAGATAACGTAAAATGACTTTAACATGATTTTAGATTTTAATGGTTTGATAAAATAGGTAATCGGTAATTTTGAATTTAGACAATTCTCTCCCAGTACAATTAGTTACAACTGATTGAAAAAAAATGTCAATAAATTTTTTTTAATAATTTAAGGATTGAATGATCTTGTCAATCCTATCGAAACTTGATGTCGATCGATTCTAGTTTCGTAGTTTTCGAATTTATAAATTGGGTTGAGACCTCTTGTCCAATCGTAATTTACCTGCAGGTGTAAATTGCGTTGGAGTTCATATTTTAAGCCTAAACCTAGGCGATAATCAAAATGCCATTTTTCCAAATCAGGTGAAACAAAAGTGGACGAACCACTATCATCATATTGAATTGCATCATGATGAGTTTCGATAGATTGGATTTTATTAGAAATTTGTGCTAAGTAATTTACTCCAAAACCAAGCCTTGCCGAAGGAATAAATTTTTGATTTTTTCCAAAAGGATATATGGCAACTCCGACCGGTATACTCAAATTTCTGATCATATGCTCTGAGTTAAAATCTACTAACAAATTCACCTCATCCGAAGCTAAAGCTTGTCCTCGATTGAAATTAAAAGTAGCCCCAGAAAGTCCATAAGGTGTTGCCAAACTTAAGGCATAACCATTCAATGGATCAGATGAATTATCTTCTTCCAAAACACTATAAGTTAAATTAGAGTTATGCCCAGAAGTGGTTTTGACTTGCTCATATTGTAAATTAGCAAAGACATCAAAGTAATTATTCAATTCATAGTTCAACGAAAAACTTGCTTGCCAACCCAAGCCATCTTGATAATTGAAATCAAACGGAGACAAATCTGAAGTGTAATCATTACTGATACGGTGTTTCCAAAATGTTGCCCCCGTTCTAAAACCAAATGAAAACATTCTCTTATCCTTTGTTTCAAATTCAGGTGAAATATGGATGGGATGAACAAAGTTATCCACGGACAAAAACATATTTAATGAAGGAATTGATATTAAATTTTCTTCAAAAATTTTGTTTTTCATCCCATCCTCTAGAATCACGTTTTCTAATTTTTTAGAAGTTGAAAGAGTAGAAGTTCCATTTCGTTCTGAATTTATTTCCGTTGGAGTTAAATCAGTAGAAATGGTTGAGTTAAAAACGGTTTGGGTTTTTGATTTTAAATAGGTATTACTTGAATTGATTTTATTTGTTTTAGTTGGAGAAACATTTATAGTTAATGCTTCATTTATTATTTGTGTTGATTTGTTAGTTAAAGGTTCTTGGTTTGGGTTAGAGATGTTATTTCCAATCCCGTTAGTTGTAATTGTATTAGAAGGTTCAGTTGTTTCTGAAATTAATGTTCCGAAGGAATCTAATTCATTGGTAGATATTTGACTGTTTTTATTTAGAGTCAAAATTGAAATCAACAAAATCGAAATACCAATTCCTAATCCTAGCCAAATCATCCATAAAGAGCGCTTATCTTTTTCGGGATCGACATGAGGAAGGATTCCCTCCCAAACATCCTCGTCTGGAGTGTTCCA
The DNA here is from genome assembly GCA_045104975.1 of Saprospiraceae bacterium. Taxonomy (GTDB): domain Bacteria; phylum Bacteroidota; class Bacteroidia; order Chitinophagales; family Saprospiraceae; genus CAJQQY01. Next base: position 2,811 of record JBGCCY010000208.1, read on the forward strand.
ATCACTATCTGAGAAGTCTTCCTCATTAAAGCGATTTTTCCATATGTCATCAAATCTATCCATGTTCTTGACTATAAATGTTTAAGTTAACGGAAATTTTTTTTTGTAAAATGTTTCTAGCCTTCATTAATTGAGATTTCGAAGTACTGATGGAGACATTTAGTTCGGCTGCTATTTCTTTATGAGAAAATCCATCGATCACATACATATTAAAAACGGTTCTATAACCATAAGGTAATTGTTGAATGTGAACTAACATTTCCTTTAAAGATAATTGAGATAAGGCACTTACATCTGCTGATTCCACTTGCTCCGCTCCATTGATGTTAACTGAATAAAGCGTATTCTTTCTGATATCAGCAAGGCATGCATTAACTGTAATTCTTTTTGCCCATGCACCGAAAGCACCTTTTTCAGTATCGAATTGCTTTAAATTTTTAAAGATATTAACGAATGCATCTTGTAAATAATCTTGAGCAATACTTCGATCTTTTCCATATCTCAAACAAACCATAAACAAACTATTCTTGTAATGATCATACAACTGACGATACGCCTGCTGGTTTCCTTGCAGCGCGCTTTTGATCAATTTAATATTTTCAGTTCGTCTGTCCAATTGTAATGTTTTGTTTATTTACCCTTAATATGCGGCGAGTTCTAAAATGGTTGCCTAGGGTGATTAAAAAATTTCATTTTAATTTATATTTATTGGTAACCAAGCAAAAATGATTTTGTTTAATCATGTTGAAAAAAAGATTAAACAAAATAATCATAGGAAAAAATGCCTTTTGGAAGGTTTGTCAACAATAAAAAGGAAATCCCAAGCTTTCTGTTTGAAAACTTGGGATTTCTTTTTAATAAAAAAATTTAGAATAACTAATAGTACCGTGCATCAGGAGTTTGAAAAATAAAAATTCAAGTTAGCATTATGGTGTTCATAGATAATTTGCAAAAATCAATTTTAGCATTGTGAGAAATTATTAGATGAGTAATTTTAAACTTATTAAAAAAACGCTTGTAACAATACAGTTACAAACGTTTTTCGAATTTTTATTTTTCTAAAATATTATTTCATCAGAACTACTTTTTTTTTTTACTGCTGCTCCCCTATTTGTATTTTTACAAAATAAATACCATTAGGGTAAGCATCTAGGTTAAGTTGGTATTGATCGCCTAAAGTGTTTTTATCCTCTAGCGATTTAATTAATTGACCACTTCCATCAAAAAGTTGAAGGATCAAATCCTGTGTCTCCAAAAGTTGTAAATCTATTGTTACAAAATCCTGAGTTGGATTAGGAGAAATCGTTAACTCATCCACATAATTAGCTGCAGATTCATCTGTATCTACTCCAACTAAACTTAAAAATGGTCGAATCGCCATCGGAACTGGCAAACCAAAATCTTCTAAATTATCCCACATAATACCATCTGCACTAGCCCATGTCGTTCCTGGCGTATGAATATTTTGAGAAGTTGCCACTCCTAAACTTGTAATAGAAGTTTGCTCTACCATAAAAATATATTTACCAGCAGGAATTTCAACTCCATCAGTAAACGTTAAAGTGATAAAAGTTTCAGAACCAATTCCTCCTCCAGCTACCGTAGTTACAAAAGACTCCGTTGCTGCTACAACAGTATCTGGAATTCCAGCTACATCTACTGAGTAAATAAAACCATTTATGGTATCTCCAGCAGCTCCGCCTGAAAATCCTAAAATGATACTTTCTACCGTTGCAGCATCTATAAAGTCATAAGTGACTCCGAGTTGTCCTGTACCTCCGTTATACCCAACGCCATTATCGAAGTTGCCATTATCTCTTGCATAAATTGCAGGATCAAGTGCAAAGGTAGTACCCACATTCTGAGTGTTGTCAGTAAAATCATTATCCGTCTCAGCAATATTTGCTATATATTCAACCGAATAAGTATCTGTTCCTGGAAATGAATAAGTACCATTTCCTACAAAAATTGCTTGCTCTCCTGAACCAAGAGATGTCATTGGGTCGGAAGTTTCCGTATGGATAATTGTTCCTCCTCCATCTCGAACATTAAAAGTAACGGTGACATCTGTAATATCTTGACCTCCAATATTCCAGACAGTAGCTTCCAAATTTAATGGTTGCTCCAATCCATTTGGAACGGAAGAATATTCAGAAGCTGGCGCAGGATTAATTAATCTTGCATCATGTGCTGGAGCAGGAATAAAAGTAACTTCCACGTCATCATAATACGCTAATGTGTTACAAGCAAATGTTGGTAAACATCCTCCATAAAAATTAATTGCATTGACTTGATTAATTCCCGGCAAAAAATCTCCCGCATTAGTATTGATTGCAAAGTTGACCAAAGGTGTTCCATTGTATGAAAACTCACCTTCTGAAGTAATGAAATTTAAATTAAATTTATATTCCACCCATTGATCATAGATTGGAGTAAATAAAAATCCTTGACCACCAGTATTAAATTGTCCAGTCCCATCTTGATTGACATAGACTTCAAACATCCAGTCACCTGCTGCGGAAGTATAAAGGTGTTGCAAATTGGTGTATGCTCCACTTCCTGCTGGTACAAATTGCCAATAAGAAATTTCGTAATTTTCAGAATCGAGTGTTCCTAACAATGCCACAAGATCATCATCTTGTTCAATTTTTACAGATTGAGTTCCCATGTGAGCTTGCTCATCAGTAATGGTAGAATTGGAAGGATTGTTAAACCAACCTACCCAACTAGTTGCATCCCATTGAGCATCAAATGATCCTACAGTATAGGATTCAAAATCATCGGAAGTTAACTGAGCAGATAAAATGATTGGGAAACAAATGGTAAAAAGAAGTATAATTTTTTTCATAGAACTTTGAGATTTTGGTTAATAATATTTGAAAGATACAAAGTTCCTTGAAATTGCCATGATGAATTAGGAGGAAGTTGAGAAATTAACTTCTCTATTTTTTCAAAAAAAAAGTTCTACATGTTTTTATGTGATAATTAAGTTATTGGTTGATTAGGATATTGATCTAAATATCTTAGAAAATATGGTGATCAGAAATAACTTAATAACCGTTTTGATAAACCACATAAATTCATTTAGAACCAAAAAAAATACCCCATGTGATTCTCACATGAGGTATTTTGAATTAGTTTTATTTAAAATCCTTCAACTTATTCTATGGTTCTTGTTGCCGAAGTCACTTTTGAAACAGCGAAAAATCCAACTGGAATTTCTTTAGCATCTTCATTTTGTGCAAAAATATTAGATGGAATATTATTGATCGGTGTAGCAAATAAACCATTATCCCCTTGAGTCATTTGTGTCCTTGCTTGGAAAAGATGGAAAAAAGCCTCTTGAGTCAAAGAATGAATTTCCACTCGGATGCTATCGCCAATCACATATGGCGGTACATCAAAATCATCAATTGCATCATCTCCTGAATCAGCCACTCTGTTTATTCCAAATCGAATCGGCGGGATAAATAATATCCCATCAGAATTTGAGCCAGGTCCAAATGCACCATCATAAGCCAAATTCATTTCTGATGCTTTGTTTAAAAAAGTACCATTTTTAAAAGTCTTAATCCAATATACATCTCCTTCTCCATCTGCATCTTTTGCATAAATTTGAGCATAGATTCCATCAGGTTGACCTACTTCATCTTCTCTATATTCGTATCCAATTGAATCAATTGGAATGGTTCGATTAGCTTTTGATAGAGAGACATATTGATCTCCATCCAAATCAATTAACAATCCATAATCTTTTCCTTCGTTCACTAATCTTTCATCAGGAGTTGATGGTGTCCAAACATAATCACCATCGTTATCCTCATCTTCAAAAACATACAATTGATTGATCGTACTGTCTGACAAATTAATATCTGCTACAGTAATCGTCGCACCAGTTACTTCAGGAGTGAATGAGTTATCTAAATAATTAATGGTTCGTCGCAATTTAATTACTTGCGGACCAGCTTGATCATTGAGCCAAGCATCAACCACTAATTGAGGATCATTTTGCTCTAGTTCTAGATCAATAATATCTTCACATGAGGTAAGTAAAAGTATTGTTACCAGAAATAAAAAATAATTTTTCATGATATTTATATTAAATCAATGCATCATAGCATTGGGGTTTTTAAATTAAAAATTAAAATTATAAGCTACCGAAGGAATGATACTTCCGATCACCGCAAAACGATATGCATTCGTCTGACGAGGTTGACCTTCTGGAGTTCGAATTCTGTTTTCTCCAAAGTTGATCGAAAATGGATTTCGTTTGTTGTACACATTATATATAGAGAAAACCCATTCGCCACTCAATTTTTTTCCTGGCTTCTTTTTCCCAGCAAGTGTTGCCGATACATCTAACCTGTGATAAATTGGAATTCGTGCATTATTTCTCCGACCAGTTGTATGTGGATAAACATAGCCATTTTGTTCATATCGACCTGTGGCAAAAGTTCCAGGTGTTCCAGAATTCAAAACGAAGTTAGCAGACAAACTCCACCTTTTTGATAAATCATAAAAAGCTGTCGTACTAAAACTATGTGTCTGGTCAAAACGAGATGGATACCAATCTCCTAAATTAATTCCTTCAGATTGCAACTCAGTTCTTCCCAAAGTATAACTTGTCCAACCGGTAAATCGACCTTTCTTTTTTTCAATTTGCACTTCCAAACCGTAAGCTCTCCCTTTTGCTTGCAATACATCTCCTTCAAAATATTCATTTAACAAAAGATCTGCACCATCTACATATTCCAATAAATCTTCATAGGTTTTATAATATGCTTCCATCGAAGTTACCCAAGTGTTGTCGTCAAAGTTTTTGAAAATACCCAACGCCACTTGGTTCGCCATTTGAGGTTTGATATTATTGGTACTTGGAGTCCAAATATCTACAGGAGTTGCTGCAGTTGTATTGGACACGAGGTGAATATATTGAGCCGTTCGATTATAACTTGCTTTAAGTGAAGTCGTTTTATCGAGTTGATATTTGATAGAGAAACGAGGTTCAAAATTATTATAAGTTTGAATGCTTTCACCCGCTTCAAAAGTTTGAGTTTGATCTAAGATAGGCTCTCGTCGATCTCCAGGATTTTCAGGATCGGCAAATTCAAATGAAGAACCTGATCCCATGTAATTAAAAAATGACCATCGCAAACCATATTGCAAAGAAATTTTACTATTGATTTTTTGTTCATTTTCTATAAAAAGCCCTGCCTCTAAAGCATATTTTTTAGGTAAAGAAAAATCAACCAAATCTCCTTCATTTAATGAAAATGCATTCGCTGGTTGGAATTCATAAATGATGGCTTGTCCTCCAAAAGTGATTAAATTATCAGGATTTAGAAAATAAGAAAAATCTGATTTTAAACTATAGTTTTTGATTTTCGCACTCCAATCAAATGAATTATCTGAATCCAAACCAAAGTTAATTTCATAATCATAGTTACTATAGTAAGCTGTAAAATTAGAAAACAACTGCTCACTAAATAAGTGATTCCATCGCAATGTGGCAGTTTGATTTCCCCAGTTAAATCCAGCAGCATTTCCAAAACCAAAATTATCACGACCTAAATATCCAGAAAGGAATAATCGGTTTTTATCGTTGATCTTATAATTCGTTTTTAAGGTCAAATCATAAAAATTCAATTTCGTATCACCGCCCACTTGATTTTCGATAATTGGTTTTGCCAAAATATCAATATATGATCGACGACCTGCAATAATAAAAGATGCCTTATCTTTTGCAATCGGTCCTTCCACCGAAAGCCGACTAAAAATCAAACCAACTCCTCCTGACACTTCATATTTTTTCATATTCCCCTCTTTCATTCTTACATCTAAAATGGAAGATAATCGTCCACCATATCGAGCAGGAATTCCACCTTTATATAACTTCACATCTTTCACCGCATCAGGATTAAAAACAGAAAAGAATCCAAATAAGTGAGATGAATTATATACTGGTGCTTCATCCAACAAAATCAGATTTTGATCGATACTTCCTCCACGAACATTGAATCCAGTCGCTCCCTCTCCTACTGTCGAAACTCCTGGTAATAATTGAATACTTCGAATCACATCCACCTCGCCTAACAAAGCTGGCATTTTTTCGATTGTGGCGATACTTACTTTATTGACACTCATTTCAGTATTAGTAACGTTGCGATCTTCGGCTTCGGAGGTCACGACGACTTCGACCAATTCGTTGGCATTTTCACCCATCTCGATATCTAGTTTGGTATTTTCTTGAAGGTCGATATCTTTAGTTTGTGAATCAAAACCGAGGTAAGAAAATTCGATTTTGTAACTAGCTGGCGGAAGAGAAAGTGAATAAAATCCATATTCATTGGTCGTCGTTCCAGTTTCGAGACCGAAAATATAAACGGAGGCTCCGATCAATGTTTCGCCACTTGAAGCTTCTTTGATGTAACCGCTAAGGGTAATTTTTTCAGCTTTCTGTGCAATTGAAAAATTGGATAAAAAGAGTAAGAGTAAAATTCCAAGCACTTTAAATTTGAGTTGCATTGAAGTTATTTTTATTGATAAATAGGTTTAAGTAATATTTTTTTAATATTCGATTAAATAGTTAATCATGATACAAAGTTGAACAGAAAAAAGGTAAATAAAATTAAGATAGCTTAATTAAGTAGTTA
>JBGCCY010000209.1:0-10661 GCA_045104975.1 Saprospiraceae bacterium
TCGGTCTTGATACATCTTATTTTGAGGAGCGTAAAAATTCCCTCCGCTGACGACATAAAGGTCCAAATCACCATCGTTTTCTAAGTCAAATAACAATGCATTTACATCTTCATATTCCGCATCATTTTTAAAATCATCAGGTATGGAAATTGACTCGAAAGTACTGTTCTTTTTTTGGATAAAAAACTGCCCCATTTGTCCTTTTGCACCTCCTACAAAAACATCTTCTAGACCATCTCCATTTATATCTCCTGTCGTCATCGCAGGGCCAAATTGAGACATTTTATGAGGGAGTAAAATTTGTTTTTCGTAGTCGTCGAAATCATTTTCTTGATGTTTAAAATCAGAAAGTTTAGAATTTTCTACTTTTTCCAACAATGGTTTTACATTTTCAAAAACTAACCTTTTTGCAAAAAGACTTTCTTGATTAATATCTATTTTTAAAAATGTATTGGCTTCGATATTTTCTTTTTTAATAGATTTTCCATTCGGTAAGGTGATGATGATTCTATCAATTTTTTTCACTTTTCCAATGCCAAAATGAGCGATGTTTTCACTCGTAGAATACATTCCTCGAACATTGGTCAATTCAATAAATTGAGTTTTCCCTTCATTATATTCAATTGATATTTTAGCTCCATAAAAAGGTGTATTATTCTGATTATCAATTAATTGCAATCTTAACCAATTGTTTTTATTTAGGTCGTTTGAATTGTTTCTATAAATAAAAGCAGGCGCATTTATATTGTTGACAATCAAATCTAAATCTCCATCATTATCCAAATCTGCATAACTTGAACCGTTGGAAAAAGTCTCTTGATTCAATCCCCACTCTTCTATTTTTTTGGAAAAAGTAAGATCGCCATTATTTTGAAAAACATAATTTTTTAGCGGAACACTAGGAATCAAATCTAACGCTTCTTCTAAATCTAAAATGTCAAAAATACCCACATCGCCTGCATTTGGATTATTTGCTACAAATTCATTTATCTCTTTTCGCACATATTTAGGAAAGGTTTTAGCTGCATCAGAATTTCGAATATCTCGCAATAATCCATTGGTGACAAATACATCTTTCCATCCATCATTATCCAAATCGGCGATCAAATTGGACCAACTCCAATCGGTACTTGACATACCCGAAAGTTGAGAAATTTCACTAAAATTTTCGCCTTCATTATTCAGTTGTAAAGCATTAAACATATATTGATAGTGTCCTCCATTATCGACTACTTTCCAAAACGATTTTGGATTCATTCCACTCATATTTGCCTTGATCCGAAAGTTGTCTTCCGCTACCATATCCAAGGTCATTAAATCTTGCCAACCATCATTATTAATATCTGCGGCATCAACTCCCATGGAATAAAAACTAAGGTGATTCATCTTCTCTTTCAATACTTCAGAAAACGTTCCATTGCCATTATTTAAAAATAATCTGTCGGGTGCTTCGTAGTCGTTGGTCAAATAAATATCCACCCAACCATCTTGATTGACATCACTTGCGACCATGCTATTCGCATACCCAGGCAGTAAAATTCCTGCTTCTTTAGAGACATCTGAAAAGGTTCCGTTTCCATCATTATGAAAAAGTCGAGGAGACCATTTTTCTTGCATCAAATTGCTTCCTAAAAGTTCAGAATAATTCCCTGGATTAGGTGGTTGATTAAGCAGCATCAAATCCAACCAACCATCGTTGTCATAATCCAAAAATCCTGCATGACGAGTTCGTTCAGAATTATCTAAACCATAGGCCGCAGCTTTCTCTTCAAAGTGAACGCCCTCTTTTCCATTTCCTAAATCGAAGGTTTTTCCAGTATTGATGTAGAGCAAATTTTTTCTTAACTCAGCGTCATCATCATACAATTCTCGAGTGACATAAATGTCTTCCCAACCATCATTATTCACGTCCGCCACGACCACTCCTGAGGACCAACCACCATTGTCTTTGATGCCTGATTGTTCATTTGTTTTTTGGAATTTTAAATCACCGAGATTAAAATATATTTCATCACTCACTAAATTTCCTGCAAAAAATAAATCAGGTAAACCATCTTTATTAAAGTCTCCTACCCCAACTCCTGCGCCTCCATAATAATTACTGTAGATTAAAATATTATGATCTTTTTCGTCAGTAATGGTATTTTGGAAAGTTACATTAGTTGCTTCGGAGGGAAGCAGCGTGAAAAGTTTGGAGTTACTTTGAGCGGTACTCCAAGAAGGTAAAGTCAAGATTAAAATCCAAAAAAATATTCTCATGTGCTTGTTTCTAAAATTTATTTTACTCACAAGGTGACTTTGAGTCACCTTGTGAGTAGGTTACCTTTTCTAATTTAGTTGCCCATTAAAATCTACTGTCTTCATTTCAAATGGATCAATAGTTTTATCTAACAAAACTGCCAATTCTCGTTTGGTTATTTTTCTTTTTTTATCAAAATTTTTTAAACCAAATTCCTTTGTCCATTTCTTTTCTATTGTTTCAAAAAATAAATTCCTTTCTTCTTTTATTTTTTTACTCCCTAGTTTTTTATCTAATTCAAAAACGAGTTGAGTAGCGTTTTCGATGTCTAACTTTTCGTCTTTTATTTGAAAAACAAGGTTCGCATCAAATTCTTTTAGGTTTTCTAACAATGTATTTACATTTATAAAAGTGTCAGGATAAAACCAAGTTTGATTAGCCCATTGGTAAGGAATTCCTTTGCCTTTTAAAATGCCTGTTGCCCCAATTCTCTGAATGGATTTAAAATGCAGATCCTTCGTAGGTACATCAATAAATGGTAAAAGGTAGCCATTATACTCTAAAACAAAATTTTGTAAATCTCTGATATTCAGTTCGTTAGGAGATATGTTTTGTTGTGCGGCTTTTGCTGCAATTAATCCAGCAGCTTGTCCAATTTGAATAATCACCGGTTGCAATCTCGACGAACCATTGACAATATTAGTTACAGAAATTGCTTTATCTGCGATGACTAAATCATCAACATTTTTTGGAATTAGACTTCCTATGGGAATATTAAAAGAAGGAACTTTTGGAAAATCAATTTCAGGTGCAGCAGGATTTTCCGCATGATGATGATCTATTGGGTAATCACCTACTGCAATCCCAGTTCGATATAAATTGTAATCATAAGGTTTTAAAATATGATTGACATTGAGCTGTACTTTTCCATGAATTCTTCTACCCTCTCGATGATAAGGATAAAGTGGTAAATGATCTTGAGTTGGAAATTCATCTTTTGCTAAACCTAAATTGATGTAGCCTAATTCAGTTTGTAGGAAATAAATAAATTGTAACGTTTTTTGTTTAGCTGCTGCTTCGACCTCTTTTTTGTTTTTTGAATTTATCAAATCACTATAAAAATCATTGCCAAATTTTGGCCAATTAATCATGTATTTCCCATTGGGTAATTTTCCATAATCGAGCATCTTGTCGCAAGTCAAAGTGACTGATTCGTCCTCACATTTTGGATTTATACAACAGCAATAAAATTGTTCGGGAGAATAGTTTTTAGGTTTTGTAATGGTGTTATTATTATTGTTTTTTCCAAAATCTTTTAAAATGGCTGCATAGGTCAAATCCTGAATAATTTCATTTCCTTTTTCAGGAGCCATAGCTTCACCAGTTTGAGATTTAGCATCCATTCCCACATCAAAAGTAGCCCCAACATATGCTGCAACATCACCTAAATCTGATCCATCAATCAGGATTTTCCCTTTAAAAATTTTCTCTTTTGAATCATTTATAACAATACATTCCCAAACATCTGTTTTAACAATATCAATCCAATTTGTATTTTTTATAACAGTCAAATTTTCTTCTTTTTCAATCAATTGATCGAAAATATTTTTTCCGATTTTTGGTTCGAACATCGTGTTACTCACCCAGCCGGTAAAAACAGAATCTGGCCCTCCATAATGGTTTTGAATTAATGTTTGAAATTCTCCCCAAAGTCCTGCGGGCAATTTGTGATTACCATCTGTTGCACTTACTCCAGCTGCAGTTAGCATCCCACCTACCCATCCTAAAGGGTTGACCCACAGCGTTTTAGCACCACTTCGAGCAGATTGAATAGCAGCAGTAGTTGCTCCAGTTCCTCCGCCTACTATAATAACATCAAAGGTCTCAGGAGCTTCCGCTACTCGGCAAGAGGAGAATAAAGTGATCAAAGACAATAAAACGAAGGAATTCTTGGATAAAAACAAGGATGTATTTTTATTGTTATAACAATAAAAATACATCCTTGTTTTTAATATAATATTTTCGCTCAGTACCCTCATAAACTAAATTCTAAATCAAAACACGAGGTGAATTTCCTCCTCTTTTTCCTCTAAATAATATTGTACATTTTCTTTCATCACTACATCGAGTGGAAGTAATTGTAAGGAGTTAATTTCTCTTTTTAAAACTAAATGATTAAACAAATTCATGATTCCCATAAATCCTTGTTTCTTAGGATTTTGATTAATCAAAAAATGAATTTTATCATTATAAAGATATTTGAGATTGTTATCAATTAAATCAAAACCAACTAACTTGATATCTGTGCGTTCTAGTTTTTTTAAGATAGGAACAATATGAAATAGTTTAGAAGTGGTTACAAATATTCCATGCACATCAGGATTTTTTTCCAATGTTTTTTCTATGTATTGATATAATCCTTTTTTGTCAAAAACATCTCCGAATCCTCCTTTAACGATATTGATTTTTCTTTTTTTATTTTTTGAAAAAAAGTTAATAAATCCATTTTCCTTGTCCACCAAATGCTTTGCATTATTAGTCCCTTTTTCCAAATGTAAAATCATTGCTGATGCCCCTTCTTCTACTCCAAAGTTTAATAATTTTGCAGCGAGCATTCCACTTGCATAAGAATCCTGACCAATGTAGGATAAAAAATATTCACTCTTCCTTTCTAAAAAAGTATTGATTTGAATATAAGGTAAATGCTTTGCTTCGCATCGTTTTAACACTTTCTGCCCCTCTTTCAAAAAACTTGGAGAAATCAATAATGCATGATATTCTTTCGAAAGTATTTCATCAGCACATGAGTTGAAATGATCTGGATCAGCATCTCTAAATGGATAAAAATCAATCATTACTTTATAATCTCTAAGAGCCCTTTTTGCTCTTAGAATACCTGCACGGGGTTGATTCCAAAAAGGATCCTTTTTGGAATCAGGCATCAAGACGGCAATCTTCCATGACTTTTTAGAGGCTAAAGCACTTGCAATTACATTGGGTATATAATCCAATTCCTTCATCGCTGCCTTTACTTTTTCACGAGCAACAGGAGAAACATTTCCTCTATTGTGCAATACCCTGTCTACGGTACCTTTAGATACGCCTGCTTTTTTAGCAATGTCTTTTATTCCTATTCTCGTATCCATGATTTAAGTATAATATTCAAATGGTAAAACTCCAATTAACAAAATTTATAATAAACAACTGCCAAATTAAACACTTTTTTATGAATAAAAAAAAATATAAAAAATTGGCTGTGTACGTACACAGTATTAGAATATTTTTTAATTTTACTCCAAACTAATCACATCTTAAAAAAATCATAACTGTTTTTTGATCTTTTATTAGTGTGATTTTAATTATTCTCAATCATTTTGTTAAAACAAAACTTTTAATTATGAAAAATCATTTACTGTGTTTTTTGTTCCTACTACTAGGATCAATGACAGCTTTGGCTCAAAAACGAGTCTCAGGAAATGTTACTGGTTCTGATGGTTTCCCTTTGATCGGGGTAGCAATATTAGAAGCAGGAACAGACAATGGTACCTCCTCAGACATCGATGGTAATTATGCCTTAGATGTTTCAGATGGTGCGACTCTTAATTTTTCTTATACTGGCTTTGCAACTCAAAGCGTAGTTGTAGGAGATCAAACTACCTTGAATGTAGTATTACAAGAAGGTGTGGCACTTGATGAAGTTGTCGTAACTGCCTTAGGTATTGAAAAAGACAAAAAAGCTTTATCGTATTCTGTAACAGAATTAGGCGGGGAGAATTTTTCTCAAGCTAGAGCTATGAATGTAATTCAATCTCTTTCAGGTAAAGTAGCAGGGGTCAATGTTTCAAGTACCGCTACTGGTGCAGGTGGATCTACTCGAGTTGTTATTCGAGGAAACAGTTCTATTTCTGGAAACAATCAACCACTTTATGTTGTGGATGGTGTGCCAATTGATAACCAAAACTTAGGTGCTTCTGGAATGTGGGGTGGACAAGATTGGGGAGATGGAGTTTCTAGTTTAAACCCTGATGATATTGAAACTTATACTGTTTTGAAAGGAAACTCAGCAGCTGCACTTTATGGTTTTAGAGCATCTAATGGAGTTATCCTAATTACGACTAAGTCTGGTGGAAAAAGAAAAGGAATCGGAGTGGAGTTCAGCAGTCAAATAAGATCAGAGTCAATTATTAACCAATTAGATTTTCAAGAAGAATATGGTCATGGATTAAATGGAACTGCTCCTACTAATCAAACTCAAGCTTTAGCACAAGGATTATCTTCTTGGGGAGGAAAATTAGATGGAAGTAGCGTAGTACAATTCGATGGAGAGAGTCGCCCTTACTCAGCAGTAGGAAGCAATGTAGATAGATTCTATCGAACAGGAACTACCTTTTCAAATACATTGACTCTTTCAGGAGGGGACGAAAAATATAATTTCCGATTTTCTGGATCAGCATTGAATAACAAAGATGTTGTTCCTAATTCTGGTTTGGATCGATATAATTTTTCTTTAAAAGTTGGTGCTCGTTTCAGCGAAAAGCTTTCTGGAACAGTTGCCGTTAATTATATTAATGAGACAGTAAATAACAGAGCAAGACTTTCTGATTCTCCTGGAAATGCTAACTATACAGTATTCTCTTTACCTGCATCTATTAATGTGGAAACATTAAAAGGAGATCCTGATAAGTTAGGTGCGAATGAAGATGGAACAGAACTCCAATTTAATGACAATGTTTTTGTGACTAATCCATATTGGGGTACTTACCAGTTTTCTAATAAATCAGTAAAAAATAGAATGATTGGAAACATCCAATTACGTTACGAAATCTATGATGGATTATATGCAAGAGGAAGAATTTCTATGGATCGATATGATAGAAGAAGAACCAACTTAGAACCTTATGGAACTGCTTTTAAGCCTTTCGGTGGAATGGATGAGCAAACTAATAACTTCCAAGAGCTTAATTCAGAATTGATTTTAGGCTATGATAAAGATTTAAACGAAACAATTGGTATAAGTCTTTTTGCTGGAGGAAATAGGATGACTAATACTTTTGAAACACTAGGTGGTTCAGGAAATAATTTTAGTATTCCATTTTTACATACATTGAATAACGCAGGAAATCGAGCTACTATTTATGACATTCGAGAATTAGGAGTAAACTCTATTTTTGGATCAGCAGAAATTGCTTTTAAAAAAGCAATTTACGTTACTGGAACAGTTAGAAATGATTGGTTCTCTACATTAACTAATTTAGATAATACTAATGATAATAGTGAATTATATTATTCTGCTGGAATAAGTGCAGTAATTTCTGATTTAATTGATTTACCGTCTCAAATTGATTTTGCAAAAGTAAGATTGTCTTATGCTGAAGTAGGTGGTGGTGCTTTTGATCCATACCTTTTATCACTTAATTATGGAGTTTTTGCTCAAGGACATACAGGTAATCCACTTGGAGGTGTTGTTAATAATTCTATTCCTCCGATAGGTTTAGTTCCTCTTACTTCTCAAGAATATGAGTTTGGTTTAGACTTTAGAGTTTTACAAAATAGATTGGGAGTTGATTTCTCTGTTTATAATAAAAAGACACTTAATGATATCATTAGTGCACAAGTTTCTCCTACTTCAGGTTTTGGAAGCAAAACTGAAAATGTAGGTAGTATTGAAAATAAAGGAATTGAGTTAATGGTTTATGGTTCACCAGTAAAGAATAAGGATTTCCGATGGGACGTAACTCTTAACTATGCTAATAATCAAAATAAAGTACTTCGATTGTTAACTGAAGAAATAGAAGAAGGTGACGCTAGAGAAAGTATTCGATTAGAAGAAAGCAGAACTCGAAATGCATATATAGAAGTAGTGGAAGGTTTACCATATAGTCAGATTATGGGTTTTGAATATGCTAGAGACGATAATGGAGAGATTATGTTAGATGACGAAGGATTGCCAGTAAGAGGAGATTTAGTTCCTATGGGAACAGGAGTACCTCCTACTTCATTTGGTATCAGTAATACATTCACGTATAAAAATATGTCTTTAAGTTTCTTGCTTGACTCTAAGTTTGGAGGTCATATTTATGCTGCAACTAATGCTTATGCTTACAATAATGGATTACATAAAAATACATTGGAAGGAAGAGAAAGTGGACTTGGTGTAGTAGCTGCTGAAAACGTAGAAGATTACTACCAAAGAATTGCGTTCAATATTACAGAAGAATTTGTTCAAAAAGCAGACTTTGTAAAATTAAGAGAGCTAGTATTTTCTTACAACTTACCTAAATCAAAATTAGGGAACCTTCCTTTCGAATCAGTTAACATTGGTGTAGCAGGTAGAAATCTTTGGTTGATTGCAAGTAGTGTAGATAATATTGATCCTGAATCAACTTATACTTCTGGTAATGGACAAGGTTTAGAAATGTTTGGAGTACCACAGACTAGATCATTTCAGTTCAATATTGGTGTTAAGTTTTAATTTTATTAAAAATCAGTAGGAATAAATACTTATTGGTAAAAATAAACTTTTATAGAAAAATAGATAAAATATGAAATTTTCAAAATATATATTAATAGTCGTTGCTCTACTGATGTTTCAGACATCATGTGACGATGGTTACGACGAACTAAATGTCGATCCGACAGCGTCGATAGATATCAATCCTCAATTTCAATTCTCTTGGGTACAACTAAGAACCTCAGGAGGAAGATATGAAAATTGGCGAGCAGGTTTAATTTATTCTTCCATGATGATGCAGCATTTTGCTGCTTTATGTGGATATTGGACTGGAGATAAATATACCTATAATGCAGGTTATTCTTCTTCTTTATTTGACAGAGCATATACCGAAACAGTCAAAGATATTCAAGATCTAATCAACACTTTGGAAACTAGTGAAGATAGAGATCCAACTATGTTAGGTATGGCAAAAATTTGGAGAGTAGTTATTTTCCATAGATTAACTGATATGTATGGAGACATCCCATACTCTGAAGCAGGAAAAGGATTTTTGGAAGGAATTGACTTCCCAGCATATGACGCTCAAGCTGATATTTATGCAGACATGTTAAATGAGTTAGAAGAAGGAGTTAGCCTTTTGGGTACTGATGGTGGTTTTGGAGCTGGAGATTTAATTTATGGAGGAGACATTGACCAATGGAGAAAATTTGGTAACTCATTAATGTTACGTTTAGCGATGCGACTCTCAGAAGCAGACGCTGCTACGGCACAAGCATGGGCAACTAAGGCCATTGCTGCTGGAGTAATGGAAAGTAATGCTGATAATGCTTTTATCGAACATACGAATGGGCCAGAAGGAGTTAATATGAACGGTATTGGTGAAGTACTAGATAAAGCTGTTGGATTTGGTGATGACTGTCCTAGATTAAGTAAAACTATGGTGGACTGGATGCTAAGTACAGGTGATGGAAGATTAGACATTTTTGGAGTTACACCTGCCAATGGTGGTGCTCATAATGGATTACCAAATGGTTTAGATGAGGAAACTATTTTGACTCATCACCCTTCTGATACAACTACTGCTCACTTTAGTTCTTTTAATCCTTTATTGGTAAAAGTATCTTCTCCGATGGTTTTCCAAACTTATGCGGAAACTCAACTTTTGATTGCAGAAGCAATTAAGCGAGGATGGGCTTCTGGCGATGCGGAAACTTTTTACAATAATGGAGTAAGAGGTGGAATGCAACAATGGGAAATCTATGATGCTTCTTTGGCAGTAGATGATGCTACAGTAAATGACTACTTAGCTGCTAATCCATATAACGATACTTTTGAGCAAATTGGCTGGCAATATTGGGCTGCTACATTCTTAAATGAATATGAGACCTATGCTAACTGGAGAAGAACTGGAACACCAACACTTACTCCTGTAAATTATGCAGGAAATGTAACAGGCGGACAAATTCCTTCTCGAATGATGTACCCACAAAGTGAAATTGGATTGAACCCAAATTTAGACGCAGCATTAACTCGTCAAGGAATGACGACTGACTTTGTCAATATGTTGACAGTTCCAGTATGGTGGGATAAATAATGAATTTTTGTTTCATAAATAGATTTTTAAAATTTTCATACAGTTTTTAACCACACAGATGAGTATTTTACTCATCTGTGTTTTTTTAAAATTTCCGATGTTTAATACTACTCCCACTTTTCTTTTCTTTTTCATATTCTTAACTGTCTTCAGTTGCGAAAAAAATGAAAATATCAACAAGGAAGAATTATCTACTTCCTTAACTGAATATGTCAACCCATTTATGGGAACTGCCAACCATGGGCATGTTTACCCTGGTGCTACGGTTCCTTTTGGAATGGTACAATTGAGTCCTGATAATGGAACTCAAGATTGGGATTGGTGCTCAGGTTATAATTGGACATCAGATACCATTGTAGGTTTTAGTCATACAC
>JBGCCY010000210.1:0-19959 GCA_045104975.1 Saprospiraceae bacterium
TTAGAATTTGGAGATTTAAGATTAAATCTGGGTTTCGGTAATTTTGCCATTTTTAATAATTTTTAGTGAAAATAATCTGAAACCGCTGAATAATCATAGCAGTCGGAAAAGCAGTCATTTGTGTTCCTGCGTTTTCCAGAAATGGCATAATCAAATCTAGTTAAATCCTAAATAAACCTAAGAAAATAGGCATTTGAATGGATTGTTCAGGGTATTCCAACCCTGAAATAGCGACCCGTCCAGACCGCATAAAAGCTCAACACGAAAGTGTTGGGCTTTTTGTATTTATATACCTATAAAGAATATTAATCTGATAGACTCGGATTTCTCCTATCCTCTCTTTTTATAAATTTCTACTCTACACCTTATTCTCAAATACTTACTGGCATTAAGAAATTTAAAATTAATTACCTATCTCAACTCTAATCTTAGGGCGGTCTTTTAAAAACTCCTCTACGTACTCTTTAGTCAATCCAGTATTCTTTGCATTTATCTTTATATGCTCATGATCTTTAAGTGGTTCGAGATCTGTGATCTGAGTATTTCGACAAACGACCTTGGAAAGGTTTGTCAAATTTTGAGTTGGTTTTAAATCTGTAATTTGAGTATTGTCGCAAAAAATTTGTTTTAGATTTTCCATTTTTTCGATTCCTTCTAGAGAGGTTAATGGTGTATGTTCACAAACTAATTTTTCCAAAGAAATCATTTTTTTTAATGGTTCTAAAGATTCAATTGACGTGTAACGAAGATCAATAGTTTTCAAGGAGGTGAATTTTTCTAATGCAGAATAGTCAGTAATTTTAATCCGTTTGATATCCAAGTCAATAATATTGGGAGCACTTTCGAGGGAATCAAAATTAGTGATTTTATTAACACCGATATAAAGACGAATTAAATTAGGTAGTTTTCTAATTGGGCGAAGGGTATCAATTTGATTACCAGTTGCTAATAATTGTTGGAGTGAAATTAAACTATCCAAGCCATCTAGCGAAGTCAAATAATTACTCGACACATTTAATTGCTCTAGCGTTTTCATTTCACTTAGTGGTTTCAAAGATTCTATTTGATTATGATTTAAAATTAAAACTTTGAGATTTTTTAAATGTTTTAGTGGCCCGATAGATTTGATTCTATTTCGATTGAGGGTGACTCGTTGGAGTTTGGGAAGTCCTGCTAAAGCATTTACATTATCAATACTATTTTGAGAAACCATAATGGATTCTAAATTTTTGAATCTTAAAAGTGGGTCTAAGTTCGATAGTCTAGTTTTGGCAATGGTGATTCTATCGATTTTAAATAATCTTTCTAGGTGAGCAGGGGTGATCTCTTTTTTTATAAATGCTTCTTCTGAAAATATTTTTTTCCACGCAGGTAATAAACTATTCCACCAATCCATATCTTCTTGACTGATGTCTGTGAATTTCATTGCGTTGGGATCGACCTTTGGGGAATTTCCACAGGAGAAAAAAAATGTAAACAATAGAAGAAGGAAAAAGTAGGTGATAGTTTTTGTCATAACGTTGGGTCTTGTTAAACTTAAAATGAGTGGATCAAAGTTGTTAATTGTTGTTCTTTGTAAGTACTAAGTACTTACAAAGAAATCAGTATTTTATTTTATTATAAATGCAACTAAGCTTATTATCCCAATTAATAAAATGGATAAACAACCACTTTTGGATTTGTTTGAATCTTTTGATGTTCTATTTTGGGGCATTTGAAATCCTTTGCTTTCATATACTTCCATTAATGCCGTCATCTGCTTTAAACAGTCAATATTGGTTCTTGCATTTGGAATAGAAACTAACCTTCCGAATTCTTTATCAAGGTCAGCTTGATTTAAATTTTGGTACTTTTTAACCAAGGTTTGATGTTCATCAATTTGATCAGTTTTAGTTTCGCTTTGTGAGTTGTTAGAATTTTGAAAAATCAAATCTTCTCCATGCTTACACACTAGGTTTATTTTTTTATTATTATTTAGTTCCCAATTTTTTGAGTAATCACTATTCAATTCTTCTTTTATTACTCTAGTAATTGTGTATTTAAAAAACTCGCCATAAGTTTCTTGAGGTGCAATTGAAATTTCAAAGTTGCCACTTAATGAATTAGCTTCAGGGCCATTTAATTTACTTCTTAAAAAGTTTTTAATTCCACTTGAAACAACAGCCGGATTAAAATGTGATAATATTGCCACCTGATCATTATTATTAACTACCATTCCTGATGCATAAATTTCTTCCCCGTTGTAGTTTGGTTCAATATTCGAATTGATCGCAAATGGTAAATCCGGATTACCAATAAGCATTGGTTTATCGATCAATTCAAATTGTCCATTTTTTTCTTTTGCTTTAAATAGTTGAGCAAGGAATACTCCTGTTGGTTGCGTTTTGTCATACCCTTTAATAATAAAAGCATCCATTTTATTTCCCCCTTCATCTGTTAACATTCCTTCATAACCTATGACGAATTGATCACTATTCCTCTTTGATTTTTCAGCAA
This sequence comes from Saprospiraceae bacterium, assembly GCA_045104975.1. Lineage (GTDB taxonomy): Bacteria > Bacteroidota > Bacteroidia > Chitinophagales > Saprospiraceae > CAJQQY01. The sequence continues at coordinate 2,497 of JBGCCY010000210.1, forward strand.
TCCGATAGGCAAATTCTTCTGGATCTCCTCCAGGCTGTAGCATACTCGTATAAACTGTATCACCTTCCCATTCAAATAAAAAAGGAAGAAGTTGCTCCTCTATATTATGTCTTAAAAATATAGCCCAATCTAAAGAGTACATTAAATGATCCTGGAGTCTGTTATTATTATTAAATCCTGACATGTCTTATTATTATTTTTTTCAAATGAATTATAAAAATCTTATTTCCAAAACTCCCACCAGTTCTTAGATGTTTTTTTTTCAAAATTCTTCGTTGTTGGTTTATCTTTCTTTGCTATTTCTTTAGACGAATTCGAGGCTTTGTTTTCTTCGTCTAAAATATCCATTAGACTTTTATTAGCTGCTTCAATATCATTTATTCCAAAAATCTCTTTGAAGTTGATTGAAACTTGTCCAGCATTATTTACTACTGATGATGTCAATTCTTTTCCATCATTGTTTTTATATTTCCTACCATTCCCAATTTTTACGATGTCCCAACCTCTTGGACTATTCGTCATTATTTGATTTACATATCGAGATAATGCCTCTTGTTTTTCTCCTTCAGTTTTTGGAGCAGTTACAAAAGTACCTTCAAGGTTTAATGGTTTTAGATCATACACAGCTGCCATTACAATATCAAAAAACCATTCATTAGTTACCTCTGCAGATTGAATAGCAAAACCATCTAAAAACCCAAGTAAAGGATGTCGAAAAGATGTATCATTATCGAGTAAAAATCTAATTCCGCTGGTTTTTGTCCAATTGGCTCTTTCGCCAGTTTCTCCATTATCACTAGCTCCGTAAAAAACTATAAAATATTCTAAAGGATTTTTGATGCTCTCCTCTTGGTAATTGATTGGAGTTTCTACTATTTTTTCATCAATTAGAGTAATCAATTTATCCCAATATTTTTTCTCTCCTTCAAGTGTCATACCTGATATGGAAAAGGTTGGCATTCCTCCACAACCTCTTCGACAAAGTGTTCCATCTTTGTAAATTTTCATTTTTAAGATTTCCTCTTTCCCCAGATTTATTCCAACAATAATTAATTCGACTTCATCTTTTTTCATTTTGTTTGATTTTTACTTTTTTATACTTCATCAAAATACCAAGTATTCCTTGCTTGAATATTATCTGGAAATAACTCTAATAATTCCAATTCACATGGCTCGACAATTTCTTTTAATTTTTTTATTCCTTCTTCTAAACTTTTTCCTTCGTGGAATAAATCTTCCTCTTTTTGATAGCTATGATCATTTAAATAAATTACTTTTTCTCCTTTTAATGTTGTGGTAATTTCTTTGGCATACTTTCTAAATTCCATCCAGTTTTTTCGAGATAATTTCATCTTTGTTAATTCAGTTTCATCCTCGGTTTCATATTTCTCAGTAACGACCTCTAGCCATTTAGAATATCTAGTTCTAAATTTAGTTGGATGAATTTTAACTGTTTTTTTTAAGAAGGTTAACTCATCACAAAATTCAAAATTGGTCCAAATTCTTATTTGATTCCAATTTTCAAAATTATGTTGTAGTATTTCAAAATGAGTAAAATATTCGACTTCTGAGATATTGCTTGTTTTTATAAGTGGCCTATCTGCTTTGAAATTCCATTGTTTTATTTTTTGGAAGGATTGTCTTTCAATTTGTTCAATTCCTTCTTCAAAAGAATTGAATCTTAATTTATGATTTGACCAAACATTTAAATCAACTCCCATTTTTAAATTTAATTTTATCCTCCATCTTATAACTGTTGCCTTACTTTTATTAACTAAAGTTATATGCAGCTTTTTTTAGAAAAGTAAATGTAATGAATAAAAAAATCCTCACTCTAAAATTAGAGTGAGGATTTCTATACTTATACTTTTATAATCATTTTCAATTAAATCGGTGAGAGACTAATAAAGGTTCTTGACAAGAGTAGAACGGATAACAGTTTTATATTTAAACAAATGTAAAACACACATTTGCTTACTCGATTAGCAGAAAGAAACAGTTGTATAAAATAGAATTTAGAGATTCTTGATTTTTTATAACTCGCTTAGTGTCCTTGTACTCTCATTGGCCGATGTGGGTTAATAATAACTCTTAAACAAGGACATTGTGTTCTAATAGCTGCATCAATAACATCCGCTGTCGTACCTTGACCTCCTAAGGCAACTATTGGTACACCATCACTATCTATTGCACCAGTTAGGACTCCCATTGCATCAATATCCGATAAACCAAAACTCATCCCTCCTTCAACTGCATCAAAGCACTCATCATCATCTGAATCCAAATCGTAGGAATTTGGAATTCCATCATTATCACAATCATCCATTTCCATATGATACCCATCAATCCTAAAATCATCAAAAGTGATCGAGCCATTCGTGATTGCTGAACCTCCAATTCCGACTGTAGGCTCATATAGATAAACTCTAAATACTAATGAATCACTAATATCTTTTACAAAAACATTGTTTAATGGATTATTTGAAGTAATGTAATTATCAACATCATTCGCTCTGGAGGCATCTTGAATTATTGGAGTGGTAAAATTATCTTTATTGATATAGATACTTACTTTAAAATCATGCTTTGGCGTATTGGTAAAATCATTAAACCCCCATTGTATATTATCTACTTCAAAAACTTTCCCACTTCCTGGTAAAATGGTATAATCTATATAAAAATCTCCATCAACTGCTTCTGTTAATGATTGTGGCAGAGACGTCGAATTTAAAACTAAGGCAGAGGTAGGAATAGACCAACTATCCCAACCAGGCCCAGGTGCTTGATCTTTTGCAGTAACATCTGTATCAATATATGATGCTGCTGGACTAGATCCAGTATTCATCGTCCAGCTAGCTATTTGAATATCAGTTCCGCTACATGCTCTCCTTTCATCATCATCTAATATTCCATCATTGTCATCATCCAAATCCACCAAAGGATTAATATTATCTCCATCAGTATCACAAAGGTCACTCACTAATCTGAGATCTTGCCAATATCCATTTGGAGCAGGAACATATGTAATCGAAGTGACTAAGCCATTCCCATCTACCGCAGGAGTTCCCATTCCTGCTACCCCGTCTCCATCTGGATCATAGATGCCTTCTTCGTCTGTATCATTACATCCATCATTATCTGCATCCAGATCAATATTATCTGGAATACCATCCCCATCCGTATCCTTACAAGATTGAGTAATTTCAATTTGGATATCATCTAAAAAATTTCCTATACTTCCTCCTGCAACTGATTCAAATGCTATGATAAGAGATGTCTGTCCTACTGGTATATTATAAGTTCCAGAATAAAAACCCCATGCAGATGTTCCATCTGTCATAGACTCTATTACAGTTGATGAAGCTAAATCTGCCCCCATTCTAACATTGGCGGTCTCGGTTCCTGCCCGTCCTCGATGATATAGCGACCAATTAATTATTCCACCTGCTCCATTCAAACAAAAAATTTGATATAAGGTAGAAACTTGATTAGCATTTAACTCAACAAACTGGTTACCTTCCTGGGAAGGGACACCTAGGAAACCCGTACTCCAAACTTCTATTCTATTATCTGTTGCTGTAGTTTCCCAACCATTTACTGACGCAGCACTCATGATAGAATAAGTAGATGATCCAATAATTGGTGATTCGAATCCTCCATTAACAAAAGGATCAGCTGAACATCCACATTCATCTTCTCCTGACAATCCATCATTATCCGCATCTAAATCTAAATTATCTGGGATACCATCTCCATCTGTATCCAAGACTCCACTTGTCTCTCCTTCTATTCTTACATTATCAATCGCCCAATACCATGAGTAATCTCCAGTCCATCTGAATCGAACTTGTGCATTGGTAACTCCAGCTGCGGGTACTAATATATCAATACTTTCTGAAGCTGAATTGGCTGTTGAACTAGCACTTCCTGATAAAACAGAAACCCATGAAGATCCATTATAAACTTCGACACTATAAGCACCTCCATAACCTGCTCTAAAATAATGATCGAAGGTAAGCGTAAGACTTGCGGAATAAATATTAGCATTAAAAACAGGAGTCACTAATGTCGCCTCCTCAGCTGTACTATTATTTCCAAAACCATCACTATCAAGAATCGCGAACTGTCCAGCCACAGGAGCATTAATAGTTCTTCCTCCTGGATTATTGAATGCCCAAATCTCTGAAGCATTACCTAATATCAGATTATTGGCCCAACCAGTAGGAGGTGTTGTTCCACTAGCTGAAGTAAAATCTTCACTAATTATTGTGGTTTGCCCAGCAGATAAAATTACAATGCTAAAAAAGCATGAAATAAGAGAAATTAATTTAAATCTAAATTTGATAAAGAGAAATTCCATAGGCCATAAGAGTTAAAACTATTATTGGAATTAAAACATTGACTTTATTATCAACATCAAAAAAAAATTATACGTATAAAATAAAAAATGGATATATATATCGTTAACTTTTTTTAACCCTTATAAAATTATCCTAAATGATTAATGGATATGCTCTATGTTTAAGACGCAATTTTACCAAAGTTTAATTGATTATAAATCACTTCTCTATTTTTAATCCATTCTGAATTAATTGGGAAATTGGGAAAAATAAAGGAGTGAACTATGGAATAAATTAAAAAAACACTCCCTATAATTGTAGAAATCCCGAACCTTCAAATTGAAAACTCAGGATTTTTTATTCTACTTCGAGAAGAAAATTATATACTCATCGGGACTTCCATCAAAAGCACTTTCGCATTTTTATCTGCTTCAATATTGATGTTGTCAGTATCCCAGATTCCAAATCCATCTCTCTTATTTAAAGACTGCCCTTCCACCGTAACATCTCCATCCAAGACGAAAACATAAACGCCATTTTTATTTGACTTAATTTCATAACTAGCTTTTTTACCTTTCTCCAAATCTCCCATATGAAACCAAGCATTCTGATTGATCCAAACACCTTCATCATCTGCACTTGGCGATAAAATTTGGTGCAATTGATTTTTAGTCTTCTTCTCGTCTATTTTAATTTGATCATAACGAGGCGTGACATTTCGCTTGTTTGGAAAAATCCAAATTTGTAAAAACTTGACCTCCTGATCTTTATTCTTATTATATTCACTATGGAAAACACCTGTTCCTGCACTCATAGCCTGAACATCTCCTTGCTTGATAACGGTTGTATTTCCCATGCTATCTTTATGTTCCAAGTCGCCTTCCAACGGAATAGAAATAATCTCCATATTATCATGAGGATGTCTTCCAAATCCTTTCGCAGCAGCAACGACATCATCATTTAAAACTCGTAATACTCCAAAGTTCATTCTCTCTGGATTATGGTAATTAGCAAAACTAAAAGTGTGGTTACTGTTCAACCAACCGTGGTTCGCATTCCCTCTGGTAGATGCTTTATGCAATACTGATTTCATTGTTTTAACTTCTTTATTTGGTAAATGATTGAATCCAACTCGATCCATTAATTTATCATAAGTGGAATTCGAAGGTTCAGCTTTTTTGGCCTGTAAAGAATTAGACCCCGCAGCTAAACCTGCAGCTCCAAGTAGTGATTTTTTTAAAAACTTTTTACGATCCATTGTATCAAACTTTACTGGTTAATTAATAACACAAAGTTAAATACAATAACTATTGTTAGAAATATGAAAATTGGAGTAAAACTTATGAAAATCAGATATCACGAAAGAAATGTGAGCGATATTTTTAATAAAGTTTTTTAAAGGCGGAAGGAGAAGTACTTGTATGTTTTTTGAAAAACTGACTGAAGTTGGCTGGTTCACTAAATCCAAGTTCGTAAGCAATTTCTTTCGTGGATAATTCAGAAAATAAAAGCATTCGTTTGGCAGCCAATAAGATTCTATTTTGAATATGCACTTTGACATTTTTCCCAGTTAGATTTTTAACAGAACTATTGAGGTAATCAGGAGTGATATTTAAAGCTGCTGCATAGTCTGCTACCTTATGCCATTTACTATAATTTTGATCAAGTAATTCTTTAAAATCTTTGAGTAGTATTTTTCCTGCTTGAATAATTTGCGTGTGATTATCGGGAAATAAATCACAAGCCTCTTGAGCGAGAATCAACAATAATTTAAGCCAAGCACCCAAGGCCTGATATTGAAATTTGCCTTCTCCATTTTTTCTTCCCATCATTTGTTCTGCAAAAAAGATAGCTTGCTTTAAAGCTTTATCATCAACATTCAGAGGAGGAGAAAAACCATTTTCTTGAAAGAGATAAAGGTTATTCACGAAAGATTCTTGAATATAATTATGCATTAAAAATTGTTCAGAGAAAGTGATCGCATAGCCATAGGATTTTTCCTCTTCTAATATTTGATGCACTTGCCCTGGGCTGACAAAATAAATTTGATTACCAGATAATTCAAATTCATTAAAGTCAATGATGTGTTTTCCTTTTGCTTTTTGAACAATTAAAACGATGTAGTAATCATGTCGGTGAGGTTCATCAGGCTGCCCTTTTGTTATTTCATAAATGGATTCCATTCTTTTTATTTCAAAAGAAATAGCCTCATTGGAAGGGACAACTTTTTGATAGGTTTTTATTTTTTCCACAATTATATTCTGTCTTAATTTTAACAACAAAATAGACATTAAATATTTTAGTACAAAAAAGCTGCTAACCTTTTGATTGGTTAGCAGCTTTAAAACATTTAGTATGTCTCATACCTTTTGCTTATATAAAACAATAAGGATTCTAATTATCCTTAGCCTTTGAATCAGCATCCCCATTCTCCTCCTTCGCTTTCTTCACCGCATCTTCTACATCCTTCGTTGCTTTTTTCAAATCCTCTAACTGCTTCGCCTTATCATCTTCTTTTTTCGCAGTAGGTTTTGCAGCACCATTCGATTTTGGCTTTTCAGATTTATCAGAAGGTTTATTTCCAAATATCAAACCTTTCGCATCGGTATCCACATAAATCGTATCACCTCCATCAAACTCACCTGACAAAACATGCTTAGACAATTCATTCAATACTTCTTTTTGTAAAACTCTTTTCAACGGTCTTGCTCCAAATTGAGGATCATAACCCAAGTCTGCCAAGAGGTCTTTTGCACTTGTACTTAACTCCAAAGCCATTCCTTGTTTCGCCAACATCTTCCGAGTTTTTTTCAATAGCAATTCTAAGATTTGTTTGATTTCATCTTTAGTCAATGGTAAAAACATGATCTTATCATCAATCCGATTCAAGAACTCAGGACGTAAATTTTCTTTCAATGCTTCGAATACTTCTAACTTCGTTGTCTCCAAAATATCTGCTCGGTGTTTTTCGCCGACAGAAGCTAAGTCTTCGAAATTTTCCAAAATAACTTCCGCTCCCATATTCGAAGTCATGATGATAATCGTGTTCGTAAAGTTCGCTACTCGCCCTCGACTATCAGTTAATCGACCATCATCCAACACTTGCAATAAAATATTAAACGTATCAGGATGCGCTTTCTCAATCTCATCCAACAAAACAATTGAATAAGGTTTTCTTCGAACTGCTTCCGTCAATTGTCCTCCTTCATCATATCCAACATATCCCGGAGGCGCTCCCACCAATCGACTTACAGAATGTCGCTCTTGGTACTCACTCATATCGATTCGAGTAATCGCTTTGTCATCATCAAATAAAACTTCCGCTAATGATTTAGCTAACTCCGTTTTACCTACACCTGTTGGGCCAAGGAAAATAAATGATCCAATCGGACGATTCACATCTTGCAAACCTGAACGGCTTCGACGCACCGCATCACTCACCGCAACAACTGCTTCGTGCTGACCGATTAAACGTTGACCGATTTCCGCTTCCAGGTTAAGGAGTTTGTCTTTTTCACTTTGCAACATTTTGGAAACTGGAATTCCAGTCCATCTTGCTACTACTTCCGCAATGTCATTAGCATTAACTTCTTCGTTGGTGAATCTATTTTCCTCTGGCAATTTATCCAACTTCTCTTCCGCCACTTTTAGCATTACTTCTTTCTCCTTGATCTGACCGTAACGAATTTTTGCTACTGTTTCAAAATCACTTTCTCGCTCTGCTTTAGCAGCTTGTTGTTCTAGTTCTTCAATCGTTTTTTTGATACCTTGAATAGTCTCGACGATTTCTTTTTCATTTTGCCAAGCAGCTGTGACGTCTTTTAATTTTTCCTTTTCATCAGCAATTTGCTTGTTAATTTTTTCGAGTTTTCTTTTAAGGCCTTCTCGTTTAATTGCTTCTCGTTCGATTTCTAGTTGCCGAACTTTTCGTTCCTGTTCGTCAATTTCATCAGGCTTAGAATCTAATTCCAATCGTAATTTCGCAGACGCTTCATCAATCAAGTCAATCGCTTTATCTGGTAAACTTCGATCAGCAATATATCTCGATGACAACTCTGCTGCTGCAATTAATGCTTCATCCAAAATTTCAATTTTGTGATACACTTCATATCTTTCTTGTAATCCTCGAAGAATTGAAATTGTGTCTTCCACACTCGGCTCTCCAATCAAAACAGTTTGGAATCGTCGAACTAATGCTTTGTCTTTTTCAAAATATTTTTGATACTCATCCAAAGTCGTTGCACCAATTGTTCGCAAGTCTCCTCGCGCCAAAGCAGGTTTTAAAATGTTGGCAGCATCCATTGCACCACCACCGCCACCTGCTCCAATCAAAGTGTGAATTTCATCAATGAATAAAATTATCTCTCCTTCCGAATCTGTTACTTCTTTAATTACCCCTTTTAATCTTTCTTCAAATTCTCCTTTGAATTTTGCTCCAGCAATCAAAGCTGCGATATCCAAAACGAACAATTTTTTGGATTGTAAATTTTCAGGAACATCATGATTAACTATTCGCCAAGCAATCCCTTCGACGATGGCTGTTTTACCAACACCTGCTTCTCCAATCAAAATTGGATTGTTCTTTTTTCTTCGAGAAAGGATGTGTAACACTCTTCTAATTTCTTCATCACGTCCAACGATTGGATCTAATTTTCCACTCTCTGCTCGCTCGTTTAGGTTGATCGCAAATTTTGCTAAAGCATTATATTGAGTATCGGTATTTTGATCTGTAACTTTTCTTCCTTTTCTTAATTCTTCAATCGCAATTTTCATTTCTTTTTGAGTTGCTCCTAACTCCTTAAGCAATTGTCCTCCCTTATCTTTTCCTTGAATCAAGGCCAGTAAAATCATTTCTATCGAAATAAATTCATCGCCAAATTCCTTCAACATTTTTTTTGCTCGACTCAATGCTTTATTTGCATCGTTAGTCAAATATTGTTTTTCGCCACCTTCTACTTTTGGATACGTCTTAATCATCTCATCCAATCTCAATTGGAGGGTCGGAACGCTCACGCCCATTTTTTGTAATAAAAATTTTGGAACGTTTTCATCTGTCATCAAAATACCTTTGATGAGGTGTGGCGTGTCGACCATTTGTTGGTCGTGGCCACCAGCAATTTGTTGTGCTTTAAGAATGCACTCTTGGGATTTTATTGTGAAATTATCGTAGGTCATTTTATATATTTTTTATTATTGAACTATGTCTTAAGAGTTTTGGATTCGCAATATTAATCATCAAATCTATTATTAGAACAAAAAAATCTACCTAAAGGATGATATATAGGTCGAAAAATTAAGAAAAAAAATTAAGAAACCTTGTTTAACCTTAAAATTGTCTTAACCCTCTTTTCCTACAAAAAAACGAAATTTTCCAAACAAAACTATCATACGACTGTTTTACATTTAAATGTTCTTATACTTAAAAATAATTTTGGTTTAACTATCTTTGTTATTCATCCCAATAAAATGATTAGAGTATTTTTAAAACTCTAATCCAACTTTTCCAAATACTATTTTTTTTCCCTAACATGCAACACTCCTACATGTCTATCATCGTAGGGTTTTATAAAATTAAACTCATGCGAAAAGTAAATTCTCTTTTAAAAAAAATACTTGCTATTTTCATATTTTTAAGTATGGCAATGACCAATTTTGGTCAACTCAATGTTACCCCTGATCGAACTAACGCAACATATGAGACAGACGAATCTATGGCATTCAATGTGACCGCAAATTCTTCAGGTCAGGTGAATTGGACACTCAAATATGATAATTTTGCCCCTGCGATTGCAACTGGCTCGATATCCATATCCCCCAATCAAACTTTGGCTATTCCTTTCTCCTCCTCGGAAGCAGGAGTTGTGATTTGTGAAGTAACCAAGGGGAATGAAAAAGCCACAGCTTCAGCTGCATTTTCACCATTTGATATTCAACCCTTTGAACAAGAACCAGCAGATTTTGATGCGTTCTGGGATAATCAAAAAACAACACTTGCCGCCGTTCCCATCAGTCCTGTAATTACTTTTTTTCAAAACAATTTACATTCAACAACTTATCAAATTCAGTTGAATCAAGTGGATGGAAGAAAAGTTTATGGCTACATCGTCATCCCTAACGGGCAAGGGCCTTTCCCTGCAATTTTAGATTTACCTCCCTACGGAAATGTAACTAACATTGCTAGTCCTGATGTAAATTTGGCAGAGCAAGCTGGAGTGATTTCAATTTCAATAAGCATTCATAATACACCTCCTGAGCAAGTTGATCCTAACGCCTACTTACCAGATAATTTTTCCAATGAATATGAAAGTTATTATCGATGGGCTGTTTTGGCAGGCATACGTACGATAGATTATGTTTTTACCCGGAGCGATTTCAATGGAATTGACTTGGGAGTCGTAGGTGTCAGTCAAGGTGCAGGCTTAGCAACAATTGTTGCTGGCTTGGATAATCGAGTAAAATTATTAGCTATGAGTAATCCTGTATTGAGTCAAAATTCAGGATTGAAATATAATCGAGCAGGTGGCTTTCCCAACTTTGTACAAGCTTCAAGAAATTTATCAGGAACTGCTGCGCACGAAGCAGCAACGGTCAATGCTACTAAATATTATGATGCAATGTTCCACATCAGAAGATTTGAAGGCCCAGTTTATGCCAATTTGAGTTACGAAGATTTGATCACTCCTGCGGCTACAGGGTTTGCTACATTGAATCAATTTAGTGGTAAAAAAATTCTTTTACATTCTACAGAATTAGATCATACTCACCCTTTTGAATATTGGGTGAAACGGCAAGATTTTTTTCGTAGGGTTTTTCCTGCTACTTTGGAGACTCATCCTTTTCCTTATTCTTCCAATGATCAAGGTTACTGGGTGGATGCTGGGAATGACCAAAATATTTCAGGAAGCGATGTATCTCTCAATGCAACGATAGAAAAAAATGGCAACAGTAATCCAAATTTCACTCGTCAATGGAGAAAGATTTCAGGACCAGGAAATGTAACTTTCAGCAATTCCAATTCTTACAACACTACCGCAAATTTTAGTGCCAATGGAACTTACGAGTTAGAGTTTTTGGCAACAGATAATACACAATTAAATAATGATAAAAAGTTCTTTACACTTTCAGACCGAGTAACCATTACTTTTGAAGACGACGGTGGTGGAACTGGAAATAATGATTGTAATGATCCAATTAATTTAGCTTTGAATAAAACCGTTACTCAACATAGTTCTCAATTTAATGCTGATGCTTCCCGTGCCGTTGATGGAGATACCAATGGAAATTTTTGGGGAGGAAATTCGGTATCGTTAACTAATTGGGTGAACAATGCTTGGTGGGAAGTAGACTTAGGTGAGGTTGCTGAAATTAAGGAAATCAAAATTTGGAATCGAACTGATTGCTGCCAAAGTATTTTGAGTAATTATCATATTTTAGTTTCAGATGTTCCTTTTTCATCGACTAATTTGAATACAACAATTAATCAAAATAATGTCGATGATTATCTACAAACACCCAATGCAGGAACTCCTTCTTCCATCAATATCAATCGAACAGGAAGATATGTACGAGTGCAATTAGATGGACAAGGATTTTTAGCATTGGCAGAGGTTCAAGTTTTGGGTTGCGATGGAGAAACCAATCCAGGCGGCGGCGGCGGCGGTGGCGGTGGCGGTGGCGGCGGAGGAGATTGTACAACTTCAAATAATCTTACCTCATTTGGAAGTGCAACTCAGAGTAGTACGCAATTTTCTGGCGCAGCCAGTCGGGCAATTGATGATAACAAAGAAGGAAGTTTTTGGAATCCTCAACAGTCGGTCAGTTTAACAGAATGGAATGTCAATGCTTGGTGGGAAATAGATTTGGGTGAAGTGGCAAATATTGATGAGGTAAAAATTTGGAATCGAACTGATTGTTGTCAGGACATTTTAAAAAATTATCATGTCTTTATTTCTGACTTGCCTTTTGATTCACAAAATCTAGCAGAAACCATCAATCAACCTGACGTTTTTAGTGACTTGCAAAACAATACTGCTGCTCGACCTTCGATGATTCCCATCAATCGAAGCGGAAGATATTTGAGAATACAATTAGCCGATCAAGGATTTTTATCCCTGGCGGAAGTTGAAATTATCGGATGCTTTCCATCATCTAGTCAATTTGCGATTAGCAATCCTGCCTCAATTGAAACAGAGAGGGAAATTTTACCAGAAAAATTAAATATTTTCCCCAATCCTTCAGGGAATGAATTATTCGTAAACTTGGAAGATTATATTGGAAAAGATGTACAAATCCAAATTTATAACACTCAAGGTATTTTGGTTTTGGAAAAGAATATAAATGTAATCAATCAGTCTTTGCACCGATTTGACTTACAAAACTATACAAATGGTTTATATCTTTTAGCCATCAAACCAGATGGATTACGAATGCAAACTCGACCATTTGTAGTTGCTAGAACTAATTAATTAGCAGAACTAATTATACAAACTACAAAGAGGCTGTCTCATAAATCACTTATGAGACAGCCTCTTTTTTTATTGGAAAAACAACTTAAAGCCTAACTTTTAAAATTCAAGTGCGAAATTTGAATAATATACAGAAGCCCAAAGTGCAATAAAAAGGAAAAACCCAATGAAGAAATACATCATACAGTATCCTTTTTTTCCAGCATTTTCTATATGTCCTGACATTGTTCTATTATTTTTTAGTTTGGAAATTCTACCTTTGAAAGTGCAAAGAAAAACATTTTTTATTTAACATCAAAGATTTTAATCCATGCCTTCTTTTTTAGATAAATTACAAACAAGTTATACTTTTCAACCTCCTGAGCATTGGCTCAAAATAAAAACCATAGATATGCATACTGGTGGCGAACCTTTGCGAGTCATTGTTGATGGTTTTCCAAAGTTAGACGGTAGTTCAATTTTAGAATATCGCAACTTTATCAAGAATAAATATGACCATTTGCGACTCGCCTTGATGCACGAACCTCGTGGCCACGCTGACATGTATGGTTGCATTTTGCTACCTCCAAATGACGAGGATGGAGATTTTGGAATCTTATTTTTACATAATGAAGGCTACAGTACCATGTGTGGTCATGCGATTATTGCGATTTCGACTTTGGCGGTAGAAATGAATTGGGTGGAAATCACTTCCCCCGAAACGCACATCAAAATTGATGCTCCCTGCGGACGGATTAATTCTTTTGTAAAAATAAAAGATGGCAAAGTAGAAAGTGTTTATTTTCATTGTGTTCCTTCTTTTGTTGTTGCGCTTGATCAAGAAATTGAAGTAGAAGGTTTGGGGAAAGTAACCTATGATTTGGCTTATGGAGGTGCGTTTTACGCTTATGTTGATTCTGATAAATTAGGGATTCCATTGATTCCTAAAAATTATAATTTACTCCTCCAAAAAGGAATGGACATTAAACGAGCAGTCATGCAATCAAATACTCAAATCAAACATCCTTTTGAAATAGATCTGAGCTTTTTGTACGGAACTATTTTTATTGGCGGTCCAGTTTCTGAAGGTTTGGATAGCCGAAATGTTTGCATTTTTGCAGAAGGAGAAATAGATCGTTGTCCGACAGGTTCAGGTGTTTCAGGGAGAATGGCTATTCATTTTTTACGCGACGAAATTAAGATTGGAGAAACGATGACTATTGAAAGTATTACCGAAAGTGTTTTTAAAGGTTCGATTGTTCGAGAAGAAAAATATGGAAATTTTGATGCGGTGATTCCGCAAGTGGAAGGAACTGCACACATTACTGGGCAACATGAATTTTTGATTGACCCTGATGATCCATTTAAGTTTGGATTTTTGCTACGGTGAGATTAATAAAAAGCGGAGTTAGGGCTTTAAGCCCTGACTCCGCTAGGTCGATATTTAAGACTGAACTATGTTTACAATCCAATAATTATCGGCGCATTATTTTCTTCAAAAATAAATAACGAAGTAATATAAAGCGACACAAACAATCCAAGCAACAACAGCCAAAACAACTTACTTTTATGAACTTCTTTTTTTCTTTCAAAAATCAAATATACAACGTAGGAAAAAAAGACAATATTGGTGAATCCTAATGCAATCATTTTGATTAAGGTTATATGTTTTTTTGGGGTATAAAATCTTTGTTAATATTTAAATTAGACGACAATCAAAACCAATTAGTTGCGTCCATTTTTCACTTTATCAAAAAAGGAAAACAACTTATTTTCATTTAAGTTTCCATTCATTCGAACTCCGCTACACAAATCTACTCCATAAGGCTGAACCATCTCAATCGCCTCTTGTATATTCTCAGGCTTCAATCCTCCTGCCAACCAAACTGGAATTTTAGATTTTCTAACAATACTTTTACTGATTTCCCAATTGTGAGTATTCCCCGTCCCACCAAGTGTTTTTATTTTCAAATTTGGATTGCCTGAATCTAAGAGTAGTGCATCCACTTCTTGCATTAATCGCTCTGCTTCATCAATCGTTTTTTTACCTAAGACATGCAACACTTGAATTATTTTCACTTCTGGCAAAAGTTCTTTGAGTCGAGCATGACCATCTTTCTCAATTTTATCAACGAGTTGAATCGTAGTTGTTTTCGTTTTTTGGTAATGATTATAAATTCCTTCGACAGTAGTTTCGCTGGTCAACAAAAAAGTTTCCACAGATTGGTTTGCCACAGCTTGAACAATTTTAGAGATCATTTCATTAGAAATAATCCCTGGTCCACTTGGCATCGGCCCAACCAAACCTAAAGCAGATGCTCCTGCATCAATCGCCATCTGTGCTTCTTCAATGCTGCTGATACAACATATTTTCACATGAGTTTTTTTCAAAATATAAAATTTTAGGTTCCAGCAAAAATAATTATTATTTTGAGTTTTAATTAAAAAAAAATAAATCCCATATGTTTGAAAAATACGATATCGAGCAAAGGAAAGCCATCATCGCTTTGCTTTTTAAATTAGCCAAATCAGATAACTCCGTTTCGAATATTGAAAAATTATACTTGAGAGATATTGCCAGTAGCATTGGAGTAGATTCTTTTTCAATTGATGAAGTACTTAAAAATCCTGAAGCTTATCCATTAGAAGCTCCTCTTGATGAACGAGAGCGAATGACCATTTTATATTATCTTTTATTCATGATGCGAGTAGATGGACGAATTGAAAAAGGCGAAGAAAAATTAATTTACGAAGCAAGTTTTAGATTAGGGTTTAATGAAAAATTGACGGAAGATTTGATCGGTGTGATGAAAACTTATTTGCATGAAGAAGTACCTCCAAGTGTTATGTTAACGCAAATTAAAAAGCATTTGAATTAGCATTTATAAAGAATATTTGAAGTTTGTTTAAAGCCGCTAAAGTTGTACTTTTGCGGTTTTAAAATTTTATATTAAAAAACAGGTTTACTTTCTTCATTTAGATAGTAAATTCTAATAGAAATTCGAGCGATGAGTTTTGTAGATGAAATAAATAAAAGACGAACCTTTGCCATCATCAGTCACCCGGATGCCGGTAAGACAACCTTGACTGAAAAGCTCTTGCTTTTTGGTGGAGCGATTCAAGTGGCAGGTGCAGTCAAATCCAATAAAATTAAAAAGACAGCCACTTCTGATTTTATGGAAATTGAGAAACAGAGAGGGATTTCTGTGGCGACTTCTGTGATGGCTTTTAATTATCGAGGATTGAAAATCAACATTCTAGATACGCCAGGTCACATGGATTTTCAAGAAGATACTTTTCGAACTTTGACGGCAGCCGATAGTGTGATCGTAGTAATTGATGTCGCAAAAGGGGTGGAAACTCAGACGGAAAAATTGGTGAAAGTTTGTCGAATGCGAAAGACTCCGATCATTGTTTTCATCAATAAAATGGATCGTGAAGGAAAAGAAGCTTTTGACTTGCTTGATGAAGTGGAACAAAAATTAGGTTTGAAAACATGTCCTTTGTCTTGGCCAATCGGAATGGGACAACGCTTCAAAGGTGTCTACAATATGTACGAAGAGAAGTTAAATCTTTTTACTGCACATGGAAAACAAACGGAAGAAGAGACGATTGAATTTACAGATTTGTCGAATCCTGAATTGGAAAAATATGTAGATGAGAAACCTGCTAATGAATTGCGAGAAGAAGTAGAAATGGTGGAAGAAGTTTATCCAAAATTTAATCGACAAGATTATTTGGATGGAAAAATTTCGCCTGTATTTTTCGGAAGTGCGATTAATAATTTTGGGGTAAAAGAGTTGTTGGATTGTTTTGTAGAAATTGCACCGACACCTTTACCTCGAATCACAGAGGAGCGACAAGTTAATCCTACCGAAGATAAATTTTCAGGTTTTGTTTTTAAAATTCATGCAAACATTGATCCTCGACATAGAGATCGAATTGCGTTTTTAAGAATTTGCTCAGGTATCTTTAAAAGAAATACCAACTACTTGCATATTCGCCAAAATAAAAAAATGAAATTCTCCAATCCAACTTCTTTTATGGCTGAAAAAAAATCAGTTGTCGATGAAGCTTATCCTGGAGACATTGTAGGATTGTATGATTCTGGGAACTTTAAAATTGGAGACTCGGTTACGGAAGGAGAAATTTTGCATTTCAAAGGCATCCCAAGTTTTTCCCCTGAGCAATTTAGATATGTGAATAATGCTGACCCATTGAAGTCCAAACAATTGGCCAAAGGTTTGGAGCAATTAATGGACGAAGGTGTTGCACAACTTTTTATTAAAGACTTAAATGGTCGAAAAATAATTGGTACAGTTGGTGCACTTCAGTTTGAAGTTATTCAATATCGGTTGAAGCATGAGTATGGTGCAAGTTGCGAATATGAACCAGTTAACCTAGCCAAAGCTTGTTGGATTGAATGTGATGATCCTAAAAAATTAAAAGAATTCACGGATCGTCGAAAAAGAGATATGGCAGTTGACAAAGATGGAAACATGGTTTTCTTAGCTGAATCTAAATGGGTTTTAAAAACAGTTCAAGAAAGTTTTCCAGAAATTAAATTTCATTTTACTTCAGAGTTTTAAGAAAATAGAAATTCATTTTTTCAAAAACAAAAGAAAATTGAGTTCGTAAAAGAACAGATAAAATATTTAAATAAAAAAAGACATGGCAAA
>JBGCCY010000211.1:0-25048 GCA_045104975.1 Saprospiraceae bacterium
CCAAATATTCAATTATTTGGAAGTCCTAAAACTACGATCCTAAAAAAGTAACACTCCTAATCCCACATGAAATCTGATCATATATAATCCTCCTAAAGTAGATTTATAACCTCGTGGATCAATGCCTATCCCAACAACATCTCCAACTGATCCACCTACATTAAAAATAACTCTATCCAAAAAAACTCGTCTAATACCATATTCTAACGTATATGCAAAGTGAATATAAGAATCTGTAACTAAGTCAAGTGCTCCCGTGGTAGAATCTATTTCCTTATATTCAGTAAATTCCCCGAAAAGGAATTTTGCTCCTAACCTAAAATACATACCTACTGGTGCTAATAAACCTTTCCTATACCAATCAAAATTAAGTCCTATCGCATTTCCTTTTAATGAACTATCATTAAATTTAAAATTACTTCCACCATCAGATGATAATTTATAATTCTCATAATTAATTCCCATTTGAAACCTCCTTTTTAAAATATAATGAAAATTTAAATTATGAACGAAGGGACTTCCTTCAATTATTGAGGAAAACATATTCGGTGATAAATAAGAATTATATTCAATCATTGCTCGCTTACCTAAATACCCCGAAACGTTGCTCTTCTGAGCCTCCATAGAATGAGTGAAACTGAGTAAAACTAAGGCTAGGATAAAATATATTTTTTGTGTAAATGTCATGTTATATATTTTTTAAAAAAAGAAAATAATACGTTGATTCTTCATCTTAAAACGCATCGGTTATTCATTCTTCACTTGCATCAAAATATCATAAATCCGCTGATTCACAATATCATCATGATCTATATATTTGACTTGATCGAAGGTTGACATTCGGCGATCACCTGATTTTGTATCTAAGACCAATGAGAAAATAATTGATTCTCCCTTCGGAACAAATAAATTATATCCCCAATCATAAACAGTTACTAATAATAATAATTTGACATATAAATCCATTATTGTTTTCTTCACCTTTCCTGTAATTACTCCTGTCCACAAAACTGCGTCAACATCATATTTTTTAGCAATGGCATCAATTCTTTCTTGGTTATGCGCGATCATATCTTCTTCATCCATTTCAATCTGGTGACCAAACCAATCTTGAATTTCAATTAGATCATTAAACACATCAACATCTTCCTTTGCCAAATTATTAGCATCAAGAATCACCAATTCTAATCCTAGTCGCTTCGCATTTTTCAATAACTTCTTAGTAAATTTCTCTTGTTCTTTTTCAGTTTTAATTAATAATGGTTCTTCAAAATTTTTACTCATTTTCAAATAAAAAGGATTGATTACCAGAACTTTTTTCTCTCCCAAAGCAAAATCTCCATTTTTGATATATCTATTTTTTGCACTTAATTTAAGGCGATCTTCATCTCTTTTAATTTTCCTTGTTTTTATTTTTTCACATTCTTGAATTAATTCCTTCACTTCTTTATCTTCTAAAAAATCTCCAAATCCATGATACACATATCTTGGATTTTCATCTCTTTCTTTTTTCATATTTTCATATTCAGCCTTCTCCTCTTCTGTTGCATCTTCTTTAGGCTTTTCAATTTCCGTTAGTTCTAAACTAACTAAATCTGGTGCTTTCCCATTCTTGAATTTGTAAAATTTGCCGCCATGATCATCAATGAATTTTTGAAAAATATCTTTGACCAATACATTATAAATTGGATCAGTAAAAAAATCATCTTTATTCGTATAAATATACCGAAGGGCTAATGCATTCAATTCTATCTTATCTAATTTATTGATAAAATAGACCAGACTTCCCATTTCTCCTTCCACATCTTCCTCTTCAATAAAGATTTCTTTAAACCTATCAGCATTAGAAAAAGTAGTCAATCCGTATAGTGATCTTGCTATGATTTTTTTAAGATACAAATCATTTGGAGACTCTTTTTGCAATAAAATCGCAGTGTAGATGGCATCATAATAAGAGTAACTTTTTAGATAATATTCCAACAATTCATACCTTGATTTTTCTCGAACATCGTTGAATTGATTTTCTGAAAGAATAAATTTTTGGCGGTTTAAATTCGATTGATCTTTTAATATTTCTTTAGCCGCTTTTCTCCTTTTAGGTAAACTAGGATGAGTACTCCCTGTATCATCATCATCCACATCAAGAATAATTGACTTAATGGAATCCAATTGATAACTCTCTTTGAAAATAAGATATTCATCTTCAAAATAAGATTTATTAAATGGTATCTCACCAAAAGGTAGATACGAAAATTGCAAGACATCAAATGCTCCATTGACCGCATCTAAATCGTAATTAGATTTTAAAAACAAAGTTAACCCCAGTTCATCTGCCTCAGATTCTTGCTCTTTGGAAAAATTATTTTTAGCTAATCTATTATCGAATTTTTTATTTTTAAAAAGGCCTTTGTTATTTTGTCTATCAAGCGTTTTCTTTTCTAAAAAAAACTCTAATGCATGTTTTTCTGTAAAATGGGAAATTTCATGAGCTAAAATAAAAGCAAGTTGAGCTTCATTTTCTAAGTGAGCTATCAATCCCATATTGATAAAAATTATCCCTTGATTGGTGGCAAATGCATTGACGGAAGGTGTTCTAATGACATAAAATCGTAGTTCCTTTTTTAATTCGGGATCATCTTGTAACAATACATCTACAATTCCATTGACATAGTTTGTTACTGGATCATTAAACATCACCAATCCACTTTTCAACAGATCATCAATTCCAAAATTACTCTCCAATATAAATTCTTTTTGATTTTTCCTAGTTCGTCTTTTGGCCTTACGATCTATATTTTCTTTTTCCTGTTCATATTTTTCGTATGAAGCAGTTATAAAATCAGCTGGAATTTCACCACTCGGTTTAATTGGTTGATATTGAGCAATTGTAATTTGACATAAAAAAAGCAAAATAATCGTAGTGCATAACTTCATTGAATAAATCGTTTTAAGTTTTCGTTCAAAAGAAATAAATTTAAGAAAAATCTATTAATCTTCAATCTTCAAAATAATTTTTCCCCTATTTTATCGGATTCCATCAAGCGATGAGTGACGAGAGAAAGGATGACTAAAATTTTGAAATTGGTGGAGGAGGAATCATTATATTTATGGTCTAATCAAACAGGTAAAACCTAATGATATGATATTTTGATCATTACTTTTAAAAGAATCATTTTGTGATGTAATTAATTCTTCATGAAAACCAATGTAGCTCAAAGATAAATACCAATTACTATAAATCTTATAACTAAAATTAGCATTCGCTCCAAAAAAGATATTCTTATGAGAAAAAGTATAAGGTTGACGAAACATGGATTCTAATGATATTCCAATGGCAAATCCGGCAGATGCTAACCATTTCTTGGAGGGTGATTCAAAATGAATATTGAGAGGAATATCAAGGAAGGTAAAATGATTCTTTTTTAATTTATTAGGTTCATTTTTGGGAAATGGATTAAAAACTGAGGGGTAACTTTCCCTATCTAATTTTTCTCGATTTATCTTTCCATCTAATACTATTTCTGGCATTTCGTAAATTGGGTTATAGGAATCTGCATAGCCCGAAGTACCTAACCATTCTTGAATTCCGAATTGACTAAATCGTAAATCAAAACCAGTTAATAAATAAAAATCATCCATGACTTTGAATTTTCTATTCATGCCAAAATTCCAACCAAAGAGTGGCGTTGATTTACGATAAATATTATAGTCTAATTTATTAATGCCCGCAGCAATAAAACCTCCATCTTGAATGAAAATATCGTTTTCAATATCAAGATGAATTACATTCGTCTTAAATGATATTAACCACTTACAATCTTGTCCGAAACTAAAAACGGGAAGTAAACATGAAAGGATAAAAAATATTTTAGTTAAGTTTTTCATCAATAACATTTTATAATTAATTCACTCTCAAAATAATTTTCCCACTATTCCCATTCGACTCCATCAACCGATGTGCATCTCCCACATCTTGCCAATCAAACACAGAATCAATTACCGGCTGCAATTCTCCATTCTCAAATTTCTCCAAAGCATAATCAGAAAAATCTTTGGTCAAACCAATTTTGTAATCTAATGTTCTAGCTCGTAGAGTGGAGCCCATGATTTGTAATCTTTTTCGAAGAATATTAGCCAAAATTAACTCCTCTACTTTCCATCCCCCCATCAAAGCTAACATGACCATTCGTCCATCGAAGTTCAATGAATTAATATTTTTTTGAAAATAAGGAGCTGCTAAAAAATCAATAATCACGTCAACTCCTTCTCCATCCGTAATTTTGGCCACCTCTTCTTCGAAGTTTTGAGTTTTATAATCAATCGTATGATCGGCTCCAAGATCTTTGCAAATTTGGTGTTTTCCAGCAGAAGCAGTAACAATAATTTCTTTGGCACCAAGAGATTTGGCTAATTGAATTGCAGCCGTCCCTACTCCACTTGCACCTGCATGGATTAAAATTCTTTCTCCTTTTTGTAATTTTGATAAATAAAAAATCGCTTGGTAAGCAGTTAAAAAGACTTCTGGAATCGCTGTAGCTTTTTCAAAATCAAAGCCTTCAGGAATTGGAATCAGACATTGTGAATGTATTGTTACAAATTCAGCGTAACCTCCACCAGCCAACAATGCACAAACTCGATCACCTACTTTCCAATTGGTCACTCCACTACCAATTGCTTCAATCACACCAGACATTTCTAATCCAATAATTTGACTTGCACCAGCAGGTGGTGGGTATTTTCCCATTCTTTGTAAAGTGTCTGCTCGGTTGAGTGCCGTAGCTTTTACATTGACTAAAACTTCGTTGGCGGAAGATTTTGGTTTTTCGGACTCACCTAAATATAACTGCTCAGGGCCTCCAAATTCTTTGAGTAAGATTGCTTTCATTATTTTTTTCACAAACATAAGCAATCCTAATGACCCGTTAAAACATATTTAAGGAATGGTCAAAAAATGAAAAACCAGAGGATGGCAAAAAACCAGTCGTTGGAAAAGGATCATTTCCTAAAATTTATCGTCTAGTCTTCCCAAGCTAATCTACCCGGACATCGCTTGCAGCGTACTCCTTTCTTTTTGTACTTTTTACAACATTTTTTTTTCATCTTTTTCCCTTGTACAATCGGCAAAGCAAAAGGAAGAATTACTTGATTTTGTTCTGGGTTAAAATGTCTTTTGTCCGTAAGTGAAGGAGTCATAATTTTTATTTTTTAAAATTTAACAGCAACTGTTCCATAAAAACTTCGTGCATCCGAAGGAATAATTCCAGGGCCAGGGTAACCAGCAGCCCGTCGAGTAAAATAAGATTCATTAGTCAAATTATTTATCCCTGTTTGGAATTGAAATCGATTCCATGAATAACTAAAAGACAAATCTTGAACGTGGTAACTTGGTATAGTTCCACGGGTCGCATCTGAAACAAACTCTGCATTAGTGGCATCTGAAAAATGCTCGCCAACGAAGGTAAATTGATAAGATGCTTTAAATTTTTTCCAACGAAAATTAATTCCTGTCTTTAAATTTATCGGTGGAATTAATTCTACATTTTTACCAATGACAAATGATTGTCCTGACAAATATTCTCCATGAATTAAACTAAAATTGGTGAATATCGAAAGAAATAAATTTTCTGTTTTTTTATTTAAAATACTCAGAATATCAGCTTCAATATATGATTCCAATCCTAGAATTCTAGCATCCCCAATATTGGTTCTAAAGGCGACAGCTTTCTCAATCACTACAGGATCTTCGATAATGATTTCTCCTGTTCCAATTCTATTTTGATACCGCAGATAAAAAACACTAGCGTCTAATTTGATTTTATCATCCCAAAAACTCCCTCTAATTCCAAGATCTGCATTAAAACCTTTCTCATCTTGTAACAAGCTATCTACAATTAAGTTTGGATTGACAACAGCAAGATCACTAAAATTAATCGATCGATAATTTTGGGAGAAATTAGCATAAGCTTCTGCATTTTCTGAAATCTTATGCCCTACTCCAAGACCTACTAAAAATAGGGACCGAGGGTTTTCCATCGAATCTTCAAACCTTCTAACTGATTGAACTTGGCCTCCAACCATAAATGTCTTTTTATAAAAACCTTCAGAAGCAGTTTTAATATATTCAAATCTAACTCCTGGAGTTACCGTCCATTTTTCATTGAGATTAAAAAGATTCTCGGCGAAGAAGGCAAGGTTGTTACTTGGAAACTCATAAGCCGATTTTTCCAAATCAGTTGGATTTAAAAAAGTAAAATTAGCATCGCTAGTGGCATCTGCATCACCTTGTTCATTAGTCGTCAACCCTTGGTAAAATCTTGCTCCAATCAAGAAAGTGGAAGTTTGTTCTCCTAAATCGTATCGAGTAATCAAACGAGTTTCATTACCAAAATTATTATAGTTTCCTCGAATCAAGTCTCGTTCTCTCATTGGATCAGGTCGATCAATTCTTCCCAATTCACCCAAAGCATCTCTTTGTGCAGCAAGGAAAAAACTTCGAGAGTTTAATTTAGTTTTATCCGAAATTTTATAATCTAAAGTCAACGCTGCTAAGTTCCAATTAACTTTAAACCAGTTTCTAGTTCGCAACGATTGTCTTGGATTTTGAGCGAAATCAAAATCTTTTAGTCCTCCTGCTTGTTGCGCAACATAATTCATAAAAGTGTATTCGACTCCTATCTTTAAATTTTTATTAATAGATTTAGAGACGCTTGCAAAAGCAGTATTCTGCTCAAACTTAGAAAAGTCTCGCCAACCATCCCCTTGTTTTCTTTGATAAAAAGTATAGTAATTCCAACCATTCTTTTCACCACCTAAACTATTAAAGGATGATATTAAACCAAATGATCCAACTGTATTTTCTGTCGTAAACTCGATTGGCTTTTCCTTCTTTCCTTTTTTGAAAACAAAATTTAAGAGTCCTCCGAATTGCGAACCATATTGCAAAGACGCAGCTCCTCTAACAATTTCGATTCGTTGCAAAGCTTGCACCGGAGGCGTGTAATAACTCTCTGGATAACCAAGTGCATCTGCACTAATATCATAACCATTTTGACGGGTATTAAAATTGGATGTACGATTTGGATCAAGTCCTCTAGCACCTATACTTAACTGTAAACCAGCACCATCACTTTCCCAAACATTTACTCCTGCAATAGCTTTATAAATTTGTCGAGCATTGTTAGTTGCTTGATTAGCCACTACATTTTCTAGCTCGATTACTTCACTTTTTTTCGCAGCATAAATGGCCGTTCCTTGTACATTATTTAACTTTCGAAGTCCAACATCTTCTCCTGATTTTGCGGTAATTTCAACTACTTCAATCTGAAGGTTAAGTTTTTCTAACAATATAATTACATCTTCATTTTTAGTTTTCGTAAAAAGGACTACTTCAGTTTTCGTCATATAGTTTTCTTTATAAATAACGAAAGTTAAATTTCCATCTTTTACCTTTTCAAATACAAATTCTCCTTTGGGATTAGTTTCCACTATTGCATTCTTATTTTCAAAAAACACACTTGCATTAGCAATGGGTTCTTGTGAAACGGCATCTAAAACTTTCCCATAAACATTGTCTGCTTGTGCTAAAGTAATAGTTTGTAAAACCATTGTTATAAAAAAAAGTAAAATGTACTTAGTATTCTTCATTTTTGTAATTAATAATATAATCGACTGAAAATCAGTAGATTATACTTACTCTTTAAAGTCTAGAACCCATTCTTTTGGAAAAAAGTCATCTTTTATTTCTGCCAAATTCACATTCGGATCTATGAATTGCTGGCTCACTCTTCCATTAAGTGCGACATGTGAATCGACAGTAATAATCGGATTTTCAATTCCATGTGTTCGTCGATATTCATATTTCAAATAATGAGCAAACTGCAAAATAAAATCTGGTTGAATACTCATTTGTTTCTCTTGAAATTGAGATAAATATCTCGAATTAATTATTTCTGTTTGTCGCTTAGTTTTGGGATCCTTAAGAGTAAAAGTAGCTTGCCCAGATTTTTCCACTAACATCACTCTCCACGAAAATCTATATCCTTCTTCTGACCAAAAAACATTGCTAGGATATAAAAAATGCCGAAAAGGAATCAATATTTGAAACAATATAAAAACCATTAAAAATGGAATTAATATTTTTCTTTTCAAGGAAAAAGAATTCCTAACCTCGGCATCCGAAAGCGTGTTAGCTATATTTTCAGAAAAATCTTTACTAGCATTTGAGAATTTATTTTCTGGAAAAAAAATCAAAGTACTTATGATCATTATCAAAGGAAATAATCCAATATTAAATAGCAACCAAGTCATCAAATGAAAAACGATTACTAAAAAATAGGCAAAAGGCCTAGTTCGTGAATACATCAAAAAATAAGCAATCGTCAAATCATAAAATGCTCCAGCCCAACTCATCATAAAAGCGACCCATTTGAATTGAAAAAAATACCCTATAATGGGTAAATCTTGTCTTTCGGGTAACCAAACAGCCAAAGGCATCGCATGGAAAATCCAATCAGAATTTAGTTTGGCGATTCCTGCAAAAGTGTAAACTATTGTCAATTGTAAAATCAAAATATTGATCGTCCAACTGGGCACTTCATTCGTTTTTAACTTTTCACATAACAATACATCTACAGAGTGAGATTTATTGGCTGGTAAAAAAATCATTAAAAAAGAAAGCAAGCAAACCAAGTAATGATGGTTTAGATAATTGGTCGCATCAATCAATTCGAGATACGTAAAACTGACAAAGAACATGATAATGGCGAAGCGATATAAAAATCCTAACATAACCATTGCAGCACTTCCAATGATCGTAAAAAGTAAAAGATACATGCCCAATTCATCAAAAGGGCGTACCCACTCAAACCAATAAAACTTAAAAAAATATCTTGGTTCGAGGTATAATTTTTCAATCCATCCTTCTGCTATAAAACGAATTGCGCCCAACATCATCAATCCTCCAAATAGGATTCTAAATCTGACGAGGGGTGCAATTCCTGTTGGTGAATCTATCCATCGCCACATTATTTTTTGATTCTTCGACAAACCCTTTGTTTTAAAGTCCAGCTAAAATTAAAATCAACACTTCCGTTGGTCGTTTTGGTTTTCAATTTTAGCTGGACCAAGGGATTTGTCGAAGAATGTATTTTTTCCAAAAAATCACGCCCCACCATTAATCGCTATCACTTGGATTATCTACATAGGTAATTGAAATACAAAGTACCGATGGCAAATCTGTTTTGATATTGACTACTTGTTTAGTAATTTCATTGTAAGCTAAAACAGTTGGAGTCTCATCATTTTCAATAGATGCTGATAACGGATCAGGCAAAGCAGCAACTGCATTGATCGCACTAGCAAATTGGTTTTGAATTACGGCATCTAGAGTCATTCCATTTTTCTCTGCATTTACTTCTTCTAAAAAGTCGTCTAATCCAACTCCATCAGTTCCTTCTTTATTCACTCCCATGTACAATCTCAAAGAAGCATTCAACGCTTCAAGTGCTAGGGAAGAAGAAATTCCGCTGTAAAATGCTTCTACTTTATCTGGTAAAGGAAAATTCAAATCCAAGACACCTGATGGTACACCAATTTTGTTTCGTTTGATCAATTCATAGTTTTCATTCCAACTATTAATGATTTGGCTTAAGGAATTACCAGCAGCAGATCCAGTTCTTGCGACAAAAGAATTACGGTAAGATGTAGTCCATTGATCATTAGTCTCCGTAACTTTTAATTGGATATTTGAAACAACTGCATTTAGATAATTTTTAAATTTTTCTTTATTAATATTTTCAGCATATACATTAAGAGTTTCTGCCAAGTCATTTGATCCAGCTACGCCAAATAATAAGTAATCCAAGGCTGGAAATCCTTGATCATAAGTATCCGGTAAGTCAAAATTATCAACTTCATTCTCTACGTTAAATTCAATTTGATTGACATTAGCGGGGAAGTTATTTAAGCTGTTTCGTAAGAAAATATCTTCCGCAGGACCGAACTCAAATTGAGCAACATTTTGCCAACTCAAATAGGCTGCTTTAAAAGCAGTTTGTAATTCGCTTAGACTAGTTTCATTTGGATCTGTTACAAAACTTTGGGTCGTGCTAGATAATTCATCTACTGTAAGTTTTAGATTTTCATAACTTGGAATTATTATGTTATCAGCTACATTAGTAAATAATGCTACTTGATCAAAATCACTTGAACAAGGATCTTGTTCATCATCATTTTTACAAGATGTAAAAAGTAGAATGCTTGAGATAAAAAGAAGAAAAGATATTTTAAAGAATTTCATTTGCTAGAATTTATATCGAGTAGAAAATTTATTTAAATCCAGAAAAGCATTGCCATTTTCTTTCGAAAACAACAATGCTGCTATGCTCAACAATACAAAACTTGTACTGTTTAAAATTCATCTTTGTTATCAACTAGATCATACCAGTCAGCTAATTTATCCTTTGCAGATTGAAGATTTACTTCCGTCGCATTGTATAAGTTTACATCGAGGATACTTGCACTACCACCAACTAAGGTTAACAATTCTTCTACCTGTGCATTAGTAATTTTTTTAGATGGACTAAACTGAAGAGAATAGATAAATCCGATTGCCTCAGATAATCCATGTCCTCTTTTTGCAACATCATCAAAGTCAGCCAAACCACTATTTATATAGTGCAAAGCTGTCCCAACGATAACCAATTCCCAAGCATCACGAACTTCAGCAATTGCTTCATCTCGAGTCGTTATATCTTTCCCAGAAATCGCAGCTCGACCTTTTAGGAATGCATCCATAATTGATTGGTTACTTCCTAATACAGCATTTCGACCATTACAGTACGTTCCCCAAAAAGCCAAATTATCTGTGTTAGTTGGAAAATCAGTAGGCACTCCGAAATAGCCAAATGCTTCATCAAAAGCATGTTCCATTTCAGTTCCTTTTCCTTCAGTTACGGTTTCGTTATCAGAATCAATTTTTCCTGATTCGAAATAAACACCAGAAGATTGATAGTACAATAAAGCCCCCATCAAACCTTTTTCGATCACTTGACCAAGTTCGATTCCTTTGTCATTAAACAAGTAATTTTTTGCGCCATCATTACTAACGACAACTCCTGCTGCCCCAGCTACTCCTGCAACTGTTGATTCACTCGCCTCAGCAAGGTCAGCCAATAGTGCATCAAAAGTAGCTTGAACTGGTTCAAAGGTTTTACCTCTCATTTGTTTAGAATCCTCGTAAGTTCCAGACCATCCTGCATTAGCTGCATCGTTAGCATACATTGCTACAAGTTTATTTGCATCCAAAACAGTCCCTGAAGTATTTGCGCTTTTCATGTAAGCTTTCATTTCAGTCAACATTCCGATTCTTTGAGTTTGACCGCTATAATCTATATTGGAAAAATTATAAGTAGTTGGAATCGTGTATTCTGGTGTCATATCAATTGGATCATCGTCCTTTCCACAGGAAGAAAAAACTAATAAACCAGCAAGAAATAGGAAGAAATAATTTGATTTCATATTGAGAATATTTTCTTTAATTGGATTTAATCTAAATAAATATAATGATGCAAATGTAGGTTGCAGAAGTGGTTTAACCAATACCGAATGTTAGGTATTAATTGAGTGATTTTTTTAGGTAGAAAATTTAAAAAATCCACAAAACATTAGTGATTCCAATCCTAAGAGTAACTATCCGTTTCTAATTTTTAGAAAGGTTATAAAATAAAAAATCCTCCCCTTGCATAAAGAATAGACACTAATTTCCGATCATTTTTCACAGGAAAAGAAACTAAACACAACAAAATATATTGTCACATTTTTTGCTCACAAAAATCTAAAACAACCTAAAATGGGTAAGATATTTGACCTAGTTAAATTTTAAATAACGATAATTAACATATAATAGCCTTTAGTTTAACCGTATTATTTAATCCATATCCCCCTCTTAAAAAAGAAAAACATGAGGCAGGTTATTTTACTTTTATTGTTATTTTTAGCTTTTTCAACCCACCTACAAAGTCAATCTTATGCTCAAATGATAAAGTCGGTGGCAGATGATCGCTCCTTAGGCAACTCCTACGGAGGTAATGTTGATATCTCAGGAGAATTTGCAATCATAGGATCGTACAGTAGTACAGATGAAAATAATGCAAACTCCAAATCAATTGCAGGTGCAGCATATATACTTTATAAAGACCAAGGCGGAACTGATAATTGGGGACAATTAAAAAAATTAGTTGCTTCCGATCGACAAGAATGGGACTACTTTGGTGATGCAGTTGCGATTTCAGGAGATTATGCCATAGTTGGTGCGCATTCACAACATTATGATGAAAATGGAGCCAACGAATTTAACAATTCTGGAGCTGCCTACATTTTTTATAGACATCAAGGTGGTACTAACAATTGGGGGGAAGTCACAAAAATTGTGGCATCTGACCGTACCGACTACCAACAATTCGCGCAGGCTGTTTCTATTTCAGGAAATATTGTAGCAGTAGGAACTTATCAAGAAAAAAGAGATGCTAGTAGTTCAAATGGTCTAAATCAAGCTGGTGCAGTATATATTTTTTCAAAGGATCAAGGAGGAACAGATAATTGGGGACAAGTCACAAAAATTGATGCCTCAGACAGAAACGAGTGGGATCAGTTTGGCTTCTCTGTTGATATTTCTGGAAATAATTTAGTAGTTGGTGCACCCCAAGAAGATGAGAACCAAGCTGGTTCAACTACATTAACAAATTCTGGTTCAGCATATATTTTTTCAAAAGACCAAGGTGGTTCAAACAATTGGGGACAGGTAACAAAAATTGTGGCTTCTGACCGTGCAAGCTATGATGCTTTTGGATATTCGGTTTCAATTTCAGGTGAAAATGTTGTTTTGGGTGCTTACTTTGAAGATGTATCTTCTGGAAGTTCGACCGACAATGCTGGTGCTGCCTATATATTTTCAAAAGATCAAGGTGGCTCAAGTAATTGGGGCCAAGTAACAAAAATCAATGCAAGTGATTGGACTTCCTCTGACTACTTTGGTTTTTCAGTTTCGATTTCGGGAGATTTTGTTATTTCAGGAGCATTTCAAGAAGACGATGATGTTAATGGAAATAATCCGCTTAGCAAAGCAGGGTCAGCTTATGTTTTTTATAAAGATCAAGGAGGGTCAAACAATTGGGGACAAATCAACAAACTAGTTTCTAACGATAGAGGCTATGAAGATGAATTAGGAATTAATGTTGCCATATCTGGCGATTACGCCTTAGTAGGTGCACATTATGATGATGAAGATGAAAACGATCAAAACTTATTGAATAAGGCAGGATCAGCCTATATTTTCAAAGAAGGTTATGTACCACCACCGCCAGTTTATTTAAAGTATTATGCAAACAGCGCAACAGGTGATGATAGTAATCCAGGAACATCTGCACTTCCCTTTAAAACATTTCATACAGCATATACTGCTGCGGGTTCATTGGACACGATAAATTTAGCAGGGACTTTTGATTGGACAGATGCCAGCGAAACAGGTGACGTATCTAGTTCAGGTTATCAAATTACGAAAAGCATTCTGATTGAAGGTCAAGGCCGAGATGTAACTTTTATTCAGGCAGCTTCAACTTTTAACACGGCAGACAGAAAAGTATTTAGTATTTATGGAACCGAAATTGATGTCACCATCAAAAATTTAACCATCAGAAATGGCAAAACTAGTACTCAAGGTGGAGGGATTCGGGTTTACAATATTAATAGCTTTCTTTTGGAATCTTGTGACGTTGCCTACAATTCCATATATTCTAACAGTAGTGGTGTTGTCGGTGGGGGAATTTATATTTACATGCCTTCTGCCAAAAGTTATGTGATTGACAAATGTAATATATACAATAACATAGCAGAAACAGATGCCGTTGACCAAATAGCTACCTCAGGTGGAGCTTACCTCGCGGGAACGGTCGGAAGTGAATACACTATTACGAATACTAGTATTTATAATAACCAATCAAATGCAGCAACCGACTCTTTAGGTCGTGGTGCAGCAATAGAATTATTTTTTATGTCAGATGCCTCCTTTACCAATTGTACTATCTCAAACAATACTCAATCTGGAAAAAACGGGACTATCTTAATAAGTAATATTTTGACCAATTTCGCCATGACTAATTGTACTGTTGTTGAAAATGAATCTTGTCAAGGTTTTCCAACTTCTTTGGCAAAAGATAATGGTGGTCTTTATATTCAATCGACTACTGCACAATTAAAAAACAATATTATCGCCAACAATACCTATAACGGTATTGGTCAAGATTTCAATTTATTATCAGGGGCTTCTCTAAATGACAATGGTTACAATCTTGTTGAATTTTCACAATCTACTTTTTCAGGAACTGGAAGTATTACTGGTGATCAAACAAACTTGTTTGGTACTGGAATCTCTGCTACGCCAACGCTGGAGGATAACAATACTCTTTATGGATCAAAAACAATTGCTATAACAACTGGAAGTGTTGCCATAGAAGCAGCAGGATCAGGTATGAATAATACCATTGCTATCCCTACTATGGATCAAAGAGGAGTTTCCCGCGCGACTATGGATATTGGAGCTTTTTATTTCGACGTAAGCTTGCCAGTAGAATTTACAAATTTCACCGCCCAAGCAACTGAGAACAAAACTGTCAATCTTAAATGGTTGACAGCATCCGAACTCAACAATAGTCATTTTGAAATAGAACGGTCCGCAGATGGTTTGGATTGGAAATATATTAGCGAAGTGGCTGGCACCGGCACAACTAGCGTTATGACCACTTACCTTTTTGAAGATCGAGATCCACTAGAGATAAATTACTACCGCTTGAAACAAGTAGACTTTGATGGTGCGTATGAATACTCCCCAATTAGAGTTGTAAAACTTAGCAAGACTGAAGCAATCAACAATTTTTCCTCCATCTCTGTTTTTCCAACTCCTGCCTCTGATTTTGTAAACATTCATGTTGAAAGTGGCCCAAATATTAAGCAAATAGAACTATACGATATTAGTGGAAAACAACTACTACTAGAGCAGTTCAACATAGGTACTCAATTTAAACAATTGGATATTTCAAACTTAAAAAATGGAGTTTACCTATTGAGTGTTCAAAGTGGGTTTAATAGTACTTTAATAAAAATTGTAAAACAATAAAGGAATTCAAAACCAATATTTGCTTAGCAATAAAGAAAACAAAAAAGCACTACTCTCAATTAAAGAGTAGTGCTTTCTTGATCTCGGTTAATTTTTTTTTCATCAAAAAAAGTTGGCGATACTTCTAAAGTGAATTAAGACAGATAAAAATCCGTTACCTATATCGCTATAATTGTATAACGATTCTCGAAATAAATTTACCTCGAAATTACCACATCTATCTGAAAACCTACATCATCAGAAATTAAATAATCTAACGGCACACCTGCTGTACCTTTTGCATTGTAAGTCATGCCCCAATCGGCTCTATTGATGATAAATTTTTCAGATTTTATAGACACTTCATTTTCCGAAATATTAATATTTGATTTAAAAGAAATGCTTTTTGAAACGCCTAAAATGGTAAGATTTCCAGTAAACTTATAATCGTATTCATCCTTTATTAATTCTGATTTAGTCAATTCAAATTTAGATGTAGGGTATTTTTTAATATCAAAGAAGTCGGCTGTTTTTAAATGATCGACAAGTTCCTTCGCTCCATCTTCGGGAATATTATCGACAGTCATGCTATCCATTTCAATTACAATATTGGCATTGACTACTTGTTTGTTTTCAACTGAGATAGTTGCTTTCTCAAGATATATTTTACCCTCTCTTGGATCAAGTCCACCTAGATGAGTTGCCGTCCAATTGATTGTACTTCCATGCTTTATTTTATTGTACTTGGTGGTTCGTTTCGTTTTATTTTCCGTTACAAGTTTAGCTTCAGTTGATTCGACTTTCTTTCCGCTCTGCTCGCAAGAGAAAGAAAAAATCATAATGATTAGAAGAGATAATTGAAGCGTTTTTTTAAGTATCATAATTTGATTTTTTTGATAAAATAATTATTTCTGACTTTTATAAATTCTTTACAATGAAATTTATTTTTTCCCTACATCTTTTATTTTCTGTTTGATTCGATAGGGATAATCTTGATATTGAAATTCTTTTTTTCCTTTATCCGAAATATAAATCTCTGTAGGAAAGATGTCCGCTTTTTGAGTAAATTCTGGAAACCATAATCTATCGACAGGCACCGCAACGAATAATCCATTTTCATCTCCAATAAACATTGCCTCTCCCAAAGTGTCTAAATCATAAGCAGTTTTTAATTGTACCGCCAAATCATCTGGGTCTTCCACGGGCGTTCCAATTTCACTAATGCAGAGCAAATCTGAAATCCCAAATTCTCCATCTCGATCATTATCTAAAGTGTGCCTCGCAATGAGTTCTCCAATGTTTCCTGAAGGATCTTTAAAATACATCGCATGCGCATCCCAAAAACCAAAGTACAAGAGGTCATTGCCATTGCCATCTAATAATAATGGCGTTTTTTCGGAAAGCCATTTTTTTGCTTTTTCATATTTGTTGGAGGGAATATTAATTGCGTAATGATAAAAAGGTGTGGTGTCATCTTCTACTGCTTTAAATTGCAAAATAGATTCACCAACCTTCAGAGTAAATTGTTCCTGATCACGACTAATAACTGGAAGCTCTAACACCTTGGAATAAAATTCAAATTGATCCTCTAATTCTGCGGTGTAAAGGGTAAGTTCTGTAAATCGACAATTTTCTGCTACCTTATTTTTTATCGTTTGCGATGCTAAAGTTTGGGCTTTAAAATGGAACGCAATCAGCGCAGAAAATGAAATTGTGTTTCGTAAAAATTTTCTTCTTCTCATGATATTTTTAGTTTTACAATTTTTAGTTTTTGAAAATAAAAGGACTTTTAGTTTCTTGGGATTAACCAAAATCTATTAAATTAGCACGAAAACGTTTTACGTTATTTTCGAATATTTATGATTTATTTTTTAGAAGATGAATGCCTTCTTCACCGTAATAAATGTCTAACAAGATTTTTAACTCCATCAATTTATCGGTTTTACTTTCTCAAATAAGTCTTGTTTAAATGTCTTCCCCACAGGTATTTTTTCCTGATTGATATAGACCAAATTGCCTGTCAATTTTTCGATATTATCTATATTGATGATAAACGATTTATGAATTTGAATAAAGTTCTCCTGCTTCAAATAAAAAATCCATTTCTTTAAAGTGTCTATAAATACTAACTTAAAATCCTTGGTTACCACCGTTACATAATTCCGATCAGACTGAACATATACAATGTCGTTTATATTTATTTTATGGAGTGTTTTATCTACATTGATAAAAATAGATTCCTCATTTTTAGTGATTTTTTTTACTGACTGATGTTGAAATTTTGGTTGTGCAATTTGCCCTGATTCTATTTTATTAATCGCTTTTAAAAACCGCTCAAAATTAAAAGGCTTCACTAAATAATCAATGATCGAATTGAATTCAAAACTTTCCACCGCATAATTAGAATAGGCTGTGGTGATCACTACCATTGGTGGATTTTGAAGTGTTTTCAAATAATTGATTCCTGAAATATTGGGTAAGTTTATATCTAAGAAAACAATATCAACTGTTTCACTTTGTAAAATAGCGTTTGCCTTTAGAGCAGAATTAAACACGTCTAAAAGATTTAAATCAGGTACTCTACCAATATAACTTACTAGAATTTCTTGGGCAGGAACTTCGTCCTCTATGATGATACAATTCATTTCAAATCTATATTTAACGTTACGATAAAAACACCATTTACATTATTGATTTCTAGGACATAATTATTTTTATAAATGAGTTCCAATCGTTGTTTGATGTTTTGGATTCCTATTTGTGTTGCCATCTCTTTTTCTTGGTCGAGCTTATCTTTATATTCGTTTTTACAAACAAATTGCAAATTCCCATCTTGTATTTTTATAAAAATATCAATATCACTTAGTTCATTATTTTTATAAATCGAATACTTAAATGCATTTTCAATAAAATCAATTAAGATCAACGGAGCGATAGAATAATTATAAGAATCTATCTCTTTGGTATAAATAATATTATTGATTCCTTGCGTTCGCATCTCTTGAAATGATAGATAGTTTTCAATAAAAGCAAGGTCGTCCTCTAGGTCAACTAACTTACCTTTACTTTGATTTAAAACATACTTTAAATTTTCTGATAACATTAAAATCATTTCAGCAATACCTTCATTTTCTTTTACTGCTTTTGAATATATGGTGTTTAAGCTGTTGAATAATACGTGTGGATTTATTTGTGCTTTTAAAAATTTCAACTCCAATTCTACCCTATCGCTATGTGCTTTCTCTAATTCTTTTTGTTTTTCAAAAAATGCTAAAATGACCCAGACTAGAGATAAAAAAACTACAGGCAAGGCAATGATCCAAAAGTCATCAGAAAAACATTCAACCATACTGTCAACACATCCTAGTACGAAATAACAATAGAAATAAGTGGTTAAAAATAACAACCCAAATGTGATTAAAGCATATAAAGAATAAAACTTTCTTTTGAAGAAATAAGGCAATAAAAGCTGGTCATTTAAATAAGTTATACTTCCAACTAAAAGCAATAAAATAATTTCTATTTTACTGTACCAACTAGTATTTAGGCCTCCAAGACATAGCGGGTCAAATCCAAAAAGTACGACAATGTAGAATATCCAAAATAAAGAATGGATAAGTATTTTGATAGCTGTATTGTGTTGCATTTTAAATTGTATTACCACAACAAGATAAGAGGAAATGTTTCGATCAGTCAAATTATCTGTATCTATGGTTGGGTTTAAGGTATGAAATTAACTTTGCTCGGTATGATTGGAAGGGGAAAATATTGGGGCAATATGGTTTAATTATTATCGTTTTGGAAAACCGACTTACTTAGCGAGAGTAATATGTAATCGTTCTATCGCATTGCAAGGTAGCATCAGCAAAAAAAAAGCACCTATTATTTCGTTATGAGAAATAATAAGTGCTTTTTAATCCAAAAATAATTAGCTTATTTTTAAATGATGCTATCTGCCTTGTCAGTATTATGATTTACTCGTTCTGTAATAAATTCATCTGCTTTTTCAGATTTATTTTCAACAAATGATTTTGCGCTTTCTGTGAGTGAGCTAATTTTTTCATTCGCCATGGCAGAAGTTGTTTCTACTTTTTCTTTCATAGCTTGAGTAGTATTGTTCATTTTCTCTTTCAAATTACTTCCTACTTCAACTGCTTTATTTTTCACCTCTGCCTGAATTTCTTTTCCTTTTTCAGTATTCAATAAATAAGCTGCTCCTGCCGCCGCTGCTGTTGCTACTCCTGCTGCGATAATTTTTTTACTAGAATTTTTCATATATGTATATGTGATTTTAAGATTAAAAAATATTGAATTAACTGAGTATCATCAGTTTGTATTCGTTGCTAAAAAGGATGAGGTGTGAATTTGTTCACAGGGTATTAATTTTTATAAAAAAAAATTATAGTAAGAAAGGATATACATATGAGAAATTGTAGACTTTGCAGCATTGGCTTTAGTCGCAGACAGCAAGTATGGCAAAACCGAGCCTTTTCGGCTTTAGCCTCAGATTATTTCATCTGTTCCCCAACTTAAAAATTGGGCTATGAAACCGTTACAATTATTTTTTTGATTCTCCGTCAGCTTGCAGCGGGTAGTTCAATATTAGAAGTGGGGCGAATGAGACTAGTTTATTTTTCTTATTTCCCATTTGCAAATATTTCGAAAACCTGTCCAACAATTTGGATGTTCAAATGGCTGAGATGCATCAATAGAAATATCTTCTAGATAGTCTTGCCAACTACCTCCTTTAGTTTTTTCTTCCTCTATCAATTCAGCAACATTTCCGATCATAGAAAATAATCCATTGGTGTTTTTACTAGAATAATAACTCAATTCTATTTGAGTTTTCAACTTGTCCTTTCCATCTATAAATTTATCTTGAGTATTAATAGGTATAAAAAAGGTATCGGATTCCTTGGAGGAATCCGATACCTAACTTAAGTATTATCAAATCTTTATGAAAATGTAAACTACTCCACCTTCACCCGAATCCCCTCCGAATGACTCGTAAACTCCGGCGCATACATACATTGAATCGTCGTCACTCCATTACTAAAGTCCCCTTTGTGATTCACCACCATCGGATATTCAAAAACGAAAGTTCCTTTTGGCAAATACGAAATAAAGAAATTCGTACTCGCATCTTTCGTACTTTCATAATATCCTAATCCACCTTGCCATTTGTATTGGCTCAACACATTCGTTGGTTCAAAACCACTTGCACGCATATCCTTCATGTGGACATATTCCATCGGACGATCCACGCGCAACTCGATGCGTACATGCAACTTATCACCAGGAGAAAGTTGCGAACCTTCTTTCAGTTCTGTCATCACCGGTCCACGATCAGAGTTAACCACTTTAAATAATTTCTTTTTCAATTTCAAGGGAGTATCCTCGAACGTGGTGATCTTATCCAAGTCCTCAAAATACTGCCAATACAATGCCCCCCATGCGACTACTGAATTTGGGTTTTCTACTTTTACATCAGCCATCGAAACGTCCACTTCTTCCCCACTCCATTTGGTTTTAAAATAACCAGTTCCAGCTTCCGTATCCATTTTTGCTTGGTCGATCTTTTTATTTCCTATCGTAATTTCCACAGGTGTATCTTCTAGTAACCAATTTGCTCCTCTTCGTAACAATGCATACACGGCTGCCGAAGTTGCCTCGGTAGTTTTCCAATGGGTGGTCTGTTTCGTTTTTAATAACCAAACTTTTAAGTCATCGACAGCTTTTGAATCATTCGCTACCTCATCAAATACTTCAATCATTAAAGCATGTGTTTCAATCGGCAATTGATACCAATAATACCCCCGATCATATTTCCAATACATGCCCATTTCGTCATTGTTGAGCGAACGTTCTTTTAATGATTTAATCATATCCTTGGTCACCGATTTTTTACCATTTCGATGCAAGGCAAGCGCAATCATTCCTTCTTGATACATGCCTTTATTCAACCAATATTTCTCAGCTTGACCTAAATAATAGTCATGTGCTTTTTGAGGATTGCCATCCATTTGTTGATTGGTAAAAAAGGAACGAGCGTACAAATAATGAATCGCCATATTACTCAAATGGTCATCTTCTAAATTCGCTTTTCCTTCTTTTACTCGCTTCAATAATTCTTCATATTGTTCTGCAATTCGAGTATCGATAAAGACAATTGCTCGACTCAACATTTTTTGAACTTTATTATCTGACTTAATATCATCAACTCCTAATTCATTCAAATGTCCCATGCCTTCCACTATATATTGCGTGATGTACCAACTGTCTCTTCCGCCAGGAAACCATGAAAACCCACCATTGCTTAATTGTCTTTCCGCAATCGTCGCAACCGCATCTGCTCGCTCTTGACTCATTCGATTTAAGTCAAACAACAATCCGATATTTTTCTTTTGTTGCTCTTCACTTTGCGCAGCGAGTACCCAAGGCGTTTCTTCCAGAAGTGCACTTTTCAATTCTTGATTTTTGGATAAATTACTCAGCATTGCATCGGTATTTTTCCAGCTTTCAAAAATAGTTTTCACTTTCGGATGAGAGTTCGCTACGTTGGTCGCCAAACTATTCGCATAATATCTACTGAAAATTTGCTCCGTACAGGCATGCGGATATTCCATCAAATAAGGCAATGCTTGCACCGCGTACCAAGCTGGATTTGATGTAAATTCTAAAGTCAATTCGTGATTTTGCAAAGTCGAAGAATTCGCATTTTTCATTCGATCAAACGAAAAGGTCTTGGTTTCTTTACCTCGAACTGGCAAAGGCATGGTTTCGGTCACCAACATTCGATTAGTCAAAACTGGCAAACTACTTTCTTCTCCATCGGAAAAATCTCCTGCTTGTGCCACTACTCGATGCGTAATTGCCATCACTTTTCCAAAAGGGATTTTTAATTTCCAAGACAAAGGAGCAGACTGTCCTGCGCCAACTGTAAATGGCAACGTTGTACTTTTTCTTTCGACAAAAAGATTAATCGGTTCATTCGTCACCGCATCAAACAATTCTAATTTAGCAGATCCTGATAATTCTTTTTCTGTCAAATTACTCACTTTCGCAGAGTAAATAATCATGTCTCCTTCTCGCATAAATCGAGGTGCATTTGGCATGACCATCAATTCTTTTTGCGTAACGATTTCATTTTGGGTCACCCCAAATTTTAAATCTTTGGTGTGCGCCAATCCTAAAAACTTCCATTTAGTCAATGCTTCATTCATAGTGAATTTGATGATGACATCTCCATTTTCGTCAGTCATTAATTCGGGCATAAAGAAGACCGTTTCGTTAAGATTCGTTCGGACCTTTACATCAGAGAAATCTGAGTCTGCTTTATCTTCTGAAGAAACGCCTGCAGTTGTAGCAGCAACAGCATTAATATCTCTGGTGGGTAGATTTTTAATTTGCTCAGCTGTTACCGTTGAACCTGTAGAAGTGGCATCAAAAGAAATATTGGCTGCATCTTCCATCACCATCTCATCCATCTCAGGTTCAGCTGACATTGGAGCAGGAGAATCCCGAAGTGTACCTCCCGAAGCTGCCATATCATTAATACTTTTCATTCTTCTATTTCTTCGAGAATAACTATTCATCGAGAATCCAAACCAATCCAAATATCGATAACTTCGATTGACTGAAACACCTCGCTCATGCCAATTTCTAGCAAAGAGTTGAGAGTAAGTACTGTTAAAATTCCCACTTCGCAAATACCGACTTGTCGAGTGAGTTGGATACATATTTAAGTTCCAAAAATTTGGAGCAAACTGATCCAAGGAAGCATCATACATAGCAGCTACCATTTCAGCAGCGACTTTATCTTTTTTATTTCCAGAAATTTTAACTCGCCATTCTTCCTCTTGCCCAGGTTTTAACTTTTCTCTAAAAGTGCTATATTCAAATTTCAAATCTTTATTGGTCCAAGGCACATTAATATTCTGAACAGAAGTATAATTTCGATTATTCTTTACGAATGAAATATGATAACCAATATTCCCACGATGCTTCTCTTCGATGCGTAATTGAAAATCTTTGACTTGGTTAACTGTCAACCACTTTCGGTCAATGATTTTATTTTTAAATTCTACCTCATGCAATACTTTAACTTCTCGATAAGCAGAACCGAAATAGTATTTAGCGATTTCTCCAGGTTCGTATTTATTCTTTTCCAATTGATGAAACCAAACCATGTTGGTTGGTACTTCCCCTTTCAAATCATAAATCGTAAAGTATCTTTTCAATTCTATATCCTCTCCATATTTATCTTTAGTTTTTAAAATTAAAACATGCCCGCCGACATTTAATTTAGGATTTCCGAAAACAAAGGTTGGATTTCGCGAAGCATCAAATCTAGTTTTAATGACTTCTTTTCCCAATTCCATTTTTTCCAAAATATCTTCTTCATGATAAACATCATTGGGGAAATCTTTTTTAAACTCCTCTAAAGTCATTAAAAATTGATCTGGTTTAGGGAAATATTTTCCTCTCATAACCCCCAAATTACCTTGAGGATTTTTGAGTTGATAAACCGTAATTTCCCCTTGTGAATTTTCAAATTCCCCATTCAGGTTTCTGGAAGAAATTTTAAATTCTTTACTTTGTAAATCACTCCTTTCTATCTTACCAGGAATCGAAATATCAATACTCAACGCAATATGTCCTACAGAAACATTCGTCTGAGAAGAGTGTGTTTCACCAGTAATATCAACTACATCAGCGTAAACTCGATAAGTAAATTGTGGTTTATTTTTAGCAGCAGCCGACCGATCTGGCACCGCCGTAAATGTAATGTTATATTTTCCTTCAGCATCTGTTGTCGTTTCGCCGTTGGTAATTTCCATACTTTCAGTAGGTGGAAAATATCCCCATCCCCATCTCCAGTATGGATAAATTGTTTCTCTCACCACTCGGTAAGTTACCTTTGCTCCATCGACATTACTTCCAGCAAATGCCTTGGCATGACCTGAAATTTTCACTTCATCTCCTATTTTAAAACTCTCTTTGACAGGATCAAAATTCACTTCAAATTTTGGTCGCTTGTATTCTTCGACTCTAAAATATTTATTACCTAAGTTAACACTTTGAATTCTCATGCTGCCAAGCAAACCTGTTCTCGGTGCTTGAAAAGAACCATTGATTGTTCCAAATTCATTAGTGGTAAAAGTTTTCTTTTCCACCTCTTGAGAATTCACATCATAGAACACAACTTCTACTTTTCTATTAGGCATAATCGAAGGCATATTCTCTGTATCAAATTCCGTCACTAGACCTTTAAAATAAATAGTCTGCCCAGGTCGATAAATCGCTCGATCTAAGAAAAATGAAATTTGCTGTCTTTTTCCTCTAGCGTTTCGATAGGAATAATTCGAATAATTTTCTTCTAAGTTTAAAATATCATTGTCTTTAGACCATCGAATTTGGTAACGTTCTCGTTCACCAACCTTTGGTTTTAAATATCCATCTTGATTCGTGTAACCTTCTCCTCGATCGATGTAATCATATTTTCGAGATTTCGAATTGTATTGACGAACAAAATAATTCGCCTTAACTCGATTGTTTGGCTCCCCAGTATTTCGATGAACTACAAAAAATTCATTTTGATTAGACTCATCTCTTCTTGTCCAAAAACTAAGATTGGAAACATGAATCGACAAATAAGAAACCGCTTTTTCTTGATCTGAAAATTCTGGATTATCGGCTATCATCACTAGGTAAAAACCCAAAGGCATTGCATCAACTTTCACTTCCACAATATGATCTCGATAGTCTCCCACTTGTGGCAAATCAGTTGTCCAAGTTTTAATGGCTGGAATTTCATTGAGGTAAGGAATCAGTTTATTTTGATTTTGCAATTCCTGTATTCCTCTTCGATCTTTCTCCTCCAGGCGAATTATCTTTCCA
>JBGCCY010000212.1:0-55220 GCA_045104975.1 Saprospiraceae bacterium
TGCGCCCATCGGCGAAACTGTTTTGTCCAAAATATCAATCAAAGGAATTCCGCTTGGATGATTACTAAATGCTAATTCCAAATTTCGAATCGTAAATCGATCCAACCAAACATATTTATCAGGTTGAATTCGACTTAATGCATTGATATGTTTGAGATTGGTATTTTGAGTAGTTGCGAGATAATGCAAAGCAGCACCTGCTGCAATTTGCGCCATTTCTAGATGTTCGACACCAAAACCTTTTAAAGTATTTACCTCAAATTGTTCGATCAATTTTTCTTTAGAATAATCAATTGCGTAAATCCAATCATCCAAAGGATAAGTGTAAAATTTATCCCCAAATCGCTTTTCGAAAAGTGCGGTATTTTTTTTGGAAAAAATAATTTCGGAAGGTTGAAAACTTTGTAGCAATTTATCGATGTAAACCGAACTGCCTTGCGTCACCATAAATTCACCAGTAGAAATATCTAAAAATGAAACACCCAATTCATCTTTTTTACCGAAATGAATGGAAGCCAAATAATTATTCGTTCGATGATCTAGTAGTTTATCATTGATTGCAACACCAGGAGTGACGACTTCGGTTACGCCTCTTTTTACGATTTTTTTCTCCTTACTTGGTTTTTCCAATTGCTCACAAATCGCTACTCGATAACCTGCCTTGACTAAGCGAGGCAAATAAGTATCCATCGAATGATATGGAAATCCTGCGAGTGCAATATCTTCTCCTCCGTTATTTCTTTTAGTTAAGATAATCCCTAAGACCTGAGAAGCAGTCACCGCATCAGTATCAAATGTTTCGTAAAAATCACCTACTCTAAAAAGCAATATCGCACCTGGATATTTCTCTTTTACTCCAAAATACTGTTTCATTAATGGAGTAACCTTTTTTGGTTTCTTTGTTGTTTTCCCTGTTTTTGCCAATGTGTTTTGTTTTTTTGCAAATATAAGAAAGCAGGTTAATTTTATAGGTATTTGGGAGGAATGTGTTTTAGGGAATTGAAAATAAATACATTTCTAACATTCTGATAATCTCCAAAACAAAGGTATTTAAAGCCTAACTTCCCCTAACTCAGATGGAAGATTAGTTAGCCTGTTCGAAGAAAAAGGGGGATTCTTTTGAAGAATTCAGGTTACTGATAAGGTGTTTTAAATGTTTTCTACTTTACTCAAAAAAAATTGTCTAGTTTTTAATTTTTAAAAAATAAGGTATATCTTACTTTACTGACCTAGAAAGTCATGAGTTTACCCTCTCAACAATTTTAGAAAACCTACATACAATGATTCAACATTTCGACAACCTAACGGAGCAGGAAGTTTCAAAAATGCTCAACGCCATTCCTTTAATCGCTATTTTGATTGCAGGAGCTGACGATAAAATTGACTATAACGAAAAAAAATGGGCAGTCAAATTAGCTAATATTAGAACCTTTTCTAATCCAGATGAATTGCATGATTATTATTCTAAAATTGGAGTTGACTTCTCAGATCGACTCAACCAATTTATTGATGAACTTCCTTCGAATACAGCTTCTAGACAACAAAATATTTCAGAACGATTAGCTGAGTTAAATTCCGTTTTTCCAAAATTAGATCCTCACTTTGGAGCTAAACTTTATGATAGTTGTGTAAGTTTTGCAAAACATGTTGCTAATGCATCTGGTGGCTTCTTAGGATTTGGTCGAGTGAGTAAGGCAGAAAGTGAATGGATGACTTTACCAATGTTGGAACCTATATTATTACCTGAAGAAGAGGAGGAGGAAGGAGAAGAATAATTTTTTTAGCTAAATTCAAAATCTATCAAGCTGGAAAAAAGAATCCCTAATTTTTGATAAATCAAAAATTAGGGATTCTTTTTTCTATTCCATATGTAACTTTATGAAATGGAATATTTGAAATAATTTAATTTAATTATTAAAGTGGACAAGCTAAAATTGTCGTATCTGCTCCTACTATACAAATATCATTATCGAAAATATCGCAACTCATCATTTTGACAAATCGATCACAATCATTGCTCTCTACCCCAAATTCATCAGATCCATAACAAATTTTCAAAAACGGATTATCTATCATATCTGAGTAATTTGGATTACTTGTAGGTATGTCGTCATAGTTTAATTTTCCTCCATATAACCATTTACACAAAGGTGTGTAAAGCAATGGTGAATTATCCTCTTTGGTAATATTATAATCCTCGATTAAGTTTCCCGTTCCATCAAAATAGAAGGCAATGATTGGATTAATATCAAACTCATAACTTCCATTTATTAAACTTTGATAGGTAAATTCAGGAGGAGTCGTTGGGTCATTTGGATCTATAAAATCGAAATTAAAGGCAGTAATACCTGAATAGGATGGGTATAAAACTAAACTATCTCCAGATGTGCAATCGATAAATTGAAATTGTGATCGATCATAAATTGGATCTCTCCCAGCAGTAACTGAGC
This sequence comes from Saprospiraceae bacterium, assembly GCA_045104975.1. GTDB lineage: Bacteria > Bacteroidota > Bacteroidia > Chitinophagales > Saprospiraceae > CAJQQY01. The sequence continues at coordinate 2,451 of JBGCCY010000212.1, forward strand.
CATCAATAAATGCATCAAAAGTAAATGTACTCGTAGAAGCATTCCCTGAAAATTTAAATTTTACCCAATTTGATGTCGCTGGATTTCCTGCTACAAATCTGATGGTTTTCCCATTCATCTTCAGTTCATCCATCATAAAAAATGTATTGGTGCTAGGATCGGTAATCGCTCCATAGGCTTCTAATCGAATAACTCCTGAAATAGTATCTGGTGTTCCGCCAATCGTATTGTTGAAATAGCAATCAGTTCCAAAATCAATTTCTAAAACATTAGGAGAACCTGAAGTAGCTGTTACCGTTGGACAAGTTCGAGTGTCTACCTGTGGTGGACCTTGTAATCCATGCATTTCTGGTCGAATTAAGGCATTCATTAAAGATAGCGTCATGATCCTAACCAAATAATTTTGGGAAACAACAAACTCACTTGATCCTGCAAATGGGCTTATTTCCTCTATTCGTCCTTCAATTTCCTTTTCAAAGTCCGTCTTGTCTAAATTGCAAGAGTAAAAAATTACTCCAGATACAACTATGTATAGGAGAATAGTAAATTTATTTTTCATTAGGTATGATTGTCTTCAAATAAAAAAATCTTAATACATACTTGTATTAAAGAGTAACATTAATAAAATTGGAATTGAAAAATAATCGGTAGGTAAGATAATTCTAACATAAAATTAGAGAAATTAAAAGGGAAAAGCAACATTGCTTGTTTAATTACTTCTTTCCCACATTAAAATGTTATCTAAGAAATAAATATTATTTTTGTCCTAATGAATGGTAAAAGAATAACTTGCAACACTTTAACTTCTTCTTTGAGCATTCCTTTGAGCATTCCTTTGAGCATTTTTTTTTTTACTTGTTCTTAGAGCATATTTAAACTTTCAACTAGTTTACATTTTTTCAAAAAATCAAAACTAATTTTATAACAACTCAAACCTAACTTATGGTCAGTCAAGCAAGATTACATGATGCTTTTGGAGAAATTATTTACGCAGTTGCCATTGCAGATGGATTAATACAGGAAGAAGAACTCAAACTCATTGACGAAAAACTCGCTCAATTTTCGTGGGGTGAAGATGCCAAGTGGTCATTCAACTGGGAAAGAAAAAAAGAAACAAAACTTAAAGAGGCTTACTTAAAAGCGTTGGATACTTTGAAGGAAAATGGTCCAACCGCTAGTTATTATGATTTGATTAATATTTTGGAAGAAGTAGCTAAAGCAAGTGATGGTTTTGAAAAAAAGGAAGGACGAGTAATTTCGATTTTCAATAAATCATTGAGATCACATTTCTTGGAATTCTTGGATGAGAACGATTTAACTAATCGTTAATTTATAATGGTGAATGGTTAACTCCAAACTGTAGAACTTACGCTTACTGGTGTTAATCATTCATCGTTAACCGTTAAAAAATTAATTTTGCAATTCCCAAATCCACTCTCCCATCGAATCAAAATATCCAATTTTATCGCCTTGCTCCACTCTAAATAATCCTTCTCCTACATAGGAGATAAACTCGTATTCAGGCAGTACAATTAGTTCTCCTTTCAAATTGGTCAATCCACTAAATCCGTTAATTCGTACTTTTGCATATCCATTTTGGAAAGGTTCAATTTTATCATATTTTGGAGTGATAATAGGCATTCCATTTTGGTTGATGATTCCCCATTTTCCCTTTTTTTGAACAATAGCAATCCCATGTTCGAAGGATTGAGCATAGTCATAATATCCATCATAGAATCTCGCTTCCTCAGTTATATAATAATAATTCCAACTTCTATCACGAATCAATCCTCGCTTATTAGAAAATCCTACGAGTCCATTAATACTTGGTGAAATAACTTCTTCTCCGGTTTTACTAATGACCCCCGCATTTCTCATACCCTTAAAAACGATAGCTTTCCCATCTTCAAAATCCAAGCATCTAGAATAAGTAAGTGGAATTACTTCCTTACCTGATTTATCAATATAACCGCATTGTCCATCTTTGCGAACAGCTGCTAATCCTTCTGAAAAACTGGCAGCCTTCGAATATTGAGCATCAATTAAAATTTTTCCTTTGGCATCTATAAATCCAAATTTCTTTTTATGTTGAACAACCGCCAACCCTTCTTTAAAAGGTAGAATTTTTTTGTATTGAGTATTTCCAATTAAATCTCCAGTTTGATTAATTAACCCATATCTGATTTTCTTATTTCCAATTTGGACAATGGCAATTCCCATTTCATTATACGCTCCGATATGGTTATATTTTGGTCTGACAAAATATTCCCCCAAATTATTGATTAATCCAAACTTTCCGTTGATCACTACTCGCGCTACATTATTTTCGAAATCGAAGGCTTTATCAAATTTTGGAATAATTACTTTTTCACTTAGATCATTGATATATCCAACCCCAGAAGAAGTTGCCACCCATACCAAACCATTTTTAAAATTCCCAACTCTTCGATATTTGAATTCAACAATAATATTTCCATCGAGATCAATGAATCCCCATTTATTACCTAATTGAGCTGCGGCATATCCTTCATGAAATTTTCCAACCTTTCGGTATTTACAAGAAATAATTTCCTGTCCTACTAGGTTAGTAAATCCCCAAAGTCCTTTCCTCAAAACCGCTAATCGACCTTCACTAAATTCACCAATCTCATCATATTTTAGATCAACTGCGACTTCTGCCAAGGTATCGATCAGACCATATTTTGATCTATTTTTATAGACTTGTAAAATCTGATTATCCGTTTTTTCCAAAAAATGAATACGGTCATATTCACATTCTAACAATACATTCCCGTCTGTATCAATAGCTCCGATTTTCTCTCCTTTTTCTACGATTCCAATATTATTAATCATTTCCCCAACAAAATTATACTTGGGAGAAACCGTAATTTGACCACTCGTATCTATGTATCCCCATTCACAATTATGACAAGTCAATTCTGCATCATTTCTAAACTCTTGATCATGATCGGTATAATCAGTCATATAGTTTGGCGATAGAATAGCACGTAAATAATTTTTGACTTTCCCTAGGCCTCGATTTTCATTTTTTAAATTCCCTGACAATCTCCCTCGCATACTCATCCGAGCAATTCCATTTTGAAAGTCATCAATGAAGGCATAGTCTTTCGCAAGGTAAGCTCCATTCTCTGCCACCAAACCATGTGTCCCATTCGAGAAAACAACTCTAGCTGAAGGATGCCCTTCCCGAAAATCAGACAGACGAACATCCAATAATTCCACCGGAGTCACCAACAAACCATTCTCATTATTCACTAATCCAAAAACCATATCGAAACGATAATTGGTTCGATCAAAGGAATACTTATTCCATTTTTCAATTCCAACCAAGGTAAAATTAATATCACGTTCCGTTCTAATCCAATCAAAAACAGGTTCAATATGTACACTCCCATCTTCTAATAGTCGCAACCCCCACTTGTCTTGCTTGGCATCGTAGTACCATTCAAATTGATCTAACTCATAATCATTTTTATCAATTGAACCTTCGGAAGTATTTTGATTTTTCTTTCCTCCGATTTTTAATTTCACATGATTCTGAAATTCATCTTCTCCTTGAAGGTTTCCATTTTTGTCAAAAGTAAGAACGGTGAAGACATCATTCTGATAAGCCTCCGCTTTATTATTTTTGATGCTAATTTTATCAAACTTAGGTTGAACTTGTTCTTTTCCATCAATGCTAACTATTCCTAATTTTCCATTTGCTTTGACCACACAAATTTTTGATTTCAGCGGTGTGATATAATCATAATTGAATGGAACAATAATTTGATCTCCAGCCGCAACCACTCCCCACTTGCCTTTGATATTGACTCGAAATTGGTTATTTCCAAAAGCTTGAATTTCATCATATTTTACATCTAACAATGTATTTCCAAACCAATCAATCAATCCTAACTTACGTTGATTTTTACACAAAACTTGTTTTTTGGAAAAAGTATAATAGGTTTCATATTGTCCTTTGGTGATAATCTTTTCTTTTGGAACAGAATATAAATACACTCGACTGTTGGCGATGAGTTTGATAAAATTATCGGAAAGGGTAAAAAATGATTGGAAGGAGGGGCGAATTAATTGTTGACCTTTTTGATTGACTGCGCCCCATTTTTTATTTTTTTGAAAAAAGAAAAGCTGAGGATTGTAAATTTCAATTTGGGAAGATTCGTTGGCTAATATTTCTTTTCCATCGTTGGACATCAAGCCTAATTTATCATTAATCTTAGTTTGAAAAAATTCATTGTCCAAAAGTATGATTTCATCATATTTTGGACTAGTAATTATTTCACCTTCAATATTTGCAATTCCCCATTTTCTATTTTGTCTAAAACTAATATATTTTCTTTTCCAAATATGAACTTGCTCGTAACCATTATTTAAAATTACTTTCCCTTCAATATTGACCACTTTCCAATCCGACACATCCAAAACGGCAAAGAGTAAAGAATCTAAAATTTTGATATCGTCATATTCAGGCGGAAGCACTTCACGGCCATATTTGTTGACCAATCCAACTCGTCCCTTACGTTGCATGACTGCATAACCATGCTCTTTAAATTCTCCGATCGCATCATATTGAGGTTTAATCACAACCTCTCCCTTGGAATTCATCATTCCCCATTGCTTATCTATTTTTACAGGAAAAAAAGTCTCCTTATTCACTTTGCCTACTTGGGCAAAAAGTGAACTTCCGAAAAGCAACATTAGAAAAATGATTAATGATTCTCGCACGCTGTGAAAAAATGAGTTCTGGATAATTTAGACTTTATGTTTTGATGAATTAACAACGAAAGGATACAAAAATAAGTATTTTAAATAGAACTTGTTGCTATCTATAGACAAAATATAGAATTTATTTTATTATAAAAAAACATCATGTGAAAATGAAAATTTCACTTTTTATTTTGATAAAATAATTGAATCTTAGATTTATATTCTAGTAGGTTGAATTGATCTTAGCACCCCATCACTAACATTGATAAAGTTCAAGTTTAAAAAAGCATCCTCTAAAAATGAGCACCTAATGAATTTACTTCCAATCATTCCATTTTTTATAGATTAAGTAGTGCGGGTTGATTAATCCGCACTACTTAAAATATTCCGCTATATATTTTTAGAAAAAATATTTACTTTTACAAAAAAACAAACACACGATGAAGGATCACCCAAAGTGGAATTTTCAAGAATTTTCAGCATTTCTAATGCTCTATGCTGCTTCCGCAGATTTGAAAGTTACTTCTGATGAGAAGGAAGCAATTTTGCAAAAAGTAAATGAAGAAACTTTCGAAGAAATTTGGAAGGAATACCATTCCATGTCAGACATTAATAAAATTAATTTAATCCTCTCCTACAAAGGTTTGTATTTTCCAACTGTTGAAAGAACCAATGAGTTATTGGATTTGATGAAAAAGGAATTTATGGCCGATGGTGAATTTAGTTTGCTTGAACAAAATCTATTGAGGATTTTAAAGAAATTACTCTAGCCAATTTTTTCAATTGAAAAAAGCGGGAATAAAAAATCCCTACTTTCGTTTTCGAGAATGGGAGCAGGGATTTTTTTATTCCCGTTTTTGAATTTTAGGAATAGTGAAAGAATAACTTAGTAATAGACCCTTCACATGAAAAATAAAAAATTTCCACTTACTCAAGTGACCATTTCCAATAAAATTGGTAGGTCTATCAATTCGATAGTTTGGATGAGTAATTTGAAATATTTTTATATTCGACCTGATTTTTTCTTGCAAACGTTTGTTGATTTTTTTGATGAGTTACCTTGGGAAAAAAATGCTTCCGAGAAAACTTCTTTGAGAAAAAATGTCTCTATTACATTTAGTGTTTCATTAAAAGGTCTTAGTTTTTTTATGGAAAAGAAGGAGGAAGCTAACTTCCCAATTGATTATTTTTTCAAAAAAGGACTTCATCATAAACCAATTCATCATCTCTTTGGGTCGGTGTTTTCTCAGTTTTACAAATTTATCAAAAATGAGTTACCTAAGGATTTGATGAATATTGAGATTCATTTTATTAGAGAAAAGGTTTTAAAAGGGATGGAGAAAAAGATAGAATTTGAGCATCCTAATTCTGAAGGTTCCATTATAATTTTGCAGCAAGAAAATATTTTAGGAGGAGAATCTCAGATCTTGGAAAAGATGGATGATAATTCAACGGAAGTTATTTTTCAACAAAAATTAGTAGCGGGAGATTTTGTTTTTCTAAAAAATAAAAATGAGAATAAGCAAAACATTTCTCATCAATTGACTCCTATAAAATTAGCGGATGAAACGAAGCAAAGTGGTTGGATGGATTTGATGCGATTCGAGATTGTTGATTAACACGCGGTGGTCTGCTTTAGCTGACCTAAAAAAGGAGCGCAGCGATTTTTATCATCACATAAAATGGTTCTTGTTTATAACTTGTTAAATGTTTTTTTTTAGTACTGTATTTTTTTTTTTTTTTCTAAAGCAGACCAACACGTGTTAACTCATTTCTGCAACTCGAATCATCGTGTCTTCCACTTGCTGAACTAACTCTATATATCTTGGATCTCGCTTTGTCGAACGATCTCGCTTCAGTGGTAAATCAACGTGAATATGTTCCACAAATCGGGAAGGCGCAGATTTCATAATATAAATTTCATCTGCCAAATAAACTGCTTCAGGAATATCATGCGTCACAAAAACTATCGTAGGATGATATTCATTCCAAATGTCCAACAACAAATCTTGCATCTGTAATCGAGTGCTGACATCCAATGCACCAAAGGGTTCATCCATCAAAAGTATATCAGAGTTAGCCAATAAACTTCTTGCAATCGCTACTCTTTGTAGCTGTCCACCCGACAATGTTGGATACTGTGCGTATTTATGTTCGTGACCTGCAAGCCCAACTTTAGTGATGAGTTCCATCGCCTTGACATCTCGCTCAGCTTTGGAAACACCTTTATATTTTAATGCTAAACCGACGTTGTCCAAAACTGACAACCATGGCAAGGAAGAGTATTGTTGGAAAACCATACTTACTCTATTGTCTTTTCCGATACGTTTATCTTTGAGTAATAATTTACCTTCAGTCGGTTCTTGAAGGCCAGCGACGTATCTCAATAACGTTGATTTTCCGCAACCAGACATTCCTAAGATTACGATGAACTGACCTTGCGCAGGTTTGTCCTCCACCAAAAAATCTAAGTCTTTGATGATAAAGTTTTTTCCTCCATCGTAGCTTTGGCCCATGCCTCGCATTTCGATGATGTTGTCTAGTTCTGTATCTTGAAAATTAGGCATTTTTGTTTTTTTAGTTCAAATAAGTTTAGAGCATGTTCTTAATCTAAAAATTTAATCATTGTTCTTCTAAATACTTTTTCGCTATACTTTTCTATAATCTCAAATTCATCCTCTTCCTTTTCTTCTATTCTAATTATATGATCTCCACCTATCTCATAAGATTGTTTCTCTCCTTCAAACCTAGCTCTATTTCCACTAAATCTTACACCAAAATCTTTCATCACAAATTCAAGTTTTGAGAAAGAAGTAAAGTGTCTATCAAAATTATCTTTATTTGTTGAGATAGCTACTTTTATAGAAATTTGCCAATTCTTAAATGAATCCCATTTTTGATATATTTTAATTATTTTATTTTTTAGTTCTTGGGACATCATATAAATGAAATTCTAAGCTTTGGCATTCTGCGCAATCTTAAACTCCCCATACAACACAAATAAAACTCCTCCAATCAAAATCACTGGCAACAAGGAACTCATGATCCAAGTTGCATTTGGTAAAACTACCTTTAACAACAACGCAAATAAAACTCCACCTAAAACTAAAAGTATTCCTGACTGAGATTCTTTTAATCCAGTCGGCTGTGTATTCATATATTTATGTGGGAAAATTCTTTTATCAATAAATTGGAAAATTCGATCTTGCAAAAATCCTATAATGATGATGACAATCAATCCGGCAAATACTTTTTCGATTTGTCCTTGTCGAGCTTTGATGTACATCAACGAACCAATTCCTCCTTGCCGATTTAGCAATTCTGCAATGATAATATAAGTCCACGAAATCGCAGTCAACACTCGAATATCATCCATCAATTTAGACATGACAGAAGGAAAATAAACAGTTTTTATCGTTTGCCAATCTGTAGCACCGAGCGTAAAAACAGTTTTTAAATAAACATCAGCTACTTCAAAAACTCGTTGCGACACAACAGGCAAAAGGTAAACTAAAATACCAAATGCCAAGAAAGCAATCTTCATTTGATCTTCAATTCCAAACCAAATAATAAACAACCCAGTCAAAGCCGTCAACGGTAAAAATCGCATCGCATCAACCTGCTTACTAAATAACCCTCTGAAAAGTGGAAATAACCCAATCAAGAATCCCAGCGGAACTGCGATAAAAATCGCCCAAAAATATCCTTGAATATTTAGCCAAAGTGATCTGGCTGTTTGTTCTAGTAATTGATCTTTTTGAATGAGTTCAGGAAATGATTTAACGACTTGAAGTGGCGTGGGAAATAATGGATAGACTTTTTCAAACTCAGTTGCATTGGCAAAATTGATCGAATCTACTTTGGCAATCGAATCTAAATACAATTGGTGAACTGCTGGGTCTTTTCCAATCGAAGATTCTAATCGAGAATCAAAACCTTCGATAACTGGACGTTTGATGGAAAGCATTTCCGCAACTGCCCACCACACAATAATTAAAATTACAAATCCAACTAATCCTAAAATGAGACTTTGTGAACGACTGAGATCACCTCGGAGTTTGAATAGTTCCATATTTTGTATTGAAAATTAATAAGCGGTGTTAGGGCTTTAAGCCCTAACACCGCTACATAGTTTTGATTTTTTTATTCAGCGATCAACTCGAAATCAGTTCTTCTATTTTTAGCTCTACCTTTATCTGTATCATTAGATGCTATAGGTTTACTTGGTCCATTTCCAACAATGATAAAACGGTTACGAGGCATGCCATGTTCATCAATCAAATAACTAGCAACTGCATTTGCTCGTTTTAATGAAAGCGCCTTATTACTTGCCACACCTCCAACATTATCGGTATTTCCTTCAATCCGAATTCTAGAGTTAAAGACTTTTGCAATGTCAACAAATTCTTTGTCAATGATGTATTTTGCATTGTCATCCAACCTGAATTCTCCCGTTCGGAAAGAGATACTAACTGCTTTGGTTGCCAAGGCAGTTTTAGTTTCATCTGCTTTTGTTGCTTTGGTGTAATTTTTAGCTTTTTCAGCAAAGTTGGATGGGTCAGTTAAAGTTGTTGAACTTACTAATGATGGATAAGCTACTTGTCTCCAAGCAGGAACTCGACCTTCGATATATTTTAAGTCAGTATATTTATCCGTCATGTTACGATATAAATCATCTCCTGCTACACCTTTATAGTCACTATTCAATCGGAAGAAATTTTTGTTATCACCATGAGTCGCTAATCGAACATTTCCAATCATCTCATCTGCTTCCTCAGGAGTTAAAGGAGTACCTCTTTCAGTAAATTCTTCAGACAAAATAGCTGCTGCTTTTTTTCTAGAACTGGTGTTTGAATTAATTTCTGCTGCACCTTTCATCCAACCTTCGTATAATTGACGAACTCTTTCTTTGTTAGCATCAACGAATGCTCTTTTAGCAAAAAATACATCTGCAATAATATATGCTGCTGATCTTGAACTTTCTAAAACTCTACTTCCAGGTACTGCTTTCAAACTCAAAATATCATCTGGACTCCAAACTACCGCTGCATCACATCTTCCACTTTTGAAAACTTCAGCTGCATCAATTGCACTTGGTTGCCCTAAAATTTCAACATCATTTACAGTTAATCCACCTGCTTCCATCAACCAAATCAAAAATGAATGAGAAGGTGTCATTTCAGCAACTGCAATTTTTTTCCCTTTCAAATCTGCTACACTAGTAATTCCTCTTCGTGCTACAATGGCATCACCACCTCTTGACCAATCCGCTTGAAAAACAACTACGGGATCAAAATCAGATAGTCCACCAACTTCAGTTGGGAAGGCATCAATCGTTGCCCATAGTAAATCTACATCTCCAGATTTGAAGGCATTTCTAGAAGCATCAAAATCATCTAATACTTTGAATTCCACTTCAAATCCATAATCTTTATAAAATCGAGAATTTTTACTCGCTTCAAATCCTTCGTTAAAATATTGTCCACCTGCGTATCCTCCCCAAGTTACTACTCCTACTTTGATCACATCTTTGGAGGAACTACTTCCTGAATTAGAACTGGTAGATTTTGGACTTGTACTTGATCCTGAACTACCTGCTTGTTCTGTATTTTCCTGTCCCATATCGCCCATGAATCCATTATCTCTTAAATAAGTAATTCCGAAGAAAAGAATTGCAACTATTACTAGAACAATTAATAATTTCGAAAATGTGGTGAGTTTCCTTGCCATGTTGTTTTAAATTGTATGATTATTTATTAAAAAATATTTGTTCGGTTTATTTTTTTCGTTGAACGTTAGACGTTGAACGTTTTACGTTTCTAGTCAAAAAGTGAGTCGTATTGATTTTGATGACCTGATTCTCGCATTGGTTTTGCAATCGGTTCATTCAAATCCAACACATCATTATCGCTATTTGCTTTACCTACAAGAATACTTTTTTCATCTCCTAAGATTTTAGAAATTCCTTCTTTTTCCCATTTCTCTAACATCTTCATTCCCTCTTCCTCGAAAACTCCATTTTGTAAATCTACGGAGTCCATAAAATTGGAAGACATTTCCATAAATCTTTCCATCTCCCCTACCTTATTACTTACATCATCAGCCACAGCTTCCATCGCCATGTCAAACATTGCTCGTTTATCTGGATTTCCTGAAATCACACTTGCCGCAGATTTCATCGCAGATGCACTTGCTTTGATCGCTTTGTATTCTTGCTCCTTTACCATCACTTGATCTTTCACATCTTCCAAAAGAATTTCAGAATTTTCGTACATTTTAGTCAATACACGATACAAGACTTCCATTTTTTTGTACAAATCTTCCAACCTCATATTTGATTCTCTCAATCGTCCCGCCTTTCGAGATTTAAGAATCATGATATTCTTTTTGTTGACTTCTTTGGCTTTGCTTGCTTGAGTCAAATTACTTTTGATTTCTCGTTGGTTGTTGACAATCAACTCTTTGAGTTTATGCATTTGACCTTTGAGTTTTCCAATTTGCTTATTCATTTTCCCCAAGTTATCACCCAAATCATCTGTGTATGATTTCAAAATTCCAATTGGATCAATCTGGACAAACATTCCAGTTATCGATCGCATCACACTTTTATACATATACCAAACTAGATTCCGCATTTTAGGATCAAGGATCATATAAATGACCGCACCTAAAACTGCAAGTGTCGCAACTAATGTAATTGTATTAGCAAATAAGCCAGCAATTAATGCTGTATTCGTCGCAATCAAATACCCTAGTCCACCAAGTATCGCAGTTAAAAAGACTGCCCCAGTCACCCCTTCCGGTTTTTTCCAAAATGATTTCGGTTTAAAATCTTGCATTTCCATTATTATTATTTTGATTTATTTATTTTAAAAAATCCTAAGAAACGGTATTAACAGTTCACCTGTTAATCATTAACCATTACTTCAGGTATTTTTTCATATTTTCAATATCTCTTTGAATCTGCGAAAGTACGAGATTATAAGAGGCTACAAAATTATTTTTAGTAGTTTCTACTTTTACAGTCGCAGCAGAAATTGTCTTTTTCATTTGCTCACTTTTTGCTTGATGTTGCGCAATTTCTTTTTTAAGTTGCTCGATTTGCTTAGTTTTTTCTTTGACCAAATTATCGTGCTGCTTAATCAATTGAGATTTGTCTCCAATCTGCTTGTCTTTTTGGTTCGCTAATGCTTGACCAAATTTCGCTTCCTCTTTTTTCAGAACATCAATATAGAAATGAGCAGTCTTGACTAATTTGGCTGGAGTCGCTCCCATTGTCGAAGCAGCTGCAAAAGCAGATTGATACCGAGTTTGTTCATCCATTGGCATTTTTGCCAAGTTGTGCAAACTGTGTTTATATTCTAAATAATCAAATCCATCCAAATTGTTCGCTTCCATAGCTTGCAATAAGATATTGGTAAATTTTGGACTCGATTTCCCTGAAGGAATTGTTGAACTAGAGTTTGAACTTGCACTCGAAGTGGAAGAAGTTGATCTTGGAGTTGAAGCGGGTTTAGTTTTTTGTTCGGGAACAATATCAGAATCTTTCGCACTATCTCCAGACATCTTGTCTTTAAATTCTTCATCATCTACGATAAACCACTTTTTAAGATTTTTTAACATAAAAATACTTTAGTCAGAATAAATGTTTTGAAACTAGAATTATAAATTGATTCTTAAATAAATCCTGTTTTTTAGTCGAGCGAAATTGAAATCAACTCTTCCGTTGGTCATTTTAGATTTCAATTTTAACTTGACACAGAATTTGTCTACAGAAACATAAAAATATAAACGGCAAAATTCACTTTTGTTTAGTCGAAATAGAACCCTTTCGATTAACTCGTTTAGATTTTCTACAAATATCGGTAAAATAATAAAAAATAGAGTATTTCTATAATGTTTAGTGGTCTCTAAATTTTACACATTTGGGAACTGAAAAAGCTACTAATATTCAGTTTTGAAAACACCAATCTCGAAAGCGATAGAATCAAGCATTTTTTCCTAAATTTGGCTTTTAAAAGAATAGAATATTTTTAAACCAAATAGGCACCTAGAAAATATAGTTTTTATACAATTATCCTATGTTTTCTATGCGCCTCCCTGGTAAAAATCAATAAAACAACATGGAGAAAATTATCTACGGAATTCAACAAATCGGAGTGGGTGTAAATGATGCCGAAAAACTCTTCAAATGGTATGCGACCAAATTAGGAGCTGATGTAAAAGTTTTTGATGACAACAATACCGCTACTCACATGGCAAAATACATGGGAGGAAAACCACATGACAAACGTGCTATTCTTGCCTTAAATTTGCAAGGTGGAAGTGGTTATGAAATTTGGCAATTTGAAGATCGAGAACCTCAACCACCTGCTTCGCCAATTCAATTGGGTGACACAGGTATTTTTTCTATAAAAGTTAAAACACGAAATGTTCAAGAAGCTTTTTCTAATTTAAAAGCAAAAGGTGTTGAACCAATTTCTGAAATTGTAACCGCTCCGAATGGAACACAATCGTTTTATATCAAAGATCCCTGTGACAATATTATTCAAATCAAAAGTTACGACAACTGGTTTGCTAAAGGGAAAAATATGGGTGGATTTTTTGGTTGTACAATTGGGGTTTCTGATATTGACGCAGCAAAAAAATTATATGTTGATGTCTTGGGTTATGATGAAGTTATTTATGACGAAACAAGAACATTCGATGATCTTGCAGCGTTACCAAGTGGAGGAGAAACATTCCGTAGAGTGCTATTAAGTAAGCAGGCAAAAAGTGGTGGTTTCTCTAATTTATTTGGAACCAGTCAATTAGAATTGGTGCAATCTATTTCAAGAACTCCGAACAAAATTTTTGCTAACCGTTATTGGGGAGACATCGGATTTATTCATTTATGTTTTGATGTTAGAAATATTGGGGCGGTGGTGAAAGATTGCAAAGCAGCTGGTTTTCCATTTCAGGTATTAGTCGATGATGAATTTGACATGGGTGATGCTAATGGAAATTGGGGATATTTGGAAGATCCAGATGGAACATTAATTGAGTTTGTCGAAACCTTAAAAGTTCCCCTGGTCAAAAAAATCGGCTGGACCATCAATATGAAAAAAAGAAATCCGACAAAGCCTTTACCGAATTGGTTAATTAAGGCGATGTCATTTAATCGAGTAAAATTTTAAACGTTTGACGTTGAACGTTTCACGTTTCACGGCACCTGCTGGGAAAACGTAAAACGTAAAACGTCCATCGTAAAACGTAAATAAATGTTCACACAATTCCATAATCCGAAAAGTCTTCACGGCGAACTCTTAGATTTTTACTTAGCCAATGGCTGGTTTAGATCTGGGCAGTATATCTACACGACGAAGATTTTGAATTTTGATGGAAAATTGTACTCCCCTATTCGGATTCGATTGCCTTTGGAAGGTTATGAATTTCGAAAAAGTCTCCGGAAAATTTGGAATAAAAATCAACAATTTGAAACGGTTTTTAGGAAAGCATTTATCAGTCGAGAAAAAGAAGAATTATATCAAAAACATAAATTGCGTTTTGATGGGTTTGTTTCTCAGACGATCAAAGATGCTTTGCAAGATGGTGGAGAAACGACAATATACAATACCTACGAAGTGGCCGTTTACGATGGAGAAAGATTAATTGCCGTTAGTTTTTTTGACCTCGGAGAAAAAAGTATGGCAAGTATTATTGGACTTTTTGATCCTGAATATGCAAGTTATAGTTTGGGATTTTACACCATGCTGGCCGAGATTAATTATGGGAAAAAGAATGGTTTTAAATATTACTACCCAGGCTACATAATTCCGAATTATCCAAAATTTGATTATAAATTACGAATTGGTGAAGTTGACTTTTACAAAGCGAAGGATGATAAATGGTTTCCTTTTGACAAAATGAAAAAGAGCGACCTTCCTTCAGAAGTCATTGAAAGTCAACTAATTAAGATGGGTATGGTTTTAAAAATGCATGCCATTGATTATAAAATTTATTTTTACCCACTCTTCGACAAAGGCTATATGAATAATATTGGTGAGTTGCAAGAATTGGAAACTCCTCTTTTTATCCAACTGCAAACTCCGATCAACAATCAAAAATTAGTCATCGATTTTGACTTGCAAAAGCATTGTTATAGACTAGCTCAATTTCATGGTTTTTCTAAGCCAATTGAAAATTTTTATGATGCTTCGACACACCAAAAATATGATACGTTTCGAACTTTATTGATTCGACAATTTAAATTTAAGGAGAGTGAAAAACCGGAGGAAATTGCGAAAACGATTTTGGGGATGATGGAATTGAGTAGTTAGTTTTTCTTCTTTTTATTTTTTTCATTTTGAGAAAATTCTGGACAAGTAAAACTATATCAATATGGAATTTATTACGGTAGAATTTGGATGGGAAGGTTTAATAATACTTTTTCAAATTCTGATTCTTTTCATCATCGCATTGCTACATTTCTATTGGGCACTTGGTGGAAAGTGGGGATTTGAAAAATCAGTTCCTTCTAAGGAAGATGGAACTTTACTATTTCATCCTACTCCTTCAACCTGTTTTGCTGTCGGAATTGGTTTAATTTTAATGATTGGATTTATATTTTCAGGAATAATTCATTCCATTTATGCTTATATCCCTGAATTTGAAAATACAATCCAACCTTCACCAATTTGGATTCATGATTATGGTTTCTGGGCTTTAGGTGGAATTTTTACACTCCGAGCAATCGGCGATTTTAACTATGTCGGATTTTTCAAAAAAGTAAAAAATACTTCTTTTGGAAAATTGGATTCTAAGTTTTATTCACCTTTGTGTTTATTGATTGGTGGAATATTCTTTTGGATGGCATATACAGTTCAAACTTAAATTATCCCTTTCCAAACCTTGAGAAGATTTCATGAAAAACTGACTATGAGAAATGGGGCGGGTTTGGGTTCTGCGTTGCTTCTTTATATTTAATCTAATTCTCAGATTCGTTATTTCATTAAATTACTCTTCAATATTTTCACCGCCGCCCTCATCTCCTTCTCATTCATGGAAGCAAAACCCAACCTCGTACAATTCAATTCTTTCCCAATCGGATCATACCTTTTACTATCTGCGATGTACAAATTTTTAGCTGCTACTGCTTCGCTCAATTTTGTCATATTTATTTTTTCATCAAACTTCGTCCAGACCGCAAGTCCGCCATCTGGTTTTTTAAATTCAACAAAATCGCCCAATTCTTTTTGCAATAAATCACAGAAAAAATCTCTTCTTTGATGGTATGTTTTCAAAGCCTTCCGCATGTGCCGCCGAATTTCTCCTTCCTCCAACATCATCGCAATCGCTCGCTCCAACAACACATCTCCCTGCCGATCTACAAATCTCCGAAGCTTCGACATTTCATTAATTAGATTCTCTGGAGCAACTACAAAACCAATTCGAAAGGCAGGCGCAATCGACTTGCTAAACGAACCAACATAAGAAACCACTCCCACCCGATCAGAACTCGCCAAAGGCAAAATCGGACTACTTTCATAATGAAAATCATAGTCATAATCATCTTCAATGATCGCAAATTTATAGCGCTCGGCTAGCTGCAATAATTTCATTCTCCGCTCCGCACTCAAGGAAACGGTCGTCGGATGATGGTGATGTGGAACAATATAAATCGCTCTGATTTTTTTCTTTTTACAAATCTCAGCTATCTGAGCAACATCAATTCCATCCTCGTCTACGGGAACAGTAATTATTTTCCCTTTTGCATTTTTTATTATTTGATTGGCTGCTCGAAAGTTTGTTTCGCCTACAATTACATTCGATCCTTTTTCCAAAATAATTTGAAATAATAAATAAAATCCCATGATACTGCCACGGACGATCATGATATTTTCAGTCGTCACATTTATGCTACGAGTTTCAGAAAGATATTTCACCAATTCTTTTCTTAGGGAAATATTTCCTTTTAGATCGTGGGTATAATTTAATTTCTTAGCCGCCAATTTACTATTCAAAACACTTTTGTATTGTCGAGCTAAAACATGAATCGGTGCCAATCTCAAATCAGGAACGCCATCATCAAATTGATATTTGAAGGTGGTAAATTTTGGAACCATCTGATTTATATCTTCGCTAAATCTTTTTTTGATAGGAAAAAGAGAAGTTTGAAGTGGTGAAATTATTTCTCTTTTTTGAGCATTAAAAATTTGTGCTTTCGTAACTGGAATTTTTTTACTAACAAAACTTCCTTTGGCTGGAACAGTCTCAATCCATCCCTGCGCTTCCAATTCTTCATAGGTAGCAATGATCGTTTTTCGATGTACCTCAAAATGATTGGCCAAAGTTCTTGAGCCTGGTAATTTTAATCCTGGCACTAAATTCCCACACGAGATTTCTTTGATAATTCCATTTGCCAACTGAACATAAATTGGCATTCTAGAATTGGAATCAAGTTGTATCATACTTTTATATGGCAACATAACTGGACTATTTGTTTTATTAAAACTGGACTACTCAAAGCTACCAGTAATATTTTAATTTTGGGGCAAATATTTTACAATATTTTATAGAGTTTTAATTTTTATTCGCTGAACCTCGAATAGTAGCGAGGTTTGGCGAATAGTTTTAAATCAAAAAAATGCTACACTTCAAACCAACAAATAGTGGTGATATTTCAACCATAATCGAATGGGAAAACCATCCTGATAATAAGGATTTTATTTTCCTATATTCTATTGCGGAACATCAAGAAGTTATTGACGATAAAAACCAACTACACTTAAAAACAATTGATAATCAAGGGGTTATGATTGGATTCATTATATTAAGAGGGTTACAAAATTCGAATTTAAGTGTGGAATTAAAACGAATCGTCGTTAATAAAAAAGGAAGGAATTATGGCAAAATGACTTTACAATTATTGCAAAATTTGGTTTTCGAAAAATTAAAAAAACATCGTCTTTGGTTGGATGTCTTTACCGATAATCCAAGAGCACAACATGTTTATAAGTCAGTTGGATTTGTAACAGAAGGAACAAAAAGAGAATGCATAAAAAGTGGAAATAATTTTCGAAGTTTAATTATTATGTCGATTTTGCGGCAAGATTTTAAACCATTTAAACTACCATCATGAAAATTATTAGAAACCAAACTCAAGGTTACCTTTGGGGGAAAAACTGCATGGCATGGCCATTGTTTTCTAACCCAAATTTAAATGTCAAAGAAGAATTAATTCCACCTAATTCTCAGGAAGAAATGCACTTCCACCAATATTCTCAACAATACATTTACATTTTAGAAGGAGAAGCTTTTTGCATTTTAAATGATCAAGAATTCAATCTCCAAGTTGGTGATAGTATTCATATTCCAACTGGAGCATTGCATCAAATTAAGAATATTCATCATTCGTTTTTGCGGTTTTTATTGATCTCATTGCCACCCGTGGAAAACGATATAAATTATCCATAAGTTCTTGTTCACAATTATTCACAAGTTCTTTTGGATTCTTTTTTCACCATATTTCATAAAAAAGCCTCAATGTAACACAGGCTATATCTGCGTTTTTTTATTTCATCTGATAAAAAAATAAGCTCAAAATAATTTATGAATAATTATAAACAAGAACTTAACATGAAAGAAGTCAATGACAAAACTAAAGTTCGTCGAGTACCCAAACGAGGAGTTTATGATCAAGAAGAAATTTATAAAATTTTAGACAACGATAGCACATGTACCATTGGATTTGTGCATCGAGGTGTTCCTGTCGTAATCCCTACAATCTATGGAAGACATGAAAATAAAATTTATTTGCATGGTGCTGCCAGTTCTCGAATGATCAAAAACTTGGAGGAAGGATTTGACATGTGTTTTTGCATGCATCGAGTTACCGGTTTAGTTTTGTCAAATTCTGCTTTTCATCATTCGATGAATTATGAGTCGGTGGTGGTTTTTGGAAAAGCCAAAAAAGTGAAGGGAAAAGAAGCCAATATGTTTGCACTTAAAGTAGTTTCCGATCAAGTGTTAAAAGGTCGTTGGGAAGAAGTTCGACTGCCAAGTGATAAGGAACTAAAGGCTACAACAGTTTTGGAAATTGAAATCAATGAAGCATCTGCTAAAGTTCGAAACGAAGGTTGCCATAATGATAAAGAAGATTATGAATTGGATATTTGGACAGGTATCGTTCCGATTGAGAAAGTGTATCAAGATCCAATTGATGATGATAAAATGAGAGATGGTATTCCTATTTCTCCTTCGGTGAAAAATATTTATAACAAAAAAATTACATAAGGGATAATCAAAAACTTACGGGTAAAAAACTCCTTCTATTTCATATAAAATAGAAGGAGTTTTTTTTGTTACCAAAATGGAATATTCAGCAAGTAATTTTGAATAACGAAGGTTTTGGAAATAGGAATTGAAAAGTGATTTTTTTTTGAAAGGGAAGGGAGCAACCGCACATTGAACCTTTGTCTAAAATAGTTTTTGGAATAACTAGGAAAATAGGTTCATCAAAGGAAACCTAGATCCAAAACAAAGTTTTCGTTTCAACGATAACATTTACTATTCAAATTTGTACTAAACGTAATATGAGAAAGTCTTAAATTTAGAAATTATTTGATCCGTAAATTAGTCACGTCCCTTCCGATTTTCAAAGTGTTTGTGGTTGTTTTTATCTTGAATGGTCAGATGTCAGGTTAGTCTCTTTGGCAATCAACCTCAAATCTGACTCCTAATTTCTTACATATGCAATTTCAATTTCTTAAAAGTTAGCGCAGGCTGAAATCCTTCTTTTCTTAAATTTTCGCTTTGAGTATCTTCCGTTTCAGGGCTCAATGGAATCGTAAAACAAAACACACTCCCCTGCCCTGGCCCATTCGATTCTACCCAGATTTTTCCATCATGATTGGAAATTATTTTTTTGCAAACTGCCAATCCTACTCCCGTTCCATTTGCTTTTCCAGCTTCTTTTATTTTTCCAAAAACATCAAAAATAGATTCATGATAGGCTTTTGAGATTCCAATGCCATTGTCTCTCACTTTAAACAAATAATGATTGCTCATCTCCTGTACATCTAATTCAATCACCGGATCATTTTTTCCTCTAAACTTTATAGAATTTTCAAATAAGTTTTTGAGCAATTGTTTGAATTGAATAAAATCAACTTTTACTTCTGGAAGATCTCCACAAACAATTTTTGCTTTGGAAGATTTCAATTCATTGGCCAAAACATGTTCAACTTCCTTCACCGCCTTTTCGATATTTACCTTTCGAGGTTTAAATTTTTCCAAACTTACATTTGAAAACGACAAAATATCATCCATCATTCTTGCCATCCGATTCGCACCATCAACAGTATATTGCAAAAATTCTCTACCATCACTATCCAAGTTTTTCGCATACCGATGTTGAACCAATTGAGAGTAACTTGAAATGGTTCGCAACGGTTCTTTCAAATCATAAGAAGACATCAGATCCGCAATTTCTTCATACTCATGGCTTTTGAAATTATTTTTTTGGATGGACTGCTCGAGACTTTTTTGATATTGCTGTTGAGCAATTGCTTGCTCATGTTCGGTTGTAATATCTCTCAAATTCATCACCACATATTCCAACTCGTTTGAAGCATCAACGATTACATCGCCTTTGATTTCAATCCAACTAATGCCTCCTTCTCTTTTGATCATTCTCAACTTCGTTATAAAAGTTCGATTCAATCGAAGGAAACTCTTATCCAAAATATTATATAAATCAAATCGATCAGCAGGATGGACAAAAGACAAATCATATAAATCCAAAACCGCTGTCATATCATAGCCCAACATTTTTTGGATACCAGGACTTACATATTTAAAGCGTCCATTTTTGACTTGAAAAATCAAAAACAAATCTGAAGAGTTTTCAATAATCATTCGATTGAAAATATCTTCTTTCTTTCCACTCGCATTCAAATAGAATAAATTGGACAAGAAAAAACCTGCTACAAAAAGTACCAGTCCAGAAATAATGGAAAAAATAAAATCGGGATTTAAAACGGCTAGGTAAAATATAACCAGTAGTCCTAATAGAAAAAGAACTAGAAAGATAGGCCGAAAACGGATCACCTTCAAAGAAAACATATCTAATTTAAAAATAGATATATTCTTAGAATGGTTGGGTTTGTCCTTAGTGTTTGTAACAATCATGTATTTTAAAATTTGGTAAAAAAAATACCACTACATCATTCTAATAAATAAAAGAAATGATTAAGCTGAGAGTTAATCAACTTATTCTTACTCAATAGAAAAGAGTAACTCACCTGGTACTAATTCTATTGAATAGAAGTATTCAAAAAACATGGGATTAAAAAATGCAACTTGAATTTGGGAAAATCTAAATGTTATGTTCATCAAAAAAATAAAAAAATCAATTACGATTTTTTATAATATATTATTTTCAAATACCTTGCCAACGATTGTTAAATTGATAAAAAAAATGCATATAAATTTAAAAAATGTGACAAACAAAATGTTTGCTATTTTCTTGATCAATCACTCACTTTTATTTTTCACCTTTCTAACTTTTTGATTGTCAACGAGTTAGGAGTTTTCAATAAAAAAATGCCATCAACATTTCTGCTGATGGCATTTTTTTTATTTTTCGTGAAAAAAATTAATCTCACTAAGATTAGCCTCTGATCAATATTTTGATGATCCTAATTCTTATTTATTCCTACCGAATCCTATTTTCTTTTTATTGAAAGTAAAGTCATCTGTATCCAATTTAAAGCTTTTTACATCTTCAAAAGTAAGGATCATTTCTTCATTTTCCTTTCGATTTTTCTCAGGAATTTCGGCTAAACGAAGGTTCATATTTTTAACCGCTTCTACCACTACCTTTCTTACATCCCGTGCATTACCAAAATACTTATCTCGGAATTCATACAAGAAGGCAAGGTATTTATCCAAATGCTTGGAAGCATCTTCCGTCATTTTTACGCCTTGGTCTAGCAACATCATTTTTGCAATCTTCTTTAAATCCTCAGGTGAGTAATCTTCGAATTTTAATGTTTTATCAAAACGAGAGTTTAAACCTGGATTAGCTTTTAAGAAATTCTCCATATTATCTGGATAGCCTGCTGCAAAAACAAAAAACTCACCTCGATTATCTTCCATTCTTTTGAGAATCGTTTGAATCGCCTCATCACCAAAGTCTCCATGAGCACCTCCCGTCTTGGCAGTCAAAGCATAAGCTTCGTCAATGAAAAGAACTCCACCCATTGCTTCATCAATTTGTTCTGCAGTTTTGATCGCAGTTTGTCCAACAAATCCTGCCACCAAACCCTGACGATCAGTTTCCACCATTTTACCTCTTTCCAAAACACCCAATGCTTTATAAATTTTTGTCAAAATCCTTGCAACGGTCGTTTTACCTGTTCCTGGATTTCCAACAAAAATGGTGTGCAATGAAAATGAGTTCAATACATCCTTTCCAGTCTCTCTAAAATATTTAACCAACTGAACCATCTCTTGAATCTGAACTTTGATGGATTCCATCCCAATCAAATTATTCAATTCACCCATCGCTTCATCCAATAAATTTTTATCGATTGGTATATATGGTATCTCCCTTTTCTTTACAACTTCAATATTTGCGACATCCTGCAATTCAATTATCGACAATTGATCATTGTCTAATCCTCTTGGATTCTCACCATCCATCACTCGCAATCCAAGGTTTATTTTTCCTTCTTCAATCAAGTCATAAACAAAGCGTGCATTTCCGAAAGTCTTATCTCGATTCCGAAATGCGTTGGTGATTAATTCATCAATTTTAGTTTTTGCCTCTTGCGTAAATTTGATTCCTTTTTCCAAACTGGCGAATTCTGCAATTTGTGAAAGTTCCTGTGGCAAGTAATCTCTAAATTCAAAATTTATTTTAAATCGAGATTTCAAACCTGGGTTTGAATCCATAAAATGTTTCATTTCTTTAGGATAACCAGCAACAATAACCGCCATGTCTCCTTTCCCATTTGACATTTCTCGCACCAATATTTCAATTACTTCCCTTCCAAAATCTTTGCTATCATCATTCGAGCGAGCCAAAGAATAAGCTTCATCAATAAACAAAACTCCACCTCTTGCTTTCTCAATGGCCTCTTTTACTTTGGGTGCAGTTTGACCAATATATTCCCCTACTAAATCAACTCGATCTACTTCATGAACATGTCCTTTGGTCAACAATCCCATTTTTTTATACAACTGTCCCATCATTTTAGCGACCGTCGTTTTTCCAGTTCCAGGATTACCTACGAAAACAGAATGAACATTGATATCCTCTTTTTCTTCAAACCCTTTTTCTTTCCTCAATTGTAAAAACTGAATATATTGAGCATGATCTCTAACTCGTTGTTTAATTTCTGTCAAGCCAATTAAGTTATTCATTTTTGACATGACCTCATCAAAGGTTTGCCCATGTTCGACCTCGTTGGCTAAAATTACTGGCGCTTGTTGATTCGGTAAAAGAACTCCAGCAATTCCTTCTTCAAAATCATCATCTATCTCAAACGGAATCGTAGCAATCAATCGATCCATAAAAATTAAATCTGCGGTGTACAAATCTCTTCGCCAAGAACCTTTGACATTCGAGCCCCAACCAGCAGTCATTTTTATGTACTCATCTTTCTTTTCTACCCGTTGCAATCGTACGACTTGTCCTTTTAATTCCCGAGCATTATTATAGAACTTTGTATATAATTCGCATTGCCAATTTTTGTCGATATGCTCATTTTTCAATAAAATCTCTACATAAATATATCGAGTCTCTTCGCTGCTAAATGTTTTTAAATAAACTCGGTCATCCTCCGTCACATCATCGTAAGGACCTTCATATAGTTTGAGGGATTTCACACTCAAGTATCCACTTGTTCCATCAAAATCCTCTGTCCCGGCATCTTCGACATAGAAATATTTGGTTGCCACTTTTTCCCCTTCTACCCAAGCTTCCCAATAATAAGTTCCTTTTTTCCAAAAGACACCTTCCTTTTTATTTCCCCAACCTTCTCGAATAAAAACCGTCGGATCATATTTACTCACTTTTCTTTTAAAAGGTAAAGAACACAATTCCTTTCGTCCTTTTTTCAAAGAAAAACATTTTAATTCTACATCTATTTCCCAATCTTCCTCATCATACATCTTATTATGAAAAGATAATTCAGCATATACATACGAAATTTCGAAGCGGTCAAAGACTTGCCGATATTTCTTTTTATTATCAGCCAACCATTCAGTCGAAGCATACACTTTAAGTTCTCTAAACTTAAAATTATCTGATTTCGGATATTTATAACTTTCGCCCATTCGCTCTTTTTGATTAATATTTGGTATTGTTTTTAATATCGCATAAAAATTTGATAGTCAATGTTTTATATCTAACTACTGCAATATATATATTTAATTCAACTCAAAAAAAAAGTAAAACTCTTTCTTCATTTTTTTTGAATAAAGGGAATGATAAACTTATTAAAAATATTCTTTATCACCAATTTATCTGGAATTAAATATTTGCATAGTTTTTCTTAATTTCAACTCTTTTTTCCATGTAGATTTGAGAAATCTATTTCTCTCAAAAAACCTAGATCATTGTATCCTTTATGAATAATGCAGTACCATTAAATTTGGAATTTCCAGCACTCGTTAGCCTGATCAAAAACGAGGAAAAAGAGCAGTATCAATCTACTCCACTTTTCTTTAGTTTTTCAAGCTATGCACATCCACGTTTTGAAGGTTCGGTTTCCAAAATGAAATCGGCTATTCAAAATGCAGTAAAGGGGTATATTTTAGAAAGTGTTACGTTAGATGATCTAATTTGGTTCAGGTTTAATCCAACGATTGATTATCAAATTTTCAACTTAACTATTCCGATTCCTGGGAAAAAAGATCAGCAAGGAAGATTTGGAATTGCATTTTTCGAATTGCATAACATTACATTTGCATCTTTACCACATTTCAATGGAACGATGTATGTAGTCGAAAAAAATAGAAAAAGTAGGTTCAATCTGGAACAACAAGCGACCAAAGTAATTAGTCAATTATTAAAAAAATATCATTCCAACGAACCTAGTGAGTTTGAATTTAATCATTATACCTCTCCTGAAAAAGAGTTTGTCACCTCTGTTGAAATTCCAATTCAAGCAGTTCATGATAATTTTTCCTTTGTTTACGAACATCAAAAATCATTTGCTGATCGGTATGCAGCTGATTCAAAAATGGATGGTGAAAATGAAGTTTGGAAAATTTCTAAGAACTTAAATAATAGTTTTCCTAATGATTTAAATCGAGCCTTTTATCAAGAAAAAATGATCGAAAGATTGGAGAATCTTTTATTTGATCAACCTTTTAAAAATACGCCGATCGCCATAGTTGGAAAAGAAGGAGTCGGGAAAAAAAGTGTCATTCACGAAACTCTATTTCAACACATCGAAGAGTTTAATAAAAAATCTCGAACGATTTGGCATATCGATCCCACCCGAATTATTACGGGAATGAGCATCGTAGGCATGTGGCAAAAAAGGATGGAAGCGGTTTTAAATTTTATCAAAAATCCCTATCAAAAAAACAAAGGGTCAGATATTATTTTAATTGATAATGCGGTGGCAATGCTAAACATTGGAAAATCTGCTCAAAATAATATGACGGTCAATGATGTCCTCAAACCATATTTAGAAAAAAGATCAATTCAACTTATCATCCTTGCGACTCCTGAAGAATGGAAAATCATTCAAGAAAAAGATCGACGGTATGCTGACCTTTTTCAGATGATTCGAATGGATGAACCTGACCTGAAAAATGCTACAAAAATGGCTCTCGAAAATCGTAAGGTTTTAGAAAACTCTCATAATTGTACCATTTCCATCAAAGCGATTCAATCTCTTTTTGACTTCCAAAGAAATTATTTAGAACGAAAAGCACTTCCTGGTAGCATCATAAATATCATGCGCCAATTAGCGGTAAAACATCAAGGTCAGAGAATTGATGTACTTGAGGTGCGAGCTGAATTTGAAACCTTTAGCGGACTTAATCAAGATATCTTTGACATTCCAAATTCATCGGAAGAAGAAAGCTTTTATCAAAAAATCAGCCATGATTTAGTGGGGCAACCAAAAGCAGTTGACACTTTATCGAATGTAATCCACACCATCAAAGCTCGATTGACTACTCCAAACAAACCACTTGGATCCTTTATGTTTATTGGGCCGACAGGTGTTGGAAAAACGCAAGCTGCCAAAGTTTTATCTAAATTCTTGACTGGAAGCGAATCGAGTTTGATGCAATTTGACATGAATGAATTCATCGATCATACTGCGGTGCAAAGATTGATTGGTGACGCTCAAAATCCAGAAGGCCAATTAACTGGTATGGTTCGATATCAACCTTTTGGAGTGGTCTTGCTAGATGAAATTGAAAAAGCACATCCTAAAGTTTTGGACTTACTACTTCAACTTTTGGACGATGCTCGATTGACAGATAGCCTTGGTCGTACGATTGATTTTTCCAATATCATTATCATCATGACATCGAATATTGGAGCGAATCAAGTTTCTTCGCAAGCAGGTTTTAAAACGTCCAACCAAGATGATGGCGCAATTTATCGTAAGGCAGTAGAAAATAAATTTCGTCCAGAATTTGTCAATCGAATTGATGAAATCGTGATTTTTAATTCGCTTGAAATGGAGCATATCTTAGATATCGCTCGATTGCAAATCAAAGATTTATTATCACGAGATGGATTTGTTCGAAGAACAACTATTTTAAATATTGAAGCAGAAGCATTGGAATGGGTCGCTCGTCGAGGGTTTAATTCTCGTATGGGTGGACGTGCATTGAAACGACAAATTGAAAAAGATTTGACAGCTTTGACTGCCGCACAATTAGTCAGCAGTTATTCGACTAGTCCAATTTTATTTGAAATTTCCTTATTTAAAAATCGACTCGTACCTGTAATTTCACCGCTTAAATTTGTGGGACCTTTAGAAGAGAATTGGTTTCCAGAATTACCAGAAGCTGAAAAAGGAAAAGGATTTTATCTTCGCCTAAAACGGATTTTGGAAACCATTGAAAAGCAAATTCAACAAATGGAAAGTGATGATTCAGAAGATCATGCGATAGTCGATTATTCCAAAAGTCATCATTATAGTTTTAAGGAAAAAATTTCAGAGACGAAAGAAAGGATTGTGCATTTATCATTAGGTTTTAGAGATAAAAAATTCCACCTAGATCCTGCGATTCCTTTACGACTAAAACGAAATACCATTTGGAGTGATTCTGATAAAATTTTAAAAGAAAATTATAAAGATTTATTTTTCCAACAAGAAGGTTTAGCGGAAATAAGTGAAATTTATAATCGAACTAATATTCAATACAATACGATTCAAACAGAATTTTTAAACAGCTTTTTGGAAGTAGCGATGCTCAAACTTTTTTCCAAAAATTTTATTAAAAACCAATTGCAAAAAGTGACGCTCCGATTTGAAAGTGCTGTTCATAATTCTGGGCAAGAACAGATTGAGTATCTTTTTAAATTGTACAACAACCTTTTCGATTATCTTCATTTAGAAAAAGAGGTGGATGAAGAGAAACAATTTATCCGCTTGGAAGGATATTCTCTTTTCAGTTTTTTGAAAGGGGAAGAAGGAATTCATTTATTCCATATGCCACATGAAAATCCAATTCCAATAAGAGTGATTTTGGATTTTGGAAAACCAAAAATGAAAGCCATTCATAACCTTGTTGTCAGAGGATATGATAACCAAAATGCATTGACAGATTTTAGAACAAATTTTATCAATGCGGTAAATATTACTAATGAGGAATTTTTATTGTTGGTATATGCAGGGATGGCTTCGAGTGTTAGGAATCGGTTGATTCCGCCGTCTAGGAAGAAATGATTTTGAATATCCAATTTATGGTTTCAATGAGAAGCAAAGTTGGATATTGGATATTTAAAATCGTTCCCCGATTTCTCATTTGAACTTCTCCTCTAATAAGTTGTTTACTTATTGATTAAAAATTACATTTGCAATCTTTTTTAGAATCATTAAAAATAACCGTTTTTAAACAAATACTGTTGTTACGCTAAAAAAACAGGATTTGTTGAAAAACCAAAACATTAATTAATATGGCGACGGTAAAATTTACCTTCGAGGATAAAAATATACCACCTAAAACGGTAGAAAATATAGAAGAAGGTTTCACAATTTTGGAAGCTGCTGAAGAAAATGATGTTCATTTGAGTCATAATTGTGGCGAAGTTTGTGCTTGCAGCACTTGCCATGTTTATGTTCATGCTGGAGATCAATTTTTGGAAGAAATTTCTGACAAAGAAGAAGACTTTATTGATCGAGCGATCAACCCAAGATTAGAATCTCGATTAGGTTGTCAATGTGTCATTTTAAAAGATGATGCCATCATTGAAGTTGAAATTCCAGATCAATCTCGAATCATTGGACACGAACATTAACTTAGAGTATGGAGATTTTGAGTATTGGGATATCGAGAATATTTCTCGATTTTTTAATTTTCAA
The DNA here is from genome assembly GCA_045104975.1 of Saprospiraceae bacterium. Taxonomy (GTDB): domain Bacteria; phylum Bacteroidota; class Bacteroidia; order Chitinophagales; family Saprospiraceae; genus CAJQQY01. The sequence goes on from JBGCCY010000212.1 coordinate 30,728, forward strand.
AATCTCCACATTCATTTATAAAATCATGCTTTTCACATTCTGATTTTATGCCTTGAGAAATAAACTCAATACTCATTAATCAGAATCCCAATACTATAAAAAAATAAATTATGAGTTTTAAAGATATAGACGATTTTCCAATTAACTGGCTTGATCATGAAGACATTGCCATGAAATTGTATGACAAATTTGGCGATGATTTTTCAGAGCAAAAAATCTATCGAATTCGATTTACTGACTTGATTGACTGGATTTTAAGTATTCCCAATTTTGAAGGAAAAAAGGAAGAATGCAACGAAGGACATTTGGAGCAAATCCAAGCGAAATGGGTGTATGAATGGAGAGATAATCAATAATCATTCGCTTCGCTTATCGTTAGACATTTTACGTTGAACGTTTCCCTAATTATAAAAATGTTCAACGTAAAACGTCCATCGTAAAACGTCTTCAATATGAATTACCTAGAGAAATTTAAAGATATTCAAACCTTCATTTTTGATGTAGATGGAGTGTTGACCAATAGCGAAATCATCGTTTTGGAAAGTGGGAAACTACTTCGCAAAATGAGTATTCGAGATGGTTATGCTATTAAACATGCTTTAAAAAGTGGCTATCAAGTCGTCATTATCACCGGCGGAAAATCAGAAGGAGTCGTAACTCGATTAAATAATTTAGGAGTCAAAGATGTATACGCTGGAGTGAGTGACAAAATGGAAGTGTACGAAGAATTGGTTGACATTTATGGTTTACACCCGATCAATATCTTGTACATGGGTGATGATTTTCCAGACATCGAAGTCATGCATAAAGTAGGAATTGCCGCTTGCCCAAAAGATGCTGCTCATGAAGTTATTGAGATAGCTGATTACATTTCTCCGATCGAAGGTGGCAAAGGTTGCGCACGAGACGTAATTGAAAAAGTGATGCGACTACATGGAAAATGGATGCCCGAAAATTAATGGTTAATGTATAATGGTGAATTGTTAATCCAGTAATTGTTAGCACTCAGCAGTATTAATCTTTCACCATTATACATTAACCACTAAAAAAAATGTCTTTCCTAAAACTCATCCGATTTCCTAATCTTATCATTGTTGTTCTCACACAATATTTATTGCAATATTTGATCTTAGTTCCCGCATTTGAATTGGCTGGGGTCTCTCCTCTTTTAGATCATTTTCATTTTTCGATTTTAGTTTTATCAACTGTTTTGATTGCAGCGGGTGGCTACATTATTAATGATTTGGAAGACTATGAAATCGATCTTTTAAACAAACCAGACAAAGTAATTATCAACCAATTTATCTCTGCCGAAAATGCCTGGAAAATGTATTGGGGCGTTTCAATTTTTGGCTTTTTGATTTCCCTTTATTTGGCTTTTTATGTGAGAAATTTACCCTTGGTTTTCATTTATCCTACCGCAATTTTTTTACTCTACTTTTATTCTAAATCTTTGAAAAAAAGTGTTTTATGGGGCAATGTGATTGTTGGTGTTTTTTGTGCATTTGTGGCAGGAATCGTTATTTTTGCGGAGCGTGAAAATGTTTGGGAAATGAAAGAGTTCGGTGCAGAAGTCTCCAATATTTTTATTTTCTATTTGCTATTTGCTTTTTTTTCTACGATGTTTCGAGAGATTATTAAAGATATTGAAGATGAGGACGGAGATCGAAAAAATGGGTGTCGCACCCTTCCAATTGTTTTTGGAAAAACGAAAGCAAAATGGGTCGCAATATTTTTTGGAAATATATTGTTATGTGTTTTAGGATATTGGCTTTTCCTAAAAAAAGAAAACGGATTTGACCTTGGATTTTTCTATATTTTGGTAGGAATAATTGCTCCATTATTATTTTCTATAATCAAATTATTTTTAGCTAAAACAAAAAAAGAATTTCATTTATTAAGTCAAATTTCAAAATACATTATGCTCTCAGGGATTTTGTATTTACTAATTTTGAGTTTCTGAGATCGCTTCGCTGACAGAGGACAGATCGCTCGCTTTGCTCGCTGTCAGCGAAGGGATCTTCTCCAAAAAAAATAAAATTATGATCAACCGAAAAATCATTCTCGCTTCCAAATCTCCTCGACGAAGTCAACTCCTTCGAGAGGCTGGTTTCCAATTTGAAATCCAAACTCGCGACATCGAAGAGACTTATCCTTCTACCCTTCCAGCCGAAGAAGTAGCAGAGTTTTTAGCAGAAAAAAAAGCAGATGGGGTGAAAGATTTCCTCAAGTCAAATGAAATAATTTTGACCTCAGATACCACCGTCGTGATGGGAAATACTATTTTTGGCAAACCAAAAGATGCTCATGATGCGTTTGATATATTGAAAACACTTTCAGGAAAATCACATAAAGTAATCACAGGGGTTTGTCTTTTATCAAAAGATAAAAAACGAATTTTCAAAGGCGTTTCTAAAGTTACATTTGACAAATTATCAGATTCGGAAATACGCTACTACATCAATGAATTCAAGCCTTTTGACAAAGCAGGTGCCTATGCCATTCAAGAATGGATTGGACTTTGCAAAATAAAAAAAGTGAAGGGAACTTACTCCAATATCGTAGGTTTACCGATGCGAAAAGTTTATAAAGAATTAATGAAATTTTAAATAAAAATAATGAAATACTATTCTTCAAAAACCATTTTTTTCATTGCACTCCTTGCTTTGTTTTTTACAGCATGTGAAAATGAATCTTCAAATAATGATAATGACCAAATGCTAATTGACCAAGAAAACACCAAGGTTAGAATTCCAAAATTTGATGGAAATGCAGCTAAAGAATTCGTGGCGAAACAAGTTTCTTTTGGCACAAGAGTTCCTGGATCGGAAGGTCATCAAAAATGTAAAACTTGGTTGGTGAATCAATTTAAGTCCTTTGGTGCTGAAGTTATTCAGCAGGACTTTACTCCCACTACATTTAATAATGTAAAACTTAATGCCACCAACATCATCGCTCGGTATAATCCAAATGTAAAAGAAAGAATCATTTTGGGAGCACATTGGGATACTCGTCCTTTTGCAGATAAAGACCCAGATCCACTTCGACAAAGCGATCCAATTCTTGGTGCAGACGATGCAGGAAGCGGCGTAGGAGTATTGTTAGAAATTGCAAAATTATTACAAAAAAATCCAATTCCAATGGGCATAGACATTGTACTTTTTGATGCAGAAGATTATGGTGATGACAAAGGAAACAATGTTGAAAGCTGGGGACTAGGTTCGCAATATTGGGCCAAGAATCCACATCTCAAAAGAGAAAATGTTAAGTATGGAATTTTGCTAGATATGGTCGGTGCCAAGGATGCAAAGTTTTATAAAGAGGGTTATTCCATGCAAGTAGCGCCACGATTAACTAATAAAATATGGTCGTTGGCAGCTAGCATGAAAAAGGATAATTTCTTCATCAATGAGAATGGTGGAGCAATTACGGATGATCACTATTTTGTGATAAAACATTTCGGAATGCCGATGGTAGACATCATTAATATGCCTTCTGAAAATTTTGGTTTTGGTGCTCATTGGCATACACATGGTGACAACATGGATGTGATTGATGTGAAGACTTTAGAGGCAGTTGGGCAGGTCGTAACTGCGGTGATTTATAAGGAATCGAATAAGGAATTTTTGTAGAAAAGAATGAGTTCCAACCAATTTAGAAAAATAATCGTCTATCATTGTAGAAACTAGATCCATCTATTTTTACTTAATAAAAGTATTGGTTTATCAGGTTTTCCCTAGGTCAATAAAGTAAAAAATAAAATAGAATTGCCAATGAAACATATGTTTTTCATCTTAGGATTATTGATGACAATAAATTCATTTTCTCAAATCAAATACAAAGGTGGAAATATTTCTACCGAAGATGATAATGAAACTTTCTCAGTAAAGGTAAATATCGAATTAGTAACAAGCTTAGATTCTGAAATAGATAGTATCGAAATCAATTTTGGTGACGGAAGTTTAGAATGGGCTTATGCTTATGAACAAATCGAATATCCGGATTTTAATACCCTAATTTCAAAATTTACTACCAACCATCATTTTCCAGGATTTGGACATTATGCAATTTCAATTCAAGATTGTTGTTGGAGTGAAACGGGGATAAACACAACGGAATTGAATAATTCTGAATTTGTTATTCTAAGAGAACACACAGTTGTTAATCCTCAGTTTAGTTCCATTGGAAGCAGTCCAATTTCCATCAATTCATTCAATCTTATTGAGGCAGAAAATCAAAGTGTACTAATTTTCACTCCTCAGTTTTTTGATTCAGAAGGTGACAGTATTTCAATAAAATTAATTCCTCCTATTGGAGATTCTTTAGTTCAAAATAATTATTTATTTCCTGATGAGATCAATCCGAGTCCAAATAATATCTTTTCAATTAACGACTTGAACCAAGTCATCTGGGCAACCCCTCAAGAAATTGGAGAATACCATTTTGGATATGAGTTAACGGAGTATAGGAATGGAGAAGAATTATCTAAAGAGAATGGAATTTCTATGATTATTGTCAATGAAACTACTTCTACTCAAGAAAAATTATCGGTCAAAGAACTTAAGATATATCCTAATCCAGTATCAAATGAAATTAATATTCAAATAGAAGATGACGTTGAATATGTAATTTATAATATTCAAGGCCAAAGAATTTTATCGGGTAAAGGGTATAGTCCAAAAATACAAGTGAAAGATTTTCCAAAAGGAACTTATACTTTGTCAGTATTTCAAGAGGGTAAGAATTCCTCAACTCTAATTATAAAAGAATAACCAATAACTTATTAGCCAGATGAATATTAGCATCAAACTTAAATGACTCAACATTAACCTTTTTAGTTTTCTGTCTTTCCTTAAACTAAATAGCAGTAGTTTCCGTTAAATTAAAAAGTCTTATTTTTAGAAAAAAATCCAAGATTATGAAGGCATTAAAATATACATTGTTTCTTTCTATTGCAATGATCATCGCATGTACAAAACCACCAGATTATTCTGACACGCCAGAAATTGGTTTCGTTAGTTTATCAAAAACAACTATGGTTGCCGCTGACGATTTATCAGATAATCTAACTTTAACCATTTCATTTACAGATGGAGATGGAGATATAGGAATAGATGATGGGACTCCTTCCGTTTATTTTAAAGATTTACGAGATAGTTCAGAATTTATTACTTTCGTTGCACCTGTAATTCCAGAACAAGGAGTAGGAAATGGGATTTCAGGGGAAATGTATATCAAAGTAAGTACCACTTGTTGTATTCATCCTATCTTTTTTCAAGACGGTTGTCAAGCAAATTTCTCTGATTATCCTATTGATAGTTTAACTTATGAAGTTTATATTATTGATAGATCAGGAAATAAAAGTAATGTAATTCAAACAGATCCTATTTTTCTTTTGTGTGAGTGACAGTTTATCAATATGCAGTTGGCAGTTTTCAGTATGCTTGCTACTGCTAACTGCATATTGATAAACTACCTACTAAAAACTCGTCCATTCAATTCCTTTTTTCAATAATTCCTGCGTCTTTTCCTCTTCACTTCCTTCTTCTGTTTTGTAATTATACTTCCAATTTGCCAACGGCGGCATACTCATCAAAATAGATTCAGTTCTTCCATTCGTATCCAAACCAAATTTAGTTCCCTTATCCCAAACTAGATTAAACTCAACATAACGACCTCTTCGAATTGATTGCCAATTTTGCTGTGCTTCTGTAAATTCTTTGTCTTTACTTTTATGTAAAAGATGTAAATAAATTGGACAAAAAGCATTTCCAATAGATTTTACAAAATCAAATCTTGCTCTTTTTTCAAAACCATTTTGCTCACTTAATCGATCAAAAAAGATTCCTCCAATGCCACGAGTTTCGTCTCTATGTTTGATGTAAAAATAATCGTCCGCCCATTTTTTAAATTCCGGATAATAAGACTCATGATGCTGATCGCAGGTAGTTTTTAAGTATTGATGGAAAAACTTGGCGTCTTCTTCAATAACATAATGCGGTGTCACATCAATGCCCCCTCCAAACCACCATCGTCCATCAGTCATTTCAAAATATCGCACATTCATATGAATAATCGGAACGTGTGGATTCTTAGGATGCAAAACGATACTAACTCCTGTAGCATAAAATTGACCTGCATCAATTTTGAGTGCTTTAGAAATTTTTTCAGGTAAATTACCTTCGACCGCAGAGAAGTTGACACCTCCTTTTTCGATATGTTTTCCAAGGAAAATTCGAGTTCTTCCACCACCACCACCTTCTCTTTCCCAAAGGTCTTGTTTGAATTTTCCAACGCCATCTGCTGCTTCGAGTTCGGCGCAAATGTCGTCTTGAAGATTTTGGAAGAAAGTGGTGATTTCTTTTTTATCTGGCATTCTTTATTTTTTTTAACAATTGCAGGTATCCGATACCTAAGTCCTATTGTATTTCTAAAGTCCTAATTTCTCTTTTGCAGCAGCAACTACTTTTTTTGCATTTCCTACAAAAATTTCATCGTCGATAAAAATCACAGGACGTTTTAAAAAAGAATATTCTTCTAAAATCAATTGTCGATATTCTTTTTCTGAAATTTCTTTTTCATGCAATCCCATTGGTCGGAATTTCATCGAACGACGACTAAAAAGTGATTCATAGGAACCAGCCATTTTTTTCATTTCATCGATCTGTTTAGCTTTAATTTTCTCCTCCTTGATATTTTGCATTTCAAAACCTTCGAGTCCACCTAATTCTTTGATGATTCGTTGGCAAGTGGAGCAAGTAGAAAGATGATATATTTTTCTCATGTTGAGTTTTATTTTTTTGGTTTAAAAATTACACAAATAAAAAGCTAATTTTACTAATAACTTTATTTTAATTGTCATTTAATTTCCATAAAAAATGAAACACTTCCCTCCTTCCGAACTCATCATTAATCCTGATGGTAGCATTTATCACCTTAATTTAAAACCAGAGCAACTTGCCAAAAACATCATCACAGTTGGTGATCCTGACAGAGTTGGTGAAGTTTCAAAATACTTTGACTCCATTGAATACAAAATTCAAAAACGTGAATTTGTCACCCATACTGGCGAATTAAATGGCACTCGAATTACGGTAATTTCCACAGGAATTGGAACAGATAATATTGATATTGTTTTAAATGAATTAGATGCGTTGGTCAATATTGATTTTAAAACTAGAACAGAAAAAACAGCACATACTTCACTCAATATTATTCGTATCGGAACATCTGGTTCCATGCAAGAAGACATCCCCGTAAATACATTGTTAGTTTCTGAATATGGAATTGGGATTGATGGTCTTTTGCATTTTTATGATTACAAAAATAATGCAGATGAGCATATGACTTTTTTGCACTTTATGGAAAAAATGGGACGTGAAATCAATTTCCCCATTCGTCCATACATTGCTTCTGCAGGAAGTGAATTACTGAAAAACTTAGCTTCTGATTTTTTAAAAGGAATCACTTTGACCTGTCCAGGTTTTTATGCTCCACAGGGAAGAATTCTGAGGGGAGATATTTCGGTTCCTAACTTAATTGAGAGTTTAGGGAAATTTAATTACAATGATTTACGCTGCACTAATTTTGAAATGGAAACAGCAGGAATCTATGGATTATCTAATGTTTTCGGGCATCAGGCGATTTCATTTAATGCTATCCTAGCGAATCGAATTACGAATGAATTTAGCTCTACCCCAAAAGCAATTGTAGAAAAATTAATTGAAACGGTTCTGGCAAGAGTTTCGAAACTTTAGGGAAATAGATTTAAACGTCGGTGGACGTTAGACGGTGGACGGTTGCTTCGCTTAACCACTTTTCATATATTTCCTAAAATAAATATGTAATAATTTATATATTAGCGTTTTATTATGTGAGTTAAAAAAGGAACACTATGAATCTACACGCAATCATCATTGAAGATGAACAAGCAAGCCTAGATAACCTCAAAAATATTCTACAAAAAAATTGCCCTCAAGTAAAGGTCATCGCCGAAGCTCGAAGCATCGAAGAAGGCTATTTGACTTTGACCGACAAATCACTCAAACCTGATGTTGTTTTTCTAGATATTAATTTGAATAATGAACTTGTATTTAGTTTGTTAGACAAATTGAATGACATCAAATTTGAAATTATTTTTGTGACCTCCTACCAAGATTATGCAGTAAAAGCATGTGCTTATAGTTGCATTGGTTATATTTCAAAACCAATTGATCCAAACATGTTAATGGAAGCAGTTGAACGAATAAAACCAAATCGCGAAGAAGATGATATGAAGGATCGACTGGAAGTTTTTAAAGGACACCTCAGTCATTTGAATCCTTTTAAAAAAATTACCATTGCTTCTTTGGATGAAATGCACTTTGTACATATTCATGAAATTGTTCGATTGCAATCTGATGATAATTATACTATTTTTTATCTCAAAGGTGGTAGTAAAATTGTAGCTTCCAAAACGATTAAATCTTTTGAAGGGATGTTTATTCCTTTTAATTTTTTCAGAGTTCACCGAAGTCACATTATTAATTTGAATTATATTCGAAAATTTATCAAAGGAGATTCTGCTCATCTAATTATGGATGATGGTGCAAAAATTGAAGTGAGTCGCAGAAGAAAAGGATCATTTTCTGATAAGTTGAAAGAATTGCAAAAAGAATTAGCATAAAATCTAATTACGATTATATTTTAAAAATATAAGAATAAGAGGTGTTAGCGCTTGAAACGCTAACACCTCTTTTCATTTATTTTAATCAAAAAAAATTAACATTCCATCTACATTTTTCTAAATTGTGAAATCATTTTTTTTTAAACAAAATTCATTGAGTCTAGTGTGATAATCTATTTTATAGATTTTTAAAATGTTATTTAGAAATTATTTTTTAGTTCAGTTAAAGCAGACCACCACATGCGACTCGCCGACAAAACCAACTCTTATCATGAGAAACCAATCCTATCTCAAAAATTCTTCATTAATTAAATTTTCACTTTTTACTTTACTGATTATCAGTAGTTTATCCATTTTTGCGCAAGGCAAGAAAAAACCTAAAACGGATAAACCTATTCCAACTATGATGGATGCTGAATTATTGAAAGCAGTAGAATGGAGAGAAATTGGTCCATTCCGAGGAGGAAGATCAGCAGCCGTAACTGGAGTTTCAGACAAACCAAATTTGTTTTACATGGGTGCAGCTGGTGGTGGAATTTGGCGAACGCAAGATGGTGGCCGTCAATGGAAAAATATTTCAGATGGATTTTTTGGAGGATCAATCGGTTCAGTTGCCGTGAGTGATTATGATCAAAATGTCATTTATGCAGGTGGCGGTGAGGTAACTGTTCGAGGAAATGTTTCTTCTGGATATGGTATTTGGAAATCTGAGGATGCGGGTAAAACTTGGAAACATAAAGGTTTGGAGAAATCTCGACACATTAGTCGGATCAGAATTCATCCTCGCAATGCAAATATCGTTTATGCTTCGGTGATGGGAAATTTGTATGCACCGAATGCAGAGCGAGGAGTTTATCGAAGTGATGATGGAGGAGACAATTGGAAACAAGTTTTATTTGTCAATTCAGAAGCAGGTGCAGTTGATTTGGTTTTAGATCCAAATAATCCTCGCATACTTTATGCTTGCACTTGGAAAATTAAACGGACACCTTATAGTTTAGAAAGTGGTGGAGAAGGAAGTGCAATTTGGAAAAGTACAGATGGTGGAAACTCTTGGGAAAATATTTCTGCCAATGAAGGATTACCAAAAGGGACTTGGGGGATTTCTGGAATTACAGTTTCACCAGTTAATTCAGAACGAGTTTGGGCAATTATTGAAAATAAAGATGGTGGTGTTTTTCGATCTGAAGATGGTGGAAAAACTTGGAAAAAATTAAATAGTGAACGAAGCCTCCGACAAAGAGCTTGGTACTATTCTCGAATTTATGCTGACCCACAAGATGAAGATGTCGTCTATGTTTTGAATGTGAATTATCATAAATCTACTGATGGAGGAAAAACTTTTAAATCTTCCAATGCGCCTCACGGTGATCACCATGATTTATGGATCGCTCCCGAAAATCCCAAGCGAATGATTATGGCTGATGATGGTGGTGGACAGGTAAGTTATGATGGTGGAGAGACTTGGTCAACCTATCATAATCAACCAACTGCACAATTTTATCGAGTGTCAACTGACGACCATTTTCCGTATAGAATATATGCCGCACAGCAAGATAATTCAACCATTAGAATTTCTCATAGAAGTGCTGGTTGGTCGATTGGGGAAGATGATTGGGAATCTACGGCAGGTTGTGAATGTGGACATATTGCAGTTGATCCGACTGACAATGATATTGTTTATGGAGGATGCTACGATGGACTTTTACAACGAAAGAATCATAAAAATGATCAAGAGCGTTCGGTAAATGTTTACCCTGATAATCCAATGGGACATGGAGCTGAAGGAATGAAATATCGCTTCCAATGGAACTTCCCTATTTTCTTTTCTCCACATGAAAATAACAAACTGTACACGGCTTCTCAACATTTGCATGTTTCAACAGACGAAGGGCAATCATGGAAAATTATTAGTCCTGATTTAACTAGAAATGAACCTTCTAAATTGGTCAGTTCAGGAGGACCAATTACTAAGGATAATACGTCAGTAGAATATTACTGTACGATCTTCGCAGCGGCTGAATCCCCCGTACGACAAGGGTTGATCTGGGCTGGCTCGGATGATGGACTCGTTCACATCACTAAAGATGGCGGTGCAAATTGGGAAAATGTGACTCCTAAAAACATGCCTGAATGGATCATGATAAATACGATTGAACCACATCCAACAGATCCTGCAATTGCTTACATTGCTGCAACGATGTACAAGTCTGGAAACTTCCAACCATACATTTACCGAACTACGGATTATGGGAAAAATTGGAAAAAAATGGTGGACGGAATTGATAAAGAACATTTTACGAGAGTCGTGAGAATTGATCCAAATCGAGAAGGATTAGTCTATGCTGGAACGGAAGCAGGAATGTATGTTTCATTTAATGATGGTGTTCATTGGCAACCTTTGCAATTGAATTTACCAATGGTGCCAATCACAGATTTGGCAGTAAAAAATGATAACTTAATTGCAGCGACCCAAGGTCGATCTTTGTGGATTATCGATGACTTGACTCCTTTGCATCAGATGCAAAAAGATTTTAAAAATAAGCAAACTCATCTTTATCAACCAATGCCTTCTTATAGAATGAAAGGTGGTGGTGGACGAAAATCTTTGACTTCAGGAACAAATCATCCAGGTGGTGTGATGGTTAATTATTTTGTCAAAAACTTAACTGACTCAACTGAAGTTACTTTATCATTTTTAGAAAAAGGAGGAGATGTTATTCGCAAATATTCGAATAAAGCAAAGGAGAAAAAAGATCAACTAAAAGTGGAAGAAGGTGCCAATCGATTTAATTGGAATATGAGATATGAAGATGCCAAGTCATTTGACAAAATGATTTTGTGGTGGGCTTCACTCAATGGACCGAAAGCTATGCCGGGAAAATACGATGTAAAATTAATGGTGAATGATGTAGAACAAAATGTGGAATTTGAAATCCTAAAAGATCCAAGAATAGAGACAAATGACCAAGGCTTGCAAGAGCAGTTTGATTTTTTAAATGAGATAAAAAGTAAAATGAGTGAAGCGCATGAAACCATTATCGAAATTCGAGATGTGCGTTCTCAATTGAAAAATTATACCGCTCGCTTAGAAAAAGATGATTCCACTCAACCTATCTTTGATAAAGCCAATGCAATTGATTCCATGATGACCGTGATCGAAAAGGAACTTTATCAAACTAAAAATCAAAGTCGTCAAGATCCATTAAATTTTCCAATCAAGTTGACGAATAAATTAGGTCATTTGAATTCTTTAGTTTCTGGTGGAGACTACCCTCCTACTGCTCAGGCAATTGAAGTAAAGAATGTTTTGACGAAAGAAATTAACGCTCAATTAGATTTATTTAAAAAAATAAAAGCCAACGAATTGCCAGTATTTAATCAGATGGTAAAGGATGCACAAATTGATGCGATTATTTTGAAGAAAGAATAAAATTGAAAATGAAGTAAAATTACAAAGTAGATCATTTGTCCAGATAAAACATAAATATGACCTATTTGGCCAAATAATTTACTTTGTAATTTTTCAATTAGTACATATCTTAAATAACTAGAAGTCAGATTTTTATAAAAATGAAATATCTTTATATGTTAAATAGATTCCATTTTCAAATAAAAAAAATACTTGATTTCTTTTTTTTTAATAAAAAAGTCTAAATTTAGGCTTTAATTGGAATAAATAGTTCCAAATTTTCAACATACTGTTCCACTCTAAACTGTCCGTCTCAAAATATTTTATTTATTATCAAACATTAATAAAAGTACCACGTACTTATATTCTTGTAATTTAATTGTTAGTAATTAATTGAAAGTATAAAATTGAATTTTCAAATTAATTACTACCTTTATTTAATATTTAAAGGATTATAATAAATCCTATCTGAGATCATAAAACCTATCCACAACCTGTTGATTAATTCAACAATAAAACAAAACTTAACTCTCTGTTAATCAGTAAGTTAAGCTTTTACCCAAGCAGGTAAAACGGTAATACTGAGGAAAAAGCTAAAATTCATTATTAAATAAATAAAGTATTTTTCCTTAACCTTGAACCGTCTTTAATGTCTATACTAAACCAAGAAAAGTTTAGTCTGATTAACACACGACTAGCAGGCTTTTCTCGACGCTGTTCCACAAGAAATTTTAATTGGCTATTTATGAGCCTTGCATACTTCAATGATGGAGTTGTAAGCTTTTTTTAATTATTTATTCATTGCTCGCGAGGTGAGTTTGTAGCAACTGAATGAATTCATATAATTTTTTTAATCTTAAACCAACAAATTATGGTTCCTAGAATTTACTCCCAAAACAATGCAGTTAGATTAAGCGCAATAATGCTCTGTCTTACTAAATTAAAACATTTAAAAAAGCTTACTGCACTAGTGGCTTTTATTAGTATTTTTTCATTTCAGGGTTATTCGCAATGCCCTGGGCCAGTTTCTGTTGAGTGCGAATCTACAGCCGTAGCTTCCGCCATAGCTGCAGTTGATGCAACAGCATGTGTTTCTGTAAGTGGTGCGTATATTGTACCTCCAACCACTCCTGTTTGTTCTGCTTCACCAGTTTCTGTTACGGTGAGAGTAATTCATGATGGAAATATATTATGTACTCCTTCTACCGGAGTTGGATTTTGCGATGTTATTGTAAACATTACAGGAGATGCGACAGGACCTTCATATTCAGAAGCTGCTGGATCATTAAATATTAATGAACAGTGTGCAGCTGATGTCACTTTAGTAGCTCCAACAGCGACTGATAATTGTGGAGGTACTCCCACGATTGCAATCTTCTCAGACAATACTGTAGCAGGTTCTTGTGTGAATAATTTTGTCAGAACAGTTGTATATAGAGCTACTGATGATTGTACTAATACATCTGATTTTACTGTTACAATTACTGTTAATGATAATACTCCTCCAGTAATTGCTGCTGCTCCTATTGATATTACTGTAGAGTGTCTTTCTGACTTGGTAGCTGCTGGAGATTTAGCGTGGACAGACAACTGTGATGCTGGTGGAAATGTAACCGGTGTTGACGGACCGCTTGTAGGTGGTGAATGTGGTGGTACTATTACCAGAACATGGAATATTTCTGATATATGTGGAAATCCTGCTATAACGCAAACACAAACAATTACTATTGATGATAATACTATTCCTACAGGCTCTGCTCCTGCATCAGTAATTATCCCTTCCACAGAAAGTGTATGCCTTTCAGGTGCAGAAGCGTATGTTATTGCTAATTATCCTTTTGTTGAAGCAAATATAGTATTAGGCTTTAGTGATAATTGTAGCACCTTAAGTGCATCATCTATTGACTTAACTGCAACTACAGCTTCTGGTGATAATTGTGGATGGGATGTAACTTATACTTTTAATGTTACGGACGACTGTGGTAATGTTTTAGGAGATCAAATATGGGTGATAAGTGGTGAAGATACGCAAGATCCTACCTGGACAACTGCTGCAAATGCTTTAGATGTAACGATTCAATGTAATGATGCTACAGCTTTAACTAATGCTCAAGCTATGATTCCTGTCGCAGCTGATGATTGTGATACTGATGTAACTAATATTGTGAAAACATCAGGTGCATTTGTTGCAAATGCTGCCCCTTGTGATGAATCTGGATCATATACTAATACTTGGACGGTAACTGATGCTTGTGGAAATATTTCTGCAACCTATACTCAAGTAATTACTGTTGAAGATACTACTGTTCCTACTTGGACTACTACTGCAGGAACACTTAATGCTGTTGTAGAATGTAGTGATGCTGCTGCGCTTACTGCAGCTCAAGCATTATTTCCAGTTGCAACAGATAATTGTGATTCTGATGTAACTAATATTGTAAAAAATGCTGGTGCTTTTGTAGCTTCAGTTACCTGCTCTCAAGCTGGAACAATTACCAATACTTGGACCGTAACTGATGATTGTGGAAATGTTTCTGCTGCGTTTACTCAAGTGATTACTATCCAAGATACACAAGCTCCTACTTGGTCAACTATTATAGGTGCGCTTAATACAACTGTTGATTGTGATGATGCAGCAGCATTAGCTGCAGCCAATCTTTTGTTCCCTCTTGCAACAGATAACTGTGATGCGGATGTAACAAACATTGTTAAATTTCCTGGAGCACTAGTTCCTTCAGTAACCTGTCCACAAGCTGGAACAATTACTAATACTTGGACCGTAACTGACGAATGTGGAAATGTTTCTATGAACTATGAACAAGTAATTACAGTTCAAGATAATGATGCCCCTACTTGGTCAACTATAACAGGTGCACTTAATACAACTATTCAATGTAGTGATGCAATTGGACTTACTAATGCTCAAGCATTGGCACCAGTTGCTACAGATAATTGTGATTCTGATGTAACCAATATTAGCAAAACATCTGGAACTTTTGTAGCCTCAGTTACCTGCCCCCAAGCTGGAACAATTACTAATACTTGGACAGTATCTGATGATTGCGGAAATGTTTCTGCAATGTTTACTCAAGTAATTACCATTGAAGATACTCAAGTTCCTACTTGGACTACTACTGCAGGAACACTTGATGTAACTTTAGAATGTAGTGATGCAGTTGGCATTGCAGCTGCTCAAGCGGCGAGTCCTATTGCTACTGATAATTGTGATGCAGATGTAACTAATGTTAATAAAACTTCTGGAGCGTTTGTAGCTTCATCCACTTGTTCTCAAGCTGGAACATATACTAATACTTGGACCGTATCTGATGATTGTGGAAATACTTCTGCAACTTTTACTCAAGTAATTACTATTCAGGACACAACTAATCCTACTGCTAGTAATCCTGCTCCTTTGGCGGTTCAATGTTTTCCTACACCAGATCCAAGTGTAGTGATAGACGAAGCAGATAATTGTACTGCAACACCTACTGTAGCTTTTGTAGGAGATGTAAGTAATGGAAATACTTGTCCTGAGATTATTACAAGAACTTATAGTATAACTGATGATTGCGGTAACTCTATTACAGTAACTCAAACTATTACTATAAATGATGATACACTCCCTATAGGATCTGCACCTGCAGCGGTTAATGGAGTTATTTCCAGTCTTGCCAATGCAGTCGCTACAGTATCTGGTCCAACGTCACCAGCTACTAACTTTGATGCAACTATGATTGCAGCAGGTTATTCTGATAATTGTACTACCATTGATGCTAGTAATATAACGCTTACCTCTACAGTTGCCTCAGGAAATGATTGTAACTGGGATGTGATTTATGCATATAATGTAAGCGATGATTGTGGAAATACACTTGGAAGTGAAATATGGGTAATTAGTGGAAGTGATAATACCATTACCCCTACTAACGATCCATTGCCTTTCTTAAGTGTTGATTGTGATGAGCCAGTTAGTGCTCCAACTGCTTCAAGTTGTACTGCACCAACCATTATTGGAATACCAAGTTCTGGTGCTCAAGTTGGAGTAACCAATACATATATTTTCCCAATTGGTACTAATACGGTTACGTGGACATTTGACGATGGAGTTGGCCCAACACTTACGCAGACTCAAACAATTTCTGTTTCTGATATGACTGCTCCTGTTGTTTCTTCTTGTCCTGCTGGGAACATTGATATTTATTTGGATTCAATGGGTGAAGCAATTTTAACAGGTACTGATTATGATAACTACTTAACAGCATTACTTGCCAATGCAAGTGACAACTGTGGTGGTACATTAACTACTATTACTAGTGGACAAACTATCTATACTTGTGCAGATGTTGGTTTAAACATTACCTTATTCGTATGGGTTTATGATGGTGTAAACTTTTCTTCACCTTGTACTATAACTGTAAATGTAATTGATAACATTGGCCCAACATTTGAAAATGTGCCTGCCGATATTATTGCTGAATGTGATACATTAGGACTTGTACCTAATGCTGATCCTGCAGTTGTTGCTAAAGATAGTTGTGGTATCAATGGAAATGTTGTTTTCAATGAATTGAGTTTACAACTTAATGATGCTACCCTTTTTGGATTCTATAATTATGAAATTATTAGAACATGGACTGCTACAGATGTAAATGGAAATCAAGAAACAGCTACTCAAACTATCTTTGTACAAGATTCTGAAAGTCCAGTATTTGTAAATGAAAATGGTTTTGGAGTTGATTCTGTCATAAATATTTCAGCTAATCAAAATAACTGTGAAGCCTCATTAATTTTAGAGATTACTGATGTTGATCTAATGGATAATTGTACAGATTTTAGTAATTTAAGTATTACTAATAATGCTTTTGATTTTGTAAATGGTATTACTATAGGTGATAATATGGCAAGTGCCAGCGGAGTTTACCCGATTGGAAGTACATTTGTTACGTTCTCTGCTAGTGATCCATCAGGGAATTTTAGCAGCTCTTATTTGGTACAAGTAAATGTAACTGATAATACTCCACCGATCGCTTCCTGTACCAATAATATAGCAGTATCTATTCCTGTTGATCAGGATTCAATTATTATTGATGCATCATTAATTGACAACGGAAGTTTTGATAATTGCGCTGGAAGTAATGTTGAATTAAATGTTTTCCCATCAGTATTCTACTGCTCACAAATAGCAGATGGAACTCAAGAGGAATTTGATATTACTTTAGCTGTTTCGGTTATAGGAAGTACAGATACTTCTTTCTGCCAAACTACCATTGTTATTCAAGATAATACTGCGCCAGTTCTTACTTGTATTGATCCATTAATTATCACTTTAGAGGAGGACGGAACAGCTACAGCTACTACTAGTATGCTTAATGGTGGAATTGATGATTGTTCAGATATTATGACGATTGAATTGACAGGTAATACTGCATTTGATTTAACTGATATTGGTTCTCACCCAATTATAGATGGGATTACTCCTACTCTACAGGTAACTGATGTTCATGGAAATGTTTCAACTTGTACTCCTACTACTCTTATTGTTACACCGCCAGTAACTTGTCTTACATCAGCGGATTTGATTGATAATGGTGAAGTTGAAATTCCATATACCTCTGTAAACTTTACAAATGTAATTGGTTTCCAATTCAGTATGCAAGTAGATGATGAAACGGTTGCCACTTTTGCGCAAGACAATGCTCCAAATCTTTGTGGAGGTTCAACGATAAACGTTCCTAACTTAAGTGGAGTTAATCAAGCATTAATTTGTAATGGTACATTTACCAATCAAATAAGTGCAGATGGAAAAGTACTTTCTGTTTCTTGGTTTAATACTTCTCCTGATCCAGTTTCTATTGCTGATGGAATGACCTTATTCAACTTTAGATTAGATGCAATTGGTGTTGTAGGGGAAATGACAACTTTCTCTATTACGGGAGCACCTTATGCTAATGAGTTGACTACCAAATATGGAAATGATATTTTGGAAGATACACCTGCACTTTGTGTTGATCCAATAGGTAATCTTACCGTTGGAGATAACGCTACACTTCCAATTTCTGGAAATGTAAGTACTTGGAGTAGAACTAGAATTGATACAATCGGTTTTGATACGATTTCAATGATGCCTCTTGTTACTGAACCTATTTTTGATACGGTAACTTTAATTGCAGGTCAAGGATTAGCTAATGCAAGTTTGATTAAAATTGAAACTGTTCTTCCATTAATGCTTAATACACCTGACACTACTGATACTGATATGACTGATGCGAACGGAGACTATTCTGTTCAAGTTGCTAACCTAAGTGGTGGAGTAATGATTGATTTAGTTCCTAGAAAAAACAATCCAAACTGGTTAAACAATGGGGATGTAAACTCTAGTGACTTATTCTTTATTCAGCAACATATTGTGAATAATATTCCATTCTCATCTATCTATGATTATGTGGCAGCTGATGTAAATGAAAGTGGATCTATTACAACACTTGATTTGGTTTTAATTCAGGATGTTATTGTAAACCCTGAAATTTCACCTGTACCTTCATCTGTAATTGATGCTTATAATCCTTGGAGATTTATCCAACGGGAATACGCAGAATCAGTTCTTGATCCTTTTGATTTAGATCCTTCAATTGCATTGCCTGCACAACCAATGGCACCAGTTGTTCCTTCTGCAAACAGAGTTTACAACCCAGCGGTTTTACCTATGGCTGATATAGATTGGATTGCTGTAAAAGTTGGGCAAATATTCGGATCATTAAATACAAGTACTTTAATTACTATTGATGTTGATTCTCGAACAGGTGAAAACTTTGTGATGAGTGTTGAAAATCAAAAAGTAAATAATGGTGAATTGATTTCAATTCCAGTTTATGCAAAAGATTACGCAGCATTTATTGCATGGCAGTTTACTTTAGAATTTGACGAAAACTACTTGGCATACGAAGGTATGATTCCAGGTGCAATCGATGGTTTTGAAGAAAATAAATTAGGATTGAATGCAGTAGAAGAAGGAATTATTGGAGCTGTATGGTATGGAAATCCAAATTCAGTTAATGCTGATGAGGTACTCTTTACGCTTCAATTTACAGCATTGGATGATGCAGATGCATTGAGTGGTTTGATTGATGTTACTTCTCGTACGGTTACTTCTCAAAGTTCATTGATGAGTGGAGCAACAGGAGAAGTTAGTTTAGCATTCTTCTCTCCTACTGTTACTACAGTTACTGATTTTGAATTACATCAAAATAGACCTAATCCGTTTAATGAAGAAACTTTAATTAGTTTCAATTTACCGGAAGCAGGTTTTGCACGAATGACTATTTCAGATATCTCTGGTAGAACATTAAAAGTTGTTGAAGGTGATTTCGCTAAAGGATACAATGAAGTAAGAATCCAAAGCAACGATTTATCTTCAACTGGCGTTTTATATTATCAACTAGAGTCAGCTGAACATATTGCTACTAAGAAGATGATTATTCTTAATTAAGAATTTCATTAAATAATATACTTGTGAAAAATAAGCGTGTTTTTAAAACATGCTTATTTTTCACACTTTAAAATATTGACACAAAACCTTGATGGCTTATATTTTTTTCAAAAAAAAAGAAATAAGCACTAACCTACCTCTAACCTTACACGTATAATTAGTCAAACATATTTGACATTATTTTATTTTTAATTAATCCCGACCGAACATGTTTTCAAAAAAAATAATTTCATCGGTAATTTTCCAACACATGAAAAAGTTCCAATACTTTCTATTGCTAGTGCTATTTGCCTTGCCTTTAAAATCTTTTGCACAACCCTTTGTTCAATTTACTGCGCAATCCTCTACTATTGATTGCACCACCAGTTCTTTGAGTATTGATATTGAGGTAACTGATTTTATCCAAATGAATGCCTTTGATTATTCTTTTCATTGGGATCCAACCGTTTTAACTTTGACCTCTATTGATGACCCTGGAATAATTCCAAGTATTGTGATTGGTCAAAATGGAGCAGCTACTGGTGGTCTCACCTTTTCTTGGTTTTCAGTTATTCCCGCCGGAAATACTATTCCGGATGGAACATTGGTTACTTTAAACTTTGATCTTATTGGAAATGCTAGTCAAACCTCTGGATTTACCTTTGATAATATTCCCACCTTTATCAATATTGCTCAATATGGAATGTCATTAGATGATACTCAATATACTTTAACAGATGGATCTTTAACGATTACTGATACAACTGACCCAACTATCACTTGCCCTGCAGGTCCACTTACGTTTGATACTGGTGGTGCTACTACTACTCAAATTACAGGTGCTGCACCAACGGCAAATGATAATTGCGATATAGATTTTATTAGTTATGAATTAACTATGAATGGAACTAATGTCGGAGTTGGAACAGGAGATGTTAGCAACAATGTCAATTTTGAAATAGGTACTACAACCGTAACTTATACCGCAAATGATTTTGGCGGAAATACTGAGACATGCTCTTTTGATGTTGTTGTGACTAATAACTCTGCTCCTACCATGATGACTATTTCCATGGATAATAATTTGCAAGTAAATTGTGAAGACAATACCGCGAGTTTTAATATTTATGCAGATGCATTTAATAATATTCGAGGTGGTCAATTTACTATTGCATGGCCAATTTCAGCGTTACAATATATTGATACTTCTAATTATGCCATTACAGTTGGAAATACTGCATTTGGAACTACTAATATTTCCAATGGCCAATTAGTTTGGTCATGGAATCATTCCGATGAAATTTCATTACCCAATGGCACTATTCTATTTACCATTGAGTTCAATATTACTTCTCTTGCAGGATTAAATATCCCCGTAACATTTTTACCGGGGTCAGATGAGTTCACTAATAATGCCTCAACTGTTTTCCCTTTTCTACCTATAAGTCCATCTGAATATTCGATGGTCAATGGTTCCATTTATGTTTTTGATGCAATTGATCCAACAATAACTTGTCCTGCTAATGTTTCAGTTATTTCAGTCAATGGAACTGATGCCATCGTGAATGGAATTGCTCCTACTACAGCTGATAATTGTGGCATTATGAGTACTACATATATCCTAACTGATGTTGCAACTTCTAATAATATTGGAAATGGAACTGGTGATGCGAGTGGTACAACATTTCCTATTGGAACGACCAATGTAGAATATACAGTAACTGATTTTGATGGAAATCAAGCGACTTGTAATTTTGATGTTACCGTTACAGTACCAGGAGTGATCACAGTTTCCGTTGATAGTATTCAAGTTAATTGTGAAACGGGTACCGCCACTATTGGATTACCTGTGGAAAACTTCATTGATGTAATTGGTCTTCAATTTACGATAGAATGGGATCCAACAAAATTAGAATTCGTTTCAATCGTAGAAGATAATTTTGATCCTGATGGAACACCTGGATTAGGACAAGTAGCGAATGGGAATTTTAATTTCTCTTGGTTTGATACAAATAATCCTACTACATTTCAGAATGGAGAAAATATTTTGGTTTTAGAGTTTAATATCTTAGACCAAACTGTTGGTAATGATTATGATTTTAATTTTATAAATGCGCCAACTCCTTATTCCGTAATTACACAATCTTCTTTTCCTGGAAATGATCCAACTGCTATATCAGAACCTGGAAATATAGAAATCATTGATAATACTGATCCAATAATTACTTGTCCAGTTGATGTGACAGTTAATTCAACCAATGGTACTGATGCTATAGTTAATGGAATTGCTCCTACAGTAACAGACAACTGTGGAACCATGAGTACTACCTATGTTTTAACTAATGTTGCCACTTCCAATATTATTGGAAATGGAACTGATGATGCAAGTGGTACAACATTTCCTATTGGAACGACCAATGTAGAATATACGGTAACTGATTTTGGTGGAAATCAAGCGACTTGTAATTTTAATGTTACAGTTCAAAATCAAGCAATAATTACCGTTAATGTAGATAGTATACAAGTTAATTGTGAAACGGGAACAGCCTTGATTGGATTACCTGTTGAAAATTTCATGAATGTAATTGGAGTTCAATTTACCTTAGAATGGGATCCTACAAAATTAGGGTTTGTCTCTGTAGCAGAAGATAATTTTACCCCAGATGGAATTACAGGGTTAGGTCAAGTAGGTAATGGACAGTTTAATTTTTCTTGGTTTGATAGTAATAACCCTGCTAATTTTAATGATGGAGATAATATTATTGTTTTAGAGTTTAATATTCTAGATCAAACAGCTGGCAATGATTATGATATTAATTTTATCAATGCACCAGTTCCTTTTTCTGTAATTACTCAATCCTCTTTTCCTTTAAATGATCCAACTGCTATCTCAGAACCTGGAAATATAGAAATCATTGATAATACTGATCCAGAAATTACTTGTCCTGCTGATATAACAGTTAATTCAACCAATGGAATTAATGCTATAGTTAATGGAATTGCTCCTATAGCTACAGACAACTGTGGAACACCAACGATTAGTTATGTTATTTTGGGAGCACCTCCTACAGTTGGATCAGGTGATGCAAGTGGAAATACTTTTTTAATAGGTACCACGATGGTCACTTATACTGCTACTGACCAAGGAGGAAATAGTGTGAGTTGTAGTTTTAATGTAACAGTCAATCAAGATCAATTGATGATTGAATGTCCAATGAATGTTAATCAAGGTACTGATGCAAATGTATGTTCAGCTACTTTAGATTTACCTGTCATCATTCTTTCTGACCCAAATAATATCAATACTATTTTTTGGAGTATTTCTGGAGCAAGTGGCCCAGCATCTGGAGCAGGAAATATTTCAAATTTCACTTTCAGCTTAGGAACCTCTACTATTATTTATTCCGTTACAGATAACTTTGGAGGGTCTGAGACTTGTTCATTTCAGGTAACGATAACCGATCAAGAGGGACCAGTAATTTCTGGCACTCCTGCTGATACAACTGTGGAATGTGATAATATTCCATTAATTGCCACCCCAACTGCGACAGATCAATGTGATGGGGTAACTAATGTAAGCTTAATTAGTGAATCGATTACCGCTGGCCCAACACCAGGTTCTTTTATTATTACTCGAACTTGGGCTACAATTGATGCAGCAGGAAATATTTCTACTGCCAGTCAAAACATAACAGTAATTGATACTACCGCTCCAACGATAACTTGCCCTGCTGATATTTCAACAAATCCTACTACTTCTCCTTTATGTGGAGCAAGTGTTTCATGGACAATTCCTACAGCATCAGATAATTGCGATCCTAATGTTCAAGTAACGAGTTCGTTTTCTCCTAATGATTTTTTTCCATTAGGAACGACGGTAGTTACTTACTATGCAGAAGATAATTCAGGAAATATTGATTCATGTAAATTTAATGTTACAGTAAGTGATGTAGAACTACCGGTATTTACCAACTGTCCTACTGACATGACTGTTTCTTCGGGAATTGCATGTGATACCATTGTTACTTGGACTGTACCAACAGTTACCGATAACTGTGATAATAATGTAAACATTGTAGCTGTTCCAGCTTTGGGAACTGCCTTTCCAGTAGGAACAACTACTGTAACTTATACAGCTACAGATGCAAGTGGAAATGTTGCTAATTGTTCATTTGATATTACAGTAGCTGATACTGAGGCTCCTGTTTTGACAGATTGCCCTATTGATATGACTTTATCATCTGGGTCTGATTGTAGTACTTCAGTAATCTGGAATATGCCAACAGTAGCAGATAATTGTGATGCTAATCCAACCTTAACTTGTAATATTCCTTCAGGAAATACTTTCTCTGTAGGTACTACTCCAATAATTTGTACTGCAACTGATGCAAGTGGAAATACTTCAACTTGTACTTTTAATGTAACTGTTATTGATACATTAGCACCTAGTGTATTTTGTCCTATTGATGTAACTATTTCTACCAATGGGGATATTGTTGATGCTAATTCGTTTGAATTTATTGATGAAATATCCACCACACCTTTAGGTTGTGATTCAGTCATTGTCTTTTTTAATAATCCAGCAGGTAACGATAATTGTGGTATTCCAACTATAACTTCAACTGGAATTGAAAGTGGAGATACTTTAGAAGTTGGACAACATATTATTCAATTTACGGCAATGGATGGTTCTGGAAATGTGAATACCGTTCTCTGTGAAACCACTATTACCATTACTTCATTTGTAGGATTAGATGTGACCGCTTCTCCTGATACAGTTTGTACGGGAGGAAACACGCAACTTTTTGCCAATCTATTTACTCCTGTTTCTACAGCAACTTACAGTTGGACTGGACCAAACCCAAGTAGAATAATTACTCCTAGTCCTGATCCAATTATTGACAATATCACTTTGGATGACGCAGGAACATACATTGTAACCGTAACTAAT
>JBGCCY010000213.1:0-2851 GCA_045104975.1 Saprospiraceae bacterium
TTATTGGTTACAATATATCCATCTTTGGAAATCACCACTCCAGAACCAGATGATTGCCCATGTCTCTCTCGAATTTTATAGGCATCTTGTCCATAAAACAATTTCATTAAGGGATCATAAGTAATTTCTTCACGCACAAAATGAGTTTGGATGTGTGCTACTGATTTTACAGTTTTTTCGGAGGCATAAGTTAAATCTGAAAAACCACCAATTGTCTTAACTGATTGTTCCATGTTAACCGGAATTGTTTTTAACGGCTGATTCTGGTAACTGTTTTCGACTTCCGAAATTGGATTTGTAGAGTTTGAATAAATAGTAGATAATTGCTGTCCTGCAAATCCTCCTGCTAATGCCAAACCACTCAATAAAATTATTTTTCCTGTATTTTTCATATGCGATATTCTTTCTTTTTATTTCCTAACCTAAAATTACCAAAAGGTTATGTTTTCAATTTTTAAAAAAAGTTAATAGAATAAAAAAAAGCTTAAAATAAATAATAGAAAAATTACTTTTGAAGAAGTTTTTTAACCAAAAACTGCATTAATATATTTTTTGTTAGTATTATTGTATCACAATCAAAGTAGGGATAAATTCAGTCCTTTTTCAACCATAAACAAATCGAATTTTTAATATTCAACTTAATCAATAGATTAAATTTCGTAAAATCATTTTATGTCTCAATTATCTGAACTTAAATTAAAAAAAGTTGCCGAATTACGTGAAGTTGCTAAGTCGCTTAACATTCCTGGAATGGAAGCTAAAAAAAAGCAAGAAATTATTGACGCTATTGTCGCTTCATCAAGCCCTGAAGGGAAATCAGAAGAAAAAACAGGGGAACCAGCAAAAGAAAAAACGATTGCTGAAAAACCTGTAGTAAGAAAACCAAGGCCGAGAAAAGAAAGACTTGCTGAAGAAGCTGCCAAACAAGGTGAACTGCCTTTAGATGAAAAAGCCCCAGGAAAACAAGAAAATAATAACGAACGGAGAAAGCCAAATCCTCGTCCAAAAAACGACGGAGGAAATCAAAACAGATCTGACAATAAACATAATTCCGAGTCGAACGACAGAAACAATAGAGATAGAAACAACGGAAACAGAGACAATAATCACAAAAACCAGCACAACCACAAAAAGAAATCAGCGAAAGATTTTTACGGCTTTAATTTTGACGGTATAATTATTAGTGAAGGTGTTTTAGACATGATGCAAGATGGCTATGGTTTTTTAAGGTCGTCAGATTATAATTACCAAGCTTCGCCTGATGATATTTATGTTCCTCAAAATCAAATAAAATCGTACGGTCTAAAAACAGGTGATACTGTTAGAGGAGCTGTTCGCCCTCCGAAAGAAGGAGAAAAATACTTCCCACTAATATCAATAGAAAGTGTAAATGGACGTGACCCAAGTTATGTTAGAGACAGAGTTCCATTCGAATATTTAACACCTTTATTTCCAGATGAAAAACTACAACTAACTGGACATAAAAAAGAATCTATTTCAACTAGAGTAATGGATTTGTTTGCGCCCATTGGTAAAGGTCAAAGAGGAATGATTGTAGCGCAACCAAAAACGGGTAAAACTGTTTTATTAAAGGATGTTGCCAATGCTATTGCAGCGAACCACCCCGAAGTATACCTAATAATTCTACTAATTGATGAACGGCCAGAAGAGGTAACTGACATGGCACGATCCGTAAATGCGGAGGTTGTGGCCTCAACTTTTGATCAACCAGCAGACAAGCATGTAAAATTAGCAAACATAGTTTTAGAGAAATCGAAACGAATGGTTGAATGTGGCCATGATGTGGTGATTCTTTTGGATTCTATTACGAGATTGGCTAGAGCCTATAATACTGTTCAACCAGCATCTGGAAAAGTACTTTCAGGTGGTGTTGATGCCAACGCACTTCACAAACCAAAGCGTTTCTTTGGAGCTGCAAGAAAAATTGAAAATGGCGGATCATTAACAATTCTATCTACCGCATTAACTGAAACAGGATCAAAAATGGATGAAGTTATTTTTGAAGAATTTAAAGGAACTGGTAATATGGAACTTCAATTGGATAGAAAAATATCGAATAGAAGAATTTATCCAGCGATTGATATTTTAACGTCAGGTACTAGAAGAGAGGACCTATTAATGACTAAAGAAAATCTACAACGTATATGGGTACTAAGGAAATACTTAGCAGACATGAACCCGATTGAAGCCATGGAATTTATGAAAGAAAGAATGGAGACTACAGATTCAAATGAAGAGTTTTTAATGTCAATGAACGGATAAGAAGATTTAGTTTTTCAAAATTAAAGCCACTTCAGTAATATCTGAAGTGGCTTTTTAATTTTTGTACATTAGTTGTAACATTTCCAACAAAAAATAGTCTTACTATTATAAAACCTAACTTATGAAGTGCTACTTTTTTATAATTTGCTTTCTTTTTTCAACTCAACTGCACAGCCAATACGTAGTAAAAGGAGTTGTAACTGATAGCGAACGGATGCCAATTCCAGGAGCAAGAGTATTTATTGAAAATACTACTTATGGAGTAATTACAAATTATAAGGGAGAATACTTTTTAGAACTAAAATCTAAAAATACCTACCCTATTGCTTTTAAAATGGTATCAATGAAAGACACTTCTGTGTCAATTGTTATTACTGAAAAAATTACAATTCTTAATATTTCTCTCTCTAGTTTTTCAAAAGAACTTGAAACTGTTGAAGTAAGTTCAAAGAAAATTGATGTCGCAAAAATGGTAATTAAAGCCATGCAAAACAATAGAAGTAACCTTGCAAACCAGTACGAAAACTATGAATCAAATACTTACCTAAAAACAGGCTTAGAAAAATCA
>JBGCCY010000214.1:0-4779 GCA_045104975.1 Saprospiraceae bacterium
CTATTAGGCATAATCGAAGGCATATTCTCTGTATCAAATTCCGTCACTAGACCTTTAAAATAAATAGTCTGCCCAGGTCGATAAATCGCTCGATCTAAGAAAAATGAAATTTGCTGTCTTTTACCCATTGAGTTTGGATAAGAATAATTCGAATAAAATTCTTCTAAGTTTAAAATGTCATTGTCTTTAGACCATCGAATTTGATAATTTTCTCGTTCACCAACCTTTGGTTTTAAATATCCATCTTGATTGGTGTAACCTTCTCCTCGATCGAGGTAATCATATTTTCGAGTTTTCGAATTGTATTGACGAACAAAATAATTCGCCTTGACTCGATTGATTGGCTCTCCAGTATTTCGATGAACCACAAAAAATTCATTTTGATTTGATTCATCTCTTCGTGTCCAAAAACTAAGATTGGAAACATGAATCGACAAATAAGAAACTGCTTTTTCCTGATCTGAAAAATCTGGATTATCAGCGATCATCACTAGGTAAAAACCCAAAGGCATTGCATCAACTTTCATTTCCACAATATGATCTCGATAATCTCCTACTTGTGGCAAATCAGCTGTCCAAGTTTTGATGGCTGGAATTTCATTGAGGTAAGGAATCAGTTTATTTTGATTTTGCAATTCCTGTATTCCTCTTCGATCTTTCTCCTCCAGGCGAATTATCTTTCCATAAACCTTCTCAATATTTTTGTAAGAAATAGAAGCCAACATGGGTTCATTTGGCAAATTTACTTGCTCCATTTGGACCCGTATATTTTTACGTTCAATTTGGATTTGCAAATTTCTGCATTGTTTTGCCCCATAGGAATCATTTGCTTTCCGAATCGCTTTTTCACAAATCTCATGTGCTTTTTTAAAATCAAATTGACCACTATTTTCAGGATTAGGTTGATATTTATTTCCCCTATCCATATAATATCTCGCTATCCAATATTGCACTTCCGTTGAAGCTGCATAGTCATCGTATTTTGCTGCTAAATCTTCCAATGCTTTCAAATACAATTCATCCTTTCCATCCATCACTCCATTTTCTCGAACAAATCGAAGTCTTCTCAAACTAGCATCAATCAATGCATCAGGCATCTCATCATTGAGGTGATTTTTCACTACTTTTTGAAATAATAAAATGGTTTGATATTTTGAAGAAGAAGAGTCTCTGGTTTGGAAATTAAATTGAGAAAAACTTTTTGCATCAGAGAATACTTCTGGCTGATCTACATAAAATTTGTAAACTGGTTCAGTCAAATAATTCTGTTCATTCCTCAAAAAGTCCAACGCTCGATTAGCTAAAAAATCATATAAAGTTGGCCTTAGATTATCGACATTTTCGCCGCCTCGAAGAATCGCAGACCAATCTTGAATTTTAATATTTCTAGTAGCTTCATCTTCTACTGATTTCAGAAAATAGGACCTGCTTTCTGCCGCTAATTGTCCAATGGTCCAAGTTCGAATATCATCAGTTTTAAAATCAGGCGTTTCCGTTCGATTGCTAAAACGATAACGATTTCGTTGCAAATAAGTAGAATACTGCTCCGCCAACATAGATTGAATCATTGACTTCATCGGAGGAGTTGCTAGTTTTTCATCCAAAGCAAATTGATTGATCGCTTTGACAAAACCATCTTCTTCCAACTGTGTCATAAATTTTCCTTGGTAAATCAAGCATTTCGCTTGCTGCGGTTGGTTGTTCTTTTTATCTGCTTTAGCAAAAATCTCTTTGACTTTTTCCAAAGCAGATTTAGGTAAACCTTTTCGTTCAAGGGAATCCACCACTTTCCAATCGGCGGAATAATTATCGTTATCCATCGGTATTTTAAGTTTTGTATTTTTATTGTTACAAAAACTAAAAAGTAGGCTTAACAATAAAAGTGAGAGTAATAAAATGGGTAGTTTTTTCATAAAATAAAATTTAGTGTTCTGGTTTTCAATATTGGTTTTTATGATTCAAAAATGAACCGACAATATAATGAATGAATTTTGGAAAAATTGTATAATCAGTAGGAAGATGAGAATGTGGATGGAAATGGTTGGTGTTGATTGGGGTTTAACATATTGTTAATGAAAACCAACCAAAAATTAACTTTCCATTTATCTTAAGTACCACCTATTAATTAATATATTACAACAAAAATAAAATAGCTATGAAAATCCAACTTACCTTGATTGTTGCCTTTTTACCATTTTTTATATTTGCTCAGGAATCAAATCTTCTTCCTCGACC
The DNA here is from genome assembly GCA_045104975.1 of Saprospiraceae bacterium. Classification (GTDB taxonomy): domain Bacteria; phylum Bacteroidota; class Bacteroidia; order Chitinophagales; family Saprospiraceae; genus CAJQQY01. The sequence goes on from JBGCCY010000214.1 coordinate 2,236, forward strand.
GCAAGATAGTCAGTATGGATATCTTGATAAAACAACCAATGAACTCATCATTCCCTATCAATTTGACATGGCAGGTCATTTTAAAGATGGGATAGCAATGGTCAAAAAAGAAGGACTATGGGGAATTATTAGAGAAGATGGTACTTTTGTTTTACCGATAGAATATTTAGTTATTTCCAATCAATCCAAAATTAATGATTATGGAAATATAAATTTTAGAGGTAGCAATATTTTCGTAAAAAAAGATGGAAAATGGGGCTTACTAAATAATAAATTTGAATCGATTCTTCCCATTGAATATGACGACCTTAAATTGCTCCATCCTCATGAACCTTTTAAAACTTCGAAAAATCAGTCCCACTATTTTTCAACTAACTCATCAAGTTTAAAAATGTATGCCGCACTTAAAGAGGGTAAATGGGGAGTAGTTGACGAATCTCTAAAAACTGTTTTTCCTTTTGAATATGATGGAATAGAATTAGTTACCAACTTCGACTATACAGGTAAAAATAACCAATTCTTTAATAAAGTAACTAATCAAAGTATTGCCAATTTAAGTTCAGAAGGTTGTTCCGAAATTACTTTTCAAGAAGTTGGTCAAACATTTTTGATTGAAAAAAATGGAAAAACTCAAATCATTCAACCGGACCAAACGATAACTATATCTGAAACAAATCTTCACGATGCTACATTTAGCTTTTCCTCTTTAGATGATCCCAATACAGGTATTTTTTATCTAAAAAAAGATAATAAAACAGGCGCAATCAATACTGATGGAAAAATCGTACTTCCTTTTGAATATGACCAAGTCAATCATCTAAAGCTAAATTTCTTTCTAATTTCTAAAGCCAATAAATTTGGGATCATTGATTCCAAGTGTGAAATTATTCAATCACCTATCTTTCACAAGATTTATAACAACATATTTACATTAGACGGTAAAACGGGAACACTAAACTTCAACTTTACAAAACAATTGATTTCTCCTCAATACGAAAAATTGATACCCTTTTACAGAGGGAATAGAAATCACCATTTTGGTTCCTTAAAAAAAGGAACTCTGTTTGCCATTAAGAACGGCCAATATGGTTTAATTGATTCTTTGAATAATATAATCATTCCGTTCCAAGATAAAGAATTGTCAAGATTGGACGATGAGACTATCCTTGCGAAATTGGATAAAAAACAATCTTTGTTAGACACAAAAGGTAATTTAATATTACCATCAAATTTAGACTATTTAAATAGGAATAACCGAAATAAAAATGAGGTGATAGTATCCAAAGATGGATTGGTAGGGATTTATAATATTTCAAAAAAGAAATTTTCTGTAGATCCAATTTATGAATTAATTGTTTCTTCACCCAATCAAAAATATTTTAATATAGCCAAGAAGAATGATAAATATGGAATAATTGACAATGAAGGAAAAACCTTGCTTCCATTTGAATATGATAAAATCAGCGGTTCTAAAATTCAAAAGAATGATAAATGGGGTTACCTTGATGATGATGGAAAAATATGGTTAGAACCAAAATATGATAAAATTCGAAATCAATTTGTGGTGCAAGAGAATGGGTTTTGGGGCATTTTAGATTCTATAGGAAATTGGGATCTTCTTCCAAAATATGATAGAATAGATGGATATGGTCTGGAGTGCCAAATTTATTTGGATAATAAAATAGGACTTTTCAATAGGAAGACAAAGACGCTAATAAAGCCAATATATGAAGAACTGAGAAGACAAGGACAGTTTTATGTGGCAAAAAAAAATAAGCTATATGGAATATTAAACCAAGCGGATGAAATCATTCTTCCTTTTAAATATGACAAAATTGAAGGGAGATTTCAAAAATTCATTGTTCAAAAAGATTTGAAATGGGGAATCTTTAATGAGCAAGGTAAACAGTTGCAACCATTTATTTTTTCAGCAATTGGAGAAAGAAATAAAAATCTACCTAATGATTTGGTTCCTGTTTTTCAAAATAAAAAAATGGGATTAGTCAATAAGGAAGGTGAGCTAATTATTCCATGCCTCTATAGTGAAGTAAGAAGTAATAAAACAACTTCTTTTCATTTTGCACCTCATAATATTTATCCCGCCAGAAAAAATAAAAAATGGGGCTATGTGGCTAAAGGAGGAAAAGAAATAGTTCCTTTTGATTTAAATCGTGCTGATCCTTTTTACTTTGGGATTGCGGTTGTTTGTAATAATGGATTAATGCAAGTAATTGATACGCTTGGAAAAGTAGTCACCACAAAAAATTATGAAAACATTACACATATACAAAGAGATAGTTTTTATAGAATAAAAGAAAATGGTAAGTATGGTTTGATTAATCATAAAGGAGTAGAAGTTATTTCTCCGAGTTATGATTGGCTTGATTTCAAAAACCATTTAACAGGAATCGTTGCTCAAAAAAATAACAAATATGGTGTTATCAATAAAAAAGGAGAAATCATCATTCCTTTTAATCTTGAAAACAAACCTCAAAGGCAAATGAATGGAATATTATTTTTAGAAGAAGCAAATCCAGTTACCAT
>JBGCCY010000215.1:0-3613 GCA_045104975.1 Saprospiraceae bacterium
AAGAAATGAATTTCAACTTGAATAGTGAAGAAGCAAAAGACCTTGCTTCACGAGTCACTAGTATTTCTTTAAGTGCAAAAAAATAGAAAATGAAACTGAATCATAAAAATACTTTTTGGGGAAGTGTTGTAGCATTTTTTATTGGGACAAGTTGTTGTTGGATAAGTTCATTAGCAATTTGGTTTGGCGGTGTGACTATACTCACTTGGGCAGTTACTTTTATTGAAAATATTCAAGAGTTATTAATTTTTGTAGGAGTATTGTTAGGAACTGTTTCTCTTTTTTTATTTTTTAGAAAAAAGAGTTGAAATAATTTTTTCAAAAAAAAAGTCGCAAAGTGTGAATTGTAAAAAACACATTTTGCGACTTCTTTTATTATTCTTTTATTTCAGGCTTATCCTTCCACCAATGTCCCAACCGCTTCTCCTTGAATAATTCTCATCAAATTTTCTTTTCTTCCAATATCAAAAACGATAATCGGTAAATCATTTTCTTGACAAAGTGTGAAAGCAGTTTTGTCCATCACTTTCAATCCTTTGTTCAAAACTTCCGTAAAAGTAATTGTTTCGTATCGAGTTGCCGTTGGATCTTTTTCTGGATCAGCAGTATAAACTCCGTCCACTCGTGTTCCCTTCAAAATTACATCTGCACCAATCTCATTTGCTCGAAGTGCAGCAGCAGAATCAGTAGTGAAATATGGACTTCCAGTTCCTGCTGAAAAAATAACCACTCGCCCTTTTCTCAAATGACTAATTGCTTTTCTTCGAATATAAGGTTCAGCAATTTCTCGCATTTCAATTGCAGTAACTAATCGAGTAAAAACATCAACACCTTCCAACGCACCTTGCAACGCCATCCCATTAATTACAGTTGCTAGCATTCCCATGTAATCTCCTTGAACTCTTCCGATACCCGTTTCTTTAGCTTGCAAACCTCTGAAAATATTTCCACCTCCAATTACAACCGCAACCTGAACTCCTGCTTCAACTAATTCTTTTATTTGATCTGCATAGTGTCTTAACATTAAGGGTTGAATTCCAAATTCTTGATCCCCCATCAATGACTCACCGCTAAGTTTGAGAAGGATTCTTTTATATTTAATTGCCATGTTAATATAATTTAGTTTGTTTTTTTTCAAAAAATTTCACTCAAATTTGGTCAAAAAAAAAGCGAATTAAATAAATAATTCGCTTTTATATTTTTATTAATTTTTCATATCAAAAAATTAACCTAATGCAACATGCTTGAATTCAGTTACAGTCAAATCTTTGTGAGCACTTTGTAAATATGATTCAACAGTCATCGAACCATCCTTTACATATACTTGAGCCATCAAAGTATTCTCTTTGTAAAACTTATTCATTTTACCACTTGCAATTCTTTCTAACATTGCTTCTGGTTTTCCTAATTGACGAGCTTGGTCCATATTGATTTCCATCTCTTTTTCAATCACAGCAGGATCAATGCTATCTTTGTTCAAACCTAAAGGCTTCATTGCAGCAACTTGCATGGCAACATTTTTACCTGGTTCAACATAATCAGGTCCTTCCAAGTTTAAAGCAACCAACACAGCAGCACGGTTCCCCATGTGGATGTATGGTAAAACTTGACCTTCACCAGCAGCAGTAATTACTTTTTCGTAAGCTTTCACTTCTACTTTCTCTCCAAATACACCTACCTGCTCCGTTACTTTATCTCCAACGTTCATTTCTGCATCGAAAGGTAAAGCCAATAAAGCTTCTAATGATTCAGGAAGATTTTTCAAAGCAACCTCTCCGATAGAAGTAGCTAAAGCAATAAATGCATCACCCTTACCTACGAAATCAGTCTCACAACTTAATCGTACGATGATACCATTATTTCTGTTAGCAGAAGTTAATGCGATAACTGCACCTTCTTTTGCATCACGGTCTGCTCTTTTAGCAGATAATTTTTGTCCTTTTTTACGAAGAATTGCGATTGCCTCCTCAATGTTTCCACCTGCTTCCGTCAACGCTTTTTTACAATCCATCATACCAGCACCTGAGATGTCACGTAATTCTTTTACGTCTTTAGCTGAGATTTTTACGTCCATTTTAATAAAAATTTTAGACTTGCCGATTTACTCGGCAGTATGATTATTAAGTGATTTAATTTCAATTTTTATTCACGCTCAAAAAATAATCTTCTAGGAAAATTACTTTTTGAGTGTGAAAACTTACAAGCCAAAATCTAATTAAGCTTGTTTAGCAGCAGCTTTATCCACAGCAGCTTTATTATTAGCTTGCTTAGCTTTTGCACCTTCCTTCAATCCATCTTGGATTGCTTCAACCATATAATTAATAATGATTGAAATAGATTTAGATGCATCATCATTTGCAGGAATAGCATAATCTACTATGTTAGGATCACTATTAGTATCTACCATACCAAAAGTTCTCATTCCTAATTTTGTAGCTTCTGCCAAAGCAATGTGCTCGTGTCCTATGTCAACGATAAAAATTGCTCCAGGTAATCGGTTTAAGTTTGCGATACCACCTAAAACTCTTTCTAACTTATTTCTTTCACGAGTTAACGTCAACTTTTCTTTCTTTGTTACACTAGTCAAAGATGTATCTGCTAACATTGTATCAATAGTCTGCATTTTTTTCACAGACTTACGGATAGTTGAAAAGTTAGTCATCATACCTCCTAACCATCTGTCCACTACGAAAGGCATTCCAACACTCAACGCCGCTTTAGAAACGATGTCTCGTGCTTGCTTTTTAGTAGCAACAAAAAGAACTTTTTTACCAGAAGCAGCAATTTGCTTTAACGCTTTTGCAGCTCGGTCTAATTCAGTATCAGTTCTATTCAAATCGATAATATGGATGCCTTTTCGCTCCATAAAAATATTTGGTTGCATCTTAGGGTTCCACTTTCTCTTCATGTGGCCGAAGTGAACGCCTGCATCCATTAACTCTTGATAAGTAGGTTTAGCCATTTTACTATTTTTTAGTTTGTTATTTTTTGTTTTGGAAAAAAACGCTTCCGTTTTCTTTTTTTACAAAAAATATTTTTCAAACAGATTTTTAAAAAGATTAAAACGCCCGCATAAAAAAGGGGCAAATAAATTCGCAAAAGCGATCTCCCAACGATTAACGTTTTGAGAACTGGAAACTCTTACGTGCTTTTGGTTTACCATATTTTTTACGCTCAACCACCCGTGCATCTCGCATCAAGAATTTTCTTGATTTCAATGGACTTCTGAATTCTTCATTCATTTTAACCAATGCTCTTGAAATTGCCATTCTAATAGCTTGAGCTTGACCTTTGAATCCACCTCCGTTCACGTTTACTTTTACGTCATAGATATTACCATCAATTTCAACAGTATCAAATGGATCAGTAATATCAGATTGAATATGAGGTATTGTGAAATACTCTTTGTAATCTTTTCCGTTTACTGTGATTTTACCTTCTCCTTGAGTTAGGTAAATTCGAGCAACAGATGCTTTTCTTCTGCCTATAGCATTTATCATTTCCATATTAAACTATTTTAAAGATTTTCAGGTTTTTGTGCTGCATGTGGATGCTCTGCTCCTGCGTACACATATAATTTTTTAAACATCGCTCGTCCCAATTTATTTTTTGG
>JBGCCY010000216.1:0-15561 GCA_045104975.1 Saprospiraceae bacterium
TACTACTTTTCGCCCTTCACAATCTTTAGGTAAGAAAAAACCATAATCCTTAAACTTTACAAACATCTCCCGTCCATCATCCGAAACGATATTGACCCAACATCCTTTCTTTTTACAAACACTTTCTACCGTTCCAGTAACTTTTGTTTCCATAGAATCTAGTTGATCCATTTTATTCAACAAGTCTGTAAATGTAAGTGCATCCTCCGCATTAATTTTTTCTCCAAAAATTTGATCTGTAGATTTCTCGTAAGCAGCTTGTTCTGGAGATTTAGGTGCATCACCGCAAGCTGCAAAAATTAAAATTGTGGTTAGTACAAATAAAAAATTCTTAAACATTTTTCCTGAGTTTTAATTAATAAAAGGTTAAACAAACCCTGTTTCTGTAAGTCAAACTAAAATCGAAATTTACTCTTCCGTTGGTTGTTATAAATTCCAATTTTAGCTTGACCATAGGATAGGTCTAAAAACAATAAAAAATATTGTGTGTTAAATTCAGTTTTGATAAAAATCAATCAAAAGTAAAGATAAACAATTCTTTTCCGCTAATAATTTTTTAAAATGAAAAAAATTAAACAATATTAGATGTAGAAATTAGTTTATAATACTCCTTTCTATTTTTAGTGAACTTTCGTTCGTCCTAAAAATTTTTAACTTCAGAAAAGAATAAAGCTTCACTTTCAAAAAAGATCATAAAACATAAGGAAATTTTACAATACATAATTTTATTTTTGGTTCAGCCTAATTCACCTGCAGTTTTGCAGATTTAAAATCCAAAAGCATGAGACGATTAATTTGTATTGTAGTGATGATTTCCATCGCTTTTCTTCAGACTTCAACAGCACAATGTATTAAAGGAAATTGTTTTAACGGCTCAGGTACTTTCATGTACTCTAGTGGCGCTAAATATATTGGTACATTTAAGGGTGGTAAAATGCATGGCGACGGAGCGCTGTATTTTAGCAACGGAAATAAATATTTTGGCCAATGGGCAGAGCAGTACCGAGAAGGTAAAGGTAAAATGGTTTTTGCCAATGGTGATACCTACCGAGGAAACTTTAAGAGAGGAAAAATGAACGGTAAGGGAACTATGGAATTTAGAAATGGAAGTCGTTACGAAGGAAATTGGGCAGAAGATGTTATTTCAGGAAAAGGGACATTTTTCTTTACTGATGGAAAAAAATATGTTGGTGACTTTCGAAATGGAAAAATGCATGGAGAAGGAACAATGATCTATCAAGACAAATCTAGATTTGTCGGTGCCTGGAAAAATAACCAAAGAGATGGCCACGGAACTTTGACTGATGCGAATGGAGCTGCTACCGTAGGTGTTTGGGCTAATGATAATTTCCTTGATGATAATGGAGGAAGTTCAACTGTTGCTCAAAATGATAATTATAATCAGCCAACTACCGCTTCTAATTTTCCTTCTAACTCAGAAGCAAATGCGAATGATAAAACGCTCCGTGATTGTAATAAATCAGATTGCATGAATGGTCATGGAAAATTCACTTATTCAGATGGAAGTCGATACGTGGGTACTTTTAAAAATAGATATCCTCATGGCGAAGGAACTTGTTTTTATTCCAATGGTGATAAATATGTAGGAGGTTGGGAAAATCATGCTCCTCATGGCGAAGGAATTATGTACTACAAACATGGACGAGTACTCGGAGCACTTTGGAGTAATGGAAATGTGATCAAAGAATTAGAAAGTGGTGATACGCCAATTGGAAATGAATATGTGGAAGTCGATCAAAGTGCTAGTGTAAAAATTTGGGCAGTTGTAGTTGGAGTAGCGAGGTATCAACATATGCCTGTTTTGAAATATACAGATGATGATGCCTACCATACTTATGCTTTTTTGAAAAGTCCAGAAGGTGGTGCATTGCCTGACAATCAAATCAAGGTTTTGATTGATGAAGATGCGACTCGTGGAAATATTTTGCGAACCATGAGAAATGTTTTTCTTCGAGCTGATGAAAATGATGTGGTGATTTTATACTTTTCAGGACATGGATTACCTGGTTCATTTTTGCCAGTTGATTTTGATGGATTTAATAATAAGGTAAATCATGAAGATGTCAAAGCTATTTTTAAAGAATCAAAAGCAAAACATAAACTTTGCTTGGCAGATGCATGTCATTCAGGAACTTTGACTGCCATGCGTACCGCACCACTCGAAAATACTTTGAAAAAATACTATTCCGCATTTGATAATTCTACTGGTGGAACAGCATTATTGATGTCATCAAAAGGAGAAGAATATTCATTGGAAGATCAAGGATTACGTCAAGGAATTTTCAGTCACTACTTAATCCGAGGATTAAAAGGCGAAGCTGATAAGAATAAAAATAAGATTGTAACGGTTCAAGAATTATATGATTTCGTATTTAAGAAAGTAAGAAATTATACAGGAAATGCACAGTCTCCAACTTTAACAGGAGTTTACGATTCAAGAATGCCTGTTTCCGTTATTCGATAATTCTATATAGCCTGACTCTCCTGAGTCAGGTAAAGCAAAAGAAAAAATCTGACTCGAGAGAGTCAGTCTACGATAAAAATTAACGGTTAACTATTAAACATTAACCGCTAAATAAAGAAGCTGTTGTCAGAATTGGTTTTCCCAGAAGAGGGAAAATTAAATTTATTGTAATCAGTCGTCCAGGGTAATTGGGCGGCTGATTTTTTTATTTTTTGAATATCGAATATTAAACGCTTCGCTAAGGAATAGCGATTGGAGAAGTTTGACGATATTTATCAGGGAGAATTAAACAAACATCGTCAAACTTCAAAATTGGAAATTCCTTGTTCTATATTCGATATTCCCTTCCCTTTATTCATTATATTTGCCTCGTTGAATTTTTATCAAAAAAACTTCAAACCTCCAGCAAATGATGAGAATCTTACAAAATATATTTTTTGGAATCATTGCCCTAACTGCAACAATGGTCATAGTTTCTTTTTTCCTTCCTGAAAAATATACCGTTGAAAAATCTATTCACATCAACGCTCCAGTTGATATTGTTTTTCAACAAATCAACGATTTAAAAAACTGGAAAGACTGGTCTTACTTCGCTAATCTTGATCCTACTTGGAAAACAGATTTCGGAAATTGGACTTTTGGAAAAGATGCTGCTCTTCGGTGGGAAAGTGAAAAATTAGGCAATGGCCAATTAAAAATAATCGAAAGTATTCCTAACAAAAAAATACTCGTTCATTTCGATTATGACGAATCCGGCAAAGGTGGTGATGCGCTTTATTTTTTCAAACGAGAAAACGATGGAACTACCGCAACCTTCCGATTAGAATTTCCTGTTCCTTTGACTCCCCAAGATAAATTTGAAAATATCTTTTTTGAAAAAGAAAATAGTGAACCTCAATTTGAATATAGTTTAAAGCATCTCAAAGGAGTAAGCGAACGGAAATTTAAAGAAAAACTTAACAACGGTTAATACCACCAAGTGCTAACAAATATTTGTATTAACCATTATTTAAGTATGCGCCAAAAACTACTTCTTTCGCATCTTGTTTATAGTTGAGAAAAAGGAATGAATTATTTTAATTTTGAAAAAAACGTCGTTGAAATGAATTACACAAAAGATTCAAATAAAAACTTATCATATCTCTGGAAATACGTTTTGTTTGTGGCAGGATGGCTGATCATGTTGACTTCCTGTGCCTCTGATTCCAATTCCACTTATCGTCCACCTATGTCTGGAGCAATTGGAAAAACAAGTGAAATTGTAGTTGTAGCGGATGACAATGTTTGGGAAGGAATGGCAGGCGATACTTTTCGCTATTATTTTGAATCTGCTTATTTGCTTTTACCCCAACCAGAATCAATGTTTGACCTACGTCATTTGACACCTGAACAATTGAGAAATGATCGGATGCTGAGAGACTTAAGAACATTTGTTTTTTTGGGAAATTTCCAAGATGTGCATTCTGAGACCAATAAAATTATTCAAAAAGATTTGGGTACTGAAAAAGTAAATCGAGCTAAGACAGATCCAAAATTTCATACCGTCGTCGGACATAATAAATGGGCGAGAGGGCAATTAGTAACTTTTATTTTTGGAAATACACAACAAGCATTATCCGAAAATATAAAATCAAGTTTCCCAAATATTGCTAAACGAGTTCATGATTTTGATCAATCTCAGATAGGAAATTACACTTACCTCAAAGGTCGAAATATTGCTGTAGAAAAATCGATAAAGGAGAAAATGGGTGCAGATATGCATATTCCACAAGAGTACATCGTCGCCATTGATGAAGAAAATACCATTTGGTTGCGAAAAGAAACAACGAAGTTAAGTGCTAATATTTTTATTCATAAATTACCTTACACTAGTCAAGCTCAATTTACCAAAGAAGGAATCCGAAGTATTCGAGATTCCCTTGGAAAGAAATATGTCACTACTGAAGTTGCTGGTGCATACATGCGAACCAATGATGTTGACTTACCTATGTTTGCTATTCCGATGGAACTTCATGGAAGCTATGCGGTGGAAGTTCGAGGTGTTTGGGATCTGATAAATGACTTTATGGGTGGGCCTTTTATTGGTTATTTAATTCATGATAAAGTGAACAATCAACTACTTTACGTTGAAGGTTTTATCCACGCACCATCTACAACCAAACGAAAATTCATGGAACGGATAGAACATATTCTACGGAATACTAAGTTTGGAAATAATTCTACCACAACAGTTAATTCTGAAGAATAAATTAGATAAATATTTAATTGGTTGATTAGGTAATTCGGATTGCCTGATCAACCAATTAAATATTTAACCAATCAAACATCTACCAACTACTATCGTCAACGAAAGCCAATCATGCTATCCTTGGTTTCTTCCAATTTTTTCCTTCCAAAAAATATTCACAACTAATTTAATATCCTGCAATCACTAGGCATCTAATACCTAAATTAGTCGAATCATTATCAATAGAAGCCACCCCTTCATTTTTTTCAAAGCAAAAAAAAATAATACTAACAATACTTCTACAAAAAGAAATAAATTTAAACCAGTCAAATAATCTATAGCTAAATTTAAAAATCGCTTGAGGAATTTTTCTATTTGATTATTTATACAAGAACTATGTCTTTGACTTCGCCCCAACTTTTATAAGTTATCTTGCGTCTATCTTTTTGAAGAAGTTATTTTATCTTAAAAAAAGAAATCATGAAAAACCTATTTTTACTCCTCGTCTTTATTTTACCTTTTTCTGTTAATGCGCAAGGATGGGACAAGGTATACCCACCTGATTCAACTGTCTTTGGATTAGGTTTCAGTATTGGATTTGAAGTAGGTTTGACTGCAGAGGGAGGTTATCTTTTAGGTGGCGAAGTTGATTTGCCTACAGGTGCAATTCGACATTATTTGCGACTGGTAAAGACAGATCAATCAGGAAATGTGATTTGGCAACATACTTATAGTGAAGGTGATGTTGTTAATGAAGAAGTACGTTTTGTCAAGGAACTACCCAATCAAGAAATCATTATAGGCTCTAATAAAAATGGTTTTCCTAGTTTTCGAAAATTAGATGCATCGGGAAATTCCATTTGGGAAAAAACATATCAAAGCGATACCTTTCATATTGCTCAATCTGGAATTGTTTGTCTTGATGGAAATTATTTGTTTGCTGGTTATTCTTGGATTGGATCAAATGCTTTTTTTTCCATTTTGAAATTTGACGTAGAAGGAGATTTGATTTGGAAAAAATATCATACGCTTCTTGGTGGAGGAACCCCACTAGCAATTAGTGAAACTAGTGATGGAGGTTATATTGCTACCGGAAATTTAGATTCAAAAGTTACGTTGTTTAAAATTAGTCCCGAAGGAGATTTAGATTGGACAAAATCTTACGAATTTTCCACTTTTGATAATGGCTTTACTGTCCAACAAACTTCTGACGGAGGCTATATTGTTGGAGGTGTCACCACGGGAATTAATGATAACTTACCTTTAGTCTTTAAAACTGACTCCCTGGGAAATGGAGAATGGACAAAAACATTATCAGGTAATGCCTTGCACCAAGTCTCAAATATTATTTTAAAACCTGATGGGAATCTTGTTGCAGTTGGTGCTCTTCAAGGATTTTGGGGATTTAGTCCAAATGGATTTATTATGGAATTAGATAATCTAGGCGAAGAAATTTGGTCTGAAGATTTCACTTCTCTCGACCAACAGATCGCTTCCGTTAAACCTACTCCTGACGGTGGATATATTTTAGCCGGAGCTACCTTGGAAGGAATGTTACTCAAAAAAATTGGAGGAACAACTTCTATACAAAATAATGATCTATCCAATCTCAACATAGAAATTTTTCCAAACCCTATGATCTCTCAAACCACATTTGAGATTAAAAAATCAAATATTAAAAATATCACTCTCCAAGTTTTTGATGTGATGGGCAAAATGGTTCGGGAAGAAATACATGCTGACACTACTTTTAACTTTTATAAAAAAAGTCTTTCGAGTGGTATTTATTTTTACAAAATCAAAAATGGAAATGTATTGTTAGGAAATGGAAAAATAGTTATCAACTAAACACTTGCCCTTATTAATTATCCAATAATTACTCACAAAGTGATTCGAGTCACCTTGTGAGTTTCAACACAACTATTTTTTTTGAAAAAAAACCATTATTTAAAGAATACTCCTGCGAATATTATAATTTTGTCTGCGAAAAATAGATAGACTATGGTGATAAAGGTTTTAGCCTTTATCATTGTATAAAAAATTAAACATGCAAGAATCATTTGAAGTAACAGGAGGTATCTCACTCAAAGGAACCCTCACTCCTCAAGGAGCAAAAAACGAAGCGCTACAAGTCTTATGCGCAGTACTTTTAACCAAAGAAAAAATTACAATCAGTAATGTTCCAAATATTTTGGACGTGCGAAAGTTGTTAAGTCTATTGAAAGGCTTAGGTGTGAAAATTAGAAAAACTAAAGCCAATACTTTTTCATTTCAAGCAGACGAAATCGATTTGGACTTTTATCATTCTGATGAATTCCAACAAGATGCTAAAAAAATTAGAGGTTCGGTTATGTTGATTGCCCCTTTGTTGGCGCGATTTGGCAGAGCAAGTTTGCCAAAACCTGGTGGCGATAAAATAGGACGAAGAAGATTGGACACTCACCTTTTAGGTTTTCAAAAACTAGGAGCAAAATTCAAATATGAAGGCGAGAAGTTTTTTCTCCAAGCCAAAAGACTAAAAGGAACCTACCTTCTCATGGATGAAATTTCTGTGACTGGAACTGCCAATATCGTTATGGCTGCCGCTTTAGCAAAAGGAACGACCACAATTTATAATGCTGCTTGCGAACCTTATTTGCAACAACTTTGCAGAATGCTCAATGACATGGGCGCACAAATTTCAGGGATTGGATCAAACCTTCTGACCATCGAAGGAGTCGATGAATTAGGCGGAACAAAGCATAGAATTTTGCCTGATATGATTGAGATTGGAAGTTTTATCGGATTGGCTGCGATGACTCAATCTGAAATTACGATCAAAGATTGTCGCGTCGATCAATTAGGAAATACACTTTCTGTTTTTAAAAAATTAGGCGTCAAATTTAAAATCAAAGGCGACGATATTTTTATCCCAAAGCAAAAATCATATTCGATTCAAAGTTTTATTGATGGTTCGATCATGACAATTTATGATGCACCTTGGCCTGGATTTACGCCTGATTTAATTTCGATTATTTTGGTAATGGCGACGCAAGCGAATGGAAGTGTTTTGATTCATCAAAAGATGTTTGAAAGTAGATTGTTTTTTGTCGATAAATTAATTGACATGGGCGCACAAATTATTCTTTGTGATCCACATCGAGCAACGGTAATTGGTTTGAATCGGAAATCTCAACTGCGAGGTATCGAAATGACTTCGCCTGATATTCGTGCAGGAGTAGCACTTTTGATTGCCGCACTTTCTGCCGATGGGAAAAGTATCATTCGAAATATTCATCAAATCGATCGAGGATATGAAGATATTGATAAAAGATTGAATGCAATTGGTGCTAAAATTAAACGAGTAAAAAGTTAAATTAAACATTTATCCGTGGCACGATTTAAAAGTGTGTCACGGTTTTTTGAAAATAAAATAATGGATATATCTGTAATCATTCCAGTTTATAACGAAGAGAAAAATATTCAAAATTTGTATAATCGACTTTCTCAAGTCATGCAAAATTTGGAAGTGACTTACGAATTGATATTTGTCAATGATGGTAGTAAAGATGCTTCGATTGGTTTGATTAAAGTTTTATCCAACAAAAATAAAGAAGTCAAGTACATTGACTTTAGTCGAAATTTCGGTCATCAAATTGCAGTCACCGCAGGTCTTGACAAAACTAGTGGCGATGCAGTTGTCATCATTGATGCTGATCTTCAAGACCCTCCTGAATTGATTGCAGAAATGTATCAAAAACGAAAAGAAGGTTTTGAAGTGATTTATGCAAAAAGGAAAAATCGAAAGGGCGAGAGTTTTTTAAAACTTTGGACTGCAAGAGTTTTCTATCGTCTTTTGGCAAAAATGACTTCCATTTCGATCCCTGTTGATACTGGCGATTTTAGAATGATTGATAAAAAGATAGTGGAAGTTCTGAGAGAAATGCCTGAGAAAAATAAATACCTCCGTGGACAAATTTCATGGGTTGGATTCAACCAAACTTTTGTTGAATATGATCGCCAAGAGCGTCAAGCAGGAGCCACCGGTTACACTTATCGAAAGATGTTGCACTTTGCACTTGATGGAATTACAGCCTTCTCAGATGTGCCTTTGAAGATTGTAACCTATTTTGGTTTCATGGTTTCAGTCATTGCTTTTTTAGTAGCAATTTATGCATTACTGGCAAAATTCGTTTGGGAAAACTCGGTTCCTGGTTGGACATCATTAATGATTGCTATTTTATTTATTGGTGGAATTCAGATGATTGCTATTGGAATTATTGGCGAATATTTAAGTCGAATGAATCATAATATTCGCAATCGTCCACTTTACATTATTCGAGAGTCGAATATAAACGATGAATAACTCCCTTTTTTTATTTCTAATCTTTTTGACATATATTATTTAATTTCCTCAAGACTTGCCAGTTTACATCATTACAATTCTTCAAAAAAAATAAATGGAATAACCTTTGTATTATACCATAATACAAATAGGAAACTTCCTAATATTCTCTTTTATCAATTCCCTCTCTAATTAGAGAATCCAATATTAATTTAGAAACTAACTTTTAATACTTGTAAATAACTGTCTATCAAGCATTTACAATAATAATTACTCAAGTAAATTAAAAATATACGCTCCATGAAACGAGTAAGACAAATTCTCATCGCTGAAGACAATCTAGCTGACTTGCAATTAATCAAATCTGCTTTTGAAGAAATTAATCTTTATGCTGAAATAACTATAGTAAAAGATGGTCAAGAATTACTTGATTTTTTCGAAAAGGATAATATTGAAGATTTAGGCTTAGTTCTTTTAGATCTTAATTTGCCAAAAATTGATGGAATGGATATTCTTAAGAAATTTTATACTGATGATGTTTTGAAGAAAATTCCAATAGTGGTTTTTACCTCTTCAAATGATTATGATAAAATTATTACTTGTTACGAATATGGAGCAAACGCTTGCATCAAAAAACCAGAAGACATTGGTGAATTCAGTAAAATTATTCGAGCGACAACTAATTTCTGGTTGGAAATAAATGTTCTACCTAGCTTTAAAACAGTAGCTTTATAATTTTCTTCTCTGAAAAAATAAAAGGGTTGTTAGTTTTTAACTAACAACCCTTTTATTTTTTGAGGAAATCAATATTTCTTTTTAGTCCTTCAAACTTTGTCCTTTTCACCGCTGACTTTTTAAATATTTTTTGAAAAACTTCTTTGGTCATTTCTTCCCAATCTTCTTTCTTCATTTTTAACAAATCTGGATGTGGATCAAATTCTGGTTCATTATGTTTTTTGGAAAAACGATTCCATGGACACACGTCTTGACAAATATCACAGCCAAACATCCAATCTTCAAATTTATCTTTATAACTTTCCGGGATAGATTCTTTCAATTCAATTGTAAAATACGAAATACATTTACTGCCATCTAAAATATAACCTTCTGGCGAAATTGCTTCCGTCGGACAAGCATCAATACAACGAGTGCAACGTCCACAATAATCCTTAATCGGCCCATCGACTTCCAACTCTAAATCAATAATTAATTCTGCTAAAAAAAAGAATGAACCTCGTTTTGGATGAATCAATAAAGTATTTTTCCCAACCCATCCAAGTCCGCTTCGCTTGGCCCAGTCTCGTTCTAAAACAGGTGCAGAATCCACAAAACATCTTCCATCTATTTCACCGATTTCTGTTCGAATAATTTCTAGAAACGTTTTTAATTTGTCCTTGATAACAAAATGATAATCTTTTCCGTAGGCGTATTTTGCTAACTTTGGAGTAGTTGAATCTTTTTGTTGCTCTGCTGGAAAATAATTATATAATAATGTAATTACGGATTTTGCTCCTTCTACTAATTTAGTTGGGTCTGTTCTTTTTTCAAAATGATTCTCCATGTATTGCATTTTTCCATGCATTCCATTTTTCAACCATTCTTCCAAATTTCGAGATTCCTCTTCCATTTTTTCAGCCTTGGCAATACCTACATATTCAAACCCTAATTTATAGGCAGTTTCTTTCACCAACTTTGTACGATTTTGAATATTCATTTTGGAAAATCTATTTTGTGTTCATTCCTTATAATTCAAAAGTAATTGATATTTTGCAAAAAAATTATCTTCTTAGACAAATTTCGTGGTCAGCTTAAAGTTAGAATCAAAAACGACCGAAGGAAGTGTTGATTTCAACTTTAAGCTGACTCAAAACACGGAATATTTCTAAGGAATAAAAATGACTTCGACTTTGTCAAAAGATAAATTACATCAAATCATTTTTTGGATTGCAGGAATCCTTCTTCTCTCCTACTCGACTATTCGAGCAGTAAAAATTCCAATGACGATTGATGAAGCAACTACCTTTTTAGTTTATGTTCAGATTCCAATCAAAGATGTTCTCCTCAATAATCCAGTCAACACAAATAATCATTTTTTAAATACATTGTTGATTCGATTAAGCACTTGGATCTTAGGTGATTCTGATTTTGCGGTTCGGCTCCCAGCTTTGTTTGGACATTTTCTCTATATTCTTTTTTCCTTCAAATTAATTCGAGCCATCAGCAACCAAACCATTGTAGTTATATGCGGAATTGTATTGTTACATCTCAATCCATACTTTATGGATTTTTTTGGATTAGCTCGTGGCTATAGTTTAAGTTGGGGATTGATGATGGCAAGTATGTTTTATCTGTATCGTTACATTCAAGAAAGAAAAAACAAATATATCCATTGGTCATTTGTTATTGCAGGGCTTTCAGTTTACAGTATTCTGATTGCGTTAAATTATTTTTTAGCATTGATTGTCGCGTTTAACTTTATCTTCCTTAAAGATTTTTTATCAATCAAGATTAAAACCTCTTTTGTAATTTATTTTTTCAAAAAAAATATTTCAACCATTCTAATCAGTTTAGTTTTGTTTGCACTTTTAGCTTACCCTATTTCTAGGGTTCGAGCAAACAATGAATTTTATGGAGAAAAAGGAAGTTTTTATACCGATACCATCCTCTCCTTAGTCAATCAAAGTCTTTTTGGGAAAAGTTATTTTGGGATAGATTTTCCTGAAGTTTTAGTGGGAATTGCAATTGTAATTTATCTGAGTGTAATAATCTTTTCTACTAAAAAATTATTCTCAAAAAACAATAACAATATATTCACGGGCGGGTTGGTTTTCGGAATTTTATTTTCCGTTACCTGTTGGAGTACGATCGCACAGTTACATTTATTAGGCACACCTTTTCTTGCAGACCGCACAGCTTTAATTTATTTCCCTCTTTTTTCTTTACTTCCAATTTTCTTCTTTAGTTTTTTTGACAAAAAGAAATGGCTACAATTTGGACTATGTTTAATTCCTCTTCTAACTTATTCATTTCATTTCTCAATATGTGCAAACACTTTTACTGTTAGAGAATGGTGGTTTGATACGAATACAAAAGATGTGATTATTTATTTTTTGGAAAATGAAAATCCTGAAAAGCAAGTTACTTTTGGAGTTCGCGCTTTTAATTCTCCCTCATTTCATTATTATGAAAAAGTATGGAAGCTAGAAGATCAAGTAGACATGATAAGATTAGAGCAACTTTCTAAAAATGAATTTTATGATTACTACTATATCGAAGAAGGCTGGATCTCCGAAATTAGTAATGAAAGATATGAAATTTTGAAAAAATTCGATTCTAGGATTCTCTTAAAATTAAAATCTCTTTCCTCTGAAGAGGATCGGTAAAATTAAAATCATTTAATCAAATCCTTCTATTAAAAGAAAAATAACGTTACTACATAGTTCCCTTTTAGGAGACAGTGGATTTATAATATTTGCAACTTAGCATACTTCAGCATGATGCGTCGCTCAGGACTTTCAATCCCTTGAAACATAATGGTTGCTACTCGATTATCAACTGCTCCATCAATACTTATCACTCGGCCTTCACCAAATCTTAAATGCAAAACTTTCATTCCAGCTTGAACTTTTGCAGGAGAGTCAGGTTTAAAAGTACTTGGATCAACTGCAAATTTTGGAGCAGCAACTGTACCTCTTCTTTTGAAATTTCCTTTTACTCCTGAAGCTACACGCTCTTGTCTTTTTCCTGAAGTTAGATTCATACTTCCACCAACACTTAATGAAGTATCAAAATGCTGTGGAGAAATTTCATTTAAAAAACGACTCGGTTGGTCATTCCTTAATTTTCCAAATTTATACCTTCCTCTGGCAAATGATAAAGTCAAATATTGTTCAGCTCTTGTAATCGCTACATAAAATAATCGACGCTCTTCATCTAAACCTTCTTTGCTTTCCATCGACATAAATGATGGAAATAAATTTTCTTCTAAACCAACCACAAAAACAGATTTAAACTCCAACCCTTTTGCAGAGTGAACAGACATCAAAGTAACAAATTCAGTTTCTTCCGCTTGACTATCCATGTCTGTATGTAAAGCGATATTTTGAAGATAACTAGTCAATGTTTTGTCTGGCATAATTGCCTCATCGATAATCTCATCATTTTCTACAAATTCTTTTACACCATCCAACAATGCATTTACATTTTCTATTCTCCCAAGACCTTCTAAAGAATTATCTTTTTGCATTTCTGCAAGTAAGCCACTATTTTTTGCAACATGGATAGCTACTTCGTAAGCATTCGAACTTTCAGCTTTTCGAGTGAAACTCATTATGGCTTTAACGAAATTATTAATTGCTGTTTTCGCTTTTGTACTTGCTGTAACTAATTGCAAACACTCCCACATCGTCTTCCCTGTTTCAGCTGCCATTACTGAAATTTTATCCATGGTCGTTTTCCCAATTCCTCTTCGTGGATAATTTAAAACTCGCTTCAACGCTTCCTCATCTCTCTTATTAACAGTCAATCGAAGATAACCTAATAAATCTTTCACCTCTTTTCTTTGATAAAAAGAAAGTCCACCAAAAACTTTATAACCTACATTATATCGTCTTAGGTATTCTTCAAAAATTCTAGATTGAGAATTGGTTCTATACAAAATTGCAATCTCATTATTCTTAATATGATATCTATTTTTTTGCTCCAAGATCACATCTGCAATTCGTTTTCCTTCTTCCTTATCTGTAATTGCTTGAATAACTTGTATTTTTTGTCCTTCTCCTTTGTCCGACCAAATCTTTTTAGGAATCTGTTTTTGATTATTTTTGATTAATTCATTAGCCGCTTGAACAATGTGATCGGTGGAACGATAATTTTGTTCCAACTTAAAAGTCTTTAGATTCTTGAATTCTTTTTCAAGATCCAAAATATTATCAATCGTTGCCCCACGGAAAGCATAAATACTTTGAGCATCATCACCTACTACACAAAGGTTTTGTGGACTATTTTCATATTTTACAAACTTCTTGATGATAGCATATTGCAAATAATTCGTATCCTGAAACTCATCGACTAACAGATATTTAAATCGCTTTCGATATTTCTCGACCACGTTATCAGGATTCTGATGAAGCAATCGAAACATCTGAAAAAGCAGGTCATCAAAATCCATTGCGCCTGCTTTTTTACATCGTTCCATATATTTTGCGTAGATAGCATGGATGTAAGGTCGCTTACTCATTTTATCTTGAAGCAATAATTCTTTATTTTCTTTATATGCTTTAGGTGTAATCAAATTACTTTTTGCAGAAGAAATCCTACTTCGCACTCCATTAGCTGCATATACTTTTGTGTCCAAATTCATCTCCTTGATAATTGAATTCAAAAGACTTTTGGAATCATCTGTATCATAAATAGTAAAGCTGGAGGCATAACCAATTTTATCTGCTTCTACTCTTAATATTCTTGCAAAAATAGAGTGAAAAGTACCTGCCCAAACCCTGTCTGCCTTGTCACCTACAACTTTTCCAATCCGAGCTTTCATTTCTTTAGCCGACTTATTAGTAAAAGTCAATGCTAAGATTTCCCAAGGTGCAACCCCCTCCTCAATCAAATGTGCAATTCTATAAGTCAATACTCTAGTTTTACCTGAACCAGGGCCGGCAATTACTAAAACTGGGCCCTCCGTATTTGTTACGGCAGCACGTTGCACATCATTCAATTCTTGCAAATAAGATTTCATCAAGTATATTTTATAATTTTAAACTGTTCCTCTGTTTCTATTTCGCCATACGGAAAGTAATAATCTCAATGGTAGTAAAGCTGTCACGACCAAACTGGCTGCTCCAAAAAAGTACATTTCAGTTTTTACATAATTTGCAAAACCCCAATGATTTTCATAAGCTAAATTTTCCACAAGAGCATCAATCCCTTGTTCATCTAAAAAAGTTCGAACACTTGTTAATTCATTAACCAAATAAGCAAACAGCGGTAAGCAAAGGAAAAAAATAACCACTTTTAGAATTTGTCTATTTGCTAAAAAAGTATGTTTTAATAAAAAAATGTACCTAGCAAATGTGATAAAAACAACAATAAAAATAAGGTTGGGAAATAGAAATGGGTAATCTTCCACATTTTGCATAATAGGAAATAAAATTGCAAATGCGATAACAGCAGTAAAAACCCACCATACCATTTCCATCCGAAGAGCTAATGTTTTTTCTTTATTCATATTAAGTTTGCTTCGCTAAAAAATATTAAATAATAATTCTTTAGCTATCTAACAAGGAGGGCAAATTTAAGTTTTTTTTAGTAAAAATTAATTGAGCAGGATATGTAGTTGAAGATTAAATGGAGAATGGTTTTCATTTTATTTCGCTTTGAGGTAAAAAAAAAGTCTTGTACAAACTAATGTACAAGACTCTACCCTTTCAGGATTTTTGTATTAAAATGGCAACGACCTACTCTCCCACCTAAAGGCAGTACCATCAGCGCTGAACGACTTGACTTCTCTGTTCGGAATGGGAA
>JBGCCY010000217.1:0-9034 GCA_045104975.1 Saprospiraceae bacterium
TGAAATTGCTCCCGAATATCAGCTATTGGATGATCTCAAATGGGAAGAAATCAATGATGCAAAATTGGAAGAATGGCAAAAAACAGCTGCCGATTATGCCATGCATACTACAGACAATAATCAAAAGATAGTAAAACCTGCTGGTGAATGGAATTCTTCAAAAATTTTATTTACTCCTAACTTGGCAGAGCATTGGTTGAATGGAAAAAAAGTATTGTCCTTTGTGCCTTGGTCTAAAGATTGGCAAGAAAGGAAAGCAAAAGGAAAATGGAAAAACTCTCCAAAATATGGCACATTCAAAAAAGGATATATCGGTCTGCAAGATCATGATAGTCCACTTTGGTTTAGAAATATAAAAATTAAAAAATTACCATAATATAAAACGACTCTCTAGAGTCATCCTGCACAAAATCAAAACAATATGAAAAAAAGAGAATTTCTAAAAAAGGTAGCCGTACTTTCCACAGGTGTAACCATTTTACCTTCCTGTGGTGTAAATCAATCAGAGGAAGATAAGAAAACAGTTGCTAAGGATATAATAAATGATTTGGACAAAGAAGTTAAACGAATCAGAACTGCTCATATTGGAGTGGGAGGAATGGGAGCTGAAGATTTAAAAGCAATTTCTTCTCATGAGTTTGTCGATGTAGTTGCTGTTTGTGATGTTGATTTTATTGCACAAGTAACTGCACAAAAACTACATCCTAAAGCTCAAGTATATTCGGACTACAGAGAAATGTTTAAAATAATGGGTAATGAAATTGATGCAGTAATTGTATCTACTCCTGACCATACTCATGCTCCTGCTTCCATGATGGCAATGGAATTCGGCAAGCCCGTCTACTGCCAAAAACCACTAACACATCATGTAACTGAAGCAAGAGCCATGCAAAAATTAGCTAAGGAGAAAAACTTAGTTACTCAAATGGGAATTCAAGTTCATTCTTTTTACGATTATAAATTAGCCACGCTTTTAATCCAAGATGGGATCATTGGAAAAGTAAAAACAGTCAGAGCATGGTCTCCAAAAAATTGGGGTTATGATGGCGCGGAACCAAAAGGTAAAGATAAAATACCTGATACTTTGACTTGGAATTTATGGTTGGGTACTGCTCCTGAAAGACCTTACAAAAGGAAAATTTATCATCCTGGGAATTGGAGAAAACTAATGGACTTTGGTTGTGGAACGCTTGGAGATATGGGTGTTCATATTTTTGATACACCCTACAATGCCTTGCAATTAGATGTTCCAGAAACGATTACTAATAAATGTAGAAAACCCAACGGCTTTGGTTTTCCTGAAAAAAATGAAGTCACTTATGAATTTCCAGGAACAAAATATACGACTGATAAATTAACTTGGATCTGGTCAGATGGAGAAGGTGCTCCTGCGCTTCATGAGGATTTGAAATTGCCTGGTGATGAAAAACTCCACGATCAAGGTGCTATGTTTATTGGAGAAAAAGGAAGGTTGTATTTGCCACATTTTCAATTGATGCCAAAATTAATTGTTGATGGAAAATACCAAGAAATGGATATTGCAAAATTCAAGTTGGAGGAACCTGTCAGAGATTACGAAGCCGAAGCTCCAAAACATTATCACGAATTCATTGATGCTTGTTTAGGAAAAGCTGAATGTAGTGCGCCATTTTCTTACGCATCTCGATTAACAGAAACCATCTTACTAGGAGTAATTGCGGGACGTTTTCCTAATCAAAAACTTCATTGGAATAGTGCAACTGCGAAATTTAAAGAGGAAGAAGCAAATCAGTTTTTAGATTCTAAGTACCGAGTTTTTTAGAATGAAGATCGCTACACTAACAGAAAACAGACTGACGATTATAATCGTGCAGAAATACATCGTCAGTCTGTTCTCTCTCAAGGAGTGCAACGACTGGTCTGTCCTCTGTCAGCGCAGCGATCTTTTACTTTTTCAATTCCTCCTTCAATTCTTTTGCCTTTTCATAAAACGAATTTCTTGAATCCACCCTGATTCGATCTAACCTAAAATTGGCCACCTCATCATTTCTATCTATCAAAAGCGAAGTGACTACATGATTCCACCCTGCCTCTTCACGATAAGAAGAACCCGGTCTATCCAATATTTTTTGATAATTTTCTTTCGCAGATTTGTAATCTTTCAAATGGAAAAATGACTGTCCTAAATAAAATTCAATTACGTCAAGCGAAGGATTTATTTCTTGAATATGACGAATCGCCTGAGCATAATTTTTATTATTAAATGCTTCAACCGCTAAATTCCAATCTGGGTTTCCGCCACTCCTCAGTTGGTTATCTCCTTCTAGAGAATAATGAAAAGTGATCAATGGATCATTGGAAGTCGGTATATCAATAAAAATATAAGCTGCTGTGGCGAGTAAAATAAAACTTGCAACAATCGCCATTTTTTTGATAGAACTGTTCCACATACTTCTGACCTTGGTAGCTGGTTTTGGAACAGCAACAGTTTTTTCCAATCCTTCATTAATCGTAACGATATCCTCCTTTTTTTTTCGCCAATCTTTAAACTTAGATCTTAAAGCATCTTCGGATAACAAATCAATTGCTTGCCTAGAGATTTTATATTTTTCTGTAGCCTCCAACAATTCAGGACTTGATTTGAGTTCTGATTCAAATGTCGTTTTTTCTTCAACGGACATTTGTTCCTCAAAATAAGCTTCTATTCGTTTTAAGTAAGGTTCTTTATTCATGCTAAGTCGGTTTTTTTCCATGATTGAAAATCAATTAAATTCTGCAATTTTTCCATACATCTAAATCTAGCTAGTGCCGCTTTAGCTGCATTTTCATGGCCCGCTTTTTCTGAAATTTCTTTCATCGAAAAACCATCGTTCCACAACTGAAGGGTTTGACGACATTTTTCACCTAACTGTGATAACCAATTTTCTAATAATTTCTTTTGTTCATTTTTCACCATCTGTATTTCCATGGAGTGATCATGCTTATCCAAATGATGAGACTCTCCAGGCAAATCTGGTTTAGTAATTCGCCTTTCATTTAATTTTAAATTAATACAAAGACTCCGAAAAATCCTTTGACATCTCCACCATGATAACTATTCCCTTTTAACAATCTTTCCAATTGAATAAAACCTTGCTGATAAATATCTTCCGCCTCAGAATTCGTATGTCCTAAAGATTTCATTTTCCCAACAATTCGACTTTTCAAATCTGTTTTATCTTTGGCAATAAAATTCATCACTTGTTGTCGCAAAGTAGTATCCATTCTTAATTGGTCACTCCATCCTTTTTTTATTTTATCAATAAAAAATTCAACAATGCTATTTTCTTTATTTTCATTTTCATCAAAAAAAATGGCAGTTCTAATTTTTCCAATTAGAGTTGTTGATATTTTTTCTTCTATATTTAGGAAATAAGAAAACCTTAGTGTTTTCTTATTTGGTAATCCTTGTTGGTGTATGTCTTTTACTAAATCGATGAGTACATCATCCATTAAATTAAAAGCATCAGTTTATCACCAATTATCCCGAGCTTATAAAAAAATTCAAGACCTTGATAATGCTAAAGTTTACTTAGAAGATGCCATTGCCATCTATGCAAAAAAAATCGAAAAAAGTGAAGGAAAAGAAAAACGAAATTGGGAAAAATCATGGGGCATTGCCTGCAATGATATGTCAATTTTACTTTACAATAGATTAAAAGATACCACAACTCCGCCTGTTTATTTGAATAATGCACTATCTGTTTTAAGTCAATTATCCAACAGGAATTCTAATTTTAAACACTTAGCTAATACCTATCATAGTGCAGGATTATATTACGCTGCCATAAATGATTGGAACAATTCACTTCATTATTATAATCGCTCCTTAGCAATCAATAAATCACTTAAAAGACGAGGAAAATATATTGGAAAAAACCTTGATAATATTGGCGTAATTTATAAAAGAAAAAATCAATTAGCCGAAGCTAAAAATTCTGCTCACCAAGCACTCACCTATTTTAATCCAAAAAAAGATCGATTAAATATCGCTTCCATTTATGATAATTTAGGAGATATCTTCAAAAAAGAAAACAACTTAGATAGTGCCTTAATCTGCTATAATATAGCCATCAAGAATATCGTCGCAGGATATGACTTTAGTAAAAACAATCCATCTTCGAATCTAATTATTGATGCCAATACCATCACCGATAAAAATGGATTGTTCATTACTTTATCTTCCAAAGCTGATTTGTTATGTGAGTTTTATTCCAAAACAAAAAATAAAAAATGGTTACAAGCCTCCTTTGATACTTATCTCAAAGTGGATTCTTTGGCAGATTTGATGCGGTTGGAATTTAGTTCGGATGCGTCCAAAGAGTCATTAGTGGCTAGAACCAAACCTGTCTATGAAAAAGCCATTGATTTATGTTTGGAAATGAAAAATGTGTTTAGCGATGAAAATTATAATAGTCATGCTTTTAATTTTGCGGAGAAAAGTAAATCTATTATTTTGCTAGAAGCCGTACGAAAAGCAAAAGCGAAATTAATTGTCGATGATCAATTAATTGAAAAAGAAAAAGCACTCAACCTGAAGCAAAATTTTTATGAAAAAGAATATGCTTTAGCCTTAATTCGAGAAGATGCAAAAACTCAACCGCTACTAGATTCGTTGTCAAAATATCGAACAAAATATAACGAAATCCTTCAAGTAATCGCCCAATCAAATCCAACTTATCTTTCTCTCAAAAAAAATACTAAAACGATAAATTGGACTGAGGTGCAAAAAAATCTATTGAATGAGGATCAGAGTTTTATCGAATACTTCAGAGGCGATAGTGCGATTTATGCATTCGTCATCAATAAAAATTCTTTTAATTCTGTCAAAATAAAACTCGAAACTCCAATTGATTCTTTGGTTAATCAACTGAATCGAGGCATTCTACAGAAACAAACTAAAGGCTATGCTACCGCTGCAGCAAATTTATATACTAAAATATTTGCCCCCATTCGAGCAGCTTGTAGCACTTCAACTCATTTGATTATTGCGCCTGATGGAATTCTTTCACATATTCCCTTTGAGGCATTATTGACTCAAAAGGTGACGATAGAAGAGGAGCAATATTTTAAAGACTATCCTTATTTAATTAATGATTTTATCATCAGTTATAATTATTCCGCTTCTCTTTGGAATGAAATGCAACAAAAAGAAATCACTCCAAGTGAGCAAAAACTCTTTGCAGGCTTTGCCCTTTCTTTTCCAAAAAACACGAATATTGATTTAGATATTTCCAACGATTTCTCTGTCAACTTTGGCGAATTAAAATGGAATATCGAAGAAGTCAATTCCATCCAAAATAAAATGGAAGGTGATATTTATGCTACCAAAAAAGCGACAGTTGAAAACTTTAGAAAGCATGCACCGCAATATCGAATCCTACACTTATCTACTCATGGAAAAGCGAATGATAAAGCAGGCGATTTTTCTTGCTTAGTTTTTAATGGAAAAAATGGAAAAGGCTTTGAATATTTTTATACCAAAGATTTGTATGCTTTGCAACTCAATGCTGAGTTGGTCGTGCTGAGTGCATGTGAAACTAATATTGGCGAATTGAAAGAAGGAGAAGGGATTATTAGTTTGGCAAGAGGTTTTTCTTACGCAGGTGCATCTAGCATCATTACCACACTTTGGGTAGTGGATGATGAAGTTTCTAAAAAATTGATGGTTGATTTTTATGCGCAAATATTAACTCATAAAAATAAGGCTGAAGCATTACATCAGGTCAAAAAAAATTATTTCAAAAACACAACAATCCACCGAGAATCACATCCATATTATTGGGCTAGTTTTATTCCAATTGGAGATATGAAATCAATTACGCTTGAGGTTTTGTAGTTTTTTTCAAAAAAAAAACTACAAAACCAGTAATCCCGAATTTTCCATCAGAAGGTTCGGGATTTTTATTTTACAAAAAAAAAATCCTTTCCTCCAAATTCACCCACTCAAACTTCTAAAAAAAAAATTCTTTTTAGAGATTTTATTTATTTAACTTTGTAAGGTATTTGTAAAGATACCCCTCTGTTTCAAATGATAATCTTTAAATTTTGTTCTATACATGTTATTATCTCTATTCCGAGTAAAGTACCAACCGTAAAATTTACCCAAATCCACTAGTTTCAATTAAATTCTATTTTATATCCCTATATGATTATACTTTGGGGTGAAAAAAATAGTGTTCGAAAAATTTATAATTATTCAATATAACAAAGTAAATTAACCATGATTCTTTTTACAACAACAACAACTTTTTTTATAAAAAGGCTTTCTTCTGTATTTCTTTTGGCCTTTAGTATTTCTCTTGCTTCCTTTGGACAGGGGACAGTCTTAGCTCCTGGTGATATTATGGTATTGCAAATCGATGAAGATGAACAAGGAGTAACTACAGATAATTTCATTTTTGTGACGTTTGTTGACTTAGTAGCTGGGACAACGATTTACTTTACAGATTGTGGTGTTTTTCCTGGTACTGGCACTTTTACAGATCCAACTGCTACCACTACAGGTGGTATAAATCAATATCCAACTTGTCCAGAAGGAGCTGTAAGATTTGTTGCAGCAGCAGCAATAGATAAAGGAAGTATGTTTCAATTTAATGGAGATTCGAGTGGGCCACAATTTTCCGATTTTAGTGATGCTTTGATTACTGGTTCAAAATTAGATTTTTTCACCGCCGGTGATCAAGCGATTGTTTTCCAAGATACGGATGGCGCTGGAGGAGTAGATCCTTCTCTAAATCCTACCTTCATATTCATCTTGAATGCAGATGCTGGTAATTTTACTTTTAACCCTTCTCCTTATTATCTTAGTCCCTCTGGAGGGCAACTAAATGATGGTTCTGGAACAAGCGTACCAACAGGATTAACAGCTACCAATTCACCTGCAGGCAGCGCAACAGCAATGGCAGTCGGTGAAGGAAGTGCAGAAATTGATAATGTTGTATTTAATGGAACTGGACTAGTACCATTTACAACCGTTATGGATGCCAAAATAGCCATTCTTGAAGTTAATCCTGGCCCTCTTGGAGATGATGAAAGTAACGGACTGAATTGGTTTGGTGAAAGCAACACAAGTCAAGGTGACGCTGACGATATATTATATTTCCAATATGAAGCTTTACTAGTGAACGCAAGTAGTATTTTACCTGTTGAATTAACTTCTTTTATTGGAAGACCAAAGGTAAAAACTATCGACTTACTATGGAAGACTGCTTCTGAAACTAATAATGATTATTTCATAGTAGAAAAAAGTATCAATGGCATTGACTTTAAAGAGATGATTGAAATAAATGGAAGAGGTACAACAACCCTAGAAAGCAAGTATAATTGGACTGATCAATCGCCAAGTGATGGACTGAACTATTATAGATTGCGTCAAGTAGATTTTAATGGTGACAAGTCTTATTCTGATATCATTGTTATAGAATTCGAAGCGGATAGAAGTGAAATCCAAGTCTATCCTAATCCTACTATAAGAGAATTGAATATCAATCTTCCTGAAAGTTGGGACAGCGATACCTCGATAGTTATTTATGATTTTTATGGAAATTTAATTAACTCTTTTACCATCTCTTCTGGTTCATTAACTTTTCCAGTAGAAAATATTCCAGCAGGTTTCTATAGACTATCTGCTATCAATAAAAACAAAATATTGAATACTTCTTTTGTAAAAAAGTAGTTTAGCTAAAAAAATCATTTTCTTTTATTTAGCTAAAAAAAAAGGAAAAATATCCCGAATTTTCTAATTGAAAATTTGGGATATTTTTGTCAAATAAATGTTCTTTTAGGAATTTTATTTCTTAGCTTTGTAGTAAGTATTCTGAATAACTCCAAGTTCCTAATAGTAATAAGCTTAAATTTCATCCAATACATTCTACATTCCAGTTCCGTTTAAAATACCAATCTTAATTTCCCCAAATCCAATATTCACAATAAATCTTAAATATAATATTCAAGATAATGTCTTGCTTATATCTAAATACAATTAGTAGATGATAGACTGTCTCGAATACTCACATAATTTTTACACTAATTAAAAATAAGTTAACCATGAATTTTTTTACAACAACAACTCTATTTACTAGAAAACTTCTTTTAATCTTTCTGTTGGTCTTTAGTTTTTCTTTTAATTCTTCTGGGCAAGGAACTCCCTTAACTCAAGGTGATATAATGGTATTACAAATCGATGAAGGTAACGTAGGAAATGATCGATTCTTTTTTGTGACTTTTGTTAACTTAGTGGCTGGGACAACTATTTACTTTACGGATTGTGGCGTTTTTCCTTCAGGAGGTTTCATAGATACCGGTGTTGATCCTACTTACACAAGTTGTCCAGAAGGAGCAACAAAGTTTGTTGCCTCATCAGCGATAGATGCAGGAAGTATATTTCAATATCAAGGTTCTGTAGCTGAACCACAATTTTCTTCGCATACTGATGCTTTGATTACAGGTTCTTTAGATTTTACTTTTGCTGGTGACCAAGTTATTGTTTTTCAAGATGATGATGGTGCTGGAGGAGATGACCCTTCTCAAAATCCTAATTTCATATTTATCTTAAATGCAAATAATGGTAATTTTGGTGCTGATCTTAATCCATCAGCAGCGGCTCAGGATGGAACAAGTATCCCAACAGGGTTAACCGCTTTAAATTCACCTGCGGGTAGTGCTACTGCAATGGCAGTCGGAACTGGGACAGGAGAATTCGATAATGTTATATTTAATGGTACAGGTCTAGTACCATTTGTTGGTGCTGATCTTGCAGCAAAAGTTTTGAACGCCAAAATAGCTATTCTTGCAGCTCCAGGTAACCCTGGTGAGAGTAATGGAGCAAATTGGGTTGGTATTAATAATACAGCAATCGCACCTGGTAATCAACCTTATATCGATTCCGAAGCTTTACTCCTTAGTCAAGGAGGTAATATTTTACCTGTTGAATTAACTTCTTTCAATGGAAGACCAAAAGTAACGACTATCGACCTTCAATGGGTAACTGCTTCTGAAACTAATAATGATTATT
>JBGCCY010000218.1:0-14435 GCA_045104975.1 Saprospiraceae bacterium
ATCTACCAAGTGAACTTGGTCGAAAGAAACAGAGTCGCCTTCTTTTGCATCCAGCTGGTGGACAAAGATCTCTTGATCTTTCTCAACTTTAAATTGCTGACCAGCGATAGTTACAATTGCAAACATTGATTATATTATTTAAGTGGTTTAAAAAACGAGTGCAAAGATAACTTTAGTATTTCAAAAATCCAATGTTTTTAAAGGATTTTCCAATGGGATTTGAAAAAAATTACCATTTTACAGAATAACTGAAAGAGGGTAAGATTGGCAAAGAATAGACGGTCTTGATCGTTCTAATTTCTTCTCCAAATTCATCATAAGTTATTTCAGGATATGCGAAAAATACATTTTTCCGATTGTAAGTATTATAAACACCAAGATTGAAATGATGTTTCCATTTCTTTTTTCCAAAATGAAGATTCAACCCTAAGTCTAATCGATGAAAATTAGGAAGTCGATCAATATTTTTTGATAGGTCGGATGTTTCAAGTAAATCTATGACGGTAGGAGGGACATCGCCTTCGGCAAATTCTGTTGAAGAAAATGGACGCCCAGTTTGAAAAATCCAATTGGCTGATAAATTAAGGTGTTGGTTAAGGTGAAAAGTAGAAGTAATGGAAGCACCATGTCGACTATCAAAAGAAAAAGCTGTTTTTTCTCCTTTGAAGTTTCTATTGGTTTTGGAAAAAGTATAACTCACCCAACCCGTCAACTTTCCTTTTTGTTGTTCCAAGGTAACCTCAAGACCTGTGGCATCGCCATTTCCTTTCTCTATATATGATTCCCAAGTTTTGGTATCAATTTGTAATTCTTGCAAACTAGCAGATCCTCCAGGGATTTGACTTTGGTTAATTCTAGAAAGGTTGTTCATTTTTTTCCAGAAACCTTCTAAACTCCAATTGGATTTTTTTCCTAATTTTCCTGATAATTTTCCTGTAATTTGCCATGCATTTTGAGGCCCAAAATTTGAACTAGAAGGAACCCATAGATCATTCGGCAATCCAGCATCTGAACGAGTCAGTAATTGTAGAAATTGAGTGGTTCGAGAAGCAGTTGTATTGAAATTTAAATATTTATTGAAATGATAATAAACAGCTAATCGTGGTTGAGGAATAATATCTACTTTACCTTGTCTCACAAATGCAGATAATCGAAGACCTCCATTGATCGTCCAATTTTTTCGTTGAAATTCTTCTTCCGCGTATAAATTAAATTCTCCTGTTTTAATTGCTTCATTCTCATCAAAATTATTTTGAGTGAATTCAGGAATACTATCCAATTCACTTCCTGAAGAACTGAATTCTGAAAGTCCAGGAATGAAATTCCGTTGGATTGCATTGGCTCCAAAACGTAACTTATGCTCGTGATGAATAAAATAATCAATATCAGTTCGAATAGAAAAATCTGTTATTGTTGAACTATAAAAAGCAGCATTTCTAAAAGCTTGGAAATTTTCATCTTGAAAGGAAAACTGAAGTTCTGAAGCATTTTCGCTCGTGTATTGAAACTTACTAAATGTTGCTGTTGTATTGGAAAAAATTTTATCATTAAACAAGTGATTCCAGCGAAGAGAAATAATTCGATTGCCCCATTCAACGGCATAGCTATCTTTAGATAAAATGGAAAACCCAAAGGGTGGTTGATTGGGATCAAATTCTTGATTTTCATCCTTTGAGGAGTTATCAGACAAATCATCTTTTCCAGCATAAAAACTTAAATAGATTTTATTTTTTTATTCAAAGAGTAATTTGCCTTTGCATTAAAATCTGCAAATAAATAATTCATTTCACCTTCAAAACCTTGTTCTTCTTTTTTCTTTTTGGCCAAAGGAGAAAGCCACAAGCCTAAATGTGTTCTACGACCTGCAATCAAAATTCCACCTTTTCCTTTTTTCAAAGGAATTTCAATTAAGCCTCGAGTTGCCATTGTTCCTGCTGAAAATTCACCAGAGAAATTTTGCCCATTCCCTTCTCGAGTTCGAACATCTAAAACTGATGAAATTCGACTATCATATCGAGCGGGAAATCCACCTTTGTAAAACTTCACACTCTTGACAATGTCAGGATTGAAAATAGAAAATAAACCAAAAGTATGAGAAGGATTATAAATCGGAACATCATCAAATAGAATTAAATTATGATCGACATTTCCACCTCGTACATGAAGTCCTCCAAATCCATCTGCACCACTTTGTACACCAGGTAAAAGATGAATAAATCTCATGATGTCAGGCTCGCCTCCTGCCGTAGGCAAATAGGAAAGTTGCTCTAGAGGTAAAGTAGTTTCAGTTCCTCTTGGATTGACGAGCACACTATCTGTTTTTGAAATAACAATTATTTCTTGGAGAGTGAGAGAAGGTTCTAATGCGATATTTATTTCCTTGGATTTTCGTATA
This sequence comes from Saprospiraceae bacterium, assembly GCA_045104975.1. Classification (GTDB taxonomy): domain Bacteria; phylum Bacteroidota; class Bacteroidia; order Chitinophagales; family Saprospiraceae; genus CAJQQY01. The sequence goes on from JBGCCY010000218.1 coordinate 2,396, forward strand.
TCAACTTCTACTATTTTCGTTTGATAACCTAAATAGGAAACTTGTAATTTGACTTTTCCTTGTTTAAAATTTTGACTAAAAAAACCATAAGCATTGCTCGTATTTCCTTCCAAACTATTCAACTCAATAATGTGAGCACCTACGAGTCTTTCATCAGTTCTTGCATCAGTCAAATATCCGCTGATGGTCATTCTTCGGATAGGTTTTCGAAATAAAACGATGCCTCCTTTTGATAACCTAAAATCAATATTGGTTTCGTTTAAAAAATTCTTTAAAACTTTTCGAAGTGGTTCTTCATAAGCTTCAATACTTACTTTTTTTTCTTTTGGAAAAAATTTAGGAGAGAAAGTAATATTTATATCAGCAACCTCACTTACCGTAAAAAGTGCTTCTGAAATTGAAATATTTTGAATATTAAAACTAACAGGCTTATCTAGCAACGATTGTGCAGATAAGCCTATTTGGAAAAATAAAAAGAGAAAAAAAATGGGTGTTTTTTTAATCATAGTTGTAACCTTTCATCTTTTTAATCACAAGAACCTCCGCTTATTTTCCATCCTCTATGATCTATTTGTTTTACTTGCATATTATGAATACTTGTAATGTCTTTTAATAAAACCATAATGTCAGTATCAGTTGAATATCTTCCGGATATTCGACATTTTTTCATTTTATCATTTTCTAACCTTATGTATAGACTGTTAGAAGCCTGACGAGTGATTGCTGAAATGACTTCATCTAATGTATTATCTCGAAATTTTAAACTCTTACTTTTCCAAGCGGTTGCATTTAAATTCTGATCAACAACTTTTTCCAATGAATCATTTTTCTCATCATAAACTGCTTTTTCATTTCTCACTAAAATGATTTTTTGAGTAGATTCATTTTTTTGAACTTGCACTTTTCCTTCTTGTACAGCGACCTCGAAAGTTTTTTCTTCAGCCATATCTCGCACATTAAATTCAGTACCTAAAACTGTTACCGTAGTTCGATTGGTCGTTACTTGGAAAGGACGATTGGCATCTTTACTTACTTCGAAAAAAGCTTCTCCGTTTAATTTTATCGGGCGTTCTGTAGCAGGAAACTCAGCAGGGTAGGAGAGCGTGCTTCCTGCATTTAACCAAGCTTTTGAACCATCTGCTAATTGTATTTCTTGCACTTCATTACTTTCTTTTACAACAACCCATTCCGCATCATTTTCAAAATAATTTTGGAATAAAAAGGTTGCTCCTAACAATACAATTACGGCCGCGGCAATTGCTTGTAACCAAAGTATTCGAGGGCGCATTGGAACTACTTTCGCAGGTGTTGGAGAAGTAGTAATGGTTGACTTCATTTTATTGAAATCAACATCGTGATCTAATTTAAAAGGCAATTCATAATGTTCGCTTTCAATCCAAACTTGTCTGACTTCTTCGGAAGTTAGTTGGTTTTCAGACGATTGTTTTTCCCACGCTCGTAAGTCTTTTGTCTCTTCCGGCGAGATGACGCCTTTGAGTTCTTTGTAAATTAACGATATGTAGTAGTCTGAATTCATGATATTTTATTTATGCTTTTAAGCATTAGTTATTTAGATGACAAATGAAAATAGCGTTCCCCCCAAAAGATTTTAAAAAAAATTTAAAAAGAAAAAAGTAAGCAGAGTCGTTTTGTAAATCGCTTTTCGAAGCGCTTTCAATGCAATGGTAATTTGATTCTCAACTGTTTTGGGAGTGATGCCTAATGCTTGGGAGATTTCTTTGTGGGATTTTTCTTCGTAGCGGCTCATGCAAAAAATAATTCTACACCTGTTAGGCAAATTATCGACTGCTTGTTGAATGGTTTTTTGTAAATCTTCTTTTTCCAAATGGTGAATAGCATCGATGGAGGTTGCTGTTTCAGGAAGTTGAGAATTTTCCGAAAAATCAATTCGTTGTTCTCTTCGCAAATGATTTAAACACTTATTGATGACCACTTGTCGCAAGTATGGTTTTAGACCTAATCTAATATCTAATTCTTTTCGTTGATTCCATAAAACAACAAAGGCTTCTTGAGCGAAGTCTTTTGCTTTTTCTCCATCCTTTAAATATCGATAAGCGATTGCGGTGAGGTATTTATAATAGGCACTAAATAAAGTTCGAAAAGCATCATCATTGTCTTGTCGTAATTTATTGAGTAGGTCTTTTTCTTGTTCGGAAGTTATAAGATTCATGATTTTTTATAAAAATATATAGCTTAAGTGTGTGATAAAGATACATACCAAACAAAGGAAATTAGTAAAATGTTATTGGTAAAAATTGATTGTGGCAAAAAGGCGGCATTAATTACAATCGAAGGGATATGGTATTTACAAAAGTATAAAATATTTATTGAAGACGCTAGATGGGATTTTTATAACAATAGTTTTACAAAAGGGATTCTAGTACCTAGTGGATTAGGACGGCGAGAAAATATTTTTTTTTGAAATATTTTTAGTGAAGTAAAGTGTTGATTATCAGTTATTTAGGTGGTGTTATTTTCTTTTTTCAAAAAAATAAAAATAAAAATTGGGGGGAAGCTCTTTTTCATTTGTCATTTATTCGAAGGCTGTGGAATTTATGTATCGAAAATAAAACCTATAGCCAAGATTAAATAATTCTAATTTAATCTATGTAAAATCAAATCATTTTAAAAACAATTTTCCAAAGTTAATTGACTCTGGAAGAAAAAAACCTTTGCCTTATGAGTAAGTTATTTAAGTTAAGTTTTCTTTTTGCGATCATTGCTCTCTTAATGACATCATGTAATGATGACAACGTATTGCAAGATAATAATGTGACACCAAATCCGCCTGTCATTACTCAAAACCAACAACAAATTAATAGTTTGGTTACTTCGGATTCTGCAGGATGTTACGAGATTGTTTTTCCAATTACCTTTATTATGGATGATGGAACTTCAGTTACTGTTGACTCAGAATTAGATTTAGAAGATATTTTTGCTGCGCCTCCTTATCCTGTTAATTTGGGATTTCCAGTAAATTTAACAGACCCGGTAACTGGAGAAAATGTAACGGCTAATGATGAAACAGAATTAGGGACATTTTTATCTGAGTGCGATTTCGGGCCTGGTCCAGGGATTGGAGTTTGTGATAGTTTAGATATTGAGCTTGGATTTATTGGTTGTTATGATTTGGAATATCCTGTAAGTTTTGTTCTTGAGGATGGATCAACTGCAACTGCGAATTCAGTAGATGATTTAAATACGATTTTTGACCCAACTAATCCACCAGTAGATTTTGCTTACCCATTGAATCTAACTAACCTTGATACAGGTGATTCAGCAACTGCTAATAACGAAGATGAATTAAATGACCTTCTATTGCTTTGTGATGGTTTTGGAGGTGGCGGACCAGGAACTGGTGGCGGAATTTGTGATAGTCTAAATTTTGACCTTGGATTTATTGGTTGTTATGATTTAGTTTATCCAGTAAGTTTTACACTTCAAGATGGATCGGTTGCAACCGCGAATTCATCAGATGATTTATTAAATATTTTTACAAATAGTAACCCACCAGTAGATTTTGCTTATCCATTGAACTTAACAAATCTTGATACTGGAGCAGCAGCAACTGCAAATAGCGAAACTGAATTAGGAGATTTATTATTGCTTTGTGATGGTTTTGGCGGCGGCGGGCCAGGAACTGGCGGCGGAATTTGCGATAGTTTAAATTTTGACCTTGGATTTATTGGTTGTTATGATTTAGTTTATCCAGTAAGTTTTACACTACAAGATGGATCGACTGCAACTGCGAATTCATCAGATGAATTACCAACAATTTTTACAAATAATAACCCACCAGTAGATTTTGCTTACCCATTGAATTTAATAAATATTAGTAATGGAGCAGCAGCAACTGCAAATAGCGAAGCTGAATTAGGAGATTTATTATTGCTTTGTGGTAATATTGGCGGCGGCGGAAGCGGCGGTGGAAATTGGGGACAGAGCATAGTTTACCCAATGACGATAATTACAGCGGTTCCAGATTCTACAGGTTTTCCAAGTTGTTATGATTACCAATATCCAGTAAGTGTAGTTGATGTTGATGGAAATGTGTTGACTGCAAGTGATGATGATTCAATGATGGGAATCGTATTTGGAGCTATAGAGATAGAGGATTTCGTTTACCCAGTTAATGTAACTGAAACTAGCACAGGCCAAATTTTAACTGCGAATGATGAAGATGACGTTATTGCGTGGTTGGATGATTGTAATTAGAAATTATTTTAAAATAGTTTAGGTAGATGTACCTTTCATCTCTATTTGCCGTCCGATTTTTTCGGACGGCTTTTTTGTTTCGAGAAGGCAGGTAGTTTGAAAAAAGATATGTGTTACAGACAAATCTGCTAAAACTCGAATCGCAACCATAAATCTTGAAATCACATTTTTCATAATCTATTTCTGGAAAAGCCCAACTACGACGCTACTATCGAGTAAGGAAATAAATGCGTTGCTTCGAAAAAAGTATAATGATTATCTATTCTTGTTGACCGTTTTTATTTTTTCTAAAATTTGTAAATGTATTGTTTTTGGATCATTTTGAATATAGAAAGTCCATGCGTTTTTAGGTTCTTCTAATGTGTCAAATTGACTTTGCAATAGTTGTGAAGACATGAAATGTCCAGCTCGTTGTTCTATTCGATTTTGGATTAATTCAAATGATCCTTCGAGGTAGATGATTTGTAAAGGTCTAGAAATCAATGAGTTGAGGATAGTTCTGTAGTTTTCTTTTAGTGCAGAACAAGCGAGAACGGCTCCGATTTTTTCATTTTGTAAAAGTTCCTGTGCTAAATTTTGTAGCCAAGGTTCACGGTCTTTGTCATCAAGCGGTTGACCATTTTTCATTTTTAAAATATTAGCTTCAGGATGAAAATCATCAGCTTCGATAAAATGGAATTGTAAGGCGTTACAAAGTTGTCGAGCAATTGTACTTTTTCCACAACCTGAAACTCCCATGACTAAAAATAATGTTGACTGATGATTGGAGGTTGGTGAAATCTTAGACATGTGTAAAGTATAATTATTTATTTTTTGGATAAAAATATTTTAAAATAGTGTAAAGTAAAAATCCAACTGGGCCAAGCATCAAAGTGAAAAATAAACAGGGCGCAACAAACCATTTTGAAATTCCATTCTTTACAGCATCTAGGGCAATCCATCGGCCAGTCAATAAATCAAAAGCTAAATAGTGTATCCAACCTGCGAGCACCGCTTTAGGATTTTTAAATAAGATCATCACTTCTTCCAAACTTCCAAATCCACCTTCTTCCAATTGAAAAAATGTAGGAACCATGCTCGCATAAACTAAGGCTAAAATTATGGCAACAGCGGTGACTAAATTTTTCACTAATTTATGTTCGGGGGCAAAAATGATTGCTAGCCAAAAAGGTAAAACTAAAGTATTACAAATCTTGAAAAGTAAGTTAACGTCCATTATAATTTTATTTTTAAATTAGATCTCGAAGTTTAAATCGTAAGGTCATAATTTGATCACCTCGTTTAATTTTGATTTTAATTTTTTTACCCACTTTTTTTGTCAATCTTTTAGAAACTCCTTTGAGGTCAGTAAATCGGGTAGGCATTCCGTTGACGGAAATAATTTCATCGCCTTTTTTAAAACCTGCTTCATCAGCTGGAGAATCTTTGATTAAATTATAAACAGTAACTGTTTTTAATTTTTTTCCAGATACAATTAATTCCAACCCACTTCGATCATATTTGAATCCTTTGTTGTATCGCCGATGGGGAAGGAGGTAAAGCTTTTCTTTGGGGTAATCAATGATCACATTAAATCGGCTGATCAATGCCTGTCCTAAAATTCCATTTCTATTTGATATAGATTCAATGTTGATTGCTTCCGAGACATCTTGATAATTAGTAATGATATTGTTAAAAAATAATCCTCCAAATTCCAACCGATTGACTCGACCTAAATACCCTTCTAAAATACCACCTAGTCCTCTTCCTACACTTCCTTGAATAATATTTTTTGGAAGTTGAATATTTGCACTTGTGTTGGTATGCAATAATAAGGATAGACTTGCACCAGTATCGACCAATAATTTGATCTGTGTTTTTCGATCTCCAAAGGTGGCTTGAGCTAAAATATAGGGTTTGTTTTTATCAATTGACACAGGAATTTCTTTCCATTTTCTTTTAGGTTTACGAAAGGAGGAAGTTCGTTGGATATAAATACTATTACGTTTGTAGTCAATTTTTAAAACTAAATTCCGAAACAAATCTGCTCCTACGATTCCATGAATTTCTAGTCCGACATATTCATCTAGTTTAAAATAATCATCAGACAAAATCAAAATATCTTGAGATGGAGCAATGGCATCGCCTATTTTTATGTGAACATTGTTAGAAACATGTGCGACTAATTCTTGATTAAGATCTGCACCAATTAATCGAATGGGGCGATCATAAGTAAGTCCAAGAATACCAGCAAAAATATTTTTACTCAAAATAGTATGCTCGGCTCCTGTGTCGAAAATAAACTTGAGGGGAAGAGAATTATTAAGAAAGACTTGAACCACCATAAAATTATTATGGATCTCAAATGGAATCTCAATAATATCTTTTTCATTTTCAATTTGAAAACCAAATGATTGTGCATCCGTATATATGGATGAAAAAATAAAATAGATAAGTAGAATGGTTCTTTTCATAAATGGTTTTGAGCCAGGATTAGTGGTTATTCTCTTAATGTGATTTTCTATACCTTCTTCATTTGGTGAATAAATTATATTTTTTCTAAATCTGAAATTAGTTAATTTTACGCAATGTTTTTATTTCAATAAAAAAATAATAATGAGAGAAGTTTTAATTCTTGGGTTTGCTTTTTTGATATTGTCTATCATGGGATGTCAACAATCACATAACCCAAATTGGGAGCAAGACGCTGCCAAGGCTGATTATATTCATCGGAGTATGAAGAAGTTGACCGATGTAATTGTGCATGATATTATTTCTCCTCCCGTGGCTGCACGTGATTATGCTTATCCAAGTATTGCAGCTTATGAAGCATTACTTCCTGCTTTCGATTCGCATGTATCTTATGCAGGACAATTGAATGGATTGACTACCATTCCACCACCTAATACTAATCAAAAATATTGTTTTCCTTTAGCGAGTGTACATGCTTTTTTGAAAACAAGTGAAAGTTTTATTTTTGGCATCACTCAAATTGAAGACTTTCGAACGGAGTTATATTTGGAAATGGACTCTGTGATCAACATGCCAGCTGATGTAAAAAAACGTTCGATCGAATATGGAGAAATGGTCGCCGCACATATTTTGGATTGGTCGAAAAAAGATAATTATGCGGAGTCTCGAAGTTTTTCAAAATATGAAGTTCCTTTTAATGACCCTGGAAAATGGAAACCAACTCCACCAGATTTTATGGATGGAATTGAACCACATTGGCGAACGATTCGTCCTTTCGTTTTGAAAAAACCAGATCAATTTAAACCAAAAGCACCCACGAAATTTAATACAGAAAAAGGAAGTCAATTTTATGAAGAGACGATGGAAGTATATGAAGTTGGAAAAAACAAAACACCTGAAGAAGTAGAAATTGCTAAATTTTGGGATTGCAATCCTTTTGTTTCTACACATTTAGGTCATGCAATGTTTGCTACCAAAAAGATTTCTCCCGGAGGACATTGGATTGGTATTACCCAGATTGCGGCAAAAAAATCTAACTCCAATATGATGGAAACTATCGAAGCATATTCTTTGGTTTCGATTTCATTGTTGGATGCGTTTATTAGTTGTTGGGATGAGAAATATCGAAGTAATTTGGTGCGACCAGAAACGGTGATTAATACTTTTATTGATAAAGATTGGTTGCCACTTTTACAGACTCCTCCATTCCCTGAACATACGAGTGGACATAGTGTCATTTCCTCTGCATCCGCTTTGACTTTGACAAAATTGTATGGGGATAATTTTGTTTACACCGATGATGTGGAAGTGGAATATGGATTAAAAGCGAGAACGTTTACTTCGTTTATTCAAGCATCAGAAGAGGCGGCGGTTAGTCGATTGTACGGAGGAATTCACTATCGACCAGCGATTGATGACGGAGTAGCGCAAGGAAGAAATGTAGGAAAATATGTTTTGGAAAATGTAAATACTCGTAAGGCAGCAGGGAAATAATTGAAGCAATCAAAACTTAAAATCAATCAAAATCAAAAAATCCCATAATGAAGAACCATTGTGGGGTTTTTTGATTTTGATTGATTTTTAATTGACATTTTGATTTTGATTAATTTGTCTATTTTTACAATAAACAAAACGTAAAACATTTTATAAAAAATGAAAAATCAACTCTACTTGTCCATTGTGTGTTTGGTCATGATATTAATTTATGGATGTGAAACGACCCCTCAAAAGGTATCTCCAAAAGAGGAAGAAAAAGAAATTACCACCACTCCTTCAGTAGCAAAAAAATCACCTGCACCTTTCTCTCGCTTCCAAAGTGAGATTGATCAATTTATCCAACAAGACAAAGAAATTGATTTTCCTAAAAATGGGATTATGATGACAGGAAGTTCTAGTATCAGAATGTGGAAAACGATGGCTAAGGATTTTTCAAAATTCCCCGTATTAAATCGAGGATTTGGTGGGGCGACAATTCCTGAGGTTTTGCATTTTGCAGGCAAATATATTTTTCAGCATGAGCCACAGATTATTGTTTTTTATTGTGGAGAAAATGATATTTCAGAAGGTGCTAGTCCTGAAATTGTTTTTGCTTCTTTCAAGACTTTTGTCAAAATTATTGAAACGAGATTACCTAATACTAAACTAGTTTATATTTCAATGAAGCCTTCGATAGCTCGTTGGAACCTATGGCCAAAATATCAAGCAGGCGAAAAGTTGATCAAAGAATTTGTAGATGAAAACCCAAAAATAGAATATATGGATTCGAGTATTTCGATGTTGGAAAAAGATGGAGAAGTGAAAAAAGATATTTTTATTGAAGACGGATTACACATGAATGCGAAAGGGTATAAAGGATGGACGAGTCAATTGAAACCGATTTTGGAGAAGGTTTATCATGAAAAATAAATTAAATGGCAAATACTTTCACACAACTTTATGTACAACTCGTTTTTGCTCCGAAGGGGAGAGAAAAAATAATTCCAAAGCAGTACAAAGAATTAGTTCAAAAATATGTAGCTGGAGTTGTTCAAGATAAAAGAAGGAATCATAAGTTATTGGCAATTAATTGTATGCCTGATTATATTCACATATTTATTGGACTTCACTCTGCGCAAAGTATTTCTGCTTTGGTTAGTGACATTAAAACATCTTCTACGAAGTATATAAAAAAGCAAGAATGGATGCCTTCTAAATTTGAATGGCAAGATGGATATGGTGCATTCACATACTCTAGTTCACATATTGATGCCGTAGTTTAATACATTTTGAATCAGGAGCATCATCATAGGAAAAGAAGCTTCAAAGAAGAATATATTGATTTTTTGAACAAATTTGAAGTTCCATTTGAGGAAAAATATTTGTTTGAATTTTATGATGAGTTTTAAAAAAAGAGTGGAATGATTACGTATTAATATAGGGTCGGAACTACGTCCCTTATTCGGTTTTTTGAAAGATAGTTACTACAAACAGGGACAGCCCTCTGGGCTTGATCCTGTTTGTAGAAAAATCTGACAAAAATTAAGTGATTAAGGGACGTAGTTCCGACCCGAATTATTTTGATGTATTTGCTCATAATAGTTGTTCAATTATAGAAGAATCAATTTTAATTTTTTATTAATTAAAACCAACAAATGTCAAAACTAAAAAGAGAACTCAATCTCTACGGCTTAACGATGATCGTCATCGGAGCAGTTATCGGAGCAGGAATTTTTAGAACACCATCTGAAATTGCTGGATATTTAGATAATCATTTATTGATTATTTTAGTTTGGGTACTAGGAGGAATCGTTGCCTTGACAGGAGCGTTAACTTTTTCTGAATTAGGAGGAATGTTTCCTAAAGCAGGCGGAGTGTATATTTTTTTAAGAGAAGCGTATGGTCGACTCGTAGGGTTCTTATATGGTTGGGTGATATTATTAGTGATTACCACCGGGGCATTAGCTGCCTTAGCTACTGCGTTTTCCAATTATATGGAAATCTTTTTTGAGATGTCAGACATGCAACAAAGTATGTTGTCAATAGTGGTGATTGTAGTATTAACTCTTATCAATATTATAGGTGTCAACATCACTCAAATTTTTGCTAATGTATTTACAGGACTGAAATTAATTGCAATAGTTGCCATCATTGCAGTAGGCTTTTTATTTAGAGATCCTGAGATTACATTAAATTTCACAATGGAAGGAGCACCTGATAATTTAGTAGCGATGATGTTTGCGGGATTGACGGGAGTGTTTTTTGCAATAGGAGGTTGGCACCACGCTAGTTATTTGGCAAGTGAAACGATAGATGCGAAACGAACAGTTCCGAGAGCAATGGTTATCGGAGTGACCATTATTATTGCAGTTTATGTGATGTTCAATTTTGCTTTGATGTATCTGTTACCGCTCGATGCCATTGAGAGTTCCAAAAAAGTAGCAAGTGATGCGATAGCTTCAGTTGATTCTATTTCCTTTGGAGGTGAAATGGTTGCGATAGCCATTGCAATTTCTATTTTTGGAACCATAGGAATTTATACCATGACTGCGCCTAGAATCTATTTTGCGATGGCAAAGGATGGAGTATTTTTCAAACAACTAACTTATATTCATCCTAAATATAAAACGCCGGTGTATGCTATGCTACTACAAATGGTATGGGCATGTGTACTCATTTTGTTTTGGGGAAGTTTTGGAAAATTAATTAATTATGTGGTGTTTATGGACATTGCATTTATGATGTTGGCAGGGGTAAGTATTTTTATTTTTAGGAAAAATAGAAAAGATGCAGAGCGACCGCTGAAAGCTTGGGGTTATCCAATTGTACCATTAATATTTGTAATACTATCCTTTTCTTTTGTGGCAAGTACATTGTTTGGAGAAGATACAATGGAGCAAGCATTGGCGGGATTAGTAGTGTTGGTGGTAGGTATTGCGTTTTATTATTTGTTAGGGTTTAATAAAAATAAACCAATGGAAGATGGATTAGGATCTTCTGATGAAGAGATGTAAATTTTTATTTCAAATAAATCAATAGGAGAGCTTCCCGATTCTTAAAAGCTGGAAACTCTTTTTTTTTAAGAATAATTTTTCCAAAAAAAAGAGCTGGAATCAATGATCCCAGCTCTATGAATAAACCTCATGAAAATCAAGATGTAAAATTAATCACCTCTTGAGAGACATCTTTTATTACTTTGCTATCTTAATCTCTACTCTTCGATTTGCAGCGTCTGCAGCATTAGCAGTAGTTGGTGCAGTTGAACCATAACCTTTAGCTGAGATTCTACTTGCATCCACACCTTGAGCAACAAGTTGCGCTTTTACAGCTTCAGCTCGTGCTTGAGAAAGTGCCATATTTTTATCAGCTTGTCCTGAGCTATCTGTATGACCTCCAACTTCGATATTGGTGTTAGAATATGCATTCAAAACTTTTGCTAAATTATCTACTTCAGCCATATCCTTAATCGCAGCTGAACCACTTGCGAAGGTTAAATTATTGAAACGGAACGTACTTTCACCACTTCTATCACTAGCCAAAAAGTTACTGAATTTTTCCCCAACAGAACCTGCAGCAAAAGTTACTCCTGCCAAGGCTTCTTTAGCTTTAGTAGCAATTGCATTAGCAGCATCGCTGACCATTTCTCCAGTAGCATTTGCTGCATCACCAACAGCACCTCCAACAGTATTTGCTGCATCGCTAACTACATCTCCAGCAGTATTTGCTGCATCACCAACTGCTTCGCCGACAGTATTTGCCGCATCACTAACCATCTCTCCTGCGCCTTTTGTCGTTTCAGTTATTGCATCTCCTGCATCAGAAAGTGCATCAGTTACCTTACTCCCTGAGAAATAATTCCATCCGAAATATCCAATCC
>JBGCCY010000219.1:0-25453 GCA_045104975.1 Saprospiraceae bacterium
CAACAAAACAGAAGAGTGATTCATATGGAGTTTTCCGATAAAAATTTACCTAAAGAAATGAAATGGCTGGAGATTCAACAGATAGGAAAAATTAAACTTGAAAATCACGAATAAAATAATTGAAAAATGTGATGATGTGGAGTTTTTCAAAAAAATAACAATGCTCTTGCAAAAATTAAAAGTCAGTTAAACACATTATTGACAGAACTGCAATTTAATATTTAAGAAAAGGGAATTTAATATGTAAATGCAATGTTAGAAAAAATAATAAAATTAGGTGATCCGAGACTTTACCAAATTTGCGAAGAGGTTTCCCAAAATGAAGTCACTACTCTCCTACCCCAGATTGAAGCGTTACATCAATTAATTTTAGATTTTAGAAAAAAATACAAAGCAGGTAGAGCTATCGCTGCACCTCAGATTGGATTGATGAAAAGGGTTATTTGCCTCAATACTCCTCAAAAAAAGCAAACGATTATCAATCCAGTTTTGACCAACTTTAGCAGTGAGATGATAGAATTGTGGGATGACTGCATGTCATTTCCAAATTTACATGTTCGAGTCAAAAGACATTATTCTTGTTCTATGAATTTTTATGATGAAAATTGGAAAGCGCACACCTGGTTTTTAGAAGATGATCTTTCTGAATTAATGCAACATGAGTTTGATCACCTAAATGGAATTTTAGCGACACAACGTGCAATAGATAATACATCATTTAAATATGTCGGTGTATAAATTCGTTCGTATTCAATCATAAAAAATACAAGTGAAGAATTGATCAAAATTCTAGTTAAATATGTTAACAAAATAAATTAATTTTGCGTTTAAAGTTAAGGTGTGGTTAAACGTAGAAACAAGATTTGCATTTAGCTTACACAGCAGTTATTTTTAATGAATAGAGAGAACATTTTAAAAGTATCACTACAATTTAACATACTACTCATGAGATCATTTTTCATCATCTTAGCCACCATTTGCACTTTTTCGATGGTAACCTTTGCCCAAAACTCAAATGGATCTACTCAAAAATTCAAAAAGAATACTTTAAAATATGGTTATGGTTCTTCGTTCCATAAAAATGGAATGTTGGGGAATTATCAATATGGTGAGTATACTCGATTTTTTGGTAAGCGAGTGGCAATGAGTGCTTTAGCAGGTTTTATCAATGCTGATAACGCTAATGAAGATGGAGCTGTTGACTTGGCTTTTGATGCTTGGAAAGGAGATTTAAACTTGTTCTTTTTGCCGATAAATAATTCGATAAATAGTTTTAAAATTGGCGGTGGCGGAAGTTATTGGATCGGAGAATTCAAATCACGAGATAGTATTGAAGTTGATTTCACGGTGGTAGATGAAGAAAATTATGGTTGGAATGTGGCTGCGGAATATGAAATTTATATTGCCAATACGATTACGATTGGAGCTAGAGCTGCTTACACTCAATCAATGAATGGAGAACATTATTATTTCTTTGGATTGAATGGAGGATTTAAATTTTAGTTTGACCCACTTTATTGATTAGTCTCTTTTTCTAGCAACAGTTCTACAATTAGCTCAGCGAAGAAAGTTCAACAATTAGGTTTTAATACTTCCTCCCTGAAAAAAAGCATCCCGAATTCTCCATTTGAAAATTCGGGATGACTCCTATTTTATCAAAAAAATAATTCTTTCCTACCGCACTACATTGACTTTAATACTCTGTTCCTCCTCTCCTACTTGCACTACTAAAAAATATAGTCCATTAGAAATTCCTTTTCCATCAAGTGATAAATTCACCGAATGTTTTCCCTCTGATTGCTTTCCTACAATTTCTGAAAACTCAGTAATTTTTTGTCCTAAAACAGAATGCAATGACACTCGAACATCCGCAGATTCTTCCATCTGCAAATCCAAAATCAAAAAGTCATCCGCAGGATTTGGAAAAATATTTAAATCAAATTTTGATTCCAAGTCATTCGCTGCAACGAATCCAATGATTTGAAAAACAGCAATCAACGTATCTGGTTCGGTCAAAGTAATAGTCGCTCGAATAGAATCTTCATCTGGAAAAATCGTATTTCCTGAAGTACTCATCCAATGACTGAATTCATATTCATCTTCAAAATCAGAAAATACTTTTGCTTTGATTTTATTTTCCATCCCTCCAAAATAACTTCCCATCCAAGGAAACGTTTCTATGTCTAAAGTATTGAAATCTATTTCTCCAATTCCATCTGGTGAAGTCATCAAAGTCACTTCATAAGGTCCAGTTAGTTCATCATAACATTCCAACATTCCATCATCTAACAATTCACATCTTGCATTGATAAAATCTTTTAAAGATTGAACATTATTTTCCCACTCATTCATCGAACCTCCCCATCTTTGAATTTGTCGAGGCATCTCAGGTTCAATTACTGCCAACATACTATCCAAGGTAGTAATCATATTTTCGCAAGTAAAAACGGTATTCATCATATCAGCTTGACGCGAATAATATAATTGTTTGAAGGTCTCATTCTCTTCTAATAATTTTAAAAATATTTTTTCATGTTGCCCAACATCTTCTGCGGGAAGCCAAGGGGCATTCCACCAACCATCTAGAAAATCAGCAATATCTTCCAAATCACAAGGGTCAGCATCTGGACTAATATTCGGCACTCCACTATAATTAATATAATAATCAAATGTTGCATCTAAATCCCAAAGAATGTATCCCCACTTTTTATGATCGCCTTCTGGGTTTCTTCCTCGCCACCAACCAGTATTATAATTTAACCAATCTGACGCAACCACATTTAGGTTGACAATAAAATAATCAATCATACTTACTAAATTAATACTATCATCAGCAATTTGATAATTAGCATCAATACTCATATCATTATTCAAAATAAAATCTCTAAGGTTTATCCAATCCATTTGAGCTTGCTGACCACCATATTGAATTTCAGTATCTCCCCATGTTGTCAAATATTGAACTTCATATTTTCCTTGGTCATAATATTCGCCTGTGTAATCATGATCAACTGGTCGTTCCCGCATTCCATAAACGCCCCAGTATTGACCATTTAAAAATAAAACAACTCGTTCATTTGCTCTAGTGTCTAATTTCATTCCCCCTTTCCTTGCTAGGTGTTGAACATACTCATCTCGTATATGTGCACTTCCTTGGTGGGCATTATCATTGATCGCAGGATAGTTATCATCACCTGAATTCCGGAACATAAACTTTTGATATTCGTCTCTTTCTGAGTAACTAAAAAGTGGCGCATTCACCGCTTTAGAATACCCCATTTCATCTCTCGAAACCCAATCTAAACTTCGATGATCCAAAACCCATGAGTCCTGTCCATGTCGATTCAAACTTCCAAATGAAGTTGCTTCTCTTTCTTTATCTGTATTAAAATATTCAAGTGACCCAATTGGTATTAATGGCCCATTCCCATTCGCAAGCTCTAATACTTGATCCGCCGCAACTGAAAATACTGCCAACGAATATTCTTCATCAATAAAATAAGTACTAAAATCCATCTTCCCTGGAAGGATCAATGAATCAAGACTAAATGATTGCGCCTTAATTACTTGAGTGAAAACTACATTTAAACTATCAGTATATTCCATCGAAGCGTCCGTTGGATTTGTTCCATCAGTTGTAAATCTCAAAATCGAATTAGGCTCATTATTAGTGATGCCTACTTTTTGGAAACCTTGGTAAAAACCAGCAGGCAATTCAATCGTTGGAGCCTGTGTATAACCATTCACTTGAGGGGCTAAATCATTCGAAGATCCTAAACTTGGTTCAGTTGAAACTACCCAATCAGGTCCACCATCTGTAGCTCTACATCGTGAATGTTCTACCAAAGTTAACTCCATTGTAAAAGATTCTATCACTGTTCCTGAAGCATCAGATAGCAATACAATTTCATTATCCTTGGTTTGTGCTAATTTGAAATTAGTATGAAGTTGTCCATCATTCGTTACTAGATCTCTACCTGAGCAATAGAAGATTTCATACCCATTTGCAGGAATCATAGTTCCTGCTGGGATTTCCCATTTTTCAGGTTTTGTTACCTTATCAGAAAGATGCCAACCTCCAATATCAACAGGTGAACTACTAGAATTATAAAGTTCTATCCAATCCTCTGTTTTCCCAAAATTATCAACAAAGCTTTCAAGGTTCGAAGCAGAGTATTCATTGATATGTATTTGAGCAGTTAGAGAAAAAACAAAACTTAACAGAAATAAGAAGGAGAAATAAAATTTTTTCATATTAATTTTTGATAATTTTTAGTTAGGTAAATATTTGTCTTTTAGAAACTGCTTCAGGTTATTCATTACAAAAATATAAACCAGCTTCTTACATAAGTACATTAAGATTCCTTTTTCCCCTAAACATAATTTTAACAAATGATTAGAATGCCAATCAAATGACAAATAATTAAAACAGTCTGTTTAATATTTTACATTTAAGCGCATATTGAGACACAAGAATTGAATGAGGAAAAAAATTATTACTTTTATTTAGTTATAAACTTACTAATTTATCTACAATCTTTTTAGACAAAAATTATATCCCAAAATGAAACTCTATTTCCTTCCACTTTTTCTTTTCACTCTTTTTTTACTACAAAGTTGTACCCCTAAACTTGCTGAACCTCTAAAAAAAATCCAAGCAGGTCAATTCGCACCAGGATGGGAAAAGCAAAACTCCTACCCTATCAAAAATGGTCGAACTGACGATTTACATTTCTTCGATCCTCAAACTGGTTTCGTCATCAACAGTAACGGATACTTAGTGCTAACTGAAAATGGAGGAGCTGATTGGGAAATCATTCACGAAAACGAAGGGACTTTTTTTCGTTGCATCACTTTTAAAAATCGACAAGAAGGCTGGCTCGGAACTATCGGTACAGATGATCCTTTTTTAAGTTCACGAGATTCGATTTCACTTTACGAAACTAAAGATGGAGGAAAAAATTGGACTCCTGTAAAGTTCATCGGACCACAACCAAAAGGACTTTGTGGTTTACAAAAAGTTAACGACGATTTCATTGTTGGATGTGGTCGAGTGCGAGGTCCTTCCTATTTTATCAAAACAACTGATGGTGGAAAAAATTGGTATTCCTACAATTTGGATCATGTGGCTGGTAGTTTAATCGCTACTCACTTTTTTGATGAGTCGCATGGTTTTTTGATTGGTGGGACTACTCGTGATAAAGAAAATTGTCGTTCGATGGTTTTAGAAACTTTGGATGGCGGAGAAAATTGGGATACCATTTATCTCTCCGAACAGATTGGCGAATACCCTTGGAAGTTTGCTTTCCCAACGAAGGACAAAGGATTTATTTCCATTCAACGAAATGTTCGAAACGGTAAATTTTATCATTTGCAAACTACTGATGGTGGAAAAAATTGGAAAGAGGTCGAACACTCTCCTAATTATTATTACGTGCAAGGCATCGGTTTTATCAATGAAAAAATCGGCTGGATGGGCGGTAGCAATACTTGGACTTATGAAACTAGAGACGGAGGTGAATCTTGGCAAAAATTAAAAAACATCGGAAATGGTTTTAATAATTTTCAAACCTTTGGAGACAGTTTAGTTTATGGAGTTGGCTTTGGTGTTTTTAAAAATGGCAATGTCAGCGAAAAC
Organism: Saprospiraceae bacterium; assembly: GCA_045104975.1. Classification (GTDB taxonomy): domain Bacteria; phylum Bacteroidota; class Bacteroidia; order Chitinophagales; family Saprospiraceae; genus CAJQQY01. The sequence continues at coordinate 5,639 of JBGCCY010000219.1, forward strand.
CATAACAATACAATTACAACTTATTTTAAAGATGGAAAATTAAAAAGTATTTCTCTTTTAAAAAATAATCGGATAAATGGAATAGCAAAAACTTTTCATGCAAATGGTAAATTAGCAAGCACAGGTTTTTATAAAGAAAATCTAAAACATGGAACTTGGAAATATTTTGATGAAACTGGAAAACTACTTCATTCAGTCAAAATGAAAAACGGAACTACAAAAGTTTCCAAAAGAAAATTGCAATCCTATTGCGGAATTTATAAAACAGAAAATGGTGGTTTTCGAAAAATATTTTTGGAGGAAAATCAATTATTTTCTCAAAGAGGTGAAGGAGATAAATTGATGGTTTTTCCTGAAACGAAAACTCGATTTTTTTATGGGTTTAATACTGATATAAAAATTGAATTTCTCATCAATGAAAAAGAGGAAGTAACTGGCACTAGAAATTCGAACGGAGAGCGATCAGAAACAGCGGAAAAGATTGAATAGTTAAATAATATTGATAAACAATCTACTACATCTTCTTTGTTTTGTCCAAAGGAATTTACGTGAATAAAAAGGAAGATTAAAATTGGAATCTGGTGAAGGATTTTCATTAGCTATGGTTTATTTGTATTTTTCTTATTTTAAATATATGCATTTAAAGTTTTAATGGTTAAAAAAAACTAAAAATTGAATCATTTAAGATTAGGAACAAAAAATGATATTCCAAATATTTGCCAATTATTAATTTCAACTTGGCAATCTTGCTATGCTGATTTTATACCTCAAGATTTTTTAGACAATCTAAATCTAGCACACCAAATAAGAAGGCATACTTCCTCGATGGAAAAAGGGATCATTTATTTTATTATTGAAAATGATCAAAAAGAATTATTAGGTTTTGCTTCTTTTGGAAAAAATAGGATGGAAGAGTTTGAAGGAGAAAATGAATTGTACACTATTTATGTTAGCAAAAGAAATCAAGGAAAAGCTATTGGCAAACAACTTTTAGAAGCAGTATTAAAAGCGATTCCCAAAAATGATCAAACTATGTTAGTTTCCGTTTTTGAAAAAAATCCTTATCGTTCTTTTTATGAAAAAAATGGATTTTCAAAAATTGGAGAAGAGCTAGTTAACCTAAGAAATTTCCACGTAAACAGTTGGGTTTTAAAAACACCTAGTAGTCTATTTTAGCAAAGCTAAAAAAATCATAAAAGAGGCTAAACTCTTTTTTTATTCAAAATTGTAAAGTATATTTGTCATTATATAAAATAAACTTTCCCTTAGGTAAAGTTTGTTTGCTTCAAAATTACTTGACAAAAAAAATCAATAATGGAATCATTTTTAAATCATGAAAGAAAAAGTATTGATAAACTTAAGAAATTTCAATTACCTAATCAAGCAAAAAAAATAGGTTGGGTAATATTTGGGATTGCTTTTATTGCGCTTTTTTTTACCACAAAAGACACCAACCTTAAATTAATTGCTAAATATTCCATCTTGATTGGATTATTAATCATCTCTATTTCGAAGGAAGAAATTGAAGATGAATTGATTAAGAGTTTAAGAATGCACTCGTTTACATTTGCTTTTATCTTTGCCGTTTTTATTGCCATTACAAATCCTTTGTGTTCCTATTTAGTCAATTTTGTCTTTACAGAACAACAAGAAATTTTTAGTGGCATCGGAGATTGGATGATCCTCTGGCTATTGTTAAGTGTTCAAGTTTTCTATTTTGGATACTTAAAAAAGATGCATCAATAATGAAGAATAGATTAAAAATAGAACGAGCTATTTTAGACATCACACAAGAACAATTAGCAAAAAAAATTGGAGTATCCCGCCAGACCATTAACTCTATTGAGAAGAATAGATATATTCCTTCAACGGTCTTGGCTTTAAAACTTTCTATTGTATTTAAAAAACCGGTTAATGAATTCTTTGACTTAGAGGAAGACGAAATGCCAAACTAAAGGCACGTAGCGGTCTGCTTAGTACCGTTAGGTGTTTGTTAGACTGTGACAAAAATCTCCTTTTTCCTTTTTTTACATCCTGAAAATATCGTACTTTTATTTTTAAAGAAAACACCCCAACCAGACATAAAAGCTTTTTTGAAAAAATTACTCAATGCTTTTATACCATGAAGAAAACCAAGACACGCCGACTCGCCGCTATCATGTTTACCGACATCGTTGGATATACTGCTTTGATGCAGCAAGATGAAAATGCTGCTGCTGAATTACGAGCGCACCATCGACAAGAATTTCAACAATACCACCAAGTTTATCATGGAGAAATTTTGCAATATTTTGGCGATGGCACGCTAAGTGTTTTCCAGAGTGGTGTGGAAGCGGTGGAATGCGCCGTCGCCATCCAACAAGCTTTAAAAGAAGGTGCGCCAGTTCCTTTACGAATCGGATTACATTTAGGAGATATTGTTTTTGATGGAACAGATATTTATGGAGATGGTGTTAACCTCGCTTCTCGAATCGAAAGTATGGGAGTAGCAGGAACAGTATTAATATCCGCCAAACTAAATGACGAACTCAAAAATCATCAACAAATTTCGACGAAGTCTATGGGGCATTTTGAATTAAAAAACATCGAAGAACCTATCGAAATATTTACTGTCATCAATGATGGCATCACGATTCCTGCTCGTTCGGAACTTAAAGGAAAACAAAAAAATCCAAGCCGATCTATTGCCGTGCTTCCTTTTATAAATATGAGTTCCAAAGAGGACAACGAGTATTTTTCAGATGGGATGACCGAGGAGATCATTAATGCGTTAGCTAAGATCGAAGGATTGAAAGTGACTTCTCGAACCTCTTCTTTCTTTTTTAAAAATAAAAATATTCCTATTCCTCAGATTGGGCAAGAGCTAAATGTGTCAACGATATTGGAAGGCAGTATTCGCCTGTCTGGAAACATGATGCGCATCACCGCACAGTTGATCAACGTGGTGGACGACACTCATTTTTGGTCTGAAACTTTCGACCGGTCAATTGAAAATATCTTTGCCGTTCAAGATGAAATTAGTTTGTTGATTGCGGATAAATTGCGGGAACATCTGGGGCATTTTGAAATAAAAGATCATTTGGTGGATCGTCCTGATGTACCTGTTGAGATTTATAAACAATATCTAAGAGGTAGGTTTTATTGGATGAAATTAAATGTGCCTGATGTTAAAAAGGGTATTGCAATCTTTAAAGAAGTCATTGAAGTTCAACCTGATTTTCCTTTACCTTATTTGAATATTCATTATGGGTACACTTTCCTTGGAGCAATTGGATTTATGCCTTCGAGGGAAGCATTCGCAACAGGAAAAATTTATTTGGATAAAGCGATTGAACTGGATAAAAACTTACCAGAGTGCCAATATAGTCTAGCAGGAATTACCTATTGGCAAGATTGGGACTTGGAAGCAACTTACAAACATTTGTATAAAGCACTTGAACGCCGTCCTGCTTATCCGGAAGTATTTACTACACTAGCAGTTACCGTTGCTACAGAAGGAAAATATGAGGCTGGTTTAAATTATATTTATCAAGCCATCCAATTAGATCCTTTGTCTCCTATGAATTATTATATCAAAGGATTAATATTTTACTTTAAAGAAGACTATGAAAATGCCATTTTAAGTTTCCAAAAAAGTATTGATATTGAACCAAGTTTCATTTTGTCAAAAATCATTTTGGGAAGCGCATTTATTTTATCAGGTCGAAAAAAGGAAGCTTTGAAATACTACCAAAGTTTTCCTGATGGCGTAGAAGATTTATCGAAATTAGGTTGCATTACATTTGCTTACGCTGCTCTTGGAGAAGAAAATAAAGCCAAGGAAGGAATAACAAAACTGGAAGCAGCACTCAAAACAGATGCATTAGAAAGAGCACTTTATCTTTTGATTCTTTGCCATACCGTATTGGGTAAATATGATGATGCGCTTCAATTGATAGAGCAAGGTATTACTTATCGTTTACCCATTATGATTACACTTAATCAAGAACCATTACTCAAACCGCTTCATTCTATTCCTCGTTTTCGAGAATTGATTCATCAAATATTGGGCAAGGAACATTTTAATGATTTTTCTAAAAAGAAATACAAAAAGTCCTCTTTAAAAAAAGCAGATGCGGAAATATATTTCCACCGCTTACAAACTTATATAAAAGAAGAACAACCCTATCTCCAACCCGATTTATCGCTTCGTAATTTGGCTAAGATGATTGATGTTCATCCCAATCATTTATCACAACTCTTAAATGAAAGAATTGGACAGAATTTTTCAGAGTTCATCAATTCATTTAGGATTGAATATTTTAAATCCAAAGCTGCCGATCCTGCTCAACAGCACTTGACCATTCTTGCTCTTGCTTATGAAAGTGGTTTTAATTCTAAAACTGTTTTTAATACCTTTTTTAAAAAAATGGAAGGAAAAACACCAAGTCAATATTGGAAGACCGTTGCAAGAATTAATAATTAAGAAAGGCAAAATACATCTGTAATCTCTACCTCTCAATAAATCTGCTCTCATCAAATAAAGAGGTTCTGATTTATATACCCGAACGATTGATACATCTACTGTCCTTAAATTTGTGATAGATTTTATAATTAATAAAACTTATCATCATGAAAACATCACAATCAGTTTTCTTAAGCTGGGCAATCCTTATTCTGCTTTTAGCTTTATTAAATCCTTTCACTATTTGGGCACAAGATTCCAACCAAATGGAAATGAGTCCAAAACATTTTAATGGATTTTATTTGGGTACCTCTCTTGGATATCAAAATATTTTTGGTGGGGCATTCATCGATGACTTAGATGTGTTGGCACAGAAGTCTAGTCTAGTTCTTGACTATTCAGGAGGTTATCGATTACAATTTTTACAAAATAATATCATGATTGGTGGTGAAATATTCTACGGCTTAACCGATGGTCATATGACAGAAGTAGATCCTAGATCTCAAATAAAAGTTTTTTACGAAAACAATACTCAAGTTGGAATTGGATTGCAGGCAGGTATCGTTTTAGGAAAGAAAGATAAGGTCTTATTGTATTTATTTTACAATGAAACCAGAAGAGTTTTTGATATTCACTTCATCACTATCGATGGATCTAGGATCACACAAAAAGATACGCAATACCTTGATCGGTATGGGGTAGGTTTGGAACTACCTGTTTACCAACGATTGAATTTAACAGCCAACATTGCCAATTCTCACTCAGACTTTGGTGATTTAGAAACATCGATGGACGTGAATGATCAATTGGATTATAACGTTGGCATTTTATTAAATTTTTAAAATTAAAAACAATGATCAGAAAGTATAGAGAAGCAGACCTAGATGTTTTATTAACTATTTGGGAAAGTGCTTCCACTTTAGCACATCCTTTTTTGGATTCCCTTTTTACAGAAAAAGTAAAAGTAGATATGAGAAAACTCTACCTCCCAAATTCCGATACTTGGATATTTGAAAAAAACAAAACACCCATTGGATTTATATCTATGCTTGGAAATGAGATAGGTGGATTGTTTGTCAATCCTAAAAATCAATCCAAAGGAATAGGCACTTCATTAGTAAATTATGTGGCGCAAATGCATCCTGTATTAGAAGTTGAGGTCTTTACTAAAAATAAGATAGGGGAACCTTTTTATGATAAATATGGATTCGTACTAACTAAAGAATATTTCAATGAAGCAGCTCAAGAAATGGTATTGCGAATGAAATATAACAAACTAATTACAAAATCATGAGTTCATGAATTTGTCCTCATAAAATAAAAAAAGATGAAAAAGGTTTATTTAGTCCTCAGTATAATTGGGTTTCTTTTACCCAACATTTTAGTTGCTATGGAATCGATTGAGACAGGCAATATTTTATTATATGCAAATCCCATGGCGACCATCAAGGGCATGTTTGCCAATCGAATTTCTACCATCTTTAGTATAGACTTACTTTTTGGGGTAATGGTATTCTTTATTTGGAGCTACCAAGAAAGTAAATTGAAAAATGTCAAACACGTCGGATGGATTTGGGTCTTGACGATGCTTTTTGGTTTGGCTGGTGGTCTTCCTTTGTTTTTATATTGGAGGGAAAAGGCAATGGAGAATAGTTGAACTTTAAAAACACGTGGTGGTCTGCTTTAGCTGACCTAAAAAAAAATCCAATTATGGTTTATTTTTTTAGGCTAATTAAAACAGACCACTAATAGTTATCTACAATGAAAACCAATAATTCAACTTAAACACCAACGCCCTATTCTTCGCCTGCACATTTTCCAAAAATCTCGCACCTGGCACATCCAACACATTATAGTTATCGGTATAAACCACAAAGAAATCTGACATCGGACTAAATCGATATTGTAATCTACTATTAATATTGAACTGATTACTCTGAAAATTATATTGAGTGAAGGTCGTCCAAAATAGTTTTTTCGAAAAATTAACCTCAATTCGAGAAGTCAAATCCACTAGATCAATTAACTCATAATTTGGAAATCGAATATCATTTTTTTCCAAACCAATATTAATATTGCCCCAAGGTTGACGTCGATAATTTACCGAAAATCGATAGGTAGTTAAAGTACCTTCATAAAATCCTCCATGCTTAAAAAATATTTCATAATTGAAAAATTTACGCTCATCTGATTCATATTCAATGTTAAATTGATAATTATTATAAATACCAGCTTTGACCGTATCGGCCCCAGTAAAAGTCAATTCATCTAACAAATTATTTTTGGTATTATCGATTCGGAATTTTAGCTCGCTACTATTTTTCATATCCATGAAGTATCTCCATCGAATAAATCTTTCACTTAGAGTACCATCAGGAAAATACACTAAAAAGTTTTCCCAACCGAATCGATGAACATTAACAACTTCATCATTATCTGGAAAAATAAAATATTCGAACTGGGTAAAGTTTTGAATAAAACCAGATCGAATCGTGGTATCTCGATAAAAATTATCCAACCGATTAATGAATCCTAATTCCGCATTATAATTTTCATTGACTTTATAAGTATCTGTAAAAAATTGAATATTGTTAGTGAAGTATCCGCCACCACCGCCGTAGAAATTATTTTTTTCAGAAACATCTGGAGCAAACGAATGATGATATCCTCCCCATGCTTGCCATTTCCCATCATTGGATGCAGTCGTCAATTCAATACTTGCATTTCGGCCGTAATCGTTTTTATTAAAATCTCCTCCTTCGTTCGATTGTCGATTAGTAAAAATTCCTTTAAGCAATGATCGTTTTCCAATTCTTCGGTGAACCGCCGCCGCTGAATAATTTTGCGCCACTTGAGAATCATTGCCTTTGGTTTGCATATTTAAAATTCCAATTCGAGTTTTAGAATTGAGATTCCCACTTAACCTTGCTCCAAACAATATCGGAACAGTTTCTCCTTGAGCATTCAAACCAATTTTTCTAGAAAAGAATGGTCGCAACGGTCCTATCCCAAATGTTGAAAAGATATCAGCATTCTCTAAAAAGAAAGTTCTTTTCTCTGGTAAAAAAATGCTAAATCGAGTCAAGTTGGTTACCTGTTGATCGACTTCGATTTGGGAAAAATCTGGATTGATTGTTAAGTCTAAATTCAAAGAAGAAGTCAATGATATTTTTCCTTCCACCCCTGCATTAAATGTCCCTTTTATTTTCTTATCATTTTCAATATCATGATTTAATCCGCCAGTAATATATGGAATGATGGAAATATTCTTTTTTACTTTTTTGGGAGAAACATCCCATGCAAGTGTACCTAAATAATTCAAATCAATACCATCAAATTGTTGAGGGATTGGTGTCCAAGTGTGGAATTCTGAGTCTTTCGGGTTATTCCGAATAAAGTTAATCCCCCACTCTGTTTTGCTTGCATCAAACCGTAACGTCTTAAATGGAATAGCCATTTCGACCGTCCAATAATCTTCATAAACTTGTGTGGCAGAGAACCATTTATTATCCCAATTTCGATCAATGTCAGAACCGTTCCCAGAGGAAGAAAGTAAACCTTCCATCTGTACGCCTAGCGGCGAAACACCAAACATAAAACCATTGGCACTTTGCCCAAAAGGATCTAAAACAATTCCAATCGCATCACTATCCCAATAATCTTGATCTCGTTTTAAGGAAGGAATGATAAAATTATTTTTGCCATAACATTTGATTCCGACATAAATAAATTTATCATTATAGGTAACCATGGCTTCTGACTTGGGATCAGCCCCTGGTTTTACTTTTGGGTATTTTATCCAAAAATCTTTAGCCACTTCTGCATTTTGCCAAACCGCTTCTTCTAGCTTTCCATCTAAAAGGATAGCTTCAGAAGTTTTTTTAATTTGGATTTGATATTTGGATTTATTGTCGGTGAAATCATTTTCCTGGGCAGATATATTTCCCCAAAAAAACAGGAAAAAGGAAAGTGAAAAACACCACCGTGTTTTGAGCAAAGAGTAAAATTGTTGCATTGGTTATTTTCAGTTTTGTTCAGTTCTATTCAAATTTAAAGACAAGGTATTTTTTAATTTGATGCTTGCAAAAGTATTTTTATTCAAACGTTTTACAGCCAAACTTTATAATGTTTTTTTATTAAAAATAATTCCAATGCAAAAAAAAAGATCCGACCTTTTAATGTAACTCAAAAAATTAGGCTCTTCTTTTTTCAAATATTTCCCTACTTTTGGAAAAAATAAATTAACCCAAATATGAGAAACGAATTTACCGCTTTCGCAATTTTCTCCCTGGTTATCGTTGCTGGTGCTTCCTATTTTATTTCACCAACTTTTTGGTGGTCGCTAGTGATTCTATTGCCAATTATTTTGATGGGGTTTTATGATATGTTTCAATCCAAACATGCCATCATGCGTAATTTTCCTATCCTCGGAAGAGGGCGATATGTGATGGAAGATTTGCGTCCGAAGTTGTACCAATACTTTATTGAATCAGAAACCAATGGTACACCTATTTCTCGAATTTTTCGATCCATCGTTTATCAGCGAGCAAAACATGAATTGTCCACCACTCCTTTTGGAACACAAATGGATTTGTATGCCGAAGGTTATGAGTGGATGAATCATTCTATTGCAGCTCGAAATCCAAAAGATTTAGTACAAGATCCTCGGGTGAATATCGGAAGTCCTGATTGCAAACAACCTTATTCTGCAGCCATCTTTAATGTTTCTGCCATGAGTTTTGGTTCATTAAGTAGTGCTGCTATTGAGGCATTAAACGGTGGAGCAAAAATTGGACATTTTGCTCATAATACTGGAGAAGGTGGAATTAGTCCTTATCATTTGAAGCAAGGCGGAGATTTGATTTATCAAGTTGGAACAGGTTATTTTGGGAGTCGTGCAAAAGATGGAAATTTTTCTCCTGAAAAATTTAAAGAACGAGCTGCCGAACCTAGCGTTAAAATGATCGAACTCAAACTTTCGCAAGGAGCAAAACCAGGTCATGGAGGAATCTTACCTGCCAAAAAAAACACCCCTGAGATTGCAAAAATTAGAGGAATTGATCCTGGGACTGATGTTAACTCCCCACCCTACCACAAAGCATTTAATACGCCAGTTGGTTTACTAAAATTATTACAACAGATGCGAGAATTGTCAGGTGGGAAACCAGTTGGCTTTAAATTATGCATCGGTCACAAAAGTGAATTCTTAGCGATTTGCAAAGCAATGAATGAGACTAAAATCTATCCTGATTTTATTGCTGTCGATGGTGGTGAAGGAGGAACGGGAGCAGCTCCTTTGGAATTTTCAAATAGTGTTGGAACGCCTTATCGAGAAGGTTTGGCATTTGCTTATGATGCCCTAGTTGGTTTTGGTTTGAAAAAACATATTAAAATAATTACTTCTGGGAAGATCATCACTTCTTTTGACGTTTTTAGAGCAATGGCTTTAGGAGCAGATTCTTGCTACAGCGCAAGAGCGATGATGTTAGCATTGGGTTGTATTCAAGCATTAGAGTGTAATAAAAATAATTGTCCCACAGGAGTCGCAACACAAGATCCTGAGTTAGTGGCTGGACTAGTTGTTTCAGATAAAAAAGAACGAGTAGCTAATTATCAAAATGAAACAGTTCATAGTTTTGTAGAATTATTGGCAGCAGCAGGATTGGACGATATGAATCAAATTAGAAGACATCATGTTTATCGAAGGATTACGAATAAAGAGATATTAAGGTATGATGAAATTTATCCTTATTTGAAAGAGAATTGTTTGTTGACCGAAGAAACTGTTCCTTCCAATTGGAAACCATATTGGTTGATGGCAAGTGCGGATAGCTTTGAACCGGCGGTGGCGGAATTTTATGAATCGTAGAACTTTTTGAATATCCAATATCGAACGCTTCGCTATGAAATATTCAATTTTTTAACCAAAGTTCTTTCGTAGAATTGGACATCCAACTTCAATAAAAAAAACCTTCTTAACAATTAAGTTAAGAAGGCTTTTTTTTGAGAGCCGATGGACGGATTCGAACCGCCGACCCGCTGATTACAAATCAGCTGCTCTGGCCAACTGAGCTACATCGGCTTGTGATATATTATATTCACTTTGCAAATAGAATACCAAAAATTGATCTCTAATTTTGCGGCTGCAAACATAGAATAAATTTTAAATATTTAACAATTTTATTTTTATTTTTTTTCAAAAAAAATAAAGGAGGAGGAATTAAATAACCTACCCAGATGACGAGGTAATTTTTTCTTTTGAGAAAATGAAAAAATTAAGGCCTACCCCGCGGTACGGTTTCATTTTTTCATGAAATCAAAAGGAAAAAGAAGCCGTCAGGTGGGTAGGTTATTTATTTCCTCTTCCTTTAGTTCAACTGATTATATTTCATAATCTTAGCTCCCAATCCTTTTCCTTCATTACTGATAAATATATCTCCATTGGGCGCAAAACAAATTCCTTCAGGTTGGCGATGAATCTTTTCGTCAAGAAACACCACTTCCTTCAATTCTTTATTTTTATTAAAAATAATCAGCAACTTCCCTTGTGAAGAAAGCATATAAAAATCTTTCGTTTTAGGATGAATAGCTATGCCTGATGGAGAAAAATCATTCACTCTTCCTTTTAGTTTTTTCTTTTTCTTTTTGGAAAAATCATTTTTATCTGCAAAATCTTTCACGTAATCTTCAAGCTCATCATCTTCCACACTTAAAAAAGGTTCTTCGTCCAGTTCATTTTTCTCTAGATCAAAACTGTAGATATTCTTTGTTTTTTTATACTTATCTGATTTCCCCAAATTTGGATCTCCTTTGCAAGCCAGCAATAATTGATTGTTATCAGCATCGTAAGCCAAACCTTCAATGTCATTGGAAGGTTTTAGTTTAGTTTTGACCTTGCTTTGAGGTTCCTTTTTTTCTTCCTCATAAAAATAGATATCGCCATTACTTTTGACAATACTAATTTTATCACCTGTCCATTCAATCCCTTCAAAATCTCCATTGCCGCTAAAGGTTTTCTTGTCTTCCACCTCTCCAGTTGTAGAATTGAGAAAGAATATCCAACCACGTTCGTCATTGACAGCTAGTAATTGATTTGTCTTAGGATAGTAACTTAATCCAGAAACTTCCAAAAGTGCTAATGGCAAATTCAAAGTCAATAAAGGCTCTTCAAAATTGTAGGAAGATGCTTGATTGGAATCGACAATAGAAATTACTTTTGGTTCTGGTTCTTTATTTTCTTCTTTTTCCATAGGAGTACTTAATTGATTTGGAGCTGAACTTGGAGATTCGCTACAGGAAATTAGAAAAAGAATAATTGTAAAAAGGACTAGGAGGTTATTTTTCATAATTATTATTTTTTGCAAACTTAATAAATTAAGTGGCTTCGTAAAAACAAAAAGCCCCGCAAACATTTCGTCTACGAGGCTTCTTTAGCGGAGGAGGAGGGATTCGAACCCCCGGTACCCGTTAAGGTACGTCGGTTTTCAAGACCGGTGCATTAAACCAGCTCTGCCACTCCTCCGTTTTTCTTTTGCTCAATAACTCATTTGTTATTCTTAAAGCGCTGCAAAAGTATAATTTGTTTTGCAAAAATGAAACCATTTTGAAAATAAATTTACTTTTTTTTCAATTTATTTTTCTGAACCTCATTTTTCAAAAAAAACACCACTTATTTTGAACAAAAAAATCAAATTGCTTTTAATATATTTGACTCAACTTTCATATGTTTTAAAGTCATTTATTTTCCAACTTATTAAATAAAAATCATTATGCGTTTTATCATTTTACTTTTTAGTTTTTTATTTGTTTTTACTGCCTGCCAAGATGGGACAAAAACAACTGAATCTGCCGATAAGAAAGAAGAAACCAAGGAGACTCCTGCTCCAGCCAAAACTACTAAATATACTTTAACTCCTTTCGAAGCTTCGACTGCTTATCCAGATGCTAAATTGGAGAGTGTTTCGATGAAGGGAGGTAAAATAGATTTTATTGTTGACGGAGGCTCTTCTTATAAATTAGGTCAACAAACTCCTGATGCACCTCAAAAAAATTGTGCCAACTCAGCTAAAGGCCAACATATTCATGTGTTGATCGATGACAAGCCTTATGCGGCTCGATATACTGCCTCTTTCGATGATTTGGCCATTGAACCAGGAGAGCGTAACATTTTAGCTTTTCTATCTCGATCATATCATGAAAGCATCAAAACGCCAGATGCTTATTTAGCGATTAAATCGGTTGTTCATCAAAATGGTAGTATGCTTGAATCTTCGAAAATTACGGAACCAATGGTTTGGTATAGTCGTCCAAAAGGTACTTACACCGGTAAAGCTGCCACAGAAAAAGTGATGTTAGATTTTTACCTGGTGAATACTGATTTGAAAAATGGAAATAAGGTAAAAGCAGAGATTAATGGTGAAGTGCACATGATTGACAATTGGCAACCTTACTACATTGAAGGACTTCCAATGGGTACTAATAAAATTACACTTTCATTATTGGACAAAGATGGGAATTTGGTACAGACTAAACAAAATCCAATTTCTAGAGAATTTACTTTAGCGGAAGATGTGACGGAGAAAATGTAGGTGAGCTGAATAGGTAATTAGGTAATCAGTTGAACGGGATACCTAGTAAACTGATTACCTGATAAACAAATCTAGATTTCAAAATCTTTAGAGAAACCTCTTCTTTGAAGTTTATTACGGATGGCAAATTTTAATCTTCTTCCTACATTTTCTTGAGAAGTTACTTTTCCAAATTTAAAGTATAAAACTAAAAATCCAGCTAAGCCAACTAAAAATATAATAGGAAAACAAATAATAAAAATAGGTAAGTAAATATTATAGCCTAACAAAGCAATCAAACCTGACAATGGAATTAACATAAAAGAACTGGTGCAAAGTAAAACAAATCGACTTCTTAATCTTTCCGTCAGTTGATATTCTTTTTCCCATCGAGCATGCAAATCTTCCAATTCCTCCAAAGTAAAATACTCTTCCCCAAATTCTAAAAACATAGCTAAATCATCTTGAACTGCTTGCTCAATTTTTTCAGAGAACTGTTCTATGCTGCTATTCTTTTTTATTTGAAACATAATGAGAAAAAAATATTTTTAGGATGTGACTTGAATGATGATTACAAAAATAATAAAACTAAATGAGTGATGCTTGAATTTCAGGTGTTGTTGTCCTACTTTTTTAATAAAAAAAGTATTAACGACAATTCTTGGGGATATGTTGAGGTAATTTCAAATAAAAAAATGAATTCTTTTTTTTGCTAAGTGGTCGCCATTCACACTATTTGAATTTTATTTCCCATAAAAAAAGATGATTTTTGTTTTTGTAAAAAACAAAATTGAACAAGAAGTACAATGAAAAAATTCTATACTAAGTCCTCGATTGTAATTGTAGTAGTGAGTTGTGTTTTATTATTTTCGATGATTCCTATTCGACAGAATGTAACTGAATACCATTCAGAGGCAGAGTATAATTTTTATAAAACTCATGCAATGGTCGCTCCAATAGATTCTAATATTATTTTTCCTACAGCTGGAAATTGCGATGGCTGCCATGGCTTCGATCCACAAATGAATGGAATGGTTGATTCCTATGGTAACGATGTAAATGTGCATGATGATTGGCGAACTTCGATGATGGCTCTATCGGCAAAAGATCCTTTTTGGCGAGCAAAGGTGAGTCATGAGATTTTAATCAATCCCACGCATAGTTTGGAATTACAAACTAAGTGTACTTCTTGTCATGCTCCACAAGGTCATTTTACCGCAATTCTTAGGGGTGCTGAACATTATACTATTGGCGAAATGTTGGCAGATACGACGGCTATGGATGGCGTTTCTTGTGCTGCTTGTCATATAAAAAGTGCTCAAAATTTGGGACAAGAATTTTCGGGCGAAGCGACTTACGATACTTCAAGAGTTATTTATGGACCTTACGAAATGCCGTTTGCTCCACCGATGACAGATTTTGTAGGATTCAAACCTGAGTTTAGTGAGCATATTAGTGATGCTGGAATCTGTGCTTCTTGCCATACGCTGTTGACCAACTCGGTAGACTTAGATGGTAACTTGACTGGCGAAAAATTTGTAGAACAAGCAACTTATCATGAATGGATTAATTCTGCTTATGACGATAATGGAAGTGATCCAACAACTTGTCAGAGTTGCCACATGCCTCAGCTAGCAGAGGAGATTGTGATCTCTGCCAACTATATTTTTCTAGAAGGAAGATTTCCTTATGGCCTGCATGATTTGGTGGGATCCAATACGACCATGTTACAATTGATGAAAGAAAATAAGGAAGCATTAAATATTGATGCGCAAGATGAACACTTCGATGAAACAATTGCGAAAACTTTGGTCATGTTGCAACAGAACTCCTTGACGACTAATTTAGAAATGGCAGATTTAGATCCAGACACAGCTTATTTTGATTTAAAAATTACGAATAAAGCGGGGCATAAATTTCCTTCTGGTTATCCTTCGCGAAGAGCCTATGTGGAATTTGTTGTGACTACTGACCTTGGAGATACTTTATTTCAAAGTGGAGTGATGCAACCTGATTATGAAGTGAATGGTCAAACAGAAGAAACAGAACCTCATTTTGATATAATTAATTCAGAAGATCAAGTTCAAATTTATGAATTGGTTTTGGGTGATGTGAATGGTGATTTCACCACTCTTTTGGAACGATCTCATGTAGGGTTAAAGGATAATCGATTGCCTCCTCTTGGATTTTCAACTGGTCATCCTTCCTACGATACGACTTTGATTATTGGAAATGCGTTGACTGATTCAGATTTTAATTATGAGAATGCAACTGAAGGAAGTGGTTCAGATGTGGTGCATTATCATTTTCCTTTGGAAGGATATACTGGATTTGTCAATGTTTCTGCAAAGGTATATTATCAAGCACTTCCTCCAAAATGGATGAACCCAATGCTAGCGGAAAGTACTCCTGAGATTGATACTTTTAGAACGATGTATGAAAATGCCGACCTCTCCCCTGTTTTGATTTCATCAGAGACTTTGGATAGTATTTTTGTGGAAAGCGTAGGAACGAGAAATATTGTGGAAGCGAATTGGTTAAAAGTTTTCCCCAATCCAACTTCGAATGGATGGGTTTCTATTTCAAAACCAACGGATGTTGATATTATTGTTATTAAAATATATGACTTAACTGGTCAATTGGTAAAAGAAGTGAATAATGATTTTGGTCAAGTGAGGTTACCTGAAAATGGAGGGTTGTTTTTATTGGAAATTGAAACGGAACGAGGTCGAGTGGTGAGAAAGATTTTGAGGGATTAATGTTTTTTTGAAGTTAGGGATTTAGAAATCTGAGTACCAAAACAAAAATAGTAGAACGAGCAAGCATTATTATGCTTTGCTTTAATTCTACTTCTTTTTTTGTATTTTACTTTCCTAAATTTTTCTGATACCAATGAAAAACATCTTCAAATATATCTTAGGATTTCTTATCGCATTTTTAATCATTATAATTATTGGAGGTGGTTCTGATTTTCTAGCAGCTTCTACTCGTGAAATTTTAAAAACTTATTTAGGAATCGAGACATCTGACTATTTAGCAAGTCTTTTTATTGTTTTGATTTTCATTTCGATTGCAGCTATTTTGATTCCTTTGATTTTATTATTTCGAACTCGATTTAGAAAACCTGTCGTTTTTATTTCTTTTAAACATGTACATGAAGAGAAAGCTATTGATTTAGAAACTCGGCTTAAAGTAGAAAATTTTGAAGTAGAACGACTGGCATTTTCTCCTAACTATACGCATGACGAAGTAGTGAGTCAAGTACTTGTTAAATTACAAAAAGCGGATGTTGTTGTTACTATTCCAGATGCGAAAAATGCTTCATTTGTAGATTCAGAATTACTTGCAGCTTCAGCATTAAAAATTCCCATTGTCCTGATGCAATATCAAAAGCAACAGGCTCAACCAGGAACACTCCTTTTAGGTTATCCTGTTTTTAATTATCAATCTGTTCAAGAAAAAAAATTCCTACCATTATTTCGGTTTTTACTTTTTGTCACTCGATCTAGCAGAGATTATTTAAATCAAGTAATTCGAATATTTAGACAAATGTTTGATCCAATCACTTTAGGAATTTTTGGACTGGTCGTCGCTGCTTTTTTATTAATCAAGTTTGGATTTCAATTAATCAAATGGATCTTATTAGATGTTTTACAATGGAATATTGGACATTTCATTTTAGAAAGTGATGAAATGTATCACTCCCTTTTCATCATCCTCATCCTTGGATTTACAGTTTATTCTATTGTAAATGCATTTTATACTATTGGAGTAGCTCGCCAAATTACCGTTACAGGAAAGGAAAGTTATCAAACTTTTAAAGATGCATTTTCATATTTAAAGAAGGATAAGGAAATGTTGGAATGTATCCATCAAAATAATTTGGAGGCGAAAGCATAATCCAAAAAAGCTATTTCACATCAAGGTTAGTTTAATTTCACCTCTAAAATAAAATTAGTGTTTCATGAAAAAACTAATCGTTATTCTCTTCTTATTCGGATCTATAAATAATTCTATCTCTCAGGTTGACTCCAATGAAATGAACCTAATTTCAAAAGATTTAGATTTAGAAATGTTCGAAGGGAAATATACTTTTTATGTTGATACATTAGTGAGAAAAAAGGGAATTTCGTTTTATGGAATTACGCCATTTACATCTGGGTTTTCATTTTGCTTTTTTATAAAAAACGATTCAATTCTTGAGGTGAAAAAATTCTGTCTTGTCCTGAAATAATGATACAAGATTAAATAAAAAAGTCCTTCTAAAACAGTTGAGTTCTAGAAGGACTTTTTTTAAAACTTAAACTTAAGATCTATTGCAACACCACTTTCCCTGAATAAACATCACCTCCGTGAATCACTTGCAATAAATAAACTCCTTTCGCCAAATGATTTAAATTCAATGCTGTCATTTGATCGATTGCTCTATTTTCCAAAACTGTTTTACCAGTCATGTCAGTCAATCTAAATTGCGCAGCACCTTGAATATCAAAGTTCAATTGAATCGCAATATTTCCATCCGTCGGATTAGGGAAAACTTTTACATCATTCGTTTTTCCAAAATCAATTGTAGCTACATCTGTATCCAATAAAACTTCTACTGGAACTCTATCACCAATACAAGCGACTTCATCTGCTGTACTGATTTGCCAATCATAGAAATAATAATACCTATTTCCTCCAAAATTAGAAGAGTTAATTGATACGTAATCTTCATAAACATAAGGGTAAACCACTCCTTGAGTACTTCTTTTTAATCGTGGTCCATCAAATCCTAAACTATCTTGATTCATTTGAGAATCAGATGTCATCGTAAGGTTAGTTCCTGCTGAAATTTGCATTCCAACATAAACCATATTTTCTCCTTCTGGCACATCAATAATAGCTGAATTCAATTCATTCCCACTAGCATCTAAAATAAGTATTTTTCTTCCACCTGGAGTGTCCGTATAAACTTTTACAGAATCTAAAGTGAAT
The DNA here is from genome assembly GCA_045104975.1 of Saprospiraceae bacterium. Lineage (GTDB taxonomy): Bacteria > Bacteroidota > Bacteroidia > Chitinophagales > Saprospiraceae > CAJQQY01. Next base: position 23,627 of record JBGCCY010000219.1, read on the forward strand.
GGCTTTAATGCATCAAAATATATGGTATTGTTTTCATTTGGATTATTAGTATAATTTGCCCCATCATGATCTTCCATACCCACATTGCCATCTATACCTTCTATAATGTTTCTTTCTTCTACATAAAAAGATTGTGAAACATTAATGGCTCCTGTCGTAAAATTATTTCCATTGCCAAGAGGTGTTCCTCCAGTTGGAACATCATACCAAGTTAAGTTTGTACCAGTTGCTTCTAATTCTGCTACTTCTCCCATAGCCACCGTATCTCCTATTGCTGTAGGTATTTCTAAGGCTAGAACTTCTACTGTAATCGCTTCAGAAATAAAACTACTACAAGGGCCTTCTACCTCAACTGTATAATTCCCAGATTCAGTTACCGTAATCGAACTTCCGGTTTGGTTATTTGACCAAGTGTATGAAAGTGCATCAGGGGTAGCTATTTCTGAAAGAAAAACACTTTCTCCTTCGCAGAAAATCAAATCTCCATCAACTGCAATTTCAGGATTATAAACAGGATCCACAGTTGTTGCAATGTTACTTGATAATCCAAGACAACCATTTGCATCAGTAACGGTAACTGAGAAATATCCTTCCGTAGTTACATCTATTGACTGGGTTGTAGCTCCTGTTGACCACTCATAAGCAGCATAGCCAGCAGGTGCATTAATGGTAGCAGATTGACCTGAACAAAATATAGTACTACCAGTTACATCTAAAACTGGAGCAGCTGTCAAACAATTTCCTTCAATTAATAAAAGGGTAGAATTTGGAGATATATTGGTTTCAGTTTCTTTGATTCCTGATGGCCAATTCACAACTACTGAATCAATTTCAGTAGCAGTTCCCAATCCAAAATATTGAATCATAGAATTCATAATTCCATAACTTTCTCCTGATCGTACTTCTCGCACTTGAATCCCCCAATCTCCATAAATTTCGATTCTAGCGCCAATTGCATTTCGGTTACTAACTGTTCCTTGCAATTGAACAGCAAGATGATTATTAGAATTTCCATCATTAAGCCAGATAACATCATCTATATTAGAAGGAGTAGTATAAACATTTGCATAGCCTCCATATACATCTACAAATCCATCATTATTCAAATCCCCCAAAGCAAATGATTCCATATCATTACTATCAAAAACTCCAGTAACCTCAGTAAAAGTTAAATCTCCATTATTTTCAAAAATATGATGAGCTGTCCCTGAAACAATCACATCCACAAATCCATCATTATCAAAATCTCTCATGACTCCTTGAATCGGTAACCCATTCACATTAATACCTGTATTCATTGCCTCTACATAATGTCCTGTTCCATCATTAATTAACAACTGAGATTCATGATCATGATTAGTAACAAAACAATCCATCCAACCATCATTATTCACATCTTGAAAATCAGCAGTCCATGATTGCCATTTTATTTTCAAACCATACTCACCTGCCATTTCAGTATAATTTCCATTTCCATCATTTACAAAAAGTGCATTGATTCTTCTTGCATCAGTCGTATCACTAACTCCTTGTCGGCACTTGGCAATGTAAAGATCAATATCTCCATCATTGTCAAAATCTGTCCAAACACTTCCATAATTTCCTGAGTTATCAGAAATAGGATCTGTTGCCATATCTATCCAACCATCTTGTGGCATCAAATTTCCTGTCCCATCGTTTCCCCAAATTCTACTCTCTGCATCATCATGACAAGCAAAGACATCAATGAAACCGTCATTGTTAATATCTGCGAAATTAGAGCCTTGAACAAACATTCCTGGTCCTGGCAAATAAGTAGTCATATAAGATGAACCATCATTGTTGGAC
>JBGCCY010000220.1:0-43371 GCA_045104975.1 Saprospiraceae bacterium
TAACTAAAGAATTAATTTACATAAATGGAGAACTAGATCCATTTCATTTTAAAAATATTGTCGTAATAGCATTGCGATGTGGAAAATATGATTGGACCGAAGATTTTATTTCAAAAAATAAAGAAAAGCTCCCCGAATCATCTCGTGAAAACGCAGTAACCTTTAACTTAGCAAGGCTTTACTATTATAAAAAAGATTATCAAAAAGTAATCTCACTATTACAAGAAGTAGAATATGAAGATATTGTTTACAGTCTTAGTTCAAAATCATTACTAATTGCAACATATTATGAAAATGATGAAGTAGAACCTTTATACTCTCTTTTAGAAAGTTTTATAGTATATTTAAACAATCGAAAAGATATACCCGAAAGATGGAAAAAAAATCACCTGAACCTAGTCAAGTTTACAAAGAAATTAATTAGAATAATTCCTGGAGATGAAAAAGCAATTAATAAAATTAAAGAAGAAATAGAAAATACTGCTGACGGAATTGCCGATGTAAAATGGCTAAAAGAACGCATCGCCGAACTAGAAAAATAAACCCCATCCCTCAAAAAGACATGGGGCTTAAACTAAGAATGATTAAATTCCATTAACGTCATCCACAACAATCCCACCCTTCACTTTCACTTTCTGATCCTTGATAAGTGTTTGAACACTCTTCCCATGCTGAAAATCTTTCAATGATTTTTTTGACATTTTTTTCATTATAAAATGTGTTGTTAATCTGCTTAGGTTAATTATAAGCAGCGTCGTTTATTGCAACAAAATCGTTACATGCACAATAAACGTAAAACATATATAAAAAAACATTTGAATAAAGTTTAACATGTGAGGTATGGAATAATCAAATTTGGATTTTTTTGCCAGAAAAAAAATTTAAGCATTTTGTTTTAGCTTTACAACAACTAAAATTTTACCATTGTAAAAGCTATAACTAAGATGAATTATAAAATTATTGTCCCCCTTATTATACTTTTTTCCTACGTCAATCTTTTTTCCCAAAATGCAGGCGACCAATTATTCGATGATACTTACCTCCATCAAATCACGATAGATTCTGATGACTTCGACAACAAAGATGACTTTGTCTTAGAGTTAGGAAATTTTAATTATATTTTGGTTAGCCTAACTATAGATGGGCAAGTTTTAGATTCTGTAGGCATTCGAAAGAAAGGTGGAATTTCTTCAACAGATCAAGATAAACCGCCCATAAAAGTGGACATCAATAAATTTGTAAGTGGGCAAAAATATGATGGTCTGAAAAAATTTAATCTCCAAAATAATTTTAGTGATGACATAATGCAACGCGATAAAATCGCTTATAACCTTTACCGAAGAGCAGGAGTTGTTGGACCAAGAGCAACCTTTGCAGAGATCTTTTTTAAAAACGAATCACTTGGAATCTATACTATGAGCGACCAAATAGATCGTACTTTTTTAAAAGAAAATTTTGCTTCAGATGAAGGTTCACTTATCAAAGGGGCTTTTAATTCGGTGGATCTAAAGTATGGAAACTTGTCTGATTACACCAATTATATCGACAACGCTACTGCTACTAATTATGGTGATTACGTCAATCTAGAAACTTATTTAAAACTTTTAGCTATTGATGTTTTGATTGAAGATTGGGATAGTTATGGTTATGAAAGACATAATTATTATGTTTATTTTGAACCAAAAAGTGAACGAATAAATTTTATCACTTGGGATCACAATTTTGCTTTTGATGTGTTCAATAGTTATGCTAATCGGTTATATCCTAAGGCGGATATTGACATTATCAACCACCCTCCCATCAAAGCTATGTATCATTCTACTATGTGCAATTTATTGCAATACTTGGTGACAGATTCCTATATCGATAGCTTTCTTTTGCACAATGAAACCTTACTTAATACTAATACTAGTTCCATTACTATTCCTTCCTCTGCTTTATTAAATCAATATTTGAAGGACAGTAGACAATGGTTGCTGAATGAATTGGCGAATGAAGGTGTGACTTGCGAAGATCTTTCTTTTGATTACGATCAGACCGATATAGTTATCAATGAGTTCGTAGCAAAAAGCGATAGTATCGGCGGTGTGCAAGAACCCAACGGTGGATACCCTGATTGGATTGAACTTTATAACAATACAAATACGGATATTATTTTAGATAAAAAATTCTATCTAAGTGATGATAAAGATTTTCCAAAAAAATGGAATTTCTCAAATGAAGTCACGCTACCAGCTAATGACTACCTCATGGTTTGGGCAGATCGAGATATTCATCAAAGTGGTATTCATACTAATTTTAAAATAGAAAAGAATGGTGGTGAGTTGTTGTTGACTTACGAGGACTTAACCGAAATTCAACATATTTCTTATGACGAGCAAACCCTAAATTTTAGCTATTCAAGAATTCCAAATGGTACTGGAAATTTTATCATCCAAACTTCTACTTTCAATTTAAATAATGAAACAATGATTACAACGGATGATATTTCTCCAAGAGAAATAAATATATTCCCTAATCCGGCTACTGATTTTTTTTGGATAAAATCTAAGAATACTATTAACGAAATTGAATTATACAACGCTATTGGTCAATCTATTTTAAAAATTGAAACTCCTGATTTTCCAATAGATTTAAGTGGATTAAAAATCGGACAATATTTTATAAAAATAAAAACTAATTCTGAAAATGTGATCGTAAAAGCATTGATTAAACAATAGATTTTATTGATGTGAATTTTTCTAAACAGAGTAATAAATGAAGATAGTAACCAGAAAATCTGAGATCAAAGAATACCTTGACCTTTGTTTGAATACCTATCATTCTAAAGGGGTTTCAGCATGTGTAAAAATGGTAGAAAATCAAATTTTAAATAAAAAAGTTAAGTTTCCATTATTGGAATATTGTGGACATACTTTTTTTCAATCCATTGCTAAAAATGATCAAATTGATTTTTGTGATAAGATAGAAACGTTAAAAACAGAAGGCGGGAATGTATTGTTAGGAATTGTTTTACAAGATAGATTGCACCATCATTTTGAACAGTCCATCGAGAAAGCAACTGAATATATTTCGAAGGCAGATGTTTGGTATGTATGTGATATAATTGGTGAACGAGTTTATGGATTTTCTTTGCTACATGAACCTAACAAGACAATTCCAAAAATAAAAGAACTCGCTCATCACCCAACTAATTGGGTCATTCGTGCATTGGGAGCGGGTGTCCATTATGCGATAAAAAAAGGATTGAACAAAGAAGAGGTGAATATTATATTTCCTATTTTATTGTCGATGGCAAATACCAAAAATAAAGAAATAAGACAAGGCGTTGGTTGGGCAGTTAAAACAACTGCTAAATTCCATCCTGACCTTATAGAAAAATTTCATACCGAAATTCATAATGAAAAAACAGTTGCCAATTAGTTTAGAAAAAAGATTGAAATTGGTTTAAATCGAAACAATTATGCCAAAGGAAATTGAAGTCAAATCAGTTCTTAATAAAACTAAGAAACGGGATAAATGGTTTTTGGATGACTACACATTCAATGCATATAGCAGTTGTTCTTTCAATTGTTTGTATTGCTATATCAGAGGTAGTAAATATGGTGTGAATCTCGAAAGTAGTTTATCAATCAAAATAAATGCTATTGAAATATTAGACAGACAATTAGCGAGTAGGGCCAAAAAAAATCAATATGGAATTATAGTCCTATCCTCCGTCACAGATCCATATATTCAAATTGAGAAAAAATATGAGATGACCAAACAAGCACTAGAGGTCATTCTCAAGCATCGATTTCCAGTTCACATTATCACCAAGTCAGATTTAATAGAACGAGATTTTGACCTGCTAAAAAAGATTGAACGGGAAGCAATTTTACCAGAAGATTTAAAACAATTAAATAGAGGAACTATCATCAGTTTTTCATTTTCGACTATGCAAGATGAGGTTGCTAAAGTTTTTGAACCTGGAGCCGCTAAGCCAAGTGAAAGATTGGTCAGCTTAGAAAAGACTTTAAAAAATGGCTTCTTAACTGGAGTAAATCTGATGCCATTGATTCCTTACATTTCAGATACTACGGAACAACTCCATCTAGCATTTTCAACTTTTAATAAAATGAATGTAGATTATATTTTCCCTGCCACCATAACTTTGTTTGGAAATGAAAAGGCACATAGCAAAACGTTGATGTTAAATGCTATTCAAAAACATTACCCAGAATTAACAGAAAAGTACAATAGTTTTTTTTCAAAAAGCAACCAAATGCCCGCTTATTATAGAAATGCTTTTTATAAAAAAATGAAAGAACTTTGTAGCCAGTATGAATTGAGTAATGATATTTTAGCAGCAGCGATTAAAAGGGATAATGATTCTTAGATCACCCTATTTTAATGATTCTTTTTTGGATAAATATCATTTCACATAAATCGTTTTAGCATTCACAAATTCTAAAATTCCATCTTTTGATAATTCTCTTCCATAACCACTCGTTTTGATTCCGCCAAAAGGTAGTCTTGGATCAGATCGAACATAGGCATTTACGAAACATGCACCTGCTTGTAATTGTCTTGTTGCAATATATTCACCCAGTTTTCTGTCTTGAGTAAAAACGGCTGCGCCTAATCCAAACTTAGAATCATTGGCGACTTCGATAGCCTCTGCTTGGTTCGATACTTTTATGACTGAAGCAACAGGTCCAAAGAGTTCGTCTTCGTAGGCAGACATCCCTTTTTCTACATTAACCAAAATGGTAGCAGGATAAAATGCACCTTTCCTGTTTTGAGGAATTTTTCCCCCAAGAATTGCTTTTGCTCCCTTCTCAATACTTTGTTGCACTTGCTCATGCAATTCATCTCTAAGGTCGAATCTTGCCATTGGCCCGATGTCTGTATTTTCTTTCATCGGATCACCCATTTTTTTAGTTTTCATTTTATTTTTAAACTTTTCCAAGAATTCATCATAGACTTTTTCGACTACAATAAATCGTTTCGCACCGATGCAGCTTTGCCCTGAATTAAGTAAGCGACTCGCTACACATGCTTCTACTGCCTCGTCTAAATCCGCATCTTCTAATATCACATAAGCATCACTTCCTCCTAATTCCAACACCGTTTTTTTAATGTTTTTTCCAGCGGTAGCTCCAACTGCACTTCCTGCGGATTCACTTCCGGTAAGAGTGACAGCTTTTACTTTTTTATTTTCAATTATACTTTTCACCGATTTGCTTTCCACCAAAAGTGTAGTGAATGCTCCTTTGGGAAAACCAGCTTTTTCAAAAATATTTTGAATGGCTAAGGCACTTGCTGGTACATTTGAAGCATGTTTTAGAATAGCTGTATTTCCAGCCATCAAGGTCGGAGCTGCAAATCGAAACACTTGCCAAAAAGGAAAATTCCAAGGCATCACAGCTAGAATAACTCCTAAAGGTTCGTAACTCACAAAACTTTTAAACGCTTCAGTTTTGATCGTTTTTTTTCTTAAAAATCCTTTCGCCGAATCTGCATAATAATTACAAACCCAAGCACATTTTTCTACTTCTGAAATAGCTTCCTTCAAAGGTTTTCCCATTTCGACAGTCATCGTTTTGGCGTACTTAACTTTATCTTCTAACAATACTTTTGCAACTTTCCTCATCAAGTTACCTCGATAGTCAACATGATTTCTTTTCCAAATCAAATGAGTCTCATGTGCTTTATCAATTGCAGCCTTAACCTCTATTTTTGTCATCGGTTCATAGGATTGGATGATTTTCCCATTGTATGGATTTAGTATTTCGATACTCATAAGTTGTTGGAGTTCAATAGTTTATTTTTAATATTTTTTTGCTAAAGAAGAATCAATCATTCTCTCTTGTCTTAAGGTTTATGTTAAAGAAAAGTACTCACATATTGTAAGTAAAAATTATAAATTTATGATCAAATTGCACTTACAATATGGGAGTTGCTTTAAAAGACTTAATTTTCAAAAACAAATTATATTTCTTCGTCGATTTCTTTTTTAATATTTTCCAATCGGGTATTAACTTCTTTTTTGAAATCATCCCAGTTATCTGCTACTTGCTTTCCAAGCTTATCCAATTCTCTCCCTAATTCTTTTTGTTGTTTTTCTAACTTGGCAATTTGTCGGTTGATTCCTTCTTTAGTATCATCACCTGCATTGGCTAATTTTTCTTGGAGGTTTTCCAAGCGATCTTCAATATTTTCTTTTGCTTCTTCCATATCATGTTTTAGTTCCTGTTGATCAGTCCTAAAAGCATCACCAATTTCTTCTGCCGTATTTTCAATTTTATCAGCGGCTTTTTCGGTTGTTGATTTTTCCTCACATGCTGTAAAAACTAAAAATGCGAAGAGTAATAAAAATGTAAGATTCCAATTTAATCGTTTCATAAATTAATGTTATTTGATTTGTGAATAAAATAATGTTCGTTTTTCTCTAAAAAGTTTGAAGGGAAAAAATGTTCGAAAAGGAATTATTCTTTTCGAAAAAAAATAGGAATACTACTTTTATAGAGACGTAGCTCAAATATTTCAAATAACTTGTAGAGCAAAGTAGAACTCCGTCATCCTAACTCTTAGAGAGTTAAATAGCATTGGGTTAAGTTTAATAGGAATAGACTATGATAGAATTATTTCAAGAGATAATTGAAAAATCAACGGAGATTAAAAATTCTTCTGAGAAACTATTAAATGAAAAGGAAAACTTAAAAAAATTAATTATGTTACAGAGTACTTAGAATCAAGTAGATATCTGATCAATAGTTTTTTAAACAGGTATTTCTATCTCCTATCTAAATGGCAAAGCAATTGTTTTTAGAGCGGTTCCTTCAGCAGTCTTAAATGCTTCAAAAGTATTTTTCTCCTGATGATATGGATGAGATCCTAATTCTTCAATTTCTAGAATAGGTGCAATACAAACATCATGACCCTTGAATAATTCAACCCATACATCTCTAGTTTTAGTCTTGAAAAAATCTTCTACTTCTTTTTTAGGAAAAACGTGAATGAATAATTCCATGGGATTTTTTCTTTTCCAATCTTCTTTTCCAATCACCTCACAGATGTTATTCCAAAATTTAATTTCCATTGCCGCTATCGACAACCACCTGCCATCCGCACATTCGTAAGGAGAATAATTGACTGTAGTTTTTCCATTAATAACATTATACTTACGGTAGTCTAAACCGCTATGGTGCAATGCCAGAGGAACTGCTAAAAATGGAGTCATTGCATCACAAAGTGCTACATCAACATAACTTCCCTTTCCTGTTCTAAAGCATTGAATTAAAGCTGATTGGGTTGCCATCACCGCTGAATATGCACCACCAATATCTGCGAGCTGGGTATCTGGTACAACTGGTTTCCCTTTTTCATCCTTCATCAAACTCATCACTCCTGAGTATGCTAGGTAATTAAAATCATGTCCTGCTTCATTACTATATGTGCCTTTCTGACCATAACCAGTAATTGATACATAAACTATTTTGGGATTTATTTTTTTGATCACGTCATATCCCACCCCCCAAGCATCCATTGCTCCAGGTCGAAATTGTTCGATCAGGACATCAGCATTTTTTGTTAATTCCAACAGTTCAGCTTTGCCCTCTGGAGTATTATAATCTAGAAATATTGAAATTTTGTTATGATTGAGTTGATGAAATAAAATACTTGCTCCATCAATTTTCGCCCCACTTGCTCGAGCATAATCCATTCTTTTGGGGCTTTCAATTTTGATAATTTCCGCTCCCATTTGGGCTAACAAATGGGTAGCTAGAGGACCAGGCAATAACCGAGTCATATCTACAATTTTTATTCCTTGAAGTGTTTTAGATTGATTTCCTGTCATTATTTGAAATTATGGTGCTCCTGTTGTTTTAATAAATGAGTGAATTATTTTCTTCTTTAATCATAAAATTGCCATATTACGAGATCATTTTTATTAGACGTTATTCGATGGACGATAGACGTTTTACGTTCTCCCATACATCTCCTATATTATAAACTATTTAATAAAACAAAGGTATTCTTTTATCTTAATTTCATTTTTAGAAACCTAGAATAATTTCGCAATACTCCTTCCATTACTTTTATTTCACGAAATAAAGTCAAACAAATCCAAATAAAATAAATTCAATTATGAGTGCAACGACCATTGATCCAAATTTAGCAAATAAAGCAAAAGAAATTCAGATGATTTTCAAAAGTCAAAATGAAAATCAATTCAATATCGGAAATACGTCCGCTTCCCAAAGGGTGGCTAAATTAAATAAATTGCACCAGGCCGTTTTAAAATATAGACCTGAAATCAAAGAGGCATTATTTAAAGATTATCGAAAACATCCGAGTGAGGTTGACTTGTCAGAAATCTATCCAGTTACTTCTGAAATCAAAGACGCAAAAAGTAATATCAATAGATGGATGAAATCAAAATCTGTCTCCACTCCTATCGCTTTGATGGGATCAAGTTCACATATTAAATACGAACCAAAAGGAGTTGTCTTAATCATTTCTCCTTGGAACTTTCCTGTGAATTTGACTTTTGGCCCGCTTGTCTCAGCCATTGCAGCAGGGAATGCGGTGATAATAAAACCCTCTGAAATGACTCCCAATGCTTCTGCCTTAATGAAAAAAATGGTGGAAGAGATTTTTGATAAAAATGAAGTTGCCGTCATCGAAGGTGGAATTGAAACTTCTACTGAATTACTTAAATTACCTTTTAACCATATTTTCTTTACTGGAGCTCCAAGTATCGGAAAAGTGGTGATGAGAGCTGCAGCTAATCATTTGACTTCTGTGACGCTAGAGTTAGGAGGAAAATCGCCAACCATAGTTGATGAAACGGCTAGCGTAGATACTGCTGCCAAAAGAATTGCTTGGGGGAAATTTCTTAATAATGGGCAAGTTTGTATTGCGCCAGATTATCTATTTGTTCATGAAAGTAAGAAAGAAGCATTCATGACTGCTTTCAAAAAATACATGAATAAATTTTATACCAAAGATGCGTCAAAGGAATCTTCCTATGCTAGAATTGTCAACAATCGGCATTTTAATCGAGTGAAAGGTTATATAGATGATGCAGTTGCCAAAGGTGCAAAAATAGAAGCAGGTGGTAATTTTGATGATTCGCAGGATTACATTGCACCAACCTTGATTTCGAATGTGGCAAAAGATTCGAAATTAATGACAGAAGAAATCTTTGGTCCAGTTTTACCTATTTTCGAATTTACGGATATTGAAACAGTCCTTGAAGAAATCAACAGTCGAGAAAAACCTTTAGCATTATACATATATAGTAATAGTCGAAAAAATATTAAATACATCATCAATAATACTCGTGCTGGTGGTACTTGTATCAATCAAAATGCCGTTCACTTTTTCAATACCAATTTACCATTTGGAGGTTCTAACAATAGTGGTATTGGTAAAGCACATGGCTACGATGGTTTTAAAGCCTTCTCAAATGATAGAGGAATTCTAAAGCAACATATTCCTAATGCATTGGAATTGCTGATGCCTCCGTATAATAATTTTAAACAAACTTTAATTGACCTTACTATTAAATGGTTCTAATAATTGTTTGATTTAATCTTGCTGTTAATAGAAAAACGGATTTGACAAAATATTGCCAAATCCGTTTTTTCATTATATCCAATAGAAAGAAATTATCGATTTCTTTCAGCTTCTACTTCTTCAATAGTTTTAGGAATCCTTGGTCCTAAAACTTGATGACCATCCTTAGTGACTAAGCAATTATCTTCAATTCTTACCCCACCAAAATCTCGATAAGTATTTATTTTATCATAATTTAGAAAATCAGTAAATTTATTTTCTGCTTTCCATTGATCTATTAATTCTGGAATAAAATAAATACCTGGTTCAACAGTTAATACATTTCCTTCTTCCAATTCCTTTCCTAATCTTAAAGATTTTAATCCAAACTGAGTACTTCTTTCTACGCCTTCTCCATATCCTACCAAGTTCTCTCCAAGGTCTTCCATATCATGAACATCTAATCCAATCATATGTCCCAAACCATGTGGAAAAAATAAAGCATGCGCCCCTTCAGTTACTGCTTCTTCGATATTTCCCTTCATCAAGCCAAGAGATTTTAAACCTTCCGCCATATCTTTAGCCGCTTGTAAATGTATTGTTTTATAAGATGCATTTGGCTTAAGTGCTTGAATAGCTGCTTCCTCTGCATCTAAAACTATTTGATAAATTTCTTTCTGTTTTTGAGTGAAAGTTTTTGCGACTGGAAATGTTCGAGTAATATCACCTGCGTAGTGCATGCCATTTTCAGCTCCAAAATCACCTAAAACCAATTGACCATTTTTCAAGGTATTTCCATGATAATGGTTGTGCAACGTTTGACCATTGACAGTCATGATAATTGGATAAGCCAAATCACCTCCACAACCTTTTGCGATGCCATGAGCAATCCCAGCCAAGTCATATTCTTTTCTACCTTTTTTAGCAGCACGCATGGCAGCAACATGCATTTCTTTGGTGATGGCAACTGCGTGTTCCATTTGAACAATCTCCTCCGCAGATTTTATAGAACGTTGTTCAACGACTGATTGGATTAATTTTTTAGAAGTATTATTTTTTAAATCTTTTACTCTGGTATCTAACCACTCTTCCATTTTCAACATATTCTCTGCTCGATATGGCGGAAGGAAATGAATTTCACGCCCCTTAGATTTTGCATCTTTTAAAAATGTAGATATATTGTTATAATTTTGACATTCTTCTACCCCACTTTTATCTGCTAACTCTCTCATAGTAGGTTGAACTCCCATCCAAACGATATATTCTACCGATAAATCTTTTCCAAAAAGAATGGTTTTATTTTCATCCACATCAATAATTGCAGCTACATGAGCAACATCAATTCCTAAATAATATAAGAAAGTACTGTCTTGTCGGAAGTGATAAATATTGTCTTCATAGTTCATAGGTGAATAATCATTTCCCATTAAAAGGATTAAACCTGAACCGACTTTTTCTTTTAAAGTATTTCTACGTTGAGTGTAAGTTTCTTTTGCAAACATGGTTTTATTTTTTTTTAGCAAAAATAATGGAATAGATTTTAAATCAAAGGTTCTTGTGATTTTTAATGTGGCGACTAAACTTTAGTTAGTCGTAAAAAAACATAAAAGGTGGTGTTTGAAAGCAAAAAATGAGTTGGAAATATTTGTTTTACTTATTGAAATTGGTGGATGAGGTGAGTGTTGCCCAGTTTGCATTGGCAAAAAAGAACCTAAAACCCTAGACGAAAAAATAGCTTAACAAAAAGCAAACTCCCTCACCTTTATTTTTCGCCGATCCTTGCCCACTCCTTTCTGCTCATGATTTTCCTTTCTCTCTTATTTTTTTAATTTTTAAAATATACTAAAAAAAAGCCTCGGAGGAAATAAATCCACCGAGGCTTCGAAAGCTAACAAAATAATCTAGTGCAAGACTATTTATCTTATTGTATAGGAAAGACTCATCGAAATGGTTCTTCCTATTCTGTAATTTGAATAGATATAATCTTCTCCTTTAAAAGAAGATTGGAGTTTATACTCAGGATCTAATAGATTTTTTGCGGCTATTCTTACGGAAAGGTTATCTCTGAATTTCTTAGAAATGGTAAAATCTAATTGTGGTCGTGCTTGCTCAAAGATATCAGGTGTTCCTTCTGATCCTACGATTGATAATCTTTCTCCAAACATATTGAATGCTAGTGCTGCATCAATTCCACTTTCAATATCATTATAAGTCAAGTTAGTATTGATGATATAAGGTGACTGATTGAAAAATGTTCGCTTGTCACTTGCATTCGGATTGGTAGATTGAATATCTGATAATTCTTCAGCATCAATATCAACTTGTGAATAGATGTAAGATAAATTCGTTCCCCATTTGAAGTTGCTCAATTTTGGAGAAATGAATCCTAAGTTCTTTCTATATTCTAATTCCACTCCGTAGACCGTTGCCTCATCTACATTTTGATATTGAAATTCAGGATTTGATTTTCCTAAGTTGACCAAAACGATTGGATTCCGAAATGATTTATAGTAAGTACTAAAAGAAACGATTTCACCTCTTCTAGGTAACCATTCCCATCTTAAATCTGCATTAGTCACAGAAGTAATTTCTAACTCAGGATTACCTACGATAAATGCACCCGTTCGAAAATCAAAATTAGAGAAAGGAGCTAACTCTCTTAAATTTGGCCGTGCTACTGTTTGCGTAAATGCAGCTCGCAAGTTCATGTTTTCGCGTAAAGAATATCTTAAATTTATAGATGGTAAGACACTTAATTTTTCAGCTAAATAAGTTGAATCAGCACTTGTCACAGGAAGGGAAGCATTTTCTATTCTTGCTCCAGCAACGATATTAAGTTTCTCTGTAGCATCAATAGTAATCATTCCATATCCAGCCATGATTTCTTCTGAACCTACATAAGAGTTTGATGCTCTAGTATCATCTACTAAATAATTTCCAATTACATTTCGATCATTAGCATCTTTTTCAATCACTCCACTATTTTCATCGCTAAAATAAAGGCCAGCATCTCCAGTATAATTCTCTGCACTTTTTTCTTGAACGGAATATCTTTTCTCATCAAAAGTTCGATCCTTTTTAGAAAAGACACCGCCAAATTTCACTTCGTTTCCTTTTCCTAAGTTTTTCAAGATAGGAAGTGTAATATCAAGTTTCCCTTCAAACTGCTCATCTTTTAATTCTCTAAAAAAGTGATTGGGATAATCATATTCAGATGGTGCTCGAATTGCATATCGGTCATCAGTAGGATCATTTTCATCTCTTGGATCAAACTCATTTCCAAAATATCTTAATTCTGGTTCGCTTTGAGTCGCAGTTGAAGCACTTGCTACCCATTCGATTTTTGCACCATCAGTTCCCAATGCATGTTCTCCAATCAACATATTGTTAATCAAAGATCGCTCTAGCCAATATAATTCTCTAAATTCAAAAACTTCTGGAAGCGTAACTTGATAAGTATTGTATTCACCAGCAAAAGAACGAGTGCTTTTATCTGCAGAGTGATTATATAATGAGTTAAATGTAATTCTATTAAGTGGATTGATTTTGTAAGACAATCCAACCATACCTCCAACTGTAGGACTCTCCACACTTGTAGTTCCTGCTAGGTTAAAGTTTTGATTTAAGTTGGTAGAAGTAGTAGATTCCAAAGCATAATTTCTTAAGCCAGATTCGTAGTGAGTAAAACTTCTTGAATAATTCGCTGATAAAATAACTCCTAATGCTCTTCCTCCAACTTCATACTGGTTTCCAAAAGAAACTCCTACGCCATGATTCATTGGAGTAGTTGTCGTTGTAGGAACCATATTGGTTAAGGTAGCATCATAAACTTCTTCCACTTGTGCAGCTAAAGCATCGTCGGTTCTTGCTTTAGTTCCTGCACTTCTCAATAAGGCATCTGCATAATTTTCATCATCGTATAAAGATGATCTTTTTCGGTAACCATCATCATAACCTAACCAATCTGTACTTCCTCCATCATGTGTTAAGAATCCATCTTGAAAAGAAGATTGAGTATTAAAACCAGTTGAAAGAGAAATTTTTAAACTTTTAGTTTCTGGAAAACTTTTGGTTTTAATATTTACATTTCCACCAGTAAAAGTTCCTGGCTGATCTGGAGTGAAGGTTTTAGAAGTAATGATATTTTCCAAAAGTCCTGTAGGAATTAAGTCTAAGTTGACACTATTTTTATAAGGATTGGCACTAGGAATAGAAGCACCATTTAATTGAGCAGTAGAATATCTATCTCCTAATCCACGAACTACCACACTCCCGTCTGCAACAGTAACACCTGGTTGTTGTTTAACTGCTTGGTCAGCACTACTGATATTTAATTTGCTCATTTCTGCACCACCGATTGCATCTGTAAATCGGTTTGCTTTAATCATGGTAACCAAAAGAGCATTTTCATTATTATTGATAACTTCACCAACTACCACTACTTCTTCTAACCCAACTCCTTCTGGAGCCATTGTTACATCTAAGGTAGTTACTTCTCCATCTACAACTATAATTCCTTCTTTAGTAACAGAAGGATACCCCACATAACTGAATATTAAATTATAAGTCCCTGCTTCTAATTTAATTTGATATTTTCCATCAAAATCTGTCAATTCACCATCATCAGTACCTTCAACTGCAATAGTTGCGCTGATCATGGTTTCACCTGATTCTTTGTCTAAAACAGTACCCGAAATAGTTCCTTGAGAAAAAATAGAAGTGAAGGGAAGCAAAACAAAAAGGAAAAAAAGCGTTCCTAATTTGAAATTGAAATTTTTCATAATTGCACTATGATTTTTTTTGTAAAAACTTTGTTAATAAATTTGTTAGCTGTAAGAAATAATGTTTTGTTGCCTTATTAATTACATCACAAATTTGACGTTTAATTTTGACAGAGGTATTGAATTATAGATTAAGGTTATGCAAAGTCTTCGTAAATAAATGGAGGGTGGATTTTACATTTTATTTACATTGGAAAAAGAAGATGGTTTTAATATACTCACAAGGTGACTGGGAGTCACCTTGTGAGTTACTAGTTTATCTTATTTTAGAACCGTCATTTTTCGAGTTAAAACAACTGAGTTAGAGGTCATTACTACGAAGTAAGTTCCGCTTGCAAAATTAGTTATATTCATTTCTACATTATGCTTTCCTTCTTGAACTTCCTCATTTAATAAGGTCGTCATCAATTGTCCGTTTACATTGTAAACTTCAATAGTTAAATCAGATTTTGTTGGAGTTACAAATTCAAATGAAGTATAATCAATAGCAGGATTGGGTGTATTTTGATTTAAAATATATCCTTTATTTGCAGCAAATAAATTTTCTGTTGCCACATCAAAATCACATTCGCTTCCTAAATGTCCATAAGCTGAAAGTGCAGTCCAACCAGCAGCCCAGTTAGCGGCTTGATTAAATGCTCCACTATAGGGTGCATCATCGAAGAAAGAATCCGTTGGAGCAATTGCATTATTAGCAGCAGGACTTGTTGCTGATAAAATTGGATTTAAACCACCATCTCCTATTCTGCTGATTTTACAAACTTCAGGATTTGTAAGAGTATTGTTATTACTAGTTAAATGATCAATAACGTCTGAAGCATCTACATCATCACCTGATGCATAAGTATCAACAATATCTGCTAAATCTGTACCTGCTCCGAAGTCGTACCAAATATTGTTCAGTAGATTCAAGTCTCCATTCAATAAATTTTGGTGAGAGTCACCTTCGCCTGGAGCTAAATCTTCTACGCTGATTGCTTTGTCATAAAAATCTGTAAAAATGGAATTAGCATAAGTTCCTCCTGCATTATCTCTAAATAACAAGGCAAATTCATTGTCCACATTTCCACTATTTGCACCTGATCCGATGTAAGTTGCATTGTAAATAGTTGGCTTTGAAAATGGTGCTTCTCCATCAGGTTTTGCTCCATCATGCTCTCCTCCATTTCCTCCTTCATCTTCTCCTTGGATCATAAACCAGTATTGTCCTTTTCCTCTCCATCCAAAATCGTAATCCATACCATCATCTCCACAGAAGGCAGAAATCAAATGTTTTACATTTACCGTTCCACCGAACCATTCAATTCCATCATCAGAGTTAGCATAAATTTCCACATAATCAATCTCTGTTCCTGAACCAACTGCTCCTAAAGTCAAACCATTTATTTCAGAACCAGGTGCTAATTCAGCACCTCCATGTCGAATAGAAACATATTTTAAAACACCAGAACTTTCCGTATCATTTGGAGTGGTTCCTCCACCGAATTCAGTTCGTGACTCATTTGGAATTCCCTCTATAAAATCGCTTCCTCCTGGTCGAGCAACTGTTCCATTTCCTAATACGACTAATCCTCCCCAAAGTCCATTAACTGTTTCGTCAGGAAAAATCGATCCATCAACTACTCCTTCTGCTGTAAAAATAATTGGAGCAGCGGTAGTTCCTTCTGCAAAAATTTGAGCATCTCTTGCAATAATTAATGCAGAAGCTGCATCATTTGATGTAGGAGATTCCATTCCATAAATAGTCGTTCCTGCTTCGATATTTAAAATACCACCAGCTTCCAAATACACATATCCATCTAAGCAGTAAGTATTTTCTTTTGTCCAAAAATAAGTTTGACCACCTTCTAAATCTGCATCTTGAACGCAAATAGTTTGACCTTGAATCGGCGTAACTAAATCTCCAAAATATCCTTTCTGATCTAAAGCGGTCCATCCTAAAGCCCAGTTATCTGAATTATTAAATGCTCCGTGGTATGCCACCACATCAAAAAATCCATCAGTTGGTACATCTCCAGCAGTTAATGCTGGGCTTCCTGCATTCAATCTAGGATCTAATTGTGCATTTGCCGTTCTTGAAATTCCAGCAATAGTTGGGTCTGCTAATTGATTGGTATTTGCACCAAGGTGTGCTAAAACATCTGCAGCAGTTGGATCATCTCCTCCAGCATAAGTATCAATAATATCAGTCAACGTCGTACCTGCTCCGAATCCAAACCAAATATTATTTTTCAAAACTAAATCTCCATTAACTAGGTTTTGGTGAGCGTCTCCTTCCCCTGCTGCTAAATCTTCTACACTTATCGCCTTGTCAGCAAAGTCAGTAAAAATAGAATTAGCATAAGTCCCAGCAGCATTATCTCTAAACAATAAAGCAAACTCATTATCTAATTGATTGCTAGTTGCGCCAGAACCAATATAAGTTGCATTGTAAATAGTTGGTTTTGAAAATGGTGCCTCTCCATCAGGTTTTGCTCCATCATGTTCTCCTCCATTTCCCCCTTCATCATCTCTTTGAATCATAAACCAATATTGTCCTTTTCCTCTCCATCCAAAATCGTAATCAGTTCCATCATCTCCACAAAACGCTGATACTAAGTGTTTTACACCAACTGTTCCTCCAAAAAATTCCACTCCATCATCTGAATTTGCAAAGATTTCAATGTAATCAATTTCGGTTCCTGAGCCAACAGCTCCTAAAGTCAAACCATTAATTTCAGAACCAGGCGCTAATTCAGCACCACCATGTCGAATAGAAATATATTTTAAAACACCTGAACTTTCAGTATCATTTGGGGTGGTTCCTCCACCAAATTCAGTTCGTGATTCATTTGGAATTCCTTCTATAAAGTCACTTCCCCCTGGTCGAGCAACTGTTCCATTACCCAAAACAATTAATCCTCCCCATAGTCCATTTACTGTTTCATCATCATCATCGGCAGCAGCGGTAGATGAAAAAATAATTGGTTGAGTTGATGTTCCTTCTGCAAAGATTTTTGCATCCTTAGTGATAATCAAAGCAGAAGCTGCATCATTGGTGCTTGGAACTTCCATTCCTTTTATTACAGTTCCAGCTTCAATGTTCAACACACCACCCGCTTCTAAATATACATATCCATCAAGAATATATTCATTGTCATTAGTCCAGTTATAAGTTTCTCCAGCTACTAAATCGCCATCACCAATAGTAATTTGTGCGAATAAATTTCCAGTAACAAGAAATAAAATTGATAAGAAAATGTAGAAACTCTTGCTCATAATTTTTAATGTTTGAAAAGATTAATTTTTAAATAGTTTTTCGATATTAATTATGTTACAAAAGTATCTTGGTAAGATTAATAGGTCATAAAATGGATAATAAGTAAAGATTAAATTGTGTAGAAAAATTGACTTTAATAATTAACAAGTGATTTACAAATCATCTATTTTTTTACAAAAAGTTAATACAAAATCTTGAAGAATTTTATTTGTAAACTCAATGTTAATTTCTTGGTTTTTAAGGTTAACCTGAGGTTAACTTATCTTTAAATCTACTCATTTCACTTTCCAAAAATTCCAATTCTCCTTACATTGGTCCAATGGATATAGTTCTAGACTTTGAAAAATCTACCAAAATAATAACAGATATGATTCCAATCAAAATACTTTTAGTAGATGATGAACCAGATATATTGGAATTTTTGAAATACAATTTATTGCAAGAAGACTATCAGGTATTTACAGCCGAAAATGGTTTGGAAGGAATTAAAATTGCCGAAAGGGAAAATCCCCATTTGATTATTTTAGATGTGATGATGCCTGAAGTAGATGGCGTGGAAACTTGCCATAGATTACGAGCGATCCCTGAATTAAAGAATACACTTATTACATTCCTTACCGCTCGAGGAGAGGAATATTCTCAAATCGCTGGACTAGAAGCTGGTGCTGATGATTATATTCAAAAACCAATTCGTCCTAGACTTTTAATATCTCGTGTAAAAGCATTATTACGAAGGCTAGGAACTAATGCCAATAATGAAGATTCTTCTAATACTATTCAAGTTGGAATTTTGAGTATTGACAAAGAAAGATTTGAAGTTTTTAAGGTTGGTGAGAAAATTGATTTAGCAAAAAAGGAGTTTGATATTCTTTGGTTGTTAGCTCAAAAACCAGGTAAGGTTTATGGTCGAGAAGAAATCTATCGGAAAGTTTGGGGCTCAGATGTGATCGTTGGAAATCGAACGATTGATGTACATATTAGTAAATTGAGAGAAAAGGTGGGATCTGAAATTATTAAGACGATTAAGGGAATTGGGTATAAGGTGGAGGTAAATTAAACCCCCAGCCCCTAAAAATATGCCTTTGGCATTTGAAAAAGATAGCTAGGAATGTTAAACTCTATAATAGAGATGCACTTTGAATAATACTTAAAAGTGCATCCCTTTATCATAAAAAAATTTAAACTATTATCGTCAGACAAATCATAATTAATTTTTCAAATGCCAAAGGCATATTTGAAAAAGGCTCCCCTTTAGGGGCTGGGGGTTTAATTTAACTCAACTTCACCCTCGGATCCAAAAAGGTATATAAAATATCCACCAACAAATTAATCAAGACAAATAAAAGTGCGGTGAATATAATCGCACCAAGAACCACAGGAATATCTCTGGTCAATAAAGCATCGACCGTGACCTTCCCTAAACCATTATAACTAAAAACATTCTCTACAAAAAACGCTCCTGCTAACAATGCTGCAAACCAACCTGAAACAGCTGTCACTACAGGATTCAACGCATTTCTCAATCCATGTTTAAAAATAACTTTTGTTTTCGAAAGTCCTTTTGCTTTGGCTGTTCGAATATAATCCTGAGATAAAACATCAAGCATTGAACTACGAGTCAATTGTGTAATAATCCCTATCGGCCGAATCCCTAAAGCAATTGCAGGAAGAATTAAATTTTTCCAAAAAATCTTTTCATCGCCAAAGTCATCAATCCCAAATAAACTTCCTTGCACATTCAGTCCAGTCCATGCTTGCAAATAATAGCCAAAAACCAACGCCAACAAAATTGCCGAAACATAACTTGGTAAAGAATACCCCATTACAGAAGTTACAATTGCAGTACTATCCAGCCAACTATTTTTTCGCAAGGCAGCCATTACGCCTAAAAATATTCCTATGATACAGGCTAGTAAAATTGCTGAAAATGCCAAGACGATTGTTTGTGGTATTGCTTTACCTAACATTACACTTACACGTTCCCCAGTTTGGTAAGAAGTTCTGAGAAATGGTTTTTTTATGGAAAAGTAACTCTCTCCACCAACGGGGATCAACGGAATAAAACTATATTTTTCTTTTGTAATAGTATTGTTAGGTAAAATATCAATTGGAGAAATGTCTCTCAAATATCTTCCCAATTGAACATGTAATGGTTGATCCAAACCATATTCTTTTTGAACGGCTTCGATCGTTTGAGTATCAGTTCGTTGCCCTTGCGTCAATGCCGCAGGGTCAACTGGAGAAAGATAAATGATCGATGAAATTGTCAGCACTACTAAAAATAGTACAACAATTCCGTATAAAGATTTTCTAAAAATATAACTTAGCATATAAAAGGGGATTGGGATTTTACGCCCATTATTTAATTATTGGTATTGGGGATTTTGCAACCATTTTTTGATTATTGGTATTGGGTATTGAGATTTCGTCATATATGACTTTCGGAAACTCCTAATACACAATTCTGCCAAAGGCAGATTACCTCAATACTCAATACAAAAAATCTACTTCTCCCACCCCATTGATCTCTTTACCGCTTTCTTCCAATTTCCATATTTCGATTTTCGAACTTTATCATCCATTGATGATTCAAACTTCTTATCCAATTGCCAACTCTTTTGGATATCACTTTTCTTCCAGAAACCTACTGCCAATCCAGCCAAATAAGCGGCTCCTAAAGCAGTCGTCTCAATTACCTTTGGTCGTTCAACATTGGTATTCAACATGTCTGATTGAAACTGCATCAACAAATCATTTGCCGAAGCACCTCCATCCACTCGCAACGTTTTCAATTCAACTTTTGAATCCTTTTCCATCGCATCCAAAACATCTTTCACTTGATAGGCTAGCGACTCTAAAGTTGCTCGAATAATATGGGATCTCGTCGTCCCTCGACTCAATCCAAATATTGCCCCTCTAGCATACATATCCCAATAAGGCGCTCCTAAACCAGCAAAGGCCGGCACAACAACTACCCCACCGGTATCTTCCACTTTGGATGCAAGATATTCAGAATCTGGTGAGTCATCCAAAATCTTCAAACCATCTCGTAACCATTGAATCGCTGCTCCTGCCACAAATACACTTCCTTCCAAAGCATAGGTAACTTTTCCATCAATACCCCAAGCGATGGTCGTCAACAAACCTGATTTTGAAGTCACCATTTCCTCGCCAGTATTCATCAACATAAAACAACCTGTTCCATATGTGTTTTTAGCCATACCTTTCTGATGACAAACTTGACCAAACAATGCCGCTTGCTGATCTCCTGCAATTCCAGCAATCGGGATTTCTTTTCCAAAAAATTCTAACAATGTATTCCCGTAAACTTCGCTTGAAGGTTTTACTTCAGGCAACATCTCTTCTGGAATGTTCATCGCCTTCAACATTTTAACATCCCATTCTAATTTTTTAATATTATAAATCATTGTTCTCGATGCATTCGAGTAATCAGTCACATGTACTTTTCCACCTGTCAATTTCCAAATCAACCAAGTGTCCATTGTTCCAAAAAGCAAATCACCTTTTTTAGCTTTCGCTCTGGCACCTTTAACATTGTCCAGTATCCATTTGATTTTTGTTCCTGAAAAATAAGCATCAACTACCAAACCTGTATTCTTTTTTACATAGTTTTCGTAGCCTTGTTTTTTGAGTTTATCACAAAATGGAGCAGTCCGACGATCTTGCCAAACGATAGCATGATGAATTGGTTCACCGGTATGTTTATCCCAAACTAAAGTAGTCTCCCGCTGATTGGTAATTCCAATAGCAGAAATTTGCTCAGGCTTAATATTATTTTTTTTCAAAACATTTTGAGTCACTTGGAGTTGAGATTGCCAAATTTCATTCGCATCATGTTCCACCCATCCACTTTTGGGAAAATACTGAGTAAATTCTTGTTGATCGACGGCAACGATATTACTTTTTTTATCAAAAATAATTGCTCTTGAACTCGTCGTCCCTTGATCTAGTGATAAGATATACATATTGAAAAATTTATTTTTTTGATTCTTAGACATATCTTGAAGACAAGATAAAATTGAAAATGTCTTGGAACCAGTATTATGCAAAAACAATTTAGATAAATTGTTGTTTTTAGCTTTGCTAATGTAAATTTGCATTATAAAAACAACTTATTTTGAAGTTGCCAAATATAGGAAAAAATCATCTTCAGAGAAAATAAAAAACATGACCATCGAAACGGATACTAAAAACAAATTGGACGTAAAAGTTACCTTAATTCCTTACGCAGAAGTGCCACAAGTTTCTTCAAGAGACAAAGCATACGCACGAGAGGAAGAGGCGCTAAAACCATTTTATAAATACTCCACCGAATATGCTTCTTTTGCTCAAATCATTGAGGATAAAAAGCAAGACAATACCAATCGAGAAGTTCTTGTAAAAACATTGTTACAACAATATTCAAAATTAGGAATGCATGAGAACGTATCTACTAATATTGAAAAATTAGCATCGCCAAATACCTTTACAATTGTTACTGCTCATCAACCAAGTCTTTTTACTGGACCTCTTTACTATATCTATAAAATCATTTCTACACTTAATCTAGCGAAGAAATTAAATACATATTTGCCTGATTATCAATTCATTCCAGTATTTATTACGGGAGGAGAAGATCATGATTTTGAAGAAATGAATCATGTCAATTTATTTTCTAAACAATTGCTTTGGGAAAATGAAGAAACTGGTTCAGTTGGAGCAATGAAAACGGCTACCTTAAAAAATGTGTTGGCAGAGCTAAAAGAAATACTCGGTGAATCAGAAAATGCCAAAGCAATTTATGAGCTAATGGAACAAACTCATACTAAATTTGATACCTATTCCGATGCTGCACTTTCACTAGTTAATGAGTTGTTCGGGAAAGATGGATTGGTTTGTTTGAATATGAATCAGGCGGATTTAAAACGAGAGTTTATTCCTATTATAAAAGACGAAATTTTTAATCAAGCTTCTCAACCATTAGTCGAGGGATCAGCTGAAAAACTAAATGAAGCAGGTTTCAAAACTCAAGCTTCTCCAAGAGAAATTAATTTCTTTTATCTCAATCCACAAATTCGAGAAAGAATTGTTTTGGAAAATGATCGCTACCAAGTTTTAAATACAGATATTTCTTTTTCCAAGGAAGAACTCGAGAAAGAAATTGAAAATCACCCAGAACATTTTTCACCAAATGTGATTATGCGGCCATTATTTCAGGAATTGATTTTACCTAATTTAGCTTACATCGGAGGAGGAGGAGAATTAGCTTATTGGTTGGAAAGAAAAACTCAGTTTGAGCATTTTAAAATAAATTTCCCCATGCTGATTCGAAGAAATTCAGCTGTTTGGATTGACAAAGGAACGAAGAAACGGGTAGATAAATTAGGGTTAAATTCAACTGCTCTTTTTCAAGATACAGAAGAAATAATCAAAGATTTCGTCAAAGAAAATTCAGAAGGTGAATTAAACTTTTCAGCAGAGAAAAAGGAATTGGAAGCCATTTTTGAAAAGGTGAAAACCAAGACGATTGAAGTAGATGCGAGTTTAGGAAAAACTGTTATGGCAGAAGCAGCTAAACAAATCAAGAGTTTGGAAAATCTCGAAAGTCGAGTGATGCGTGCTGAAAAGCAAAGGCATGAAATTTCGATTAATCAATTGCGGAATTTAAAAGATAAGCTTTTCCCTTCCAATGGATTACAAGAACGGAAGGATAACTTTATGGCATTTTACATGAAACATGGAGATGCCTATCTGGAAACATTGAAGGATGTTTTTGATCCTTTGGAAAAAAGTTTTGTGGTGATTGAAGAGTGATTTTTAAGGTTGGCTTTTTTATAACCAGTCATAAAAAAGCCAACCTTAAAAATTACATCCCAAATAGAAATCAAAAAAGCCCTTCCAAAATTTTGAAAGGGCTTTTCCGATTTTAAATCTATCCTAAAAATAAGAAACTAAATCTCCTACTTTCTTTTTCAAATCTTTCCGATCCACAATGAAATCCAAAAACCCATGATCCAACAAAAATTCAGAAGTTTGGAATCCTTCTGGCAAATCTTTCTTGATCGTTTCTCGAATTACCCTTGGACCAGCGAAACCAATTAAGGCATCAGGCTCTGCAAAATTAATGTCACCCAACATCGCAAAAGAAGCAGTCACTCCCCCAGTTGTTGGGTCTGTCATAAATGAAAAATAAGGTAATTTGGCTTCCGCTAATTGAGTTAATTTTACAGAAGTTTTTGCCATTTGCATCAAAGAAAAAGCAGACTCCATCATTCGAGCACCTCCTGATTTTGAGATGATCATAAAAGCAGTTCGATTTTCGATAGAATAATCAATTGCTTTGGCAATTTTTTCTCCTACAACTGATCCCATTGAACCTCCGATAAAAGAAAAATCCATTGCTGCAATAGTCAAAGGTTTTTTATTCACCTTACCTGTCGCAACAGTCATGGCATCCAATAAGTCAGTCTTCTTCCTAGCTGCCTCTAATCGCTCATCATAAGGTTTCAAATCTGTAAAATTTAAAAAATCCTTAGAGATTAAATCACCGAACAATTCAGTATATTTTCCATCAAAAATTAATTCAAAATAATCTTCAGATCCAATTCTCGCATGAGCATTGCACTTAGGACATTTGTAAAAATTCTCTTTGAGCTCTTTAGTTGTACTCGCTTCTTTACACTTTTTACACTTATACCATACACCATCTGGAGTATCTTTTTTATTAACCGTTTTGGTGGTAATTCCGTCTTTAAGCCTCCTAAACCATCCCATATAATATTGATTTTTAGTAGATTAAGTATTGAATAATTTAATATGTAAATAAAAATATTTACTAAATTATCTTACATTCATTTGTAAAATATGTTCTTAGGAAAGTGTTGTTTGAAAGGTGAGAAATGTAAATTGTTCTCTGTAGTTGATCTCACTACACAAATATAAATAAATACATGAAATAAGAGAAAAGTCAACGAATAGATTGAAAATAAATGTTGTCTATCTTGTCCTAGATTTATTCACATTTGTTGCCACCAAAGACCATTCTTCGTTTTCTTTTACAAATTTATAATTCCAATTATACCATAAATTTTGATTTTCTACTACCGTAGATAAAGTAAATATCAACATTTCATCTTTTCCTGAGAATCCAATATTCAATGTATTTCTTGGATCATACCCTAAATTTCTAACTTGTTTTTCGTCACCTTGAATCACTTTTACCTCTTCACTAAAGTCATAAAAATCATCAGTTGTTAGAGAATGAAAGATTTTTTCAAATTCATTCTGGCTAAGGCTTCGGCTATTATTATTTACAATAATTAGATTTTCCCCCGTAACACCCCTATTTTCAAACGCAGGTTGGAAGTCATCATGCTCCGTGATCATCTCAAAGCAAGTCAAAAAATCTTCCTTTGTTTGAGAAAATGAAATTACTTGAAGAAAAACAAAGGCAATTGTTGCTAGGTATTTCATGTCTTATTTATTTAAATATGAGTTCATAATTAATTCAAACTAAATAAATTAAACTAATAAGAATAGCTTTTTACTGTATTTACAAAAGTTTTAACACTATCTAAAGGTGTATCTGGATAAACCCCGTGTCCTAAATTTGCAATATGTTTTCCTCCAAAATCATTTAACATTTTTAGTGTAGCCGCTCGAACATTTTCTTCAGAAGAGTATAACAAACATGGATCTAAGTTTCCTTGCAAAACTTGCTGAACATTCAATTTCCCTCGCAAATCACTCACTTTGGTATTCCAATCCACTCCTAAAACTTGACAATCTAATTGTGAAATTTCTTCCATCGCAAACCAAGCTCCTTTAGCAAAAACAATCACCGGAACATCTTCAATCGCATCCACTATTTTTTTAATATAAGGAACCGCAAATTCAGAATATTGGTGTGGTGGCAAAATACCTGCCCATGAATCAAACACTTGAATCATGTTGGCTCCGGAACGAACTTTCTGTTTTAAATAAGCGATAGTCGTCTGAGTGATTTTTTCCAATAACAAATGAGCTGCCTTTGGATCTTGGTATAAAAATTTCCGAGCTTTCGAAAATGTTTTACTACCTGAACCTTCTAACATATAGGAAAAAATGGTCCATGGAGCACCAGCAAATCCAATCAAAGGAACTCTTCCATTCAATTCTTTTTTAGTGACTTCCAACGCATCAAAGACATATTGTAATTCGCCAAGTACATTTTCACCTGAGCCTAATTTTTCCACATCACTCAATGATTCGATAGTTTTAGGAAACCAAGGTCCTTTCTTTTCTACCATTTCATAAGTCAATCCCATTGCTTCTGGAATCCCCACAATATCAGAAAAAATAATCGCAGCATCCACACCTAATTCATCAACTGGTTGGATAGTTACTTCGGCTGCCAAATGAGGAGTTTCCACCAATTCCTTAAATCCAGAAAGCTTTCCTCTAAGTGCACGATACTGAGGTAAAATTCTTCCTGCTTGACGCATCAACCAAACTGGCGGTCGCTCGACTTGCTCTCCACGAGCTGTTCTAAGTAAAAGATCATTTTGTAATTTCATTTTGCAAAATTAAGTTTTTTAAATCTGTAATCTTCTTTTTTGATATTCACTTTTTTGTCAGATTTTTAAAATTTTCAAATAAAGAAATTTTTGGATGAGGAAAAAACATAACAAATTTTATTTCCAAAAATCACTTTTATATGAACAATATTTTAGTTTTACCTTTTTATCAAAAACTACTTTATGGAAAATCAAGACTCCTCTCCTCCTGAACTAAAAGGCTTGGATAATTTTTCAACTCTTTTGGATTCACAGTTTCGAATTCCAGGAACAAATACTCGATTTGGAGTAGATTTTATTATTGGATTGGTACCATATGCTGGAGATTTAATAAGTTTTCTTTTCTCAGGAGGACTAGTACTAACGATGGCAAAGCATGGCGCAAGTGGTCAGGTATTGGCAAAAATGCTTTGGAATATTGCATTGGATACGGTGGTTGGAAGTGTTCCACTTTTTGGAGATATATTCGATTTGTATTTTAAATCAAACAGGAGGAATTATAATTTATTAAAAGAACATTACGGTGAAGGAGATTATCAAGGGAGTATCTGGCGAGTAGTCATTCCTATTTTAATGGTACTAATTGCTCTTTTTGTTTTGATGATATGGTTGGTATACCAAGTAGCTTCATTTGGATGGGATATGATTTTTGGATAATAATTAGCTTTGTGGATCAATTGAGTAATTTTTTAAAAGGAATCCTTGCAGTTTTTTGAAATCTGCAAGGATAGAACGTTTTACAAATCCAACATTCAAATTAATTAGCAATCACAATTTTTTCATTGACAAAGTGCTTCCCATTTTGAAGCTGCAAAATATAAATTCCATTTTGCATCGAAGTCAAATCAATAAAACTAACTTCACTCCTACTCTTTTCATTTTTTTGTAACAATACTTTTCCGTCAATTCCAAAAACAAGAATTTCTGTATTTCCAGTTTGAAAAATGGAACTCTTAATTTCAATATTACCATCTGAGGGATTAGGGTAGGCTGTTATTTTTAAATCAACTTCATCTAAATCCAAACATTCATTTATTCCTTCGTAAGCAAATTCATAGCGATTTTTGACATTCGTTTGCTCATAACTTTTTGTGTATTCCTCCACGATTCCTTCACATGAGTTTTGATAAATATTTTCATAACTAAGATTGAAAATAAATTCAGAAAGATTAATATCATAATCCCAAACTTCGGTTTTTTTTCTAATTAAAAAATTATTCTCATCATACTCATTTTCATAAATATGTTGTTGCTTTAATTCCAACGCATTGGTGTTTTGAACCCTAAATTCTGTATTGGAAGTCAAGTTATTTTGCTCATCATAAGTATAGCAATTTTTGGCAATGATTATGGTATCTTCAACCGTATCAAAAATATTCCAATAAGCTTCTTCTATTTCATTATTTTGTCCGTACAGGACTTTCCTACTTTTATGAAGGTATAAAGAATCACCTATCATGGAATAACGATAGAACACTTCATCATAGGAAATATTATCTGAATGATAATCGCGAGTATAATAATCTTTGGGGGTTAAATCGAACCCATTTCCAAGCCACTCCACTAATTCAGAAGTAATTTGACAATCTGAATTTCGAGTGTAGGTCACTCTTCTACTAATTTGTCCACCAATATTTTGAGTTGTTTTCTCTTCCGTTCGGCAACCATTATGATCGTGTTTATAATCTATCCAGCGAGTAGTAATCCATAAATCGACATCTTGATTATATCGTCTAGAAGTGTATTTTTTTAACATTTTTTTTTCATCATATTCATAAAAACCACCTTGCCAAATCTGTATGGATTCATCTGTATTATATACTTTAATTATTTTAGAAGAAATGTTTCCATCGTTATTGTAGGAACTTTCTGTTTCATAAGTTTTCCTAAATTCATTATTTGCCCATTCATTGGTATAGCGAATATATTTTACTTCACGCGGTGTTGATTGACTTATTCCGATTTGGAAAAAGAACAAAAGAGAAAATGCTGCGACAAGTAAATTTTTCATCTATCGGAATATTTATTAAAATTATTTAGCGATTACAATCTTTTCATTGATAAAATATTTTCCGCTTTGAAGTTGCAAAACATAAATTCCATTTTGCATCGAAGTTAAATCAATAGAACTAGATTCACATCGATCCTTTTCATTTTTTTGTAACAATACTTTTCCGTCCATTGAATAAACAAGAATATCTGTATTCCCAGTCTTAAAAATGGAACTTAAGATTTCAAAAAACCCTTCCGAAGGATTAGGGTTTACATTTAAACTTAATTCTATTTTATCTAGATCGAAACAATTACTAATTCCTTGGTAGATATTTTTTTCTTTAATTCTAGCTCCAGTATCATAAACAGAATTTATCTCCTCCGGAAATCCTTCGCATGTATTTTCATAATTAATATTCCTGGAATAATTAGGGTTTTGAGTTGGAGGATTGGTATGATGAGAAAAGTACTCTTTACGACTTTCTATTAAAAATCCATTTTCATCATATTCTAAATAATAATTTAATTCTGTATTTAAAACCCACTCTGCGGTATCTTGATATCTTATATAACCTTTTTTAAAAGTTAGATTTTCATAAGTATCATACTCATAAGTATTCCTCCAAAAATTGAAAACACTTTGTTCTTCATTATATGCTTTCCAAAAGTCCTCCACTACTTCTCCAAATTCATTGAAAATAAATTTCTCCTCATATTTCAAGTAAAGTGTATCTCCAGTTGGAGAATGTTTAAATTCAAAAAAATCATAAGAGATTCCATCAGCATGATAATCTATCGTTTCATAAGTAGTCAGAATAAAAGGTTCGTTGATGGTTGACCTATTCAAGTGTGAGGTAGAAATAATTCGACAATCACTATCTCGTTCATATTCAATTTTATTTTTCACACCATCTCCTCCCAAATTTGAAATAAAACTTCTTTCCACCAAACAATCATTCTCATCATATTTATACTCATACCAATAATCTGTAATCCATAAATCAACCGATTCTTTATATTGCTTATATTTAATTTTTTGTAATAATTGATTTTGATCATAAGTATAAAATAAACCTCTCCATATGTCAACTGCTCCACTTGATTCATAGCTTATATTTTCAAGTAAAATTACATTGCCAAAATCATCGTAAGTATATCTCTTTTCTTGTTGTTTCCAAAAATCATTGCTATGACCATCAAATACCAATCGACTGTATTTAACCACCTGAGGATCAGTCTGACTGATTCCACTTTGGTAAAAAAAGAACAAGCCGCAAACAATAGAAAAAAGAAATTTCATTATTAATAGTTATTTAGCTATCACAATTTTTGATTTGACGAAATGATTTCCATTTCGCAATTGTAAGATATAGAAACCATTTTGCAAGATAGATAAATCAACAGAAGAATGAGTTGCTCGGCTATGCTCATTTTTTTGTAACAATACTTTCCCGTCGGTGGAAAAAACTAATATTTCAGTACTTCCAGTTTGAAAAATTGGACTAAATATTTTAAAAAAACCATTTGATGGGTTAGGAGAAACATGAATATTCAAATAGATTTTTTCTAAATCAATACATTCATTTTTTCCTTTATAAATAAATTGCTCTCTTTCTCTATTTCCAATATCATTTAAAACATCAATTAATTCAATGATACCTTCACATGTGTTTTTATAAGTCGTAGTAAAAGAGAAAAAAGGATTTATTGATGGAGGCTCACTATTGTACGATAGTAATTCCTCTCTTGTCTTTTTTAAAAAATTATTTTCATCATATTCATTATCATAGGAAATAATATTAATTAATTCCAATTCACTCGTATCAGATTTTTTATCAAATCTTTCTTTGCTTATTTTATGATCAAATTCATCATAGTTTATCACAATTTTTCGTTCTACATAATTAGTATAAATTGGATAAAGCTCAAAATAATTTTCTTCTATTAAATTATTTCTCTCATCATAAATTTGGAAATTGAAATTAAATAGATAACTAGAATCTGTAAGACCAACATATTCAAATTGTCTTTCCTCGTAGGAAGTCTCATCTGGAAAATAAATTCTTTCAAAACGAGCTCTTGTATAAAAAATTGAATTATCAAAAGCAGTTGGAGATTCTTCATATTTTAGATCCCACTTGCAATTTTCATTTTGTTGATAGATTATTTTTCGAGTGTATTTTCCTCCAACATTTTCGATATGATGTTCTTCAATAAGACAATTATTCAAATCATATTTATATTCAATAAAATCTTCAGTAATCCATAAATCAACAGCTGAATTATAACGTCTGAAATTTTCTTTTTTTAACAGCTGATTAGGATAATATTCATACGATATTCCCTTATGAATCCAAAGTTTGCCGACGCTATTATAATATTTAATTTCTTTAAATGATATGTTATTGAATTGGTCATAATCATAAAGTATTTCTAGCTCCACTATAAAAGTATCTTCTCCTGCTCGCTTATACGAATTAATGTATTTTTTTAATTGAGGTTCCTGTTGACTTTTCCCATTTTGAAAAATAAACGAACATAGAATTATAGCAAGTATTATTTTTTTCATCGTTAGATTCTTTTAAAATTATTTAACGATCACAATTTTCTCTTTTACAAAATGATCTCCATTGCTTAATTGTAAGATATAAAAACCATTAGGCAAAAAAGATAGATCTAAAGAAGAAGTGAATCTATTAATTTCCATTTTTTCTAACAATACTTTTCCGTCAATGGAATAAACGAGAATTTCAGTATTTCCAGATTGAAAAATGGAGCTAATTATTTCAACATATCCAGATGTTGGATTAGGAAAAACTAGCATATCCAAATCCAAACTTTCTAAATCTAAACATTCATTAATTCCTTCATATATATATTCTTCTTTATACCTGTCTTCATAAATTTCTCGAAGTATATACTTTTCTTCCAAAATACCTTTGCATGAATTTTGAAAATCCAATATTTTTTTGCTGAATTCAACAATGCCATTAGGAAATGTATAATATTGGTATTCCTCTTCTTTTGTTTTAATTAGGAATTCATTTTCATCATATTCATTATAAAAGTGTTTTCTCTTATGGATATTATATATTGTCTCATCTC
The DNA here is from genome assembly GCA_045104975.1 of Saprospiraceae bacterium. Taxonomy (GTDB): domain Bacteria; phylum Bacteroidota; class Bacteroidia; order Chitinophagales; family Saprospiraceae; genus CAJQQY01. The sequence continues at coordinate 31,239 of JBGCCY010000220.1, forward strand.
CATAACTTTTATAATGTTCTATAGTCTCAATATTATTCAGTTCATTATAAAATGTTAGAAATTTAGCTGCATTAGTTTGAGTTGGACCACTTCCGCTAAAAAAAATTTCTTGATACTCAATAATATCGCTATTCTCATTATATATATAGACAGTTTGATGTCTAAGTGCACCTATAAATGCACCAGTTGCGTCTTTATAAAATTTCTCCTCATAAGAGATCCCATCAGAATAATAAGTTCTTTCGGTAAAATCTGTAAAAACCAAAGTATCTCCTGAAGAAAGATATTTTCGCTTCGTAGTTTTAGATTTTAATTGGCAAAGACTATCCCTTAAATAAGAGTTATTAGTACTAAGAGTACTTCCTACATTTTGAATAATATTCTCATCCATCAAACATCCATTAGAATTATATTTATAATCGATCCAGGAAACCGTAATCCACAAATCAACATCAATATTATATCGTTGATGACTTTTAGTAGTTAATAATTGGTTACTATCGTATTCATAAAACATTCCTTCCCAACTTTCCAAAACATCGTCATAGACATCATAGGTCTTAGTTATGATGGAACTGGTATCACCATTAATATTATAATCGTAATCCGATTCAATGTTTTTAACATATCCTGTATCATTCGCTGATTTAAAAGATTTGATATATCTTTTAAGTCGAGACTCCTCCTGACTTATACCATTTTGAAAAATACAAAATAAGATTAATGTGATTGTTATTATTTTTTTCATAAGCATTATATTTTGCTTAAATATATATATTCTATCTTATAAAATAAATATTACACATCTTAAATTTGCTTTCCTTTTCCTTGATTTACATTTTTAGAACCCTGACTTATTAGTGTTTATAGTATGAGTATATTTGAAATAGTTTTACTTAAAATAAAAAACCACTTATGAATTAACATAAGTGGTTTTGCAGAAAAAACATCTTTACTTTCAATAAGTTAATTCTGAATAATCTCCTCCAGTTGACTCGTCTCTTCCAAATCTCTAAAATCAACTTCACTCACTCCTGAAATTCCAGGTTCAGCCATATAAACTCCATAAATCACATCTACCGCAGCCATCGTCATCTTATTATGCGTCACAATGATAAACTGAGAATCAACAGAAAACCGTCGAATGATTTTATTAAACTTCTCAATATTCGCATCATCCAAAGGTGCATCTACCTCATCAAAAATACAGAATGGAGCTGGCTTCAAAAGGTACAATGAAAACAACAAAGCTGTTGCAGTCAAAGTCTTCTCTCCCCCTGATAATTGACTAATCGATTGAGGACGTTTTCCTTTTGGCTTCGCTAAAATTCTAATTTTAGAATCCAATGGATTTTCTTCATCTTCTAATGTAATATCACAATCATCATCCTCTGAGAAAAGTGTTCGGAAAGCTTCCTTAAAGTAAACTCTTACTTTCTCAAAGGCTTCCATAAATTGAGAAGTCGCTTTATTTTCAATTTCCTTAATCGTTTCGAGCAAGGATTTTTTAGCTTCTAAAATATCATTTCGTTGATCTGAAATAGTATCGTAACGAACTTTCATTTCATCATAAGCTTCAACCGCCATAGGATTTATTTCCCCATAATTGTCTAGTCGTTTTTTGAGTTTCGCCACTTTTTCTTCCAGTTCTTTTGGATTCAAATTTTCATCAGGTGCTTCATTGATGATGTCGTCGATCAGAATATTAAATTCAATTTTCAATCGCTCACCAATGGAAGCCATATTTAATTTTAACTCGCTGTATTTTTCTTTGAGTGAAGAAAGCAAAGTAATCGAGTTTTGTTTTTTTCGATTTAAGTTTCTTAACTCATCATCAATTTCGTTGATTCCTCCTCGCGCCTTGAAGTAGATCTGCTCGGCATTAGAAAGGTTCTTTTCTTTCTCCTCTTTGATGCCATAATTAACCAGCAATTCCTTTTCAAACTTCTCAATATCTTCTTTTAAGAAATCTAACTCTTCCGAATTTTCTTCGAGCACTTTTTGATTTCGAGTCAATCGAAATTTAGTTTCTTCCAAAGTCGATTCTTTGAATTTTAAATCTCGCTGAATGGTCGTCACTTTATTTTGTTGACGAATGAATTCAATATTTTTTTCATTATAAGCTTGAGAAGCAGAACTCAGTTGATCTGCTAAAACTCGATAGCCATCATCCTTTTCGGAAATCTGTTTTTTTGCATTATCTGCTTCTGCTCTTTTATCTAAAAGACTTTGCTCAAACCGATCATTGGCAGCAACCAAACTTTCAATTAATTTATGTGCTTGAGCGGTCTTATCATTTACCTCGGTGATGAAAGATTCAAAATTTTCCAACCTGGTCATCAAAGAAACTTTGTTCTGAGCGATTTGACTTAATGCATCTTTCTCTGTGGAAATTTTTTGATCTTTTCTAGCACCTTTTAGGTTTTCAATTTTTGTTTTTAAATTATAAAAAACTGTAGAAAACTTATTTTCTTCTTTCTCTAATTTTTTTATCTCCAACTCCAACACTTCCAAATTCTTCTTTCGACCAATTTTTTTTCCTTCAAATAATCCGACCGAACCACCTGAAATAGAATATTTCCGCTGCACCACTCTCCCACTCCGGGAAAGTATGGTTACATTTTTATTGATTAATTCTGGTTGTAGATTATCGGAATCTGACACGACGACATTTTCCAATAAATGGCTGAACATATTGAAATATTCCTTATCCGTTTGTACCAAGTCGATTGCACGTTGAGTGCCTGGCACCATGCTCATCGGAGGAACATAATTTTGGAAAGCATCGAGGACAAAAAAGTTTGCTTTTCCTTTTTGCGAGTTGCCTAATAATTTAATGGCATCAAAAGCATCGTCCATTTTTTGAACGACATAGTAATTCAAATATGGTGTCAAATAATTTTCAATCGCTACTCGAACATCTTCATTTACATAAATCAAATCCGATAATAACGTTGCATTTTTTGCCCAATCTTTATGATTTTTCAAAAACTTAATCGACTCTGGAAACCCTTCCAAATTATCTACCATCGACTTAGTCAACTTGAATTCATTCCGCTTGGAGTCTAGCGACCGATTCACATTCGTCATGTGTTTGGTCAAATCTTCCAACTCTTTTTCTGCTCCTTCAATATCTTTTTGACGTTGTGTTTCTTCCTCTTCCAATGCTTTTAGCATGGTCATTTTGAAAGATTCACTTTCTCTAATCTCAGTCAATTTAGATTCTAAAGAACCAATTTCAGATTGACGACCTTCTACATCTCCTGCGCTTCTTGTAATCTCTGCAGTTAGATTTTCAATTTGATTAGAATTAATCGCTTTATTTTTTTCCAACTCAAAAATCTCTCGCTCGACTACTTGTTGGCTTTGTAAAAACTCGTCCAACTCCGTTTTCAAATCACCGTGGTTGGTCTTAATTTGATCTAATCGTTGTTTAGCATTTTCAAGTTCATCTTCCAACTGTTCTTCCAACTGTTTGTCTAAATTCAAGTCGCTTCGATTTATGTCGATCGCTTTTTGAAGTTCCACCACTTTGGAATCTGCGGAAGTAATTTGCTCCGTTAATTTGGCTTTATTTTGATTGATAAAACCCACTTTTTGAGCGGCAATATTTTTCTGGTTTTCCATTTCTCGAACAGAATTTACCAGCTCATTTAATTCTCGCTGAGATTCTGATAGCAACTTCTCAGAATCTAAATTGGTTTTTTTCTCAGATTCTAACGTAGCTTCCATCGTTCGAAGTTGGACATCCATCTCTCGAATCTTATCTTCCTCTGATTGTATCTTTTCTGAAAAATCTTTGTTCTTACCGCTAAATGCTGACAACTTAAATTTCGACAACTCAACACTAAATGACTTGTAATCATTTTTGAGTTCATAATATTTCTTAGCTCGCTTCGCCTGTTTTTCAAGAGACTTCAAGTTGCCTTCGATTTCAAATAATAAATCTTCTACCCGATCTAAATCTTCTGTGGTATTTTTTAATTTATTAAGTGTCTCGTGTTTTCGTCTTTTATATTTGGAAATACCTGCCGCTTGCTCAAACATTTTACGACGTGAATTATCCTTGTCGTTCAATAAATCATCGACCATTCCCAATGCGATAATCGCATAAGAATTAGAACCAATTCCAGTATCCAAAAATAAGGTCGTGATATCTTTCAGTCGGCAAGGCACATTATTGAGGCGATATTCTGAATCACCACTTCGATATAAAATACGACTGATCGAAACGGTGTGATATTCGGTCGGAAGGAGGTTTTTAGTATTCTCAAAAGTCAAGGTAACTTGAGCAGTATTCCCTTTTTTCTTCTTTTTAGTTCCATTAAAAATTACGCTCGACATCTTATCCAAACGCAACTCTTTACTCTTTTGCTCACCCAAAACCCAACGAATGGCATCCACAATATTCGACTTCCCAGAACCATTCGGTCCTACAATTCCAATGACATCTTCGCTGAAATTGATCACAGTTTCGTTGGCGAAACTTTTGAATCCCTTTATTTCTAGTGTTTTTAATCGCATAGCCTGCAAAAATAACATTTTTCAAAACTGAAAAGAACATTTTGTAGGGAAAGTTTTCTAGGGAAAATAGTAGTTAAATAAGTTGTTGAAAATGAGGGAGTTAGGAGAAAAATATTTTCACGAAATACTCCAACTATGGTTTTAGTTTTTCTAATCAATGACCACTTGTTTAGATACTCCAACAAGACGGTCTTTTTCTCGAATAATAATAGTGTAAATTCCTTCTTGATTGGGTGCTTGAATATTGTTTTGATTCCTTAGAACATTTCTTGAAATCAACTTTCCTTGCAAATCGAAAATGAAAATTTCAACATCTTCTTTTCTGCTTAAGTCATTATTAATATTCAACTGTTGTCCAACTTTACATGGATTTGGATAAATAGAAAGAAACTCATTTGGGCTATTAATATTATCAACATTAACAAGCATTTTTAAGTGATACCACTTTTTTTTTTTTTTTTTCAAATTCCAATCATCAATTGAATTTAAATAGTTGTATTCCTCCTGTCTAAAATAAATTGAATCGTTACCTAAATCTTCATATTGGAAATATTGTCGTTTGTATTTGAAATGTGAAAGCGAATCTGGGTTGTAGCCATAAGAAATAATAGAGTCAGGCTTATTACTATAAATCTCAGGTCCAGCAAAATTTAAATGCTTTGCCAAATAAACCCAATTATTATTGGACCAATCAAACCATTTTTCTACAATCGTATCTTGCCCCGAATAATCGTAAGTAGTCAGGAACTTATTATGACAAACATCATAATCTGGATAACTGTAACTACATCTTCTAAGCGTATCTAGTAAGTCATCATTTCCATAGACCCAATTTAATTTACTTGAATAGTGGGGACCATTGATAGCTAATTTTATATCAATTTCTTCAATTAAATGATTGGCATTATCGTAATCATATAGTTTTCCTTTTTCAAATTCATAGACACCAAAAACTATATCATATTCTGACTCTTCAATTTTATTCCCATTGGCATCATAAGTTTTTACTATTTTATATGTTTCATTCCACATTCCATTATTCCACGAATGTGAAATGTTTAAAGTATCTCTGCCAGCTTCATCATAATGATAAGTATGCATTGCTGATATTTCAAAAGCATTGTTTTCATATTTTTCAGTTATGTAGGATTTAATTTTACCATCTTCATAAACACTTGTTCTCCTACTGAAAAAATTCCAATTATTACTGGTATCCTTTGTTTCAGAAATAAAAATAACGGAATCTGGAGCATAAGAATAAGTAAATCGATTATTAGGATATCTTTTTTGAATTAAACTATCGTTAGAGTCATAGGAAAATCCTGAAGGGTTTTCAGTTATTAATGTATCACCATGAAAATCAACTACCCAGGACCAATAAAATGAACTGTCTATTTGAAGAGGTATATAACTTTGTGATTGAAGATTGGTGGAAAGAAATAATCCGAAGATTAAAATGGAGAGGTTTTTCATGTTGGTTGATTTTTTCTAAAATGAATTTAAGGGTTTTTTATTCTAATTTTCAATTCTCTTTCAAAACTTTTTTAACTAGTCGTTCCTTATCCTTAGTGATTAATTCTAAAAAATAAACACCATTTGGAAAATCGCTAATATCAATATTGTCTGTATTTTGAAATTCAGATTTCAACTCTCCAAGCAAAGAGTAAACTTTGATAAATTCAATTTTTTCTTCTTTTAATGAAATATGAAAAACTCCTTTTGATGGGTTTGGGAAAATTTTGACTTCGTTATTTTTTTCAATTGAGGATGCTGATAATATTAATTCGCATTGGTCTATTTCTCCTTCACAAAAATCACTTATGAATGTAAGTTGCTCATGAAAAATTCCATAAAAATCCAATCCAAATCCTTGAGAAATAATAGCCTTTCCTTCAATTGGTAATCCTTGCCAATATATTATACCATTGGAAATAAGAGTTGGTCTATCTACTCCATATCTCTGAATTATCTTAATGCTATCTACAATTCCCCAATCATTTGCATAAATATCATTAGCATCAATGAAATCATAAATGCAATGGTTTAGAGAATCACCAACATCTAAGGAAAAATCAAAAATTAAATGCTCCTCCGTTTCACAAAAAATACTCGAAACAGGAAGATTATATACTTTCTGTTCTGTTGTGTCCTCCCGAATAAAAGAAATCAATTTTTTCTCTTCTGTTTGATAGGGATAATCGAAATCCCAACAAGGCATCTCTATAACTGCACAACCATGCTCTCCTTTTAATTCGAGTTTGTACACTTTTTTATAATTTAAAGAATTGATGATAGTATCTCCTAAAAAAGTAATGGCATGACCAGACTCACTCGAGGGGAAATCAGGATTTGAATGTACGTTATAAATCCAAAATTTACCTTCCTCCACCATTGGAATATATTGAGCAAGTAATTGATTTAGAGGCGAGAAAAGAAGTGCGGTAATTAGTACTTTTTTAAAATTCATAGCTGGTGATTTATATTTTTCTATTGATACAATACTAAATATAAGTATTTGATCAAGTAAAAAATAATTAAGTTTCACCTTTTTTAAAATATAGCAATCTGCCTATCGAATGAATTTCAATAAGCAGATTGCTTTAAGAGCATGTTTAAATTTTAACCGAATCTGCTAAGGCAGAATGCTAAGTTTTGTGGAAGGCAGCTCATGGATTTTTAAAAACAATAAATATTAATCCTACTGAACCATCGGTAATTTCATCACCTTCCCCCCATCATAAAAAGAATTAATATATCGAATCATTTCTCGTTGATTTTTGGAAGAAATAATGGAACAATCTTCTATCGTTTTAATTATTTCCTTCCGCTTAAACTTGAAGAATCTTCTAGCTGATTTTAAATCTGACGCATCATCTCGGAACCCCAAAAATATTCGTTCTTTAGAAGATTCCAATCTATGCTCAGGTCTTAAACGAACATATGGCGCATCAACTAATCCTGCAAAATCAAAATCGAAAGGAACTAAAATTCGTTGTCCTTCTTTGACCATGACTTTTACATTCCGCATTTCTTGGATTGACCAATCCGAATTTCCAATCATATAATTAAACAAAGCAACCGCTTTAATTTGGTTAGTATTATATTTATCTGGAGATAAATTGAAGGCTTTCTCATCCTTTTCAGCATTGATTCGATCTCGCAATTGAGCACTATCTTCTATCAAAAATCCATATTGAGTATCTACCGTTCCAGACATGACATCTTTGTAATTTATTTTTACAAACTGGACTCGAAAACTCAAATTAGTAATTTGATTATAAATTTTATATGCCAAATATTCTTTGACCAAAAGTTGTTTTGCTTCCTCTGGATCATTGACGCAATGCGTTACCAATTTCATATCATCAAACTCTATCAAGCCTGCTTCGGCCAAATCTCGTTTTTTGAAATTAAGTTTAAGTGGTGGCAAATTTTCACATTTCATTCTGCGAAATCGGCCTCTTTGTTCCACCTTAATTTTCCACGTTTGTAATTCTCCAAGTTGATCTTGATAAGAAAAAATCGCTTCGTGCTTTTCTTGATTTTTTCTATCACCAAAAGCTTCGGAAGTATTTAATTCTAAATTTACCTCTACCATTTCTTGATAATGGAGTTCATCAAAAATGCTATTTTGAATGGTAATTATTTTGTTGGCTTTGATTAGTTGATTGGAAAAAAGGAAGATGGCGATCAAAGTGACCGCTCGGAATGCGATTGAATTTCTCATTGATTTTCTATTTTTAGGCTTATATGCAATTAATACTTTAAAGACAGGCGAAGGTTACAGAGGTTGTAAAAGGTTTATGTTAAAGTTTTGAAGTTCGAAGAAGGGATGGTTTTATCAGATAGAAGTAAGAAATTCTTAGACAATTGAAATATTATTTTTTGTATATTTGATAAGTCGAAACCGAACTTTATTTTAAATCATAAAAAAACTGCTTATTTTATGAAAACAATAAAGCGAATTCTAAGTTTGGTTGCTGCCTTAATCGTACTTTCCACAAATGTTTCTTCTCAAAAAATACTGAACTCTTTTGCATTAGGATTTATGTCTAGTTCTAATTATTTAGATACTCCAATTCACGAAGGCAGTAGAACAGGTATCTTTATAAATTACCTTTTCATAAAAAACATCTCCATTAATGCTAACCTTTCAAATGGTTTCAAAAGGTACAATTTGATATTCTATAATTTCCCTGAGAGGTCTCGAAAGATATTTAAGTTGAATGCTATTGACCTTGCAGTTGATCTAAAATGGTATTTTACTAAACCTATCTTTCATTCCCGTTTTGTAAAGAATTCATTCCTAAATAGAATGTCCCCCTATGTTGGGATGGGTGCTATTTTAAGAAATCCTACAAAAATGGTTGGAGTTGAAATAGATTTATTTACTTCAGAGCCAATGGAAATCCCCTTTCAAAAAGGCTACAAAAAATTAGATTCTATCGGAGGAAAAAAATTTATATTCGGTGTTGATATAATTTTTTTAAAGGATTTTTTTGTTGGAGTTGAATTAGGAAGGTACGTATTCCCAAGGGATGGAACTAGATATTTTGAAACTCGCTATGACGCGCCAGAGTTTCAAGAGAAAGAACATATTGATTTCTTCAAATTAAGTTTTGGCAAATACTTTTAAAAAAAATAGTTTCATTTTATAGCTTCCCATAATAATTCCACAGGATGCTTCACCTTCCTTCCTGTCCCATCAAAAATTTGGTGACGACAACTTGTACCAGGCGCAACTATTTCAATTTCTGATTTAGCATTTTTAACTTTTGGAAAAAGCACTAGATTACCTACCTGTTGGCTTATTTCAAAATGCTCTTTTTCATAACCGAAGGAACCAGCCATCCCACAACATCCCGATGGAATTACTTCCACAGAATAATTTTCAGGCAGAGAAAGCAACCAAACAGTATCTTCTAAATTGGACAATGCTTTTTGATGGCAATGTCCATGAAGCAAAATTTCTTTCTTTTCTTTGGTAAAAAAATCAGCAGTAATTTTCCCCTTTTTAATTTCATTAGAAATAAACTCATCGATCAAAAAACAATTCTTTCCCAATTCTTTCGCATTCCCTATTTCAGATTTTTCAACCAACCGAGGATACTCATCACGAAAAGTCAAAATCGCAGAAGGTTCAATTCCAATCAAAGGGTGTTCGGCATTAATTATTTTGGAAAAAATCGAAACGTTTTGCTTGGCGAGTTTTTGTGCTCTATTCAAAAGGCCTTTGGAAATAGCAGCTCGACCACTTTCGGGATGATCCACCATTTTCACTTCGTAGCCTAATGCAGCTAAAAGTTTTAAACTTTTAATACCAATTTCAGTATCATTCCAATTCGTAAATTCATCACAAAACAAATAAACGGTTCCTTGACCTTTCTTTTTATTTTTAAAATTTTGCTGAAACCAATTACGTAAACTCGTGGAATGAATCGTCGGCAATGATCTTTCCGAAGCAACTCCTAAAACACTTTTTGCCACTCCACTAAAAAATGAATTGGTCAAAAAGAAATTATATAATTTTGGAAAAACACTTCCTATGCGATTTAATTCATTGATGTAGGCAAATGCTCTTGCTCGAAGAGGAATACCGTTCGTCTGATAATATTGATGCAAAAATTCTGCTTTCAAGCTTGACATATCTACATTCGATGGACACTCAGAAGTACAACCTTTGCAAGACAAACACAAATCCATCACCTCTTTTATTTCAGGATGATCGAAGGGATTTTGTTTTTTATTATTCGTTAAAAATTCTCGCAAGGTATTGGCTCGTCCACGAGTCGTATCTTTTTCATTCCGAGTTGCTTGATAACTTGGACACATCGTTCCACCCGAAACAGGTAACTTCCGACAGTCACCAGAACCATTACATTTTTCAGCAGCTCGAAGGATTCCACCTTTATCCGAAAAATCAAAAACGGTTTTAATCTCCATCTCCTTTTGCTCTGGTTCATAGCGTAAGAAAGTGTTCATGGGAGCAGCATCGACAATTTTTCCGGGGTTAAAAATATTATTTGGGTCCCACGTGTGTTTAATGTTACAAAACAATTGATAATTCTCTTTACCGACCATCAAAGGAATAAATTCAGCTCGCACTCTCCCATCGCCATGTTCCCCGCTGAGCGAACCATTATATTTTTTCACCAACTCAGCTGAAGCTTTACTGATTTGGAAAAACTGTTCTACGTCTTCCGATTTCTTTAAATTAAGAATGGGACGCAAGTGAATTTCACCTGCACCTGCATGCGCATAATAAACAGACCGCTGTCCAAAACCTCTCATTATTTCAGAAAATTCAGCGATGTATTCTGGCAAATCTTCAATCGCTACTGCAGTATCTTCGATGCAAGCAACTGCTTTTTTATCTCCTGGAATGTTGGCCAAGAGTCCCAATCCTGCACTTCGTAATTGCCACACTTGTTTAGTTTTTTCCGCAGGAATAATTGGAAATGCGTAACCTAGGTTTTTACTTTTTAATTCTTCAATTAATTTCTTCGCTTGATTTTCTGCCTCCAAAATAGTTGTCCCCCGAAACTCTACCATCAAAACTCCTTGAGGATCACCTTCGACAAAAAAGCGATTTTTACTTTGTTCGATATTTTCTTTGGTGCAATCTAAAATAATTTTATCCATCAACTCACAAGCAGTTGGTTGATGTTGCATCGCAATTTGAGTGGCTCTCAAACTTTCGTCTATTGAATTAAAATGCGCTGCTAAAACTACATTACATGGCAATGGCAAATCATCTAAATCTAATTTCACCTCAGTTGTAAATGCTAAGGTCCCTTCGGAGCCACATAATAATTTACAAAAATCGAAAGGTTCATTTACCTCAGAAAACAGTTCCGTATTCAATAAATAATCTAAAGCATATCCTGTATTTCTTCGATGAATAGTTGACTTTGGAAAGTGCGTGTGTATATTGTTACAAATCTCTTTGTTTTTTAAAATTTCGAAAACATGTTGGTACAATTTTCCTTCCAGCGTTTCCAATTTCATTTTTCCAAAAAACGCTTCCCTAGTCATTTTTCCAAAAACCACTTCTGAGCCATCTGATAAAATCGTTTTCATTTCTAAGACATGCTCGCGAGTCGATCCATAAACAATGGAAGTTGTCCCGCAAGAATTATTTCCAACCATTCCTCCAATCATGGCTCGATTAGCTGTTGATGTAATTGGTGAAAAGAATAATCCATGTGGTTTTAAAAATGCATTTAACTCATCTCGAACAACTCCAGGTTGTACTCGAATCCACTTTTCTTCTTTGTTGAATTCTATGATTTTAGTGAAGTGTTTTGAAATATCGACAACGATTCCGTCACCTACACATTGACCTGCAAGAGAAGTTCCTGCGGCGCGTGGAATGAGAGAAGTTTTATTTTCTGTGGCGAAATGGATCAGTTTTTTTAGGTCTTCCTTGTTTTTTGGAAGAGCAACAGCGATAGGTAGTTCACGATAGACGGAAGCATCGGTGGCGTAGAGGACTCGAAGGAGATGATCGTGGTGAAGTTCTCCTACTAAATTATTTTTGAGTTGGTTTAATTTCATTTTTATCTACTTGACATCTTGTGATCTGCTTTAGCTGACCGAAAAAAAGAGT
>JBGCCY010000221.1:0-20091 GCA_045104975.1 Saprospiraceae bacterium
AGAAATTCCTCAAATGACAACGTTAAATGAAAAACAAAGAGAAGTCTTGGAGTTGCTTAAAATAAGAGATGCTTATGATCGTGTTTTAGAAAGTTTAAAGACTCATCTAATTTTACGCGAAACGTGAGCTTGATGAAAAAATAAGTAGCAAAAAAAAATCAAGGCTGTATTCTTTTTTTAACGGAAAATTGAATTCAAAAAGGCTAAACAGTTTAAACTCCTCCGACTAAGAAAATCTAGTCTCTCCTGCGTCGAGAAGATTTTCTAAATCGGCCTCAAACAGTAAACTGTTCTTAACGCCTCTTTAAATCCAATTTTCCTAAAAAGAATAAGGCCGACAAGTAAATCGCAACATTTGTTTTCCACTTGAAAGGAAAATGCATCGGTTTTAGTATTGACCTTATGTTGTCAGTCGTACAGTTCTTATTTCGGTTTTTCAGCAGGGCTTTAGGGCTAGCAGTCCTGTTTGAGAACACCTTAGAAAATCTTGACGAGGAACGAGTCTTAGATTTTATTGGTGGACGAGTTTGGACTGCGTGGCTAAAATCGAAATTAGAACTGTTGACTTTCAACATAAAGTCTTGATTTTTTTTTTGCTACTTTATTTTTCATCAAGGAAAAAAAAGTAGAACCATGGGAGATACACTCCTTACATAACTTGCGTTATTTTCTTTCCATTCGTTCTACCCCATCCCAATCCTCTTCGACTCCTTTCAATAAATTATAGGCAACTCTATCCAAATACATCTTCGTCGTTTTATCATTTGGATTAGCTTCAATTACCTTCTTAAAATAGGAGGCAGCCGATGGAAAATCTTTTTCAAAATAAGCAGACAAACCATCATCAAAATCTCCCAACGTTTCTTGCTTTAATAAAATCAACTCTGAGGAATAACCATCTAAACATTCATAAATTTTTATCAAATTCGCTTTACCTTTTACTTGTACTTGACCCAAAAACCGGAAATGATATTTCGATGGATTTTTTATTTTATCCAAGGTGTTTTCTGAGAGCAAAATACTTACTCCAAATAATTTCGTCAAGCCTTCTAATCTTGATGATGTATTTACTGCATCTGAAAGTACACCTGTATCATTTCGATTTTCATCACCAATAATCCCTAGCATCAATTTCCCCAAATGAAGTCCAATACCTGCTTGAATTGGTGCTCGTCCTTTTTCCGCTCTTGCTATATTATATTTCAAAATTTCAAGTTGCATGCCGATGGCAGCATCCAACGCATCATCAGGCAGTTGAGTAAATAATGCCATCAAGCCATCACCAAAATACTGATTGACAAAACCATTATTCTCTTGAATGACTGGTCCTACTCTTTGGAGATACGCATTGATAAATTTGAAATTTTCCTCGGGAGTCATTTGTTCAGAAAGAGTGGTGTAGGCACGAATATCAGAAAACATGACGGTCATTTCTCTCTCCGTTTGATCGCCCAAGCGAGCATCGATGATACTTTCTTTTCCTAAAATTTGCAAAAAATCCTTCGGAACAAAACGCCCATACGACTTATTGATATTGGCCAAATTCAAATGCATTTTAATCCTAGTGATGAGTTCATCTTTGGAGAACGGTTTGGTTAAATAATCATTTGCGCCCGAAGTAAATCCTTCTACCAAATCAGTCACTCGATTTTTTGCCGTCAACATCACGACGGGTAATTGATTGGGTAAAAATATTTTTCGTAACTCTCGACACACTTCGTAGCCCGACATTTTAGGCATCATGATGTCAAGAATAATTAGATCAAAATGAGGATCTTTTTCCAATATCTGCAAGGCTTCCGCTCCGCTAATCGCCTGAGTCACTTCAAAATTATTAAGACTCAAATGATTGTCTAGCACTTGCAAATTGATGGGTTCATCATCGACTACAAGAATTTTATGATGCTTCCCATTGAGCGGAGGAATGATGGTTGCTTCCGTTGGAATTAAATCATCAATTGAATCAGAGGATGCTTCATTCACTATTCCTACTCTAGTTTCGGAAGCAATCGGTTGGTACTCTTCTCGACTCACCTTGCTTCTGGGCAAAGTAAAACTAAACGTAGAACCTTTGCCTATTTTACTTTCCACGTTAATTTTTCCTCCATGTAATTCTACTAATTGTTTGGTCACCGAAAGACCCAAACCTGTCCCGCCATATTCTCTTGCGACCGAACCGTCACCTTGTTCGAAGGCAGTAAAAATTTCTTCCAATTGGTTTTCTTCGATACCAATTCCTGTATCAGAAATTTCAATTTTGATATGTCCATTCTGACGTTCGGCTTTTATTTTCACTTCGCCTGCATCAGTAAATTTGATGGCATTACCCAACAGATTATGCAAAATTTGTTGCAAGCGATTTTCATCTGCTTCTGCTAATTCGAGTTCCCGAGGAACTTCGTTGGTGAGTTGGATGCCTTTCTTTTTGACCAAAGGTTTTGATAATTCCATCACGACTTCTGCTGCTGAGTGGAGATCAACGGGTGCTTTTTGCAAGGCTAAATCTTTATTGCGTAATCTGGAGAAATCTAAAATATCATTAATCAGATTGGAGAGTCTTCTCCCACTTGTAGCTATCAAATTGAGATTAAAATTTGTTTTGGTAGACAAGGCACCTGTTGCACCATCTTTTAAAGATTCGGCAATTCCGATGATACCATTGAGTGGGGTTCGTAACTCGTGAGAGGTGTTGGCGAGGAATTCATCTTTGAGTTTATCGGTTTGTCGGAGACGTTGGTTGATGACTAACTCTTTTTGGAGTTGGACTTCTTTTTTGGCGACTTTTTGGCGTTGGGTTTTTAGGAAATATAACAATGTAATTACGGCGGTGAGGGCGTAGAGGAGTTTTGCCCACCAGGTGAGCCAGAATGGGGGGAGGATGGTGAAGGAAATGCTTTTGGGTTTGCTCCAAATTCCGTCGGCATTGGCTGCTTTGACTTTGAAAATATAGTTACCATGAGGAAGATTCGAAAAACGTGCAGTTTGTTCGTCATATACATCTTGCCATTTATCATGATAGTTTTCCAAAAGATAACTATAAGTATTTTTTTTTGTCTCATTAAAACTTATGCCTACATAATTAATAGTAGCATCGTTTTGGAAATAAGAAAATTCCAAACCACTTGATAGGGAAAACTCACTTAACTCTTCATCCTTCATTTCCTTTCCTCCAACTTTAATACTTTCTATAACAATTTGTGGAACAATACTATCAATAGTTAATTCATTTGGATAAAAAGAAAAGAAACCATTTTTATCTAATAAGATTATTTCATTATCTTCCTGAATTGATATTAAGTTTATAGGAGCAAAGGAATTGGCTTTATAATCCTTCAACTGTTGATATGATTTAAATTTTTTCTCTTTAGTATCAAACTTAGTAATTTCTTTTAGTGTGCCAAGCCACAAATCTCCATTTGCTGCTGATTGTAAATCATATACATGGCTACTCTTTAATTCTTGTTTTTCATCAAACCAAGTTATCGAATCTAATTTTGTATCTATTTGGATTAGTCCAGTTCCACTCGCAATCCAAATATTTTCATCTAATCCATGTGCAAAATTTTGTGAAGTCGCATTTATATTAATTTGGTAAAGGGTATCAATATCAGCCCCATCATAATTCAAGTGCAGAATTGGCCCTCCCACCCCTAGATAGTTCATCAACCACACCCCTTTGTCTTTATCATTAAAAGCATGACTTACCATATCTTTATGAGGAGATGATGTGGTAATAGTGTTCGTTAAATTATAAGTGTTTTTATCAAAAATATCATTTATCCACGCAACTCTGGATTTATTGCTTGTGCTTATAATTAATGATTCGTTTTCATTTATATTAATCATCCTAATTAGATAATTCACTTCTTTCATTTTGTTTGAAGGAATTGCTATTTCTGCTTTTCTAGAACTCTTATCATATCTTATTAATTTTTGATAACCTCCAAACCATATAATATCATTTTCATCCAAAAGCGGAAATAGCATTTCGTCGGTAATATTAATGCCAAAGAAATCATCCTTATAGTGTGTAATTTGGTAAAAAGAATCAATTTTAAAAACTCCATTTTTTCTTGATGGAATCCATTTGTTTTTTTCCTTATCTACTAAAAGTGACTGAAGTGTATTTACTTGGTTTGCCATTATCCCATCAATTAATTTTGTATAGCTAACAGGACTTTTTTTAAGCGGCATTTTGAATAAGTGACTATTCCTAGTCCCTATCCAAAGATTATTATTTTTATCTATTTGCAAATCGCAAATAAAATTTTGACTCCCTTTTTCTAGATTTAAAAAATTAATATGTTCTATATTAGGTTTTTGATTTAAATCATCTCTTTTGACAAAGGGAGGACTCAGCTTATATAAACATTTTGTTCTAGTTCCTATCCAAATATTCCCATCCCTATCTTCTTCTGTACTTTCGATAATTATATGTCGTACGAAATCATCTTTTTCGATATTTAATTTAATTTCAACCAACTCTAAAGTCTTAGGGTCAAATATTCCAATTATTGTTTCAAAGAAATTTTCATCAATTTTTTTATAACCAGGAATCATAAACCTCCCATCTCTCAGTTCTTTCATTGCGTTTTGCAAAACAATTGGTTCAAATGTTATATCTACTACTTTAATGATAGAATCAACCTTATAATTTGATTGATCCAATTTAAATATCCCATCATAACATACCATAAATATATTCTGATTTTCATCTAAGAATGGATTGACAAAATACTTATCCGTTAAAAATGTATCGACTAAAATTGAATCACTTTTCACCCGAAGTCTATTAATACCTTTTTTTGCACCCATCCAAATATTACCTTCTCCATCTTTGATTTGGCGATAAATATCATTATGAGATAAGTTAGTATTCCCATCTCCCTTATCATAAATTCTAGTGAATTTTTCAGTTACTGAATTGAATCTCAATATCCCACTATCCAAAAATGTTGTTACCCATATATCATTTTCATTACCGATTATAACTCTTCTAAAATAATTTGCCGCTCCATCCTTTAATCTTTCTTCCCTTGGGATTTTATATTTTTTAAATTCATACCCATCAAATTTTAAAAGGTAATCAACATTTGCCATCCATAAATATCCTTTTGAATCCTCGGCAATACTTCTAATTTCACTCTTTTCTATCCCATCTCTTTCATCATATTTCGAAAATTTATAGCCACTATGATATATAGTTTCTGATTGGGAAAAAAGATTAGAATATTGAAAAATTAAGATTACAATAAAGCTTATGGATAAGAGTTTGGTTTTCATCGTCGTTTGTTTTTAGCGTAAGCGTTTTGGAAAGATTTCACTAAAGTCTACCAGCAAGCAAATTTCAATATTCCCACATCAAAAGACATGGAACTATGAAACATCACCTTGAACTTATGTTACATTTTAATTTTTATCGAGGAACAACCCTCGTAATTAAAGGATTCCTTTGGTAAGAATAAAAAATATTAGGATTGGTAAAACAACAGAAGGAAAGAGAAATCCTCTTGAAAATGGCTGGAAGTGTTTTCATGATTTGGTTTGTTTTCGATTGTTTGTTTTAGATGGAGTAAATTTAATTTTTGCCTTTTTAAATTATTCTCGTGTCTAAGAAACAAAAAAGGAGAAACTTTTCCAAATAAAATAGCCATCTACAATTATCTGTAGATGGCTATTTTATTAACTACTCTCGTCTTACACCCTCATATTCCAATCTCTAAAATAGACTAAGTTTTCTCTCCTCCGAGGTGTCATCAAAATTCTGATTTTTTTAAAAAACTGCTTTGACGTGAGCACTTTTTTCTTTTCTAAATTTTTCATCTTAAATTATTTATTGGTTAAAAACTAAATACCGTTTTGAAAAAATTGAATATCCTAAAACCCTCCTCGCTCCTCTCCCACCGTCGCAGGCGGAAATCCAACTTTGGTCAACACCCAAATCACTCCATCCCAAAATCTTATTTTTTCCAAAACAGGATTTAAAAAAATAGTTTGCACACAAAAGAAAGTATCAAAAGGAGCATTATGATGATGACGATGTTGGTGCTTATTTGGAATGATTTTCCATTTTTGTAACAATGTAATTACGGAACCATTTTGAGATTTAGTTTGATGTGCCCACTTGTGAATAATATTTCCTTGTGAACCATACAACACTAAAAAGATGATTTCCCAATCCAACTTTCCAAAACTCAAAAACCATAACGATAGAATTACAAATCCTAAAACCCACGAACTCCAAGTCAATTGTAGATAACTCCGCTTGGTCATATCCATCGGATTTTTGTGATGATTGATGTTTAAATGAATGACACTTTTGCCAACAATCGGCATCTCCTCTCGTCCATATTGATCGATCCAAAAATGGACAAACCCAGTTACAAAATCGGTCAAGAGAATGAGCAAAAATAATTTGATCGCAAACATTAAATAAATCATAGCTAGTCTTTTTTATTTCTTAGTTAAAAAAATAAACAGCCTAAGCCTGTTTTTGACACAGACTGCCTGAGTTAAAAAAAATGATTTTTAATTTTTTTTCAAAAAAATAACTTACCCTAACAATACATTTACATATTGTGAGCTAAGGTTTTTTCAAAAAGTTTGCGATAAATAAATGTGTATGGAAAATGGAATCCCGTTTGATTTTTTTAATGATTAGATTCCTTCGTGAAGCATGTTTTTTATAAAAACGTTTCGAGGGGAATAAAACGTTGGTTGTATTTTTAAAATTGTTGGAGAAATGTATTTTTATTTCATTATTGGTAAAACGCTCCTTAAAAAAAGTTCATAACTCCCTCTTTATCAACCATTTGGAAAACAAAATAAATATGAACTAGAAAAGATTACTCACCATTTTTCAAAGCAGAAATCACTTTATCAATATCAGGTTGGAATCCTAAATATTCATCGCGATCTACCATGTCTTCATAAGATTTACTGATCGGAATTTCTTCTGAAGTACCTTTTAAGATCAAAACACTTCCTTTTCGACCGATCACTTTATCCTTAGCTACGATGTAACTTCGATGCACTTGGATGAATTGATCGGCGGGTAAATGCTCTTTGTAGTCACTCATACTTTTGGAGCCACGATATTTTCGAACCTCATCGTTAGTGAAAATTAAAGGCTCATTTCCGTCTCCTTGGAGGTAGAGAATATTTTTGAGTTGAATAATTTTATATGATTTTTTTGTCCCAACTTTTAGCAAATTATTATCACCACTAATTTCAATGTCTTGCAGTTTTTCCTTTAGTTGGACATTCTCTTCTTTGAATCTTTGCTCTCGTCGTTTGATTTTTTCCAATTCTCGAATATACTCCAATGTCTCTCTTCGAAATAGTAAACCTGTCGCCACCAACTGAGTCCCAAAAATCGTCAACACATTTACCAAGTATCGAAATTTTACTTTCATAAACCCTGGGAAATTATTGTAAATGATATTCATCAACAAAGCAAAAATCAACGCATTAACCAAAACCGCAAAAAGATAAGGAACATAAGATAAAACCGTCCCACCGCTAGGATCAATAATATATCTTTTGAGCACCAACAAATTAAAATAAATCGGCACCATCATAAATAAGGTGTACACCAAACTATTTTTTAAAATAACTAAAAACGCATCGACCGGCGTCGCTTTGGTCATTCCAACTCCACATTCCATATTAGTAACAAATTCCAGAAATCCACATTGTGGGTTCTCGATCAGATAATACATATTCAAAAAATGAAGGGTACAAAATCCGATCGTCAAAAAATAAAATACCATCCAACTAATTGGATCCGTAAATGATCTTTTGTTACTAGCAACAATAAATCGCCAATGTTTGAATTTTGAACTTGAGGTAAGCATATGTTGAAAAGTACGTTGTCTAATTTATTGGTTATCAAATGGATATATATAATTTTAATATCACACTATAGTTTTCTACTAATTTTTAAAGATAAATATTCCCTTTAGAAAATCAAATTGGAATCTGTTATTTTTTTCCAAAAAAATACCGACTTTTGAAATATAAGAACGTAAGTAATAATAAAAAATATAACTTAAAAGAAAATGCTACTTCGAATAATCCCTTTTTTTAGTTTTCTATTTTTTGCAAATGTATCGTTTGCTCAATACACAGTCAAGGGGCAAGTCAATATTAATGAAAATTGGCAACCTAAAATCTACATGGCTGCGGTCAATAAGTTAAGCGACTATTATCGAACGAGTCCTGACATGATTATCAAATCTGCGGAAATTGATATCAATGGAAAATTTGAAATAAAAGGAGATAACCTGCCAAATGAAAAAAGATTCTACCGTTTGTATGTTATGAAAAAACAAAACTCAGATTTTGATGCTTGTTTATATGTGGGAGGTGACGATCTAAATTTTGTACATATCTTATTAGAAAATGGAGAAGAAGTAGAAATAAATGCTGATCTAACCGCAACTGCGCCTTTTGAAAAATATCAAATCATAGGGCAAAAAGAAAATCATTTGATGCAATCTTTATCCAATATTGTTTATCCTCGTTTTTACTTTCATCGCATAGAATTTCCGACCGAACTCAAATTTTCAGAAGATAAATTACATACTGATCTGAAAAAATTCACAGATACTTGTAGCAGTACTTTGGTGGCTTTGGCAGCCATTAACAATACTGACTTCGATGAGTATTATGATCAAAATCCTGTCTTTTATCAAGACTTTAAAACTCGTTTAAAATCAGATTTGCCTAAATCAGTTTATACTAAAAATTATGACTTAAAGGTGAAATATTATGCCAATGAAGAGACCCTATTACCCAATTGGGCGAAGTTCCTTTTTGCTTTTTTTTCGTTAAGTTTGATTGGTCTTTTAGTCAAGTTGAATCAGTTTAAAAATCGAATTCAAACCCTTGAAAATCAAAACCTCGTACCTATTAAAATCGATACTCCCAAACCTACAATTGATGAACTTTTAACTCAAAAAGAAAAAGAGATTCTCCAACTCATAAGTCAAGGAAAATCTAATAAAGAGATTGCTAGTTCTCTTTTTGTTGAACTAAGTACCGTCAAAACTCACATCAATAAAATTTATTCAAAAATTGGTGCTTCTAATCGAAAAGAAGCGCAAACCCTTGCAAAACGGGCATTTCAGCCTGGGGTCTAGTCCTTTTTTCCACCTTAACCTAGCCCTTTTATCCATCCATGTTTTCTTTTTTTCAGGTAAATCTGCTAGTACATTTGTACTTGTCAAATAGCTGCTAATACTCATTGGTAGCTAATTTTTTTAATCAGAAAAAATTTAAATATGAAAAATCTACTACTCTTCTCTACCGTCGGAATCGTGCTTTTGAGTATCACATTTTTAGGATTCAAAGCTAGCCCTACTATCGAAATTATCTCCTCAGAAATCAAATGGTACACACTCGAAGAAGCCCTCATCGCCCAAGAAAAAAATGATAAAAAAATATTTATCGACATGTACACCGATTGGTGCGGATGGTGCAAAGTGATGGACAAAAAAACGTTCACCAACCCAGAAGTCATTCAATATATGAATGAGAATTTTTATGCCGTAAAATTCAATGCGGAACAAAAAGAAGCAATTACTTATAAAGGGAAAAAATATGAATTTATTCCAACTGGAAAAAGAGGAATTCATAGACTTGCTTATGAGTTAATGGACAAATCTGCGACCTACCCTTCTTTTGTTTTATTGGATGAAAATCTAAATTCATTAGGTATCATCACAGGATATAAAACACCTGCTCCATTTTTGAGCATTTTGAAAAATAAGATTTCATTATAGATTGGAATTTTTTCAAAATACATTCCTCCCGCTTAAATAAAAATATAGATAATTCTAGTGAGAAAGATTTTCTTTCTTCTAGGATTATTTGGAAAAATCAAAACAATGAAACCACTAAATATTATCATTATTGGTTTAATGCTAACCTTTGCTTCTACCTCAAATGCTCAAACTGAAAATAGCCAATTAGAAATTGAACAAATCACAACAACACTTATGGATTATATTGAAGGGACTGCAAATGGAGAACCTGCCAGGTTACGAAAAGCTTTCCATCCTGATTTTAATCTTTATACAATTACATCTGATAGTCTCAGAATTCGGTCAGGTGAAAAATATATCTCAAATATAAAAGAAGGTGAAAAGTCAAACCGAATTGGACGAATTGTTTCAATCGATTATGAAAAAAATGCAGCGATGGCCAAAGCAGAAATTGTCATACCAAACTGGAGAATCTTTACAGACTATTTTCTTTTACTAAAATATGAAGGCTCTTGGAAGGTTGTACAAAAGAGTTACACCTGGAAAGAATACCCTGAAAAAAAATAACAAAGAATATCACTAACAATGTATTTGGAAAGCAGGCATTTTCTTTTGGGAATGACCT
Organism: Saprospiraceae bacterium; assembly: GCA_045104975.1. Lineage (GTDB taxonomy): Bacteria > Bacteroidota > Bacteroidia > Chitinophagales > Saprospiraceae > CAJQQY01. Next base: position 10,393 of record JBGCCY010000221.1, read on the forward strand.
GTTTCTTTTTTTGAAAAAGGAATCAGGAGCGAGGTTAGTCGCTGCGCTCTCGGTCAGGAGTCAGGTGCTGAATGTTCTTCCCGTTTTTGAAAACTAAAAATCAAATTCTGGGGCAAGCACCTGACTCCTAATCAAGAGCAAAGCGATCAACCTGACAACTGACTCCTATAATAAACCCATTGAATCAATCCCCTCGCCCCCATAAAAATTAACAACGCCGCCCACAATCCATGATTTCCATATCCGTCTTTCAATAAAAAATAAAACAAAATATAGATCACCAAAGCGACCAACATCGTATCTCTCATTGCTTTTGAAGCAGTCAATCCGATGTACACGCCATCCCAAATATAACAAGGCGTACTGATCACAGGAAACACAATCATCCAAAATAAAAAAGGTAAACTTGCTTCAATCACATTTTCTTTGTCGGTAAAAATAAACAATAGTTCAGTTCCAAAAATCCAATAAGTCAAACTAAATCCAACCGCCAAAACCATCCCCCAAACGAACGATAAACGAATCGCTTTTTTGAGGTTCGTCTGATCTTTTGCACCTGCATATTTCCCCACCAAACTTTCACTTGCAAAGGCAAATCCATCAACGCCATAGGACATCCAATTTAAAAATTGCAGTAAAATTACGTTGGCAGCCAAAACAGTTTCACCCGCCACAGAAGATTGACTATAGAAAAAACCGAAGGCAAAAGTGAGGCAAAATGTACGAATAAAAATATCTCGATTGATGGTCAAGTATTGTTTTAAAGCATCGATTTGCAACATTGCTTTTTGACTGAATTGAGCAAGGTAGGATTTGTATTTTCCATAAAAAAGAAAAAACGACAACACGATTCCAGCGTACTGAGCAATGACTGTTCCCCATGCTACACCTGCGACATCCCAGTTTAGTGTTTTGACAAAAAAGTAACTTAACAAGATATTTACAAGATTAACAAAGACGGTAATAATGAGTGGGAAAATGGCATTTTGCATTCCAAAAAACCATCCCATCATCGCAAACAATCCAAGCGTAGCGGGAGCTGCCCAGATTCGGATATAAAAATATTCTTCTACTAAATGATATTGATCCGAAGAAATATTCATCAAATAGAAACTCATTTTTCCAAAAGGAATTTGCAATAAAAAAATCATCACGGCTAAAATCAGCGCCACTAAAAGTGCTCGACTCAAAGTTTGCATAATTTCAGAATCATCTTTTTTCCCAAATGCTTGAGCCGTAATTCCAGTCGTCCCCATGCGTAAAAATCCGAAATTCCAATAGATAAAATTAAAGATCATCGCACCAACACCAACGGCTCCAATATGCATTTCAGAAAGTCGTCCCATGAGCATAGTGTCAACCGTACTCAATAGTGGAATGGAGATATTACTGATGATATTTGGAATAGCAAGACGAAGGATTTCTTTGTTCACTTTTTTAATGATAAAAGGTTAGGGAAAAGGAAACTTAACGAATAATATTTGAGCTATTGCAAATACTCAAAGTCAAGTGCAAAATTAAGCGGTATTTTCTAATTTTAAATTATTACCGAAGATTCATCGCTGATTAACTCGAATTATATTTTTCTAAAAAAAATCTGTGATGAAATCACATTATATTGGGTGCAGCCCAAGTTCTCGTTAAAATTCACAAAACTAAGCTTTGCGAAACTAGTGAGAGGGCGAAAGAGCGCGCGCAAAGTTTCGTAAAGCGAATAATATTGACAACGCTTTACAAAACTTTGCATAATTTCAATCCCATCTTGCGAGTTTCGCAAAGCTTAGTGGATGAAAACGACACTTTGGCCTGCATCTCATTATATTATTATGCCTCAAGATTAAAGATAATTTAGTTAAATTTGCGGCAAATTAACGAACTCAGTATCTATGAAAGAGAACCTAAGCAAAATATGGCAAAAGATTAAATACTTCAGTTTAGAGGTATTTGCATTTCTCACCAGTAAAGTTTTTATCAAAAACTTTGCAGGGGTTATCGGTATGCTGATCGTGCTTTTCTTTTTTACCACGACTTGGTTGAAATGTTATACCAATCACGGGGAAGCTATTCATATGACCAACTATGTTGGAAAAAATTTATTGGATGTAAAAAATGAAGCGAAGAAAAAAGGTTTTCAGATCGTGGTGGATTCCATCCCCAGTTCAGATGTTAATAAAAATTTCCCCGCTTTAACTGTACTTGACCAAGATCCAAAACCTGATGCTTTGGTGAAAGAGAAGCGAACGGTGTATTTGGCGGTAAAAAAAGCAGGTTTCGAATATGTTGAACTTCCTCAACTAGATGGAAGTAATGAAAGTTTTAGTTTGTACAAAAAACAATTAGAACAACGGAACATTATTTATACTTATAAAGATAAATTAGATAGTCGAGTTGCTGAAAATACCATCTTAGATGTTTTTTATAAAGATGAAAAAATCACAGATGATGTTAGAGATGGAAAATTTAAAAAAATTCCTACTTTTTCCAAAACACCAATAACTATCGTCATTTCTAAAAAAGGATATGGCAATACCAATGTTCCTAATATTGTCTGCAAAACATTGAGCGAAGCAAAATTGATTTTAGAAAATAGTAACCTAACTATTAATTTTGAAGCAGATCAAACGGTAGTTGATAAAGACAATGCGTTTGTTTGGTTGCAAAATCCTGCTGCGGGGTCATCTATTCGATTTGGTGAACAAGTAAGATTGCGTTTGACGCAAAATTTACCGGATGATTGTGATGATGCGATTAATGAATTAGAAGCGCCGGGACAAGAGGAGGAAGAAGATAATTAGATAATTAGGTGTTCCGTTCAAATGGGACTTTAAGATTTGGACTGCTAATTCACTAATCACTTGATCAACCGATTTCCTAACCAACTAATCAAACAATAAGATATTCCACTAAACAAAAACGCATCTTTTTCGAGATTCCACTTCTAAATCGACAACAAAGATTTTAATTATGCGTTTTTTCCAAGATAAGTTTGTGTTCAGATAGTAGTTTTAATTTGAACATGAGAAAATACCATAAACCTTATTCAACTATGCAAAGAATTTACGCTATCGTAATTTTCATAATTACAACAACCATTGCACAAGCCCAAATCAACGAAGTTCCACTTACTACCAATCCGATTCTCGAAAAACAAAATGCGGTCAAAGAACATCAAGTTCAATCAATGTTGGCTCAGCGAAAGGCGGAACTATTTCCGACCAATGCAGAAAGCAGAGATGTGATTGTCAAGAATTGGTTTTGTTTAGAATCTCAAGATACTTTTATCACTTGCATTGATACAATCAACATTGGTGATTCCACTAGTTTTGAATTAATCAATCTCGGAGATTTAACTTTTGGTACAGCTAGTTTAGATTCTACTTGTATAATTTATGTGGCGGATGCAGGAGTTGATTTTGGTATTGATAGTCTTTCTATAAAGGTATGTAATACCAATAGTGGTGCTTGTGATACGACGATTTATCCAATCTATGTTCATCGCCCTGAGAATACCATTACTCTTCCAGTTACACTTTTAAATGCAGAAGATACAACCACCATTTGTGTGGATACAGAAATATTGCCTACGCCTTATTTTAGTGCAACCCTACTCGGAAATAACCCGATATATGGAGATGTAATTTCATTTGGAAGTTGCATATTTTATGAAGCCAATCGATTTTCAGGAAACGATGTAGTCACTTTTGAAATTTGTGATGCTTTCTGTGTTTGCGACACCTACAAAATTCCTTTTTTAATTCTTCAAGATACCATTGAGCTTCCATTTATGGATGATTTCTCTTATTCTGGTCCTTATCCAAATGAAAATTGGGTGGACAAAAATGTATTTGTAAATAACACCATGGCGATTAATCCTGTATCTGTTGGAGTCGCTACTTTTGATGGGTTAAATAAAATGGGAAGAGCTCATGGCGGCGGTTATGGTCCTGCTGATTATCTCACTTCAGCATATTTAGAAATGGCTCCTTATAATGTAAATAGTAATTTATGGTTAAGTTTTTATATTGAACCTAAAGGACTAGCTGATTCACCGGGAACGAGAGATTCTTTGGTTTTAGAATTTAAAGATTCAGCAGGAGATTGGATTACAATCGATACTTTTACCACTTTAAATACAACGGTTACTGACGAATTTTCTTTCCATTCTTATCCTGTAAATGAGAACCAATACTTATTTAATGGATTCCAATTTAGGTTTACCAATTACACCTTGCGGAGTGGAAATTTAGATCATTGGCATTTGGATTATGTTAGATTAGTTGTTGGAGACGGTGATCCATTTTTAGAAGATATTGCTTTTACCAAAGTTCCTAATCCAATTTTAGGAGAATATACGAGCATGCCCTGGTGGCACTTTATCGAAGATATTGATGGTGAAATTCCGACGCAAGATATGTTTATCGAAGCAGGTCTCTATAATCATGAAGACTCCGAAAATACCGCAGAAAATACTAATAATAATTTAACAGAATTACAAACAGGAACTCAGATTTATGACTTGGGTTTATTGGATGGTTTGGATGCAAATATTCCTCCTGGGCCTGCATTGTTTGATTTTCCAGTTCCAATTGCTGCTACTTATCCAGCCTTTGTTTCGTCTTTGAATAGTGATTTTAATGATGACTTAAAATATTTGGAATTTCAAAAAACCTACACCTTTGAAGTCTCTGAGGAGAATCCAAATTTTAATCCAACTGTAGAAGATAACAACCTAGTCACTCACACCACTATCTTTGATAATTATTTTGCTTACGATGATGGAACAGCAGAAAGCGGAATCGAAGCCACTAAAAAGGATGTACAAATTGCACTTAAATTTCATGCGAATGTTGCAGACTCTTTGAAGGCAGTACAAATTAATTTTCCACATATTTTTGCCAATACTTCTACTCAAAACTTCACTTTAAAAGTTTGGGTTGGTGAATTAGACGATACACCTGAGTTTGAAGGTTTTTTACAAAAACCACTTTACATAGATAGCTATTTGGATTCTTTGAATGGTTTCACTACATACTTGCTCAAGGATGCAAATACAGGTGAACTAACTCCACTCGAGATTCCTGTTGGAGATTTTTATGTAGGTTGGCAACAAGTTTCTAATTGCTCCCTCAATGAATGTATCGCAGTCGGAGTAGATAGAAGTAAGGAAGATGGAATGCAAAATCTTTTCTTTGATGGTTTTGGTTTTGGAGTAGATTGGGAAAATGTTGGAACAGCTGATCCAGGACTCAAAGGTACTTTGATGATTCGTCCAGTCGTCGGTGAAGGAACACCTATGCAAAGTTCTAAAACTGATAAAGTAACTCGAAATACACAGTTCAATGTTTTTCCAAACCCAACAACTGGTTTTTTAAATATTGAAATTGAAGGAGGTAATTTTGACCAATTTTCTTATACTATTTTTGATACAGTTGGAAAAATGCTTGGCGAAAACCGATTAACTAACCAATTGGATATCAGCCACTTTCAAAACGGAATTTATTTTATTAAAGTAAAGAATGATAATACAAATGAAGTGATCAATCGAAAAATTATCTTAGTAAAATAGGAAGAGACGTTGAACGATTGACGTTTTACGTTTTTTTTAGGGAAAAATATTTTAAAATAAAAAACTAAACGCACTAGAAATGGATATTACAGTTCAAGAATTAAAAGAGAAATTAGATCGCAAAGAAGATTTTATCTTTATAGATGTAAGAGAGCCACATGAATATGAAGTATTCAATTTAGGCGCAAAATTGATTCCTGTTGGAAATGTGATGAATGCAATTGATGATTTTGAAGGACATGAAAATGACGAAATTATCATTCATTGTCGATCAGGTGCTCGAAGTGGAATGGCACAGCAATTATTTCAGGCCAAGGGATATAAGAATGTACGGAATGTACTCGGAGGTGTTCTTGCTTGGCAAGATATGTAGCATTAATAATAACACGTGGTGGTCTGCTTTAGCTGACCTAAAAAAAGAGCGAAGCGAATTTTTTCTAATTATACCCCTAATAGGTATTTTTTCTAATCGCTCTGCTCTTTTTTTTTAGATCAGCTAAAGCAGACCACCACGTATCACTCTGTCTAGCTCATCTAGCTTCTCAATTGTAAACGTTGGCTGATTATGTTCATGCGCCACTTTCCCTTTCAAATTTATCCAACAAGTATCAATTCCATAATTATTTCCCCCTCGAATATCTGAACTCAAACTATCCCCAATAATTAATACTTTTTCTTTTTGGGGAAAATCAATTTTCTCAAAAACATAATCGAAAAAACCACGGTGTGGTTTAGCCACTCCAATTTCATCTGAAATTACAATATGCTGAAAATGTTTCTCCAAATCAGTTTTTGCCAATCGTGCTCGTTGAATTTCTTTCAAACCATTCGTCACCAAAGTCATTTTAAATTGTTCACTCCAATCTTCAATCAACGACTTCGCCCCCTCCATCCAAAAAATCTTTGCCGACAAATTTTCATGATACATTTTCGAAAATGGAATTGGATTTTCGGACGAACCAATATGATTTAAAAATCGCTCCATCCGAAGTGTTCGCAATTCATCTTGAGTAATCTTTCCTTTTTCCATCTCTTCCCAACATCTATGATTTATTTTTTGATAAATAGAAAAATAGTTTTCATCAAAAGGAATTTGAAAATCATTAATCGTTTTCTCAAAGCCGAAAACCATCGCCTGATCAAAATCTAAAATCGTATTATCTAAGTCAAAAAGTAGCCAGTCGTATTTCATTTTAATAGTATTGAATTTTTCAGTAGACAGTTTCACAGTTGGCAGGAACAACTGCATACTGCCAACTGCGAAACTGCTTACTCTTTTAGACTAATCTAAAAATATATTTTTGGTTAGTAAAAAATGTTTATCTTTGTAAAAATCATTTAAAAAAGATGGAACAAGTATACGTTTTTTTTCAAGAAGAAATCTTCAATGTTCTAGGTGATTTTTTCAGAATGGACATTGGATTTCGAGCATTAGCAGCTTCTGCAATGGTTGGATTAATGTGTGGCATGTTAGGCTGTTTTATTGTTCTACGAAATATGGCATTAATAGGTGATGCCTTGTCGCATGCCGTTCTGCCAGGAGTCGTCGTAGCTTTTGTAATTTTTGGAAATACTGCTTTAGGAATTTTCACAGGAGCCGTCATCGCAGGACTGGTTGCCGCTGTCGGAATCACTTGGCTTCAACATAATATTAATACTAAAAATGACGCGGCCATTGGAATTGTTTTTACTGCCATGTTTGCGATGGGAGTCATGGGGATTTCGAGAATCAGCAAGGCAGAAAGTGGCGTCCATGTTCCTGATTTGACTGATTTTCTATTTGGAAATGTATTGAGTGTTTCGACGCAAGATGTCAATTTGACCATTGGAATTATGATCTATGTCGTGTTGAGTATCGTTATTTTTTATCGCTATCTTTTTGCGACAACCTTCCAACCTGTCATCGCTGAGACCATGGGTATTTCGACCAAGGTTATTCATTATTATTTGATGCTTTTATTGTCTGTTGCCGTGGTTGCTTCGTTGACAACCGTAGGTGTGATTTTAGTCGTTGCAATGTTAATTACCCCTGCAGCGACAGCTTTATTATTGACTGATCGATTGCATTGGGCTGTTGGTATTTCTGGAATCGTGGGCGTACTTTCTACCGTCGTAGGATTTATCTTAGCAGTACTTTTAGATACCACTCCTGGGCCTGCAATGACCGTAGTTGCTACTTTATTCTATTTAATTGCAGCACTTTTTGCTCCTAAAAAAGGTTTAGTTTTTCGAACTTTTAGAAAAAGAAAATTGCAACAAAAAATTCAGTTAGAAGATACTTTGAAACAAGCCTTAAAACTACATAGCAAAGAAGAACTCTCCTTCCCTACTCTTTTAGAAAAATTAGATTTCAATAAATCTGCACTTCGAGCTCGCTTAAAGAATTTGCAAAAAAATGGTTTTGTAAAAATGGAACACAACCAAGTCATCCTTACCCCTTCTGGTCAAAAAGAAGCGACTAAAATGGTTCGAGCACATCGACTTTGGGAAACCTATTTGGTGCAAGAAATTGGTTTGACGGAAGAACAGATTCATGAAGATGCAGAAAAATTCGAGCACCTTTTGACAGAAGAATTATTGGATGAAGTAGATTTGAAATTAGGTTTTCCAACAACCGATCCACATGGTTCTCCGATTCCAAAAAAATTAGGTATTCCAGATTTTGCATTGATCAATTTGCAAATTTTACAAAATGCAAAAATTGCCCAACAGCAAGTTAACGAACATATTACTGCACAACTTTGGAAATTAGGTTTATTGCCTAACACTATATTTACAATTAAGAAAATAGAAGAAAAATCTATCGAGGTGGAAATGAATGGAAAAGTAATTCAAGTACCAAAACAGTTGGCAAAGCAAGTGAATGTTTTATCGTAGGATGACTTTCTAAGTCGTTAACATCCATTCTGTTCCGCTTGCACCAATTCTGAAGCATTGGCGCAAACGGTATTGACGACTTGGAAAGTCGTCTTACGAAACCCCATTTTTCTTCAACCACTTCAAACCTTCCCTTTCCGTCAATGATGGAAATTTATTATTTTTTATAAAATTCACTACTTCAGCTGGATTAGTTTTCGAATGATCTCGCAAAGCCCAACCTGCTCCTTTCTGAATAAAAAATTCTTCTGAATCTTTCACTCTTAAAATATAATCGAATAACATTTTTTCATCCGTTGGATAATTTTTATATCGTTGAAAAATGATCGCTATGCGTTGCAGCCATATATTTCCAGATGAAATCCAGCGTTCCGTAACAGGAATAACCTGCTTTGGAAAACGCATAAAATGCCAACCAACCATTTTTGAAATCCAATCCACCGAATCCCACCAACTATGTGTCAAGATCAGTTCTTCTAAAAAATCAATAAAATCTTCTGCTTCTTTTTTCGTAGCTTTTTCAACCATTTGCAATCCGAAATAATGAATTTCCCGATGTTCCTCATTCAAACATAAGCGAACAAATTCTTTCAATTTTTCATTTCTAAAAATCCCCTCAGACTTCATGATTTCTTTGGAAAATTTCACCCACCCAGGTGCTTTCACTCCATAAAATTCAAACTTGTTTCGCATATAATTCATTTGTCCTTCGGCAATTTCAATGTTACCATTCTCTTGAAAAAATGAAATTACTTTTTGCAAATATTGTTTTGGTGAAATCATGATTGATTTTTTTTTCTTAGCAAGCAATTTTCCCAAATAATGCATGTCTATATAAATGTACATCAAATGCCATTCTTTTCCATTTTCAGTTAAAGAAAAAATTGGAGATGTTACCATTTAAAAATTCATCGTTATCATACTTGTTAAACAGGTGTTAACCGGGTGTTAAACAAAGAATAAATTGAAAAGCTAGCCATACTTTTTCTATTTTACCGTCGATTAAAACATTCTACATTTTAAAATTTGCTGCATTTAAAAAATTAAGCAAATCTCAATTGTAACCAAATAACAAATCATTAGGTAAAAGTAGAAATAGAAATCTGAGAAACCAGTAACCTTTTTTTAAAAACGAAATATACAGACTAAAACAATCTAAATATGTCTTCCCCTAAAATCCTTATTCCTATTGCCATTATTGCCCTTCTTGCAGGTGCTTATTTTTTTACAAAAAAGGATGCTACGACAGAGCAAAC
>JBGCCY010000222.1:0-21722 GCA_045104975.1 Saprospiraceae bacterium
TTGGAACTATTTAGCAAATCTGAATTATATTTATTTTTCAACGCAGAGGTGCAGAGACGCAGAGACTTTTTTTAGAAAAGTTTAAGAAACTCTGCGTCTCCGCACCTCTGCGTTGAAAAATAAATTTAGAGTAAAACATTCAGAAAAAATGAGCAAGTTGAAAAATACCCATACCCAAAAATAAAACCCCCACAGCTTTATTCGTGTACCGATTAATTTCTTTGGTTCTCTTAACAATAAATTCACTCAACAATATATACCCCAAAAAAGCAAGCAAAGCACCCAACGCCGCCCCCAATGAAAAGATTGAAATGTCAAAATTATTTTCAAATAAAACACCATTCGCCTCCAACCAAATTCCCAAGAAAATCCAAAACGGAACAATCAACAAATTCATCATTCCAACAATAAACCCACGTAAAAAATCGAAGTAATTATATTCTTTAGTTGGCTGAACTTCCACGCTATTTTTTTTCCATAAAAAGTAAAATCCCATCGCTAGAAAAATCGCTGTCGCAAATATTTTAATGTAATTTCCAATCGAAGTATTCTGAGTAAAAAGATCTAAACTAAGGAGGGCAATAAAGGTGTAAACAAATTCCATGATCGTTGCACCCAAGGCAATCATCAGTCCTGATTGTCGACCATTTTGAATCGTCTTCTGAGTGATCGTCAAGGTGATTAATCCAATGGGCAACGAACCCAGAAAACTTAAAATCAATGCGATGATAAAATATAAAATGATGTTCATAAATTAATTTTTCGCAGATTTCATATATTTAAAATAATCTCGCAGACTCGAATAGGCCTCTCCCCAAGTCATAGATTTAACTCCTTTTTTTCGCTGCACTTTACTGATCTTATAAATAATTTCCCAATGATTAAAAATATCTCGATAGGCATTGGTCAAAGAATATTCAGGATCATAAATATGTGCAGGTTCGCTCGCAATCCCATTAAATTCAAGCACTTTGAAGTTTTTTCCTTCCCGAAGCAATTCCACACTTTCGCACTTTATATCAAATCTACCATAATAAATTCCTTCCATTTCCAAGGAGATTTTATCAAATACTTTAACCAATTTTTTATCAATATGATGATTACCATTTAAGAAAGTCGTGCCTCTTGAATGATTGCCAATTGGTTCAAGTTCAACTTCTTTACCATTTTTAGGAATTTGTAAAAGCATTGCTGGAAAATCTTTTTGGAAACGTTTCAGTTGGAATCTTGCCCGTGGATAATTTTCCATCAAAGTTGCAATATTAGATTTTCCATCACCAATTACGGAAAGGTTTTTTTTAATACAAATCGAAGTGATACTTCCCTCTTTTGTATCAGGCATTCGATAATACAAAACACTTATTTCCAAAGGGAAATCAATAAAATCTTGAATAATAAAATCGACTGTTATTTTTTTTAAATAATTATCAAGACCTGTTTTGTCTTTAACTTTTTCCACTAAAAATCCTCGCTCGCCGACATCTGGTTTTGCAATAAATGGAAAGATGATTCCTTTTTGTAAAAGCATTGTTATGATTGAATCAACTGTTGCTTTTTCTTTTTTGATAAAGATGGTTTTGGGAAAAGAATACTCAGGCATTCGATTAAAAATATTAATTTTTTTTTTTCTTATCACGCCACCAGTTTCGATCACAGGATTGACCGAACTAAAAAAAAACAATGCTCTTGCACGAATACCAAAATACAACCAAAAGAGTACCGTTGGAATATTAGCAATGTAAACTGGGTAATATTCCCAATTGGTCCACTTGACAAAAAAAGTAGAATTGGAGATTCGTTGCCAAAGATTTTTCACTAAAGTATTTTTGATATTTAAGATTCAAAGGTAATCAATTCTTTATCCTCTTTTATGAAGTTAAAAGTCGGTGCTAAAACATTTTCCTATTCTTAAACTAAAAGGTTATGTTTGAAAAAGTTAAATTTGAGTTTTATCATTTTCATTTCATCTTTTTTTATGAAAAATAAAATACGCTTCATCTTCTTTTTTTTACTTGTTTCAAGTTCTATTTTTGGACAAGAAATCGAAGGTTATTATGTTGATGTAGGATTTGAAATTCAGCAATATCCAACTGGGTTTTTATTTGGTGTTCGTTCTGAGGTTGGACTTTCTCCTCACAATGCATTGGATGTTAGAGTTGGATATAATTTGTTAGATCATCAAGATTTTGGCGTTCATCAAAGTGAAAAAGGAGGAGGCTTAGGTTTTAGTTTGGGATATCGTCATTATTTCAAATCAAATAATAAAGGTTTCTTTTTAGGAGTTCGTTCTGACCTTTGGTGGAATGAAGTGGACTGGAAAGATAATATTGGAGAGGCTAACGAAATCAACGGAACTTCCAAAGTTATTGTTTTGCAACCAACAGCTATTGGAGGTTATCGGTATTTATTTAGCGATCATTGGTTAGTCACACCTACGGTTGCTTTTGGCGCAGAATTTAATGTAAAAACCAAAGGAGCGGCAGTAGGAGAAGGACCGATTTTTTTATGGGGATTGAATGTGGCGTATCGATTTTTTTAATCAGTTATTTTTAATTGGTAACGATTCAGCAATGCTGAAGTTTAATTTTTTTTTTCAACGCAGAGGTGCAGAGACGCAGAGAATTTTTCTTCGGAAAATTTTTAAAAACTCTGCGTCTCTGTACCTCTGCGTTGAAAAATGTATTGGCAGAAAGCGATGCTGAATAGTTACTTTAATTGTATCAAAATGTGTACAGTAACATATATTCCAACAGGAAAAAATAAATTCATCTTTACCTCCAATCGAGATGAAGCACCGAAACGTTCCGCAACTGGAATGATCAAAAAAGAAATCGACGGAAAAACATTGTTATTTCCTCAAGACCCTTTGGCGAAAGGAACGTGGATTTCTATTTCAAACAAAAATCAACTGGTCTGTATTCTCAATGGTGCATTCATCAAACACAAACATCAACCACCTTATCGATTGAGTCGAGGAATCATGGCGTTGGATTTTTTCAGCTATCCAACGGCTATAGATTTCTTTGAGAAATTTGATTTTGAAGGGATCGAATCCTTCACCATGATTATTTTTGATGATGGGAAATTGTATGAATTTCGTTGGGATGAAAAAGAAAAACATATTGTTCCATTAGATATTTCAAAACAATATATTTGGTCGTCCTGCACTTTGTACACACCTGAATGGCAAGAGAAAAGACGAATTTGGTTTAAAGATTGGCAGGAGAAAAATAAAGTGATTGATCAAAATGCTGTTTTGGATTTTCATAAAAATGGAGGAGAAGGGCATCCAAATTTTGATGTAGTAATGAAATGGAAAGATATAGTTTGCACGACAAGTATCACGTCTATTTTGAAAAATGAAAAAGAAATGTCGATGCGATATGAAGATTTGTTGAATGGTGAAATTGAAGAAGGATTTTTAGTTTTGTAAGACGGTTTTCCAAAACCGTTTATGTTCAAATAGCATATGAAAAATATATTTAATTCCTACTCGCTAAAGCAGTATCTTAAAATAAAAAAAGTATTTACGAACCGAAGGCGGTTTTGGAAAATCGCCCTACAAACCAAAACTATGAATAAATTGAATATTGGAATTTTAGTAACCTTAGTGTTGTTTTTTTTATCAGCATGTACTCAAAAAGATACTGCTGTCACTAATGCAAAATCAAAATTACCAAAAGGTGATTATTTTGGATTAACCGTCGGCACAACTGCCGAGATGTTTGCCAAAGGAATTGTTTCCCGAGAATTTCAAGAATTGAATGCCGTTTTTTCTCCTGACGGAAATGAATTTTATTATACCATTGCCGATCCATTTCGAAATTTTTACACCATCGTTTTTTATAAAAGAAATAAGAATGACGAATGGGAAGGACCAGAGGTTGCTCCTTTTTCAGGAAGCTATGCCGATGCTGATCCTTCGTTTTCATCAGATGGTAAGCGGTTGTTTTTTATTTCCAAAAGACCATTAAATGATAGCACGATAACTTCCAAAAAAGATTTTGATATCTGGGCAGTTGATCGAACTTCGACAGGTTGGGGTACACCGATCAATCTTGATTTTTTAAATACGACAACGAATGAGTTTTATGTTTCCACAACCGATGCAGGTTCTATCTTTTTCTCGGCTCAATATAAAGATGGTTTAGGTCGAGGTGATATTTATGAGGCAAGGCGAGGTGACGACGGAATGATGAATATTGAAAATTTAGGAGGCGCCATTAATTCACCAACTGGTGAAGGCGACCCATATGTTTCGCCTGATGGAAAAATGATAATTTTTATGAGTTGGGGACGAGAAGATGATTTGGGTGGCGGAGATTTGTACATCAGTTTTAAGAAAGATGGCAAATGGTCAAAAGCGAAAAACCTAGGATCAAAAATAAATTCCAATCAATTTGAATATTGCCCAATGATGAGTCCTGATGGGAAATATTTCTTCTGGACGAGTTATCGGACAAGCAATTATAACTCAGCTAGTCCAAGAGATTATAAAGCTTTAGAAGGCAGATTAAATGGAACTGATAATGGTTTGGGAAATGTCTATTGGATAGATGCGAAGGTGTTGGAAGAGTTCCGAAACTAATGATTTAAAACATTCTAAACAGATTTATGTTTTAGTCGTATCTTTGCACTCAAATTTTAATAAAGAAAATGATGGATTCAAAACGACCAGTAACAGATTGGCTACCAATTACCAAAAAAGAGGTAGAAATGCGCGGATGGGAAGACCTCGATGTCATCATCATTTCGGGTGATGCGTATGTAGATCATCCTGCTTTTGGTTCAGCGGTGATTGGGCGAATTTTGGAAAGTGAAGGATTGCGAGTAGCGATTATTCCTCAACCGAATTGGCAAGATGACTTGCGTGATTTTAAAAAATTAGGGAAACCAAATTTGTTTTTTGGCGTGACTTCTGGTTGCATGGATCCCATGGTCAATCATTATACAGCAAGCAAAAGAAGACGTTCGACGGATGCTTACACGCCAGGTGGAGCAGCAGGTTTTCGACCAGATTATGCAGGGAAAGTTTATACCGAAATTCTAAAAAGTATTTATCCAGATGTGCCAGTTTTAGTTGGAGGTATCGAAGCATCTTTGCGACGAGTGACTCATTATGATTATTGGTCGGATAAATTATTTCCCAATTTCTTGACTTTGAGTGGTGCGGATATGTTGGTTTATGGAATGGGAGAAATGCCTTTGCGAGAGATCGTTCGATTGATGAAGAGAGGAGTGCCATTTTCTAATTTGAAAAATATTCCACAGACGGCGGTGCTTTCTCCACGTGATGAAGATTTGCCAAAAGTGAAAAAATGGGAAGACTTCGAACTCGCTTCTCATGAAAAATGCCTTCGAGATAAAAGATCATTTGCTGCTAACTTTAAAACCATCGAACAAGAATCTAATAAGGTAAATGCCAGACGGCTGATTCAAGGATGTGGTGATTATAATTTGATTGTCAATCCTCCGTACCCTCCGATGACGGAAAAGGAAATTGACACTTCTTTCGACTTACCGTACACTCGACAAGCGCATCCTAAATATAAAAAACGAGGTTCGATTCCAGCTTACGAGATGATTCGGTTTTCTATAAATATGCATCGTGGTTGTTTTGGAGGTTGTAGTTTTTGTACAATTTCAGCGCATCAAGGAAAATTTGTTTCGAGTCGTTCGGAAGAATCTATATTAAAAGAAGTCGATAAAGTTACTCAGATGCCTGACTTTAAAGGGTACATTTCAGACCTCGGTGGCCCTTCCGCTAACATGTATCGGATGAAAGGAAAAGTGCAATCTATCTGTGATAAATGTGTTTCGCCTTCTTGTATTCATCCCGTTGTTTGTAGCAACTTGGATACAAGTCATAAACCGTTGACTAATATTTATAAAAAAGTAGATGCGCATCCTGAAGTGAAAAAAGCGTTTGTCGGTAGTGGGATTCGATATGATTTGTTGTCTACTACCTATAATAAAAATATGGATGAGGAAGAGGTGGATGAGTACATGGAGCAATTGGTGACTTGTCATGTTAGTGGACGGTTAAAGGTGGCACCTGAACATACTTCTGATGCTACTTTGAAGACTATGCGGAAGCCTTCTTTCAAACACTTTCATGAGTTCAAAAAGAAGTACGATCACTTTAATAAAAAAAATGGATTGAATCAACCGTTGATTCCATACTTCATCAGTAGTCATCCTGGATCGACGGAAGAGGAAATGGCGAATCTCGCTGCGGAGACCAAAGAGATGGGTTTTAAATTGGAGCAAGTGCAAGATTTTACGCCGACTCCGATGACGGTGGCGACGATTATTTATTATACGGGGCTGCATCCTTATACGTTGAAACCAGTTTATACTGCGATCTCTCCAAAGGAAAAAAAGAAGCAACATTTATTTTTCTTCTGGCATAAGCGAGAAAATTTTCAAGAGATAAAAGATAAATTGACAGCGATGGGAAGGGAGGATTTGATTGATAAATTGATCAATGATAAGAAGAAGCATAATAAGAAAACGATTTTGAATGGGCGACATAATGATAAGGTGATGAGGAAATATAAGAATCGGAATCGAAAGAAGAAGCGTTAAGTTATATAGGTCGGTTTTCCAAAACCGATTATGACCAAATTGTTTTGATCAAAAGGTTCAGATGTGAAATCATCTGAACCTTTTTGTATTTTTGGAAAAAATTAAATTGTGAAAAAATTAGATTTAAAAACCGCCCGCCAATTCATTATCTCCAATCAATTCGATTTTGAAAAAGATCCAACCACACAAGCAATCATCCAACACCTCGGCTATGTCCAAATTGATACCATCTCAGTTATTCAACGAACTCACCACCACGTCCTCTGGACTCGAAATTCAAAATATGAAATAGGCGAAATTCAGAAACTAGTCAAAGCAAAAAAGGCTTTCGATTATTGGGCACACGCCGCCAGTTATTTACCCATCGAAGATTTTAGGTTTTCCCTCATTCGAAAAAGTCAAGTTGGAGAAGGCGATGGATTTTGGTACGAACGAAATCCCAAAAATATGAAATTCATCTTAGACCGAATCAAAGCAGAAGGACCATTAATGTCTCGTGATTTTAAAAAGGAAAAAATAAAATCTGATTTGCCTTGGGTGAAAAGTCCCATCAATCAAGCATTGATGCAACTCTTTTCTGAGGGGAAAATAATGATTGTAGAGCGGCAAGGATTTCAAAAAAAGTTTGACTTAGCGGAACGAGCTTTGCCTCAAAGTGTCAACACAAAAATGCCTACCGAAAAAGAATATTTGAAATATTTAATCAACAGAGATTTGCGAGCGCATGGATTAAAAAAGGCGAGAGAGATTGGTTATCTATTAAAAATAGATCGAAAGAAATTAAAAACTGTTTTAGAGGGAATGGTCAAGTCAGACGAGCTAGACGTTAATGAAATCAAGGGTTTAGAGGGGGAGGTTTATTTTTCATTGCCAAATACTTTGAGTGATTTTTCCAATAAAAAAATAAAAAAGCAGTTCCATATTTTATCACCATTCGATAATCTATTGATTCAACGGAAGCGGGTAAAAGAGGTTTTTGATTTCGAATATTTATTAGAATGTTATGTTCCAGAGGCGAAAAGAAAAGTCGGATATTTTAGTTTACCACTACTTTATGGAGATGAATTTATAGGACAAATAGATTTAAAAGCAGATCGTAAAAAGAAACAACTTTTACTACGCAACTTAGTTTGGGAAAAGAAGGTAAAAAAGTCAGACACCATGCGAAATGCTTTTCGGAAAAAATTAAATCAATTGATGCAATTCAATAATTGTGAAGAATTAATTTTAGAGAAAAAAGCGAAAGCGGCAGGTAGTGATTTTTTAATAACAATCTAAATACGTAGCATGCGAAATCTGTTTTTATTGCTAACTTTCATTTTTTTTAATCAGAATATTATTGCTCAATCACAAGATTCCACTTCCCAAAAAAGAAGATTTGAATTAAGTTTTGGACAAAATATTCTTTTTATTCCAGATAGTAAATTGATAGATATTCGAGAGGAAGAAGCATTGATTGTACCGACTAGTTCTGTTTTGCTTTTTGGAGAATTACGACCCGATCATAGAATGAGGATTCCCCTTTTTTTTAATTTACCGATTGAGACCAAACAATTTTTAGTCAACAATCAATTGATTTCCGAACGTGCTTCTCCAGCACTAGGAGCAGGTTTACAGTTTAGACTTTTTAAAATAAAGATTGATAAGAAATCAAAAGTGGAATTTGAATTAGGCCCTTTGGTGAGTTTACTATTTGATAAAAAAAGTAATCCGAGAGTTTCACCTTTGGCCGCAGGGAGGTTTCGCTTACAGCAAAATGATCACTTTATAATGTTTATCGGAACAAGTTTTAATCCTGGAATTAATGTTTTTGGATTGTACTTTGGGACGGGGGTTCTATTTTGAAATGTATAAAAAAAGAGCTTCCAGATTTTAAAAATCTGGAAGCTCTAAATGTTTAATAAAAAATTAATCCCGGACAAATTGCTCTTCAATTTCCTCCAACGTTTTTCCTTTGGTCTCAGGTAATATTTTTAAGAAAAGGAAAAAACCTACTACCGCAAATAATCCATAAATCAAAAAGGTCAACGCATTTCCAAGATTAGACAACTCCCAAGGGAAAATTTGTTGCACTAACGCGCTGGCAAATGAATTGATTAATCCAATTAAACCAATGGCCAATCCCCTAATTCTATTTGGATAAAGTTCAGATAATAAAACCCACATAACTGGTCCCAATGAAAAAGCAAAAGAGGATACAAATCCTAAGATTCCAAAAAGAATTAAATATGGATTAATGTTCGCAGCCGCTTTAATAATTTCACTTTGATTAGCTTTGAATTCTGTTTCTCCTAAAGCCGCCTTAGCAGCATTTTTAAAGTCAACATCATTTTCATAAATGGTGTTAGCGATTGCTGCCAATTTAGTTTGATCAATACCTTCAATGGTGGTGATTTTTTCAGTAGTCAGCTCATAAGTTGCTTGGTGAAAACCATAAGAAGTCACCAACAAACTAATTGCAACTCCTGCAATTCCAATCAATAACAAGGGTCGTCGACCCATTTTGTCAATCAAAAGCATAACTAATAAAGTGAAAACGACATTGATAATTCCAACGATTACGGATTGTGCGAATGCTGCATCTGTTCCAATTCCTGTTTGTTCAAAAATAGAAGTGGCATAAAAAAAGACTGCATTGATCCCCGTAATTTGTTGCAATATCCCAACTGCCAAACCAATGAATAAAACGAACCTCATGGAAGGTTTGAATAATTCAGAGTAAGAGGCCTTTTCAACTTTTTCGGTAAGACTTTTTTTAATATTTTGAAAAACAGATTGAGCAGTTGACGATGAACCATATAATTTCTCAAGAGTAGAAACCGCTTCTTCATCTCTTCCTTTTGACATTAACCATCGCGGGCTTTTAGGAACTAGAAATAATAAAAAGAAATACAAAATAGCAGGAATCATTTCGATCCCCAACATCCATCTCCAAGCATTTTCTTTATTGATCATTCCTTCCGCACTTCCACTTAAATCATTTAAATAATAACTACTAAAATAAGCAGCGGAGAATCCAAGTACGATATTTAATTGCTGAATCGAAACTAATTTCCCTCGATTTTCAGCACTTGAAATTTCAGCAATATACATAGGTGCTAAAATTAATGCAGCTCCAAAAGCTACACCTCCGACCATCCTAGCCACGGCTAACATCTCATAAGAACTGGCGTAAGCAGAAAGTAAGGCAGATACGGCATATAAAAATGCAACTGTAATTAAGACTCTTTTTCTTCCCACAAAATCACTTACCACTCCTGCAGCGAGCATGGCGATCATAGCGGCCCAAGAAGGTGCACTTACCACAAATCCAGTTTGCGCATCACTTAATCCAAATAAGTTTTCAACAGAGCCGACAACACCTGAAATTATCGCCGCATCAAATCCAAATAAAAAACCACCCAGCGAAACTACCGCCGCAATAAAAATGGTGTAAGAAAGATTATTTTGTTTTGTTTTTTCCATGATTAAAGTAAATTTTTGTTTTGTTTTTCGAAAGATAACTTTTAGAACTTGGTTCTCAAAACTTTGTGTTGATTTAACAAGAAGTAAAAGCTATTTTCTATTTTTGTAAAAAATATATTCTTAGGCATTTGTCTAAAAAGTAAAATAATAGTTATGAAAAAATTGATGATGCTCTTTTTATTGATAACATTTTCTATGGTAATTCTATCTGCTCAAACCGAGGAAGAAGAATGGGATAGTTATTTAAATTACTATGCTGATACTTTAGCCTATACGATAAGACAAGACGACACTACCTTTTTGAATTCTCTTTTTGACGAAGAGCTTTTTTTACAAAAGATTTTACTTCAAAAAGAAGATAAGAATATTCAATCTTATAATAAGATTTACTCCCGAAAACTCAAGAAAGAAATGAATTTGGGTGAAATGATTGTAAATGCAGTTGATACAGGTCATTATGATTTTGTCAATCAGTATACTTCTGTTGATGGTGATATTCATATGATCTTTCGATTGCTTGGAATGGATGGAAAGTTTAATTATCATGATTATCAATTGGAATGGGCAGATTCCTTGTATAAAATAACCGATGTTTATTTCTATGCCAATGGTGAGAAATTAAGTGAAACATTGCAGACGATTTATAGAAACTTATTGCGAGGTGCTTTGGATGTTAAAGTGGGGAATTCTCAAAGTAATGATGCACAGAAGGAAGTAAATAAATTTGTAGAAATCAAGAAATTATTAAATGAAAAAGAATATCAAGAGGCAAATTTACTGTATCAAACTATCCCAGAAAAGGTTCGAGAAGAAAGAATTTACAAATATTGGAGAATAAGAATCGCTGAAAATTTATCGAATCAAGAGTATGCAGATGCGATAACTGATTATAATAATTCTTATCCTGACGATCCTTCCTTTTTTTTTCTTGCATTTGATAAAGCACTTGTGGAAGAGAACTGGGATCTTGCATTGAAATATTTGAATAAATTAGAT
Organism: Saprospiraceae bacterium; assembly: GCA_045104975.1. Classification (GTDB taxonomy): domain Bacteria; phylum Bacteroidota; class Bacteroidia; order Chitinophagales; family Saprospiraceae; genus CAJQQY01. Next base: position 11,050 of record JBGCCY010000222.1, read on the forward strand.
ATAAGTGTTGGCTTAGATCCCTTCTTGGATTATTACAGAGGGTTGATTTATTTTTCTAATGATGACTTACCCAACGCTTTTGAATATTTTTCGAAAATTCAAAAGGATTATAGTTTTGAATTGTTATATGATTTTTTATTAGATATATGTATTACAACCAAACGTAATATTAAAGCAGTTGAAGTGTTAAATGATTATTTGTCAGATTTTAATTATGTCAAATCGGATTTAATAATTTGGGTCAAAGAAAATTATCCAGATTTTTCACGAACTGCTGAATTTTTAGTTTGGGAAAAAGAATAGTAACTATTGAACCTTTTCTCCTAAAAATCATTTCTACTGTTATAAAAATAAAATCAATGATCCATTATTTTATCCTTTCTAAAATAAGTCCTTATAAACAGGTTCTTTCCCAAAAGCAATAAGGGAAAAAATACTCCTTCGGCTATTTCTTCCTTTAGTCAAATAAATCTATTTTTGCACTCAATTTTCGAATGGTATTTTGAATTTATTCAAAATGAAACTTAAACGAGAAACGTCCAACGTTTAACCTCTAACGAATAAAGCTTCTATCATTCACAAATATTTCAAATCCAAATAATATGTTAAGCGAACAAGAAATCGTACGTCGTCAATCATTACAGGCGATTCGAGATTTAGGAATCAATCCATTTCCTGCTGAAAAATTTGAAGTCAATTTTAAATCAACAGATTTTACCTCTGCGGATTTTCGACAAAATATTATCAATGAGTTAGAAAAAATAAAGAATGTCGGAAAAGTAAAAGCAGAACAGATGGCGGAGTTTTTATTGAAAAATAAATTCCGTGCAAATGTATTGTTAGAAGATGCGGAAACCATGGCAAGTCTGGGACTTTCTGAAACAGTTGAATGGGATGAAGGAGTGGATCGAGAGCCTGTTGCTTTGGCAGATTATATTGGAACATTGCGCACAGATTTTTTAGGAGATTATAGTCCTGAAAAATTAACGATCACCATCGGAGGTCGTTTTATGGGACAACGTGGATCGTTTGCTAATCTACAAGATTCTTTTGGTCGGATTCAATTGTTTTTGAAAAAAGGAACTATTGGAAAAGACGAAGCAGAAATAGAATTGACTGACAAATTGATGAAGTTACTTCACATTGGCGATTTTATTGGAGTGACTGGAGAGATGTTTATGACGCAAACTGGAGAGGCGACGATTCGAGTAAAAGAGTTGAAATTCTTAAGTAAGTCTTTGCGAAACTTACCGATTGTAAAAGTGGATAAGCAAGGAAATAAGCATGATGAGTTTACGGATCCTGAGTTGAGATATCGGCAACGGTATGTAGATTTAACTGTGAATCCTCAGGTAAAGGAAACATTCCTCAAAAGAATTAAGTTGATGAATGTGATGCGAAATTATTTCAACGATCAAGGATGGTTGGAAGTGGAAACACCAATTTTGCAACCGATTCATGGAGGTGCTGCGGCTCGACCTTTTGCGACGCATCATAATAGTTTGGATATGCCATTGTACATGAGAATTGCCAATGAGTTGTATTTGAAAAGGTTGATTGTCGGTGGTTTTGACGGAGTGTATGAGTTTGGGAAAATGTTCCGAAACGAAGGAATGGATCGAACGCATAATCCAGAATTTACGGCGATGGAAATTTATGTAGCCTACAAAGATTATGTTTGGATGATGGAAATGGTGGAAACACTTTTGGAAAAAATTGCTTTGGAAGTTACTGGTTCGACGACTGTCGGATATGATGGAAAAGAAATTAATTTCGCAGGACCATACTTACGAATGACGATGTATGAATCTATCGAAAAATATACTGGAATTGATGTTTCTCAAATGGATGAAGAAGGTCTTCGAGCAGTGTGTAAACAATTCCATATCGAAACTGATTCATCAATGGGGAAAGGAAAATTAGTAGATGAAATCTTTGGTGAAAAAGTGGAAGACAACTTAATTCAGCCAACTTACATTACTGATTACCCAATCGAAATGACGCCACTTGCTAAGAAGCATAGAACGTCAGAAGGTTTGGTTGAACGATTCGAATTATTCATCAATGGAAAAGAGATTGCGAATGCTTATTCGGAATTGAATGATCCAATTGATCAACGAGAACGTTTTGAAGATCAATTGAAATTGGCAGAACGAGGTGATGACGAAGCAATGGTTTTGGATGAAGATTTCCTTCGAGCATTGGAATATGGAATGCCGCCAACTTCTGGTTTAGGAATTGGAATTGATCGATTGACGATGATGATGACGAATCAGCATTCGATTCAGGAAGTGTTGTTTTTCCCTCAGATGAAGCCGGAAGGGCAAGCGGTGACGGAAGAGGAAGCTGAATCGTAAGATATTGTTTTAAAATATTTGTGATAACAATATAGACGTCTGCTTGAGAAAGTGGGCGTTTTTTTATTTTTGGAAAAAACAATTTGGAGTGTTAATTTGTAGTAGTTTTACTAAAAAGAAAAATAATGTCAAAAGAAACTTTAATTGTAAAAAACTTTGGGCCAATAAAAGATGTGGAGTTGGAATTGGGGAAGGTGAATGTTTTTATTGGAGAACAGGCTGGGGGGAAAAGTACGTTGGCGAAGTTGATTGCGATATTTAGAGATTGGGATTTTTTGGAAGAAAAACTCGATTATAAAACTTTCTTTCATCAATATAAAATTGGAAATTATTTTTCTAAAGAAACTCAAATTTCATATAAATGTGAAGGCTATAGAATTAGTTTCTTAAATTCAAAAATTTCAATTGATTTTAGTTCACAATTAAAAAAGAAACTGGATGACCGTAGTATTTTGAGAGATATTATTATTACTGATACCGAGAATCGTCCAGAATATTTAACTCAATTTGTTATAATAACAAATTCTATAAAACCATCTGTTTATTTTCCTGCAGAAAGAGTTTTTATTTCATTATTGTCTAGTTCGATTTTTAGTCTTTTGAATAATAAAATAGCTCTTCCTCAATTTTTAATTCGATTTGGTAGTAATTACCAAGTAGCAAAGAATAGCTACGAAAACCTTTCTTTCCCAAAATTTAAGATTTCTTATGAGAATTCTAATCAAAATGATCTTATTACCTTTCGAAATAAAAAAATAAAGGTTGAAAATAGTTCAAGTGGATTACAAGCACTATTACCATTAATATTAGTAACTGAATATAATCATTCTTATGGGGTAAATAAATTTACTGATTTGTCTTATATTGTAGAAGAACCAGAGTTAAATTTATATCCTAAAATTCAAAAAACACTAATTGAATTTTTAGTTGAACGATGTTCTAAAAATGGAAACAATTTAATTTTAACTACTCATAGTCCATACATACTAACTGCCATCTCAAACCTAATCCTAGCAGGAAATACTCTTAAACAAAATCCAAAACTAAAAAAAGAAATCATCAAACTCGTCCCCGAAAAATATCATCTTAACTTCGAAGATGTTCAAGCCTACTATGTTGAAAATGGAAAAGTTAGTTCTATCATGGACAAAGAATATCAAACTATAGATGCAAGTCCGATTGATGATGTGTCTGATGATTTAGGAGAAACTTTTGATAAATTGCTCGATCTAAAATTTCAAAAATAAATGTGCCGCAAAAAACTAATCGAAGAACTAAAAGCTGAAAATAAAAAAGAGTGTTTTGAAAATAAATTAACTGCGGAAGAGAACGGCAGAAAATTTACCATCAAATTATCTAAGAATTCTCAAGAGGAATTTTGTAGGATAAAAGTTGATGGTTGTTTTGTCAAAGATAAAAATGTGGAGAAATGTGATTTTGCTTTCCATCGTTGCAGCAATGATGATAAATATTTTGTAGAGTTAAAAGGCATAAAAATTAAGAAAGGATTTAATCAAATTGTAAAAACGATTACAACTCATCTGCCTTCGCCAAAGGAAAAGAATTATGGATTTATCGTCGCAAGTCGAGTGCCTAGAAGTGGAGTAGATATTAATAAATTGAAAATAGAATTTAGAAAAAAATATGGAATGGCTCTGAAAATTCAAACCAGGCAGATCATTCATCAAGTCTAAATTTTCAAAAATAAAAAAACGCCCATTCGCAAGAACGGGCGTTTTCTTTTTTCCAAAACGCATTCATCAAATTTTTACTTAAACCAACCCATGAAACCTCACCAAATGCTTTTTATCTTTTTCATTATAAACACACAAGACTAAAGTATTCTCCTTCCGTTTTCCATTTGGAAAAAAAACCTTAATTGGATTATGAAAATAACCACGCTCGTTAAAGAGTTGTAACTGTTGATGCTTGGGCGGATTCTTAAAAAACAATAACTCTTTTGCATCTTTGGGTAAAGGAATATTATCGTAGCCTTCCTCCTCTAAAAATTTTCGAAGCATTACGAACGCATCTTTTACAGTTGTGCCAGTAAAAGAAGTTTTATATTCCCAACCATCTGATTCGCCACCAAGATATTCTTCGCCTGCTTTTGGAAAATTGGTTCGTAGCATTTTTATTAATGGTTAATTTATAAAGGTGAATGGTTAATCAGGATATTTTCTTCGAAAATATTTTGTGGGGCAAATTTAACTAAAATACACTTTGTGATTTTCTTTTTCCAAATAAAAAACGTCTTTAGAAATAAAAAAATATCGTAATTTGTTGTTATGAAAAAAATCAATCCTCCGATGAAAACATTTGCTTCTGCATTATTAATCTTTATGTTGTTTTTGACTGCTTGCGAAGATCCAGCGTCAAATAATAATACGCCAACAAATCCAACTACACCTGAACCAACGGAAGTCGAAACGCCTTCCAATCCTTCGGAAGCCATTCCCGATGATGGACGCAGACCTCTTTATTTGCAAGGGGTTTCAGCTACTTCTAATAATTCTCAAGTGGATTATATTTTTGATGGGAAAAGTAATTCAAGTTGGAAAAGCAACCAAGGTGCTGCCTCTGATGAAGGGATAATGTTCCATTTTCAGAATAAAATTTTTATCAAAAAAATAGAAATTGAAGGTGCTCAAGGAAATGGAATCGCAACCGTTAACGAGGTGATTTTATATGGAGATGATGTTCCGTGTGGAAAAGGAAAAATGGGAGAGTCCATTAATCTTGGTGATACTTACTCGTCATTGTTTATTCGTTTTGGAAAAACAGATAACACTACCGAAGTGAAAGTTGAAGATGAAGCGAAGAAAGGAATTGTTCGGAAATTTTCTAAATCACATTCTATTGGAGTTCAAAATATAATAATGTGGGATGAAGATGGAAAGGAATATCGTTTGATCCCACCTCGAAAAGTAGATGGAAGAATTCTCACATCGTCTACGCTTCAATCAGCTTCAAAATATAGTTCTACCAATCTCTTTGACAATCAAAAAGAATCTGCCTGGGTGGAAGGTGTAGATGGAAATGGGATCAATGAAAAAATTACTTTTGAGGTTTTTCAGGCAGTCAATATTGATGCAGTTCAAATCTGGAATGGTTACCAACGATCACCGAGTGTTTACAAAACGAATGCTCGACTCAAAGGATTTTCTCTAGGTGAGGTAGGAGGGAAGTCGTATGAATATACTTTGCGAGATGATGATGCAGGGCAAAAAATTGATCTTCAAGTTCCGTTGAAAAATAAATTTGAGCTAAAAATAAATAGTGCTTACGACGGAAGTAAGTATCAAGATTTGGGCATAAGTGAAATTTTATTATTTGAGGATGAGAAGCCGTTGCAGTTGAAACTTAAGCTTAATCTTTTGGAACACCCGATTGATTTGAAAACAAAAGGAACAAATTTAGAACGACTTTTAGATACTCGAATTGCTAATGAAATGGATTATGGTCCTTCTGGTTTTTACTCAGATCGTTCGATTATCTTACGATCAGATGGAACATTTTCGATGTATCTAATGGAGAAGCTGTATCCTGAAACAGAAGCTGGTGATGGGGAAATATTTGAATCAATGTCAAATGGAACTTGGGAAATTCAAAACGCTAATGCCACGAAATCGATCATCAAACTTACAGGGAAAATGGTTGATTTAACTGCTGCACTTGCTGCTCAGGAAGGGAATAATGAACAGGCCGAGATAATTCAATTCTTTACAGATAAACTGACTATCGAAAATAATCTAATCAGAGGAGAACAGGTTTTGGATGAGATTGTGATTCGTTAAATTATTGTCCGACTACTTAATATTTAAATGAGAAAGGCTGTTAGCATTCAACGTGCTAACAGCCCTAATTTATAATTTAACCAAAGTAGATTACTCTGATTTAAAATCAATTAATTCCATATCAAAAACCAAATTAGCATTTGCTGGAATAACATCTCCAACTACTCGATCTCCATAAGCTAATCCAGAAGGAATAATAAATTTACCTCTTCCACCTTTACCCAACATTCGAACAGCTTCTTGCCATCCTTTGATCACTTGATTAGGTTTGAATTTAAGTGGCTCGTCTCTATCGTATGAAGAGTCAAATTTTTTCCCATTAAGTAAAGTACCTTTATAATGAGCCGTAACATTTGACTCTGAACTAGGTCTTTCTAATCCTGCTCCAGCTTCTTCAATTACATAAAAAATACCGCTTGAGGTGAAGTTGCCTTTAAGTTTAGCTGCTTTAGCAAACTTGATGATTTTATTACGATCAATGTCTGCCTGAGTTTGTGGAGATTCAACCATTGATGAATCTAAATCTTTTGTAGATAGGTAATTTTTTTCTGCACAAGACATAATAGTCAAGCTGCTAAGAATCACTAAAGCAAAAAGAGTGTTAATTAGTGTTTTCATGAAAATGAATTTTATTTTTAAGTGAAAAAAAAGTCGAATGAAATTTCGGGATTGGGAATCACAAAGAAAAGCATATTTTATAAATATAAGAAAATTATTTGACTGATTACTCTGTCCCTTTTATCCCAATTAATTCAACCTCAAACCTCAAAACTGTATTTGGCGGAATCAAATCTCCAAAGCCTTCTTCTCCATAACCTAATCTTGATGGAATGATAAAAATCGCTTTTCCTCCAGATTTCATTAATGGAATTGCTTTTTTCCAACCATCATTCATTCGACTCAAGGGATAAGTAAGTGGTTTTTTTCCAGTCGTCGAATCAAATATTTTCCCATCCAAAAAAGTCCCATTATAATTAGTAACGATCGTACTATTTATGGTTGGATGATTACCAATGCCTTCCTTTGTAATTTGATAATAAATACCATCAGGAGTTGATTCCATATCCAATTTATTATCAATAATATGATTGAGAATCAAGTTGCGATCTATCTCGTTTTGGTTCGTTGTTTCGGCATAAAAATCAGCCATAGTTTTATTGATTACTTGTTCTTCGGAAAGTGTCTTAACAATATTATTATTGGCAGTCGTAGAGGATTCCCATTCGCAGGAACTGAAAACTAAAATTAGAAGGAGTAAAAAAGTATTTCTCATGGATGTTTGTATTGTAAGGTAGAGACAAGGCATGCCTTGTCTCTACGAGGGGCGTATTTTTATTGGGCAGCTCTAACCTTTGTCGTTTCTTGGATCCAACATTTTACGGTAAAATTACCGCCTTCTTTTACGTCAGGTCTAGAGAAAATATCTGCTTTGCTTGGCATATATTTAGCGTAACGTCCAATTAAACCATTGGCTTCTGCCGCTACACTTGAATCTACTCGTTTAGCTTCATTCCATTTATCGATAGCTGGCCAAGTCACAACTTGACTATTGAATCCCGTTCCAGATCCGCAGAGAGGGCCACTAGAAGCATATAATTTTCCAATCAAAATTAGCGGTTCACCCCAGTTTGATTTATACTTCATAGCTTCCAGAGCAGCAGCTCTTGCTTTAGAAAATTGTCGAGTGTGAGCGTAATGAATTTTTGCAATACGGAGTAAGAAGTTTGCTTTTTGTTCTGGATTATCTGAACTCTCAACATATCTCTCGTAACATTCAATTGCTTTAGAAAATTGATCATTTTCCAATGCCTCTTTTCCGCAAAGAAGATCAGGGTTAACCGTTCGACATTTACTTCGATAAGCATCTGCTAGTGCAATTAATTTTGGATTTTCTGCTTCGCATCCAGATCGTTTTAACTTACGATATAAATCTTCGATTACCTCGCAATTTTCCGGACTCGTTTCATATTCCGAATAATACTTAGTAATAAAATAATCACAATTGTAAAAACCTTTTTGGTTTTCATATCGATCAGAAAGTTCACTTGTGAATTGTTCGACTTGAATCCAAGCTTCTTTTTCTTCTTTATTTTCGGTATTTGCTACATTATGAGAAACGATACTATTTACATTTTCTAAGACCTTTCGAGCACTTTCTGAGTTAATTTTTTCATCAGAAAATAATCGATAGTTGAGGGATGAAAGTGGAATAATCGTACTTACTCTTGACTCATTTCCATCTACTTCAACAGCTGTTTTGAGCATAGTATAAATTTCTTCATCGGCCACCCGACCTTTGTATTTATAATAATATTCAAACCCTTGCTTGCTTAGGTAATATGATTTTTTTTCAGGAAAACAGATGAGGGCTTTTTCATAAATCATCGCCATCGTATCGACATATTTTGCTTGCAAAATAGTGTCTGTAGTATTTTCAATAAAATCAGTATAGATTTTTAATCCATCTCGAAAGACGTAGTCAATTCGACCATTTGCTTTAGGTGAAGTCTTATAGACATTCTTCCAAAGTGGGTAGGCTGCCTTAAAATTTTTTGATTTAATTCGATCTCGATAAATATTATAATTATCGGTTACTCGATCTGCTTTTGCAGCTCCAATCTCATTCCAAGTGATACATCCATTTGGATCTAACTCTTTGACGACTTCTTCTTTGGGTTCAGTAGTGACGATTGGTTCTTGAACTTTTGGAGTACAACTGACCCAAAAGAAAATACCTAAAAGAAGGATGGCTAAAAATGTATTACGTTTCATATTTTTGTATTTAAAATTTGAACCTGCCTTTGTCGGCAGACAGGTTTAAAACTAAGTTAAACTTTCGTCTTTTTTTATAAAGATGAAAAAAAAATAACAATGGGTGTCTACTCTAAAAAGAAAAACCCTGATCCTTTGTTCAAGGATCAGGGTTTTCAATATGGTAGAGCCGTAAGGCTTAGAATTTATTTAAATCTAACTTTTACAGTTTCTCCAATCCAACAACCAACTGATTCTGAAGCACCTGCGCTAATTCCTCTTGAGAAACCATCTGCTTTTTCAGGTCGAGATTGGTTATATTTTCCGATACGTTTGTTTGCTTCATCAGCTACATCTGGATCAATACTTTTAGCGTAGCTATATTTATCAATAGCTGCCAAAATTGCCATTCTTTGATTCCAGTCATCTCCACATCGTCGAGCACTTGAAGCATACAAATCACCAATCAACATAAAAGGTCGTCCCCAATTCGGTCTTGCTTTAGCTGCTTTTCGAGCTGTAGTTCGTGCCTTAGCATATTGCTTTAATTTACGTCCTTGTGTAGAAGCAATTCTGAAAAGGTAAGTAGCTTGCTTATTTGGATCAGCTTCTGCAGCGATTGCTTCTTCCCATTTCTCGATAGCAATAGTGTAATCACCAGCATCATATCTTTGCTTAGCTACATATGCAGGATTACTTTTGTTAAATGAATCTTGAGCATCTGCGTTTGCAGCAGCAGCTAACACTTTGTATTGCTCTTTCAATTCCATGATGAAAGGATCTTCATCCGTACATTTTCTCTTTTTTAATCTAGAGTAAACTGTTTTTACAATCGTCACATCATCTTTTCCTTCCTCATAATCAGACATATAAAGTTCTTTGAAGTATTCACAATCAAAGATTTCACTTTCCACTTTTTTGAACTCTTTGTTCATTCTAATTTTATACTTAGTATATAATTTAGAAACTTGACGAGCTCTCTTTTCTTTTTTCGCTTTTTCTTCAGCCTTGTATTGCTCAGCTAATTCCTCTTGCTTGATAGTATTATCATCAGCAATTTCATTCAATAGATCATGAACTTTTCTAGCTTCTTCAGCAGGAATTGCTTGAGTCTGATACAACGCTACAGTTGATGCTGCATAAGGTTGTAATGCTTTGTAGGTGATATCTTTTCCACCCATCTCTACAGCTTCTTTAGCAACAGCATAGATATCAGCAGCAGGACTTTTTACAGTTTTAAACATATCTTCTGCTTGACGAGCTTTTTGATCTGCAAGTTTAGCTTTTAATCCAGCTTCATCTTTTGCGCCTCTTACTACTACCTTTTTAGTTTTAAGGCATTCGATACATTGTTCATGTAAGGCTACGATTCGAGCATTATTAGCAGCGATTTTAGCTTCGTCCGTTTCCTTTTTATTCGCTTCTTTCAATAGTTTGATTCCATCCCAAAACGGAGAAATTCTTTTTCCATCTGCAGCAGGAGCAACTGTCATTAGTTTTTCCCAAGCAATCATAGAAGCTTCGTAATTTTTTTCTTTAAGGTGATCTTTGTAAATTTGGTAATTAGATTCAGCCGTTTCTTTTTCAACAGAACCTGCTTCCAAATCTTTCCAAGTTGTACATTGACCAGTTGATGTGTTTGAAATTGAAAAACTTACTGCCAAGAGCAGCGCCAACTTCATTAATTTTCGTAAATCTTTCATTTTTAATTAAATTTTCGTTTGAAAAACCAAGTATTATCGTTTAATGTAAATCCTAAATTAATTTT
>JBGCCY010000223.1:0-6274 GCA_045104975.1 Saprospiraceae bacterium
TGTTGCAGGAAATATTGGAGGCGGTGGTTTCATGGTCATCAGAATGAATGATGGAACAACTGCTGCGCTAGACTATCGAGAGAAAGCACCTTTGGCAGCGCATCGAGATATGTATTTAGATAGTTTGGGAAATGTCATTCCTCGGTTAAGTGTAGATGGTCATTTGGCAGTTGGAGTTCCAGGGACAGTTGATGGTATGGTCAAGGCTTTTGAAAAATATAGTCAATTAAAAAACTGGAAACAGTTAGTCAAACCATCTTGGGATTTGGCTAAGGATGGAATTCTTTTGACAGAACGTGAAGCGAATGGACTTAATCGAACAAAAGAAAAATTTGAAGAGCTCAACACCTCTCGACCTGTTTTTGTCAAAGAAAAAGGAGAATGGGCAAAAGGCGAAAAACTAGTCCAAAGTGATTTGGCAAGAACTTATGAATTGATACATAATAAAGGTAGAGCTGGTTTCTATGAAGGCGAAGTAGCAGATGAATTAGTTGCTGAAATGAAAGCAGGTGGCGGAATCATTTCGCATGAAGATTTAAAAAAATATGAGGCCCAATGGCGAACCCCGATTATAAGTAAATATAAAGATTACGAAATTATTTCCATGGCTCCTCCTTCGAGCGGTGGAATTGCTTTGACTCAAATGTTAGGAATGGTGGAAAATTATCCATTGAAAGATTGGGGTTTCCATTCTCCAAAAACAGTTCATGTAATGGCAGAAGCAGAACGAAGAGCATTTGCTGATCGAGCAAAACATTTAGGGGATCCTGACTTTTACGAAGTACCCGTAAAAGCATTGTTAGATAAAAATTATTTAAAGGAAAGAATGACTAGTTTTGATCCAGCTGCTGCAACGCCAAGTGATAGTATTCAAGCTGGAATTCTTACCAAAGAAAGTGATCAAACTACACACTTCTCGATCATTGATGCAGATGGCAATGCAGTTTCCGTGACAACTACCTTGAATACAGGTTATGGTTCAAAAGTAGTGGTGAGTGGTGCAGGTTTTTTCCTTAATAATGAAATGGATGATCTGAGTGCGAAAGTAGGTGTTCCAAATTTTTATGGACTAGTTGGAGAAGAAGCCAATGCCATCCAACCTGAAAAACGAATGTTGAGCTCGATGACTCCAACTATTGCAACCAAAGATGGGAAGTTAAATATGGTCATCGGTACTCCTGGAGGTTCTACTATTATCACTTCTGTTTTCCAAGTTTTTTTAAATGTTTCGGAATTTGGAATGGGCATGTCGGAAGCAGTTAACGCGCCACGATTCCACCACCAATGGTTACCTGATCAAATTTTTACCGAGACAGATGCTTTCCCAGCGGAGACCGTTTCTGCTTTGGAAAAATTAGGACACAAAGTAGGTGTGCGTGGAAGTGGAAAAATTGGTCGCTTCGAAGGCATTTTGGTAATGCCTGATGGAAAATTGGAAGGAGGTGCAGATATTAGAGGCGATGATTCGGCGTCGGGGTATTAATCTCTTTTGAATATCCAATTTCCAACAAGGAATAACCAATCTCCAATATCGATAAAAACTGATTCAGTTTAATTCTTGGAAATTGGGTATTCATAAAATTAAGATTTTAAAAATAATTTTCACAAAAAAACCATATCACTATGTTTAGAAAAATTACTCTTCTCTCATTTTTTATCATTCTAAGTTTTTCAATATTTGGACAAACGGTAACAGAGGTTCAATCTTTTATATATAGCTCGACTACAAGAGATACCGTCGTTGAATTTCCAACTGCAGACCATAATTCTTATGAGAAAATTCTTATGGTTTATTCTATGCGTTGCAAAGATGCTTTAATTTCTACATCAACTGAAAGAAACAAAGGTTGTGGTGAATGGGATTATAGTTGTAATACTTATATCACCGATTCTAGTCGAGTGGATTCTTTTCACACCGTCTCTCCTACTCATGTGATTTCTGGATTTTCGGATGATGTGTATAATTATACTTCACAACCTACTTACACTTATTTTCAATCTACTCAATCCGAGATAGTTTATAACAATGTAATTACGGAAGCTGAATATTCAGTTGGTACAGGAACAACTGATTTAGACATTCCATTTGGTGGCGACCAAAAAATTGCTAGAACACAATTTTTATATCCTGCAACTGAGCTGACTACACAAGGATTGCAAACTGGTTTTATATCAGGGATGAAATTAGAAGCATTAGAAATGGCTACTGGTTTTGAAAATTTAAGAATCAGAATGAAGCACACTCCTAAATCTGAATTGGATGCTGCAACAATCGACAATGATGGTTTTGATGAAGTGTACTATTTGAATGCTGATCTTGATGCAGGAAATCATTTTTTCAAATTCCATAATAATTTTGATTGGGATGGCTCATCTAATATTTTAATTGACATTAGTTACACTCGAAATAACAATGCTTCTACAAATGTCAAATCTGATGCTCAAGCAGCAGTTTCTAGTCTTTCAGCAAATGGGGATGACGACCAACATTTAGAAATGAATGGTGCTGGATTTGTAGACGTTGAACATGCTTTACCAGGTATTCAAAATGAAATTACCGTTTCCTTTTGGAGTTATGGTTCTGATGCCTTGCCTATCAATACGTACGCTTTTGAAGGTGTAGATGCTGGAAATCTAAGACAAATGAGTGTTCACTTACCTTGGAGCAACGGACAAATTTATTGGGATTGTGGAAATGATGGCTCTGGTTATGATCGAATCAATAAACCTTCTTCTGTGGATGAATTTAAAAATGTATGGAGTCATTGGACATTTACTAAAAATGCAACGACTGGTGATATGAAAATTTATTTGAATGGAAGTCTTTGGCATTCAGGAACTGGTTTTACTCGACCGATCAATATTGAGCAATATCGTATTGGAAGTTCCGCAAATGGGAACGGAAGATATTATGGAAAAATGGATGATTTTCAAATTTGGAACAAAGAACTTTCTGAAGCAACCATCAAGGAATGGATGACTAAAAAAATAACTTCTGATCATCCTGACTATGCCAACTTGATGGCGAATTTTACTTTCGACAATGCAGTAGGAAATGAGGTGGTGGACAGTTCGCCTAATGCGCTGAATGGAGAATTGTCAGGTACTTCGGTTTATCGAAATTGGGAAGGAAAAAGTTTAGTTAAAAATATTGCTGCCTCTAACGACTTAGCTAATATTATTTTGGTGCAAGGAGAATACGATTCAAATATTATCACCACAACTATTTTAGATTCTCTGATCAATGTTCCTAACCAAGTAGATGAATATATCCTCAATGGAACTGATTTAGAATTATCTTCTACCAATTTTTATTATGCTTCTGGCGCAATGCCGATTTATAATGATAATGGAGTTTTGGTAGATTCAGTAATTGTTGCAGCCGAAAATTCAATTGCAATTGGCGAACTCATTCACTATACAAAACGACCTGCCAAATTCGAAATCATGTCTTTCGTTACGCCTTATGGAATCGGTTTAGATTTTGGTCAAGAAGGGAAATCATGGACATTTGACGTAACCGATTTTGGTCCAATTCTAAAAGGGAAAAAACGAATCAACTTAGAACGAGGTGGACAATGGCAAGAAGATATGGACATCAAATTTGTTTTTATCGAAGGAACTCCTACTCATGATATTATAGAATTCAAACAACTTTGGCCGGTAACATCTGAGTCTTACACTCGCATCATCGACGATGTTCGATATGAGCCTCGAAATTTAGTTTTGCCTGCCAATGCTGGGAATGTAAAACTAAAAGCTGCCATTAGCGGTCATGGTCAAGAAGGAGAATTTATCCCTCGAAGTCACTTTATCAATATCGACGGAGGTTATAATGAATTTGAGTGGCAAGTTTGGAAAGAATGTGCTAACAATCCTATTTTTCCTCAAGGAGGAACTTGGATTTATGATCGAGCTGGTTGGTGCCCTGGTGAAGCTACAGACATTCAAGAATTTAATCTCTTGGATTGGGTTTACGCAGGTGACGAAGTAGAAGTTGATTACGGAGTTTTGACTGCCTCTGGCGATAGTCGATATATTGTTAATGTACAAATGGTAAGTTACGGAGATCCTAATTTCACCTTGGATGCAGCAGTTGAGATATTGACTCCTTCCAACAAAGTCGCACAGGAACGATATACTCCAATGTGTAGTAAACCAAAAGTTTTAATAAAAAATAATGGTTCAACCACTTTGACCTCTTTGGACATTACTTATTCCGTAGATGGTATTTCTCCAAAAACTTATACTTGGACTGGTACTTTAAAGTTTCTAGAAACTAAAGAAGTTGAATTACCTCCGTTAGATGCTACTTCGATGGTCACGCAAGATGGTGAATTCCAAGTGACGATTAGCAATCCAAATGGCGGAACAGATGAGTATGCTAACAACAATGAAGAAAGTTCTACTTTCAAAATTGTTCCGCAAATTGGAACCGATGTAGTTATCCGTATGCAAACTAATCTTATAGGAGGTGAAACGACTTGGCGAGTTTTTGATGCCAATGGAAATTTAGTAAAATCAAGAGTAAGCGGACTTTCTCCAAGTACATCTTACCTTGATACTTTATTTAATTTGAATGGTTGTTACCGATTAGAAATTCAAGATTCTGACGATGACGGTATTTCTTTTTGGGCTAATGGCGACGGAAGTGGAAATGTCAAAATCAAAAGTATCGGTGATGCCTATAAAAACTTAGAACCTGATTTTGGAAAATTTTTAGTCTATGAATTTATTGCAGGCGACATCACGCCTACTTATAATTTAGTGGATAATAAGTCAATTAATGTTTTCCCAAATCCAAGTTCAGATGTTTTCAATGTCGAATTAGATGGATATTCTGGCGACCTCCAAATGGAATTAATTAATTCTGTTGGGCAAGTTTTAAAAAACATCAAATTAGATAATCACTCGAATGATTTTTTACAACAGCAATTTGATTTAACAAATTTCAGTTCAGGTATTTATTACTTAAAAATAAATCATGAGAATATTACTGAAGTGAAGAAGTTGATAAAATTGTAAACAGTATAATATCTCCTATTGAAAAGCGAGATAACAAAACAAAAAGCCATCCGAATCATCGAGATGGCTTTTTGTTTTTTACTTTGAGAAAGAAAAATTATAGCTCCTCCCCTTTTGAAGTAAATATTTTAAATTCAACATTAGCGTGTTGTGATCTAAAACTATTTAAAATATCGATCAAATCAGCAGTATTCCCATCATAAGAAAGTCCAAAAGTTCGAACGGAATTATAGGCTATGTTTTGCTTCAAGATAGTCAAGTCATTATTTTCTGCTGAAAAATAACCATAATAACCATCGATATAATCTTGATCTTCTGTCACATCAGTTAACTCCGTAATAAATCCGTCTGAGACAGAATCAGCATCGCTATTATCAGAAGCGATATATCCCCAAATAGTATTTTGAGGAACTTTATAAAGCCTTTTTTCAGGAATCACAATTCCATCTAACTCCTTCATTTTTAATTCATAATAATCACTTTCCACCTTCAATGTTCCTTGATTTTGAATCACATTCTTTAAACTGATAATCATTTCATAAGATTGAGAATCAAGCATCCCAAGTTCTACATTTGCATCAGCAACAAAAATTGGAGCAGGACAATCTGGTTCGGGAATATCATGAATAGTGAATGAAATGTTATTTCCAGCAATCGAAGGTGCGACATCAATTAAGGTATTTTCGCAAGATTCAGATTTAATAGTTTCTACTTTAATATTAAAAGTAGGGTTATTTTCCTCTAAAGACTCCCAAAGTAAAACCTTAAATTCATCATCAATCGTAACATTTACATCCTCCTCAATAGAATTGTCTTTACATCCTAATGTAAAAATTAAAAAAAATACGATGGCTACTATACTTGTGTTTTTCAACATTACTATTGTTCTCTTTTTAGAGTTTTAACTTAATAAAAAACTCTTATTTTTTTTAAAATTAAAATTTAACAAAGGGGAGATAAAAAATGTATAAGGTGTTATTTCACTATTTCAAAAACGAAATTAATTCTTTTTTGCTGCCTCATAATATGTTTCTACACAAATAAAAATCATATTACTTCTAATTGATTAAAAGAAAAAAATTAGAGGATGAGTTGTAACAACAAAGATAGCACTTCTTATTTCTTTTTGTTGATCAATGGTTTGTATGACAATTTATTTCCTAAGAAAAAGTATGAAATGATAGTTTTATCCAAAATCAAGTTACGTTTATCCATATTTTTTATTTTAAAAAAAAGATATAGCTTCTTT
>JBGCCY010000224.1:0-14187 GCA_045104975.1 Saprospiraceae bacterium
GTCGTATTTTGGTGAGTTCCATCGAGGGCTTTATAAGTTTAAGTCGGGACTAAGTGGAGCAATGAAATCTGGAATCAAAGTTGGTTTTGCTTTTTAAAAAATTAAAAATATTAGTTTGCGATTAAATTTTGATCTGTTGCCTGAGACCAATCCAACCCCGCTCGCGCCATGCCTCTGACTGGTGTGAAGTATTCTGAAGCCTTTGGCTTTTAAATATTAAACAGAAGTATTTCAATAGTTGGCAGAGCCTTGGCGCCAGCGGTAATGACTATTGAAGATCTCAATTATAGCTTGTATCGCTAGCGACAATGTTTATGGCTTTACAGATAAAATAATAAGGCTAAAATACAAAGGTGTTGAGACTGTCCACTAAGCGTAACATTCCTTTTTTCTAAAAAAAAAATTAGAGTTACCTAACACCCAACCCAATCATTTAAATTTGAAGTCTAGCTCTAAAAATGATGTTTATGAAAAAAATAATACTCCTAATATTCAGTATTCTAGTTATTGCACTACCGGTCTCCATTTCTTGCAATTGTGCTATAAGTGCGACCTTTTGCGAAGGTATTACCAATTCAGACGGCGAGATTTACGAAAGTATAATAATAGTGAGAGGAAAGATCAATAGTAAAAATGAGGAAGGTATGAATGTAGAAATTAATGATAACCTCTTTGGCGATTTAAACCAAGATGAAGTTTATGTTCGTCAAGGTTATGGGATTGATTGTTCCATGCAGATTAATGATTTTGAAGAAAGTAAAGAATACATTTTTGCCTTATGGGATGAATTGAATGGTGAATATTCTTTAAGTATTTGTTATACAAGTTTTTTAGAAATTGAAGATGAAGTTATTTTTGGTGACATTGCTTCAGGGATAGAATCAATTGATTATGTTGATTTAGGAAATGTGCAAGGATGCGGTGAACAGATGAATATATTTTCTTTTAAAGAAAATATATCCATTTTTCCAAACCCGACTTTCAATGCATTAAACTTTAAAAATTTGAATTCGATCAAGTCAGCTGAGCATGTTCGATTGACTTGTTTTGATGTGCTAGGAAGAGAACTTCGTTTTTTAAAAAAAGAAGATGGTATTATGGCAGGAGAGATTTGGACAATCGATCTTCATGAATTTTCTGCTGGAATTTATATGTTTAAACTCTCTCTTAATTATGAAGAAACAGTTTTTAGAATTGTAAAGCAATAGAAAATGTTTGCACCCGCTCGCACCATGCCTTTGGCTGGTGTGAAGCATTCTGAAGCCTTTGGCTTTTAAATATTAAACAGAAGTATTTCAATAGTTGGAAGAGTCAAGCTGAATGTTAGACACCAGGCAGAGCCTTGGCGCCAGCGGTGTTGGGGATGACAGAGCAATAGGTTTGATTATAAAATGGGAAAGCCGCAAGCAAGAGATTGTTTGCGGCTTTCTTATTTTACCATTCTATGATTTAACGAAATACTGAAAACTTTTGGGTGGTACTTGAAGTTTCAGATACTATGGTTAAAAAATAAGTTCCAGCATCAAGCAGAGAAACATCCAAGGTCAATACTTCATTCTCAATGATTGAATTTTTAACTTTCATAACTCTGCCAAGCATATCTACTACTAAAACCTTTTTACTATGTGTTGTTTTATTATTGAACTGTAAATTCAATACACCGTCCATAACGGGATTAGGATAGATACTGATATTATCATTCTCACTTGCTTGCTCATATATAGAGCTAACAACGGTAGTATTAAGATATAATTCTGAATGGAAATTTTCACCTTGCCCTATTGTGCCAGTAATAAAAACATCTTTAAGGTTATCCCCATTGACATCAGCAAAAGCCAAGTGACCTAAATCTAACGATGGAATTGGATGGTTTTCGTTTTCCTCAAAGACACCATTGCCAATATTTTTATAAAGAATCGTTTCTTTTCCCTCTGCTGCAAATATGAATGGATCATTGGAACTCTTGCCCGACATTAATAAATCTACCAAACCATCATTGTTATAATCGAAAAATATAGAGCTGACAAATTTTAAGTCTGTAAGTGATGAACTTTGATCTTCTATAAAGTTGCCTGCTCCATCATTTTTATATAATCTCGTGTAAGGGGTCAGCCCTCCATCCGTAGTTCCTGCTATTAGTAAATCCTCATCACCATCATTATCGATATCAGAAAACGTGATGTCTCCAGAAGATAATGGTTCAAAATCATATTGACTTGCAACGGTATAGTTACCTGATCCATCGTTAAGATAGGCTTCTGTAATCGGTTCAGGAACTTCTGAAGTACCTAACAATAAAAGATCTAAATCTCCATCTAAGTCAAAATCAGCAACATCCATTGAAGCCTCCTGCGTATTTGCAAAAGGAGTATTAGCCTTTTCTGTAAAACCGCCAATGCCATCATTGATGTATAGCTTTGAGCTACTAATCGCTTGAAAAGCTACCGTAGAACCTGAAATGAAAACATCGAGATCTTCATCTCCATCCACGTCTGCAAAAACTATATCGGCAGAGTATACATCTACGAATGGACTAGAGGATAAAGTGTTGAAATTACCATCGCCATCGTTAAGATATAACCTGGTGTATGGATCAAAGAGATAATCAATACCTGAAATCATAAGGTCTTGATCGTTATCTCCGTCAACATCAGCAAAAGCTATGGCCACTTGTTCTAAACCTATAAATGGAGTTCCCGTAACTTCTGTAAAATTTCCTGCTCCATCATTTTTATATAGTATGGCGGTATAATTTTGATTTTGAGGAAGCGTAGATTCTCCTCTATTTCCCACCAAGATGACATCCATATCTCCATCATTATCAATGTCAGCAAAAGCACTTGCTCCATTTTTTACATTATAAAAAGGAGTGCCATTAGCCATTTCAAAGTTTTGGGATAAAACTATGTTTGGGATAAACAGTATTGCTCCGACAATTGCATAAATAAATGACCTGTTACGTAAATTAATTACCATAAAAATATTGATTGTGTTGGTTATAAAAAATATTAAAATCTACTTCGTACTTCGTATTTGCTTTCATTTAGTCGAGTAGCAGAGTTTGTATTGACCAGCGATTTTTCTTAATTGGTGGTTTGTATTGCTCCGTTGGGCGTATAAGAATTGTTTAAATATTCCTTACACCACTCTTTACGGAGATTTGTTCGTTCAGGTTGGGTGGCGTAAACTTCTAAAAAAAAAAATCCTAACCATTAGCGGGATAATTCAATTTATGGTGATTGTATATCTATAGGGATAGGTTGTTATCTTTTAGGGGAGTAGGTGCCAATGGGAGGTGTTGGGGATTTAAGAGCAATAGGTTTAATTAGGAAATGAGAAAGCCGCAAGCAATCTCCTGCTTGCGGCTTTCTTAGTTTTGCGACGTAGACAGTTTGGCGGAGCAAGCAATCTAAAAATACATATTATAAGTTATTAGTGCATCATAATAAGCATCCTCTGAATTAGGTATCAAAATAGAAGACAATCCAACTCCCACACCACCTAATCCTATTAGCGCACCTGCTTTTTGCAGTCCGACCTTTTCTTTGTCTTTACCGGCATAATACATTCTTGCACCTACTCCCAAAGCAAATATACCTGATCCAATCATGATCCATCTTTTTCTATATCTCTCTTGCCCCAAGTTAAGATAGTCTAATACTTCCCGCTCGCACGCAATGCCATTAAGTTAGGAAAATTGAAGTCGATTTACTCACAAGGTGACTCGAAGTCGAATGCCGTCAACTTAAGGAATTTTGAAAAAATAATGATACGGAATTAATTTTTTTTTGAATCAATTTAAGTCTATTTTTTTATTTTGAGTCTACCTTTATTAATTATGAAATAATTTATCACAGATATAAAATATAAGTTTTGAATACTTTAAAAAAAAGATTTAACGATCCTAAGTAACGTAGAAAAAAAAATCTTTAATGAGTCATTCAAAAATAATTATCGAACTGAAGAAAGATTTTTTACAAGAAATCGTTTGTTTACTTTTTCAACCATCATTCTAATGCAACTGAATTTTATTAGTCGAAGTATTAGTGTAGAGGTCAGTAAATTCCTCAGCAAGTTTCACTTTTCTGGAAAAGAGCAAGATGGTTCGAAACAAACATTTAGTAAGGCTCGTTTGCAAATTAAATGGGAAGGATTCCAGTACTTGAATGACGAGCTGGTAAAACAATATTATAGCGACCAAGATTACATTCATTATATGGATAAATTTTTAGTAATAGCTGCAGATGGAACAACTTATGAATTACCTTATGAAGAAAAACTAATTGCCGAATTTAATGAATGGGATAATGGCCAAACCCGACAACCGATTTGTATGGCGCAATGTGTAAAATTATATGATGTATTGAATCACATGAGTATTATTTCTACTCTTGAACCTTACAGCGCAGGACAATCAAAAGGAATTAGTGAACGCGAAAGTTTTGAAGAGAGTTTAGAGAAACTTCCACAATTGATTGATAATCAGGATCATAACATATTATTTTTGGGCGACAAGTATTATCCTAGTTTTTATCAATTACCTTTTTTAGGCTACCATTTTGTTTTCCGATGTAAAGCTAATTTTTGTAAAGAAGTGGAAGCCTTTGCTAATAGTAGAATTAATGATGAGTGGTTAAAAATTGCCCTTGCATCTGATGCAAGGAAGTATGGATCTTCGGCAAAGCGGATCAATAATTTGCCTGAGTACATCTTCTTTTCTATAATTTCTATGTTCAAAATCCTTAACTTAATGGCATTGGGATAGCACCAGCAAGGAGGTTGATAAGATACTACTCAGCATTGCAGAGCAATGGCGCGAGCAGTAGTTGCTACCCCTGATGGAATAAATTTTATTTTATTTAAGACAAACAAAAAATATAACCATGAATAAATTGATAACCATCTTATTTTTACTTTTTACTTTCACCTTACAAGCACAGCAAAACGAAATCAAGATAGATGCATTGGGGCCTATATGGGAAGAGGAAATTAATGTTTCCTATGAATGGTTGTTTAAAGATAAAATAGGAATAGAAGGAGGGATCGGATATATTTATAGTCCCGAGAGATTAAGTAGTATTTCTAACACTACGGTAATGATTGATGGAGTTATCCCTTTTAAAAAAAGAGCCTGGAGTTTTTTAGTGAGTGGGAAGTATTATTTTTCCCCTAAGCCCAAAGGGAATAGATTTTTCTTAGGAACATTTATACTATATAGAACTCAACCAAAAATAGAAGATGCTTACTTTGAAGCTTACGAGATGTATTTTAATGAACCAGATAAATATCTGCCTGATGCTAATTTATCGGTAGGTCTTTCTACGGGCTATAAAATACTATTATTTAAAGATCAGATTATCCTAGAACCTATTTTAGGAGCAGGTATAAGGATCGATGAGTCTGAATTTGATGTAGGTGGATTTGGGGTTTCTCAAGAGTTTTTTGTGAGATTAAATTTGGGGTATCGGTTCTAGATCAGGCTTATATTGCTGCCCGCTTGCGCTATCGCTCTGCGTAGTGCCAAGCAGCTAATTACGAATATTATTATACACCAATAAAAAAATAAAAATTTTATAATATGAAAAATAAAAAAGTATCAAATGGTTACTGGTTAGCTCTGGCATTTGTTAGTTTGTCACTTTTTACAAACTTAACGAATAGAGAGGATGATGGAAAAATCATCACCTTTAATGATTGGCTGATAGACAAACCAGCAAGTTCATTTATTACTATTGATGAAACTAAATTGAATACCTTAGAGGCAGTCTATTTTGAAGAAAAAGAGTTTGGTAGTGAGGAAGTAGAGTCTAGACTTTTTTTTATCCCAATGTATTCATCAACAAAAGAATCTACTGCTGATGATAAAATACAATTAGTCTATCGAGTATCTAGTGGTGAAATTTTTGATTTTTTGGTAAAAAAATTGAATAACTCAGAAGAAAGTATGCAAAGAGAAATCCTCAATAATCCTAATGAATTTATTTTTGAAGGTCCTTTTACTGGAGGTATTCAAAACACCAATAAAGCAATGAGAGATATTCAAACTAAAATGCCCAATTTAGACCCAGATTTCAAAGTTTTTTCATCTTCAAAATCTTCACCACAAGCGTTAGCGATAAAAGTATTAGTGATTGCATTTGTAATTTTATTATTAATAATAGGCTACAAATTATTTAGAGGATCAAAAACCTAATTCATTATTCATTAACGTATACTTTTAGTTATGAAGTTTCCGCTGGCGCCAACCCTTGCTGATCACTAACGATGATGTTCATCGTTTTGCAGACTTGGAGCGAGCCGGGAAGGTGAATATCCAATATCCAATATTCAAAAATCCTTAACTTAATGGCATTGGGCGACAGCGGCTAGTTACTATTGCAGAGTAGTGGTGCGTCCCATAATTATCTACCTATTAAACTGGTCTTTTTTTTTGTAATACTTCGTTATTCATCAGTCAGGGAGCGTAAGCTATCTTTCTTTTTTTTTGTCGTACTAAAAAATAGACTCATTTTAATAAGCATTTAATTATGCGATGCACCACTAGCACTACCGTTAATTAAAATAATTAAATCTTAAACTATGAATAATCAAATAACGCCATTTATAGAAGTATCCTTTAAGCATTTGTTTTTTTCAGATGGGAACATGCGAGACATTCAGATTGTTCCAACTCGAGAAACTGCAAATTTGATGAAAAATATAGGCTTATTGCTCAAAGCAGGATCAGCTAATATGCTGCTAGGGTATACTGAAACAACGAAGCAATACTTAGCAGGTGATCCCAGTAAAATAATGCTTGCTTTTGCGATAAAAAGTACAGATCCATTCTTTCAAAATTATACTCAAATGCCTAGTGTCATACCTGGTAAAAAAGCATTTTATTTTGATAACCTCAACTGGGAGGCAAATGAAAATAACCTCACTTTATTGCATGATGGAGATTATGTGGAAGATGAGAATCTTATCGAATTAAGTAAGCCTGAGTTTGAAGTGAAATTGGAGGAAGGTACGACAGAGATAGTGATCTTGGATCAATTAGAAAATGAAATTGCAAAATATGAATTGGAAGGAGATGAGAATATGGAAAAAGTTCTCATCAATCTAGCGGAAGTAGGGTCAGGTCTTTTTCATGTTGTTCAGAGTAATGGAAAATATTCTTCCGTCTATATTGCTGACTCTCTTGAGACGAATAATTTGGGGATACTTCATCTATTTTTTGATTTGGAAATGTTGGAAGCGCAAGAATTCTCAGAAGGTAATATAATCAAATGGAACTATAAGATTCGGTTTTTAAATCGAGTAAGCTATTGGAAATATTATTTTATTAAAACGGATAATTTAGATGGGACACCCAATTTTGAAATTACCCATCCTGAGGAAGATATTGTATTCTCTCTTTCTGAGGAAGTACATCAATTGCCCAATAGTGGGGGAGAAGCATGGTTAATGATTTCACAAACGCCTATTCCAGCAAAAGAAAAATACTCACATCATTTTTCGGTTACTTTCAAAACTAATCCAGGATCTGAATCTAAAATCACTATGCCTTTACCGAATGCTGATGTGAAAAATATTAAAATAGGAATGAAAGATAGTAAAGAAATCATGTATTCCGATATGTATATATATATCTAGAAATTATAAGTTAGACATTATTAAACAGACGTTGAATGTTCTCTTGTACAACTTCATTTAGAATAAACGCTTGCGACGATTTGTTTAGATAAAATGTAAAGAAGAGAATTACTATCTTTGGAAAAAAGATAACCTTTAACACCAAAATATGAAAAACTACAAAGGATACCAGGCAAAATTTTTAGGAAAAAAATTGATAGTTCCTCTTCCTGAGCTTAATAAAGAATTAGCCAAAACTGTAGCTCCAGTCAAAAAGACCAAAGACAACATTTTACGCTACCCCAATTACAGCGTCGTACAAAGTGCTAGTCGGAAATTCCCAATCTATTCAGCGGCAAATATTAATGGTAAACTTTTCAAGTCAATTAGTCGAAAAGAGGTGAAAGGTTCTTGGAAAAAAGATCGAAGAATTTCGTTGGATCACCAATGGGGAAAAGAACTGTACGCTGCTCCTAAGAGTGATTTTGACAAAGGACATTTGACCAAGCGGGAAGATGTACAATGGAGTCGCATTACTGAAAGAGCTAAATTAGCAGCTAAAGAAACTTTCTATTATACCAATGCTGCACCACAACATAAAAATCTCAATCAAGCGCTATGGCGTAGAATAGAAGATTATATTTTACACAAAGAAACGATTGATGAAGGACTTAAAGTAAGTGTTTTTACTGGGCCGGTTCTAAAAGCTAATGATCCTTTTTTTGTCAATGAAGTGAAAAACCAATCAGTTCAAATTCCTTCTCTTTATTGGAAAGTGGTTTATTATATTAAAAAAGGAAAGTTACATCAGGTTGGATTTCTTGCGGGGCAAGAAGGAATATTAAGGCGTAAAAAAATAGTAAAATCGCGCTCGACATCTCGAGGTAAGACGGAAGATAATTTTATGGGATTTGGTGAAGCAGATACTTACCAAGTAAAAGTAAAGCTGTTAGAAGCAATTACTGGATTAAAATTTCCCAAAGCAAAAGAGTTACTTGTTGACCAACGACCTCAGAAGTTAATTTTGGAAGAAGTGACTTTGAGAGGTTCAGAAAAACAAACATTTATAAATGGATTGGTCTTGTAAAATAAAAACTGGGGTTGTCTTAAATCTGCTGACGCTTTCGCTCTGCGCCTTGTTGTGCAATACAACTATGGTGCTTGTTAATCGTTGAACGATTACACGAACATGGGAAATGGATTTCATCCGTCAGTCTACAAGTATAACAAGAAAAAATAAAAAGGAGTGGGGGGAATGGGCTTTGTTCCCGCTCGCGTCCATTGCCTATAAGTAAAGAATTTTGGACATTCCTTGTTGAATACTAGACACCAGGCAGAGTCTTTGCGTAAGCGAGTAAAATTTCACAAAATAAACTGATATGGAAAAAAAGAACTTTTCTGAGTTAACAGACGAAGAACTATTAGTAGAAAAAACGAGACTAAAAAAATCTAAAATTATTCATGCAGCATTAATTGGTTTTCTTGCTGGAATACTGATTTTCGGAATTGTTTCTTGGAGTCTTTCTTCGAAAAAGCATTTAGGATTTTTTATCCCAATGTTAATTCCCATTTCTATCATTTACAGACTGATTAAAAATCCAAAAACGAACAATGATTTGGAAATGGTATTAAAAGAACGTCACTTGAATTAAGGAATTTAAAAAAATTGCTACCCGCTTTCGCCATTCCTCTGACTGATGAGAAGCGTTCCTCAAGTCTTTGGCTTCTTCCATTGAAATCCAATTGAAATATTATCAATAGTTGGAAGAAGCAAATTGCATACTAAACACTAGGCAAAGCCTTTGCGCAAGCGGGAATTTAATGTAATTTGCAGCTTGAAATAAAATTTTGAATAGGCTCATAAAATCAAAAGGCCTAAAAATCTAACTTAACCTGCTTTCAACATTACAACATTAAAAAAATTACTATTATGAATTATTTTAAAATCCTTACAATACTATTGCTCAGTTCAGTCATTTCTTTTTATGGGTGCAGTGACAATGCTGATGCCACTAAAAAAGAAGCCAGAGAATCGCTGAATGTTTCAGATGTGGCAACTCAACCAAATGCTGCTACTCCAAATGCTACTACACCCGAGCCTCCTCAAAATGCAGAAGGTGTCTGGCATTATACCTGTAACGCAGGTTGCGCTGGTGGTGCGGGTGGCGCTGGTAATTGTGCTACTTGTGGAGGTGCCTTAGCACATAATCAGGCTTATCATGGTAAGGGCAAAGCCGATGCTAATACTAATAATGGTGCGCCGACTGTCATCCCGCCTGTTGCAACGCCTCCTACTGCTGAACCTGCTCAAAATGCAGCTGGGGTATGGCATTATACCTGTGCAAAAGGATGTACAGGGGGAGCTGGATCTGCAACCTCTTGTGGGACTTGTGGTGGTACCTTGGCTCATAACTCAGCTTATCATTAGTAAGTAAAGAACTGTTTAAATATATTGATCCCGTTGTTCAGGACAACCACAAGGGATTACCCTAGGTACCTGTGATGGGATCAATATGTTAAAAAATATGTTTGATTTGAAATTTCCACGATTTTTGACCCCCATGATTTAGGGCAACCACATGGGATTGCCCCAACATATTTAGATATAATAATTAAATCTATATTTATTGCCAGTTCCCAATTCACTTACCTACATTTGCCCCATTTAAAACTATATAATAGAAATGAAGAATATATTGATTATTGGAGCAGGACGTTCAGCATGCTCTTTGATAAAGTACTTGTTAGATAAATCTGAAAGTGAAAATCTTTTTATCACGATAGGTGATCTATCAGAAGCAAGTGCCCAAAAGTTTACGCAAGGACATCCCAATGCAAAAGGTATCCAACTGGATGTATTCAATGCTCCACAAAGAAAAGCAGCGATTAAATCTGCAGACTTGGTCATTTCCATGTTGCCAGCTCGATTCCATATTGAGGCGGCAAAGGATTGTATTTTATATAAGAAACATTTAGTGACGGCCTCTTATGTTAGTGATGAGATGCAAGCATTGGATGAAGAAGCCAAAGCCAACGGTTTAGTTTTTATGAATGAGATAGGAGTGGATCCTGGCATCGATCACATGAGTGCGATGCAAGTCATCGATCGGATTCGAGAGGCAGGAGGAAAAATATTGATGTTTGAATCTTTTACTGGTGGGCTAGTTGCTCCAGTAAGTGATGATAACTTATGGCGGTACAAATTCACTTGGAATCCAAGGAACGTAGTGCTTGCTGGACAAGGAGGAGCGGCTGAGTTTATCCAAGAGGGATCAAAAAAATATATTCCATACCACCGACTTTTTAGAAGAACGGAATTTTTGGATGTCGAAGGGTATGGCCGGTTTGAAGCATTAGCCAATCGGAATTCCTTAAAATATCGAAGCATCTATGGTCTAGAAGATATCCTAACGCTGTATCGAGGAACGATGCGTAGAGTAGGATTTAGTAAGGCTTGGAATATGTTTGTTCAACTAGGACTGACAGATGATTCTTATACTATTGATAACTCTGAAAATTTGAGTTATAGAGATTTTGTTAACCTTTTTCTTACTTATTCTCCTACCGACTCGGTCGAGTTAAAATTGAGACATGCCTTGAAAATTGACCAAGATGATTTGATGTGGGATAAACTATTGGAGTTAGATATTTTTAACAAAGACAAAAAGATCGGTTTAAAAAATGCTACTCCAGCTCAAGCCCTGCAAAAAATATTAGAGGATAAGTGGACTTTGAAACCTGACGACAAAGATATGATTGTCATGTACCACAAGTTTGGTTATGAATTAGATGGACAAAAACACCAGATTGATAGTAAGATGGTTTTGATTGGAGAGGATCAAACTTTTACTGCCATGGCAGCAACCGTAGGTCTTCCTGTAGCCATGGTAGCACTTATGATTCTCAATAAAAAATTAACAACTCCTGGTGTACATAGACCAATTAATAAAGAAGTTTATACTCCTATTTTGAAAGAGTTAGAAGAGTATGGTATTCACTTTAAAGAAGAAGAAGTGGAGTATCTTGGTTACAATTCAGCGGGAGGGGTAAATGGGTAGTTGCGCTTACGCCTAATATCATTAAATTTTATTTGATGGATGTTTTACGTTTTATGTTCTCCTTTACAACTTCATTTTGAATAAAGTTTATTTAGTTAAATATTTTTGAAAATCCGCTACCGATATTTGTGTAATCGTTGAACGGTTACAGGAACATCAGTAGCGGATTTTATCCTCTAGCCTAACAGGTAATACCAGCTGGAAATTCCGTCGCCTTTAACTATATATGTAGTGTTAGCCTAGATTATTTGGTAATAATTTTTTTTTGGAAAATTGAGTTTTGCAAAACCCGTGAGTTGGGATAAGAGTAGAGCAAGGTTTCTTAAAACGGGCTGAATGGTTCCGTTTTACTAAACCTCGAATTTGCGCTAAAGCTAACTCGCAGGTTTAGCAAAACTTAGCCTTATCAAAGAGGTTCTTACATCTAAAAAAAAAGTGTACGCTAGAGGAAATTCTTTAAGATGGGTATAATTTTAGTCGGGTAATTTAGCAACAATATTATTTAAATTTACTCTTAATTTAAATTAAAGGAACATGAATAAAAAGAATATATTTTATCTTGGAATCATTGCCAGTCTATTCATTTTTTTTTGTTCTTCTTGCCAATTTGAAGAAGTCAAACCAAACGAAAGTGGTGTTCTCTTTAAACGATTTAATGGAGGATTGGAAAAAGATCAAATTTATAATCAGGGTATTCATCCCATTGCGCCTTGGGATCGAATGATAAAGTATAATACCAATATCCAAGAGGTATCTGAGACTATTTCTGTGCTTACCAAAGATGGGAAAACCTATAGTTTTTTGTATAAATGTAATTTTCAATGTAAGTCTAAAGATATTGGGTATTTACATGAGGAGATAGGGCAAAATTATAGTGAGATCATTCTTAAACCAAATATGAGGAGTGTAATACGAGAAATTTTTGGAGTGTACCTATTAGATGAAATTAAGGCATTTGAAAAATCTAAATGGGAAAATCAGTTAATGGA
Organism: Saprospiraceae bacterium; assembly: GCA_045104975.1. Taxonomy (GTDB): domain Bacteria; phylum Bacteroidota; class Bacteroidia; order Chitinophagales; family Saprospiraceae; genus CAJQQY01. The sequence continues at coordinate 12,662 of JBGCCY010000224.1, forward strand.
TAAAGCTAAACCACTAATCGAAAAAAAATACTTTTTGCTTCATAGTATTTTGATCGAATCGATCAAGTCAAACAATGATAAATGGTAATTGATAATTGATAATAATTAGGTATCGGATCACTTTAAGGGATCCGATATCTTTTCCATCTTTAGCGATTTATAAATTAGTGGGTAAAGAATGCCATAACGGTATGGTTAAACGGAGATACTTAGATAAGGTAAAATAAATCCATTAACAATTTTTTTTCACAAATCGCTTACCTTAAAAATAATCTTCTCTACTTTTTCTGTGGCTCCAATGGCGATAGAAGTTTTATGAATCTCACCAGGGAAAAGTAATAAAAAATAACCCTCCTTTAAATCAATCGTTTGCCCGATGGTTTCACAATTAAAAAAATCCTTTTCTGCATCGTAGGGTTTCGTAATCGTAGATTCCTCTGTCGAAGAGAGTCCCACTCTTTCTGAACCTGACAGGATCCAATGCACATCAATGTATTTTTTATGTGCTTCCCAAAGTGCTTCTTCTGCTCGTCTGGTCTCATATTCAGCTCCAATAGCAAAAAGATTGTCGCCATCAATTTCCATTTTTCCAATTTGAAACTTTGACTTATCGAAGTCATTTACAAATTCAATGAGTTTTGGAAAATGCAGATGAATATCGATGTATCGGTTGATGTTTTTTATGTGATCGTAAATCATAGGGTAGGAGATGTATTGGTATTTTTTTTAAAAAGGTAAATCGCCTGCAAAGTAAATCTTTTAAGATCAAAAGAACAATACTTAATTCATGGTACTTAACATCAATTTTGTAAATTTGATCTCAACAACAATCTAGGTAGAGCTATAAGATATTTTAACAATAATTAATTTCTATGAAAAACTTATTTCCATTAATCTGCTTGCTTTTTTTTGTCCAAAATAAATTAACTGCGCAAACTTCAGATTTTTTATTTTTTACAGATTCTGAAGAAATAGAGGTTCCTGTCAATGGAACCTTTGAAGTAGTTTATACGCTTGAAAAAAAAGGAAGCCTACCAAAAAAGTACAATTTGGAATTTCCTGTTTGGAATGGATTGGAAGAAATAGGTAATTCAGTAACTTTCCAAAGTATATCGATTATTAATGGTAAATATACTTACACGTTGACTAATGTTTTTAATTTTAGAGCACCAACTGATACCAGTACATTCATTTTTCCTGCTGCCACTTTTACATTTGGAGATAGCATCATTAAAAGTAATCCACTTATCGTAGATGTACTACCAGTATTACCACTTACTGATTCCCTGTACAATAATAAAATCTATATTAAGTCAGAATTACATCCAGCTAAAGCAATGGTTGGAGAACAAGTTCGATTAGATATTCGAGTTTATGGACTTAATCTTCCTCCTTTTAGTGGTTATGATTTAGTCAATGAACCACAGGTTGAAGGATTGAATATTACAAAGGCAAGATATAGGGAACATAACCGAAGAGAGAATATTAGGGTGGATGGAAAGAGTTTTCCTTCTCATCTGATTTGT
>JBGCCY010000225.1:0-22081 GCA_045104975.1 Saprospiraceae bacterium
CCTGTTCCTATTCTTACTTGAGGATTACTTTTACGATTTCGATTACGAGCTTTGTATTAAAATAAAAAAAATGGACTTTGACCTCCATCTCCAAAAAAATCTTTAAACAGATCAGGCATTGGTTGACCTTGGTAAGCTTGTGGTCGTTTACTATTTCTAAATGTTTGAGTGGACTTAATATGAACAACGGCATCCATAACCGTTTGTGCAGAACGAGTAAAATCTAATGGAATCGTTTTCCCATCTTCATCCAAAGTATAAATTGCTTTGCTTGCGGGAGAACTATTTATATGTTCTATTTTGATTGTTTGATTATCATTTCTCCATAAAAACGCACCAATGGTAGTTCCTGAAACCAGCAAGGCAGTCATCGCGCTAATTAAAAAATCTCTTTTCATTTTCTCTTATTTTTAATTTATCAATCAAAAAAACATATAGGTGTGACTATCAGTAATCAACCAATCATTAACAGTCAAACACCTATATTTCTCATAAAAAAATTACTTAATCTGAATAGTTCGAGGAGGAAGCGCTTTGGCTTCTTCTTTCTTTGGAATCAAAATTTTGAGAATACCATCTTTGTATTTAGCTTCAATCTTAGAAATGTCGACCACTCTTTTAGACAAGTGAAACGTTCGCTGAAAGGATTGATAATTGTATTCTCTTCGAACGAAACGAGCCTCTTCGTCCATTTCATTTTCGACTTTTCGCTCACCTGTGATTTTCAAATTTTCGTTATCTAATTCAATTTGAAAGTCTTTTTTACTCATTCCAGGTACTGCTAATTCAACTTCAAAAGCTTCATTAGTTTCCACAATATTTGCCATCGGAAGCGAGGCATTTGCACTTGAATAATCGTTACTTCTTTGATTGAAAAAATCTCTGACAAAGAAATCATCAAAGAGTTGTGGAAAGTTAGAAAGATTAGAATTTCTTTTTACTAGTGTCATAATTACCTTATTTTTTTTTAGTTAAACAATAAAATTACATTTCTGAATTCAATCGAATAATTAAGAAATTTGGTTACTAAGAAACCTTTCTTCAGAATTTCAATAATAAAATTATCAACTCTTATTCCATTTTAAAAATGAAATAAAAATTTTAAAATTTTGTTAACATTTTCTGAAGAAATGACAGTTGTAAGTATTCTTTTTATGACAAAATTTAGGTTGTAGTTTTGAAAAAATGGCAGTTAATAAAAAAATAAGTCACCTACAATTCCTCGTAGATGACTTATTCTTTTAGTTTTTTTGCTAAAAATAATTTAAGGTTTGATCACTTTCTTCGCCTCCTTCTCTAACTCTTTCACCGCAGCTTCCAACTGTTGATCTTGTCCTTTGCTCACTGCAGCAGGATCGTTGGCTACTTTGATGTCTGGTTCCAATTGTTGATTCTCCAAGTATTTCCCATCGTTACCGACCATCCCAACTTGAGGAATTCCGAACACCATTCCATTTTGCATTCTTTCCCACCACACCGCAGTTCCCGTTCCAGGGACAGGCATTCCAACTAGTTTTCCAATACCCAAAGCTTTATAAGTGTATGGAAACATATGAGCGTCAGAGTAATTACTTTCACTCATCACGACAATCGAAGGCTTGGTCCATTTGAATTGAGGTTCTGTTCCTAACTCTTGATCACGAGGCACAAAACTCATATATTTTTTCCCATCCAAAAAGGTCGCTAAATCGTCATGCAACCATCCTCCACCATTGAATCGAGTATCTACGACGAGTGCTTTTTTATTGCCATTTTTCCCCAACGTCTCTTCATAAACTGTTCGATAACTTGCGTCATTCATTCCTCTCACATGGACATATCCAATTTCTCCATTGGAAAGACTATCCACCATTTTTCGAGAATTCTCTACCCATCTTCGATATCGAAGTTGATTCTCTGCTCCTAACGAAATTGGTTTTGTAGTCTCTTCCCATCTTTTCCCTGTTGTTGGATTATAAAGAGAGAGCAAGGTGTTTTTATCTATTTTTCGATTGAGAAGTTTGTATACATTTTCCGAATTGGAAAGGGTAACACCATCAATCTTCTCTACAATAACTCCTGATTTTATTTTCGATTCACTATTGTCAAGTGGCCCTCTATCAATTACTTCTACTACTCTTAATCCTTTGCCAGAATAGTTTTGATCGAAAAATAAACCAAAGGAAGCCGTCTGATCTCCGTTCTCAGTTTTAGGTCGAAAGCGAGCTCCGGTGTGGGAAGCATTTAATTCTCCCAACATTTCAGAAAGCATCTCCGCGAAGTCATGATTGTTATTGATGTGCGGCAAAAACTTAGCATATTCTTTTTTGTAAAAATCCCAAGAAACATCGTGCAAATCTACTTTGTAAAATTTCTTTTCAACTTGTCGCCACACATGTTCAAATAAATATTCTCTTTCAATCGTTTCATTCAAAATCATTTCACCGCTGACTCCAATTCCTTTTTGTTTTCCTCCTTCCACTTCAACTTTCGAAATAGAACCATCCGCAAGAATAAAAAGGTTTTTACCTTTTTTATCCATGATTACATCTCCCACACTTTTGGCACCCATTTTTAAAAGCTTCTTGGTTTCTTTCGTTCGAAGGTCAGTTTGCCATAAATCTGATCCTTTTTCATAGCGAGACATATAAAATAATTTGCTGCCATCATTCGCTAAGACCGCATCAGAAAGATGAGTTGAGTTTACCGTTAATCTTACCTTTCGTTCTTCGATATCGTCCAATTCCAATTTGATTGGATCAACTGATTTTTTCTTCTCTTTTGCTTTTTTCCCTTTCTTTTTTTCATCATCGTCACCTTCGTCATCGTCATCTTCCTCATCATTTTCTTTTTCCAATTCAAATTCTTCTTCATCCAATTTGTATTGATCAAATGCTTCCTTCGTAAAAAACATCGCATATACATCCATTTCTCCGCCCCAACTTCCATGGTTTTTCATGCCATCTCGATCACTTGCATAGACCATCATTTTTCCATCCATCGCCCACTTTGGCCCATAATTATTATATCCACTTTGGGTCAAATTAACCACCTCTTTTCCTCCAGTTATATCCACCAATCCACATTGGGTAATCCATTGTCGATCTTGTAAAAACTCAACCAATAACCACTTACTATCGGGCGACCAGTCAAAATGTTGATCACCATCAGAATAAGAATAATTCTTATCGGCAGTCATCACCGTTCGTGTTTTTTTAGATTTAAGATTGAGCACTTTGATCGCAGTACGTTCCTCAAGGTAAGCTACTTCTTTTCCATCGGGAGAATAGGCAGGTTCAAATTCTTCGGCAGGATTATCCAATAAAATTTCCTCCTTGATGATGGTGGAATTGAAAAAGTATTTTTCTTCTTCTCTTGCGATGGAGCTTTGATAAATATTCCAACTCCCATTTCTTTCTCCTGCGTATAAAATAGATTTCCCATCAGGGCTAAAACTAATATTGCGTTCTTGCTCTGGCGTATTCGTAATTCGTTTGGTCGTTCCTTCTTTTACAGAAGCCACAAAAACTTCTCCTCGATGTAAAAAAGCAATCTCTTTTTCATTAGGAGAAAGTGTCATTTCTGTAATATCCTTATTGACGGAAACAATTTTTTCCGGATTAAAACGACTATCAGAACTTACTTGAACTTTTACTTTTTTTGGTTTACTTCCTTCTTTCATGGTATAAAGTGATCCATCATAACTGAAACACAAAACACCATCTTTACTCATACTTAAATTCCGAACTGGATGTTTATCAAAAGAAGAAATTTTGGTAGAAACACCAGCTGAATTAATATTCATTTTAAAAATATTAAAACTTCCTTTCTCTTCACTTAGGTAATAAATATTTTGTTGGTCAGGTGCAAAAACAGGATTTCGATCTTCTCCATTGAAGGTCGTGAGCTTGGTATATTTCCCTGTTTTAGTTTCATATTTCCAAATGTCCCGAGTGACAGAAGACGTATGATGTTTTCTAAATTCATCTTCATATCCTTTGCGATCATGAAAAACCATGATTGAACCATCCTTGCTATAAATCGCATTTTGAGCGGGAGTAGTAATCACTTGCTGAGGCATTCCTCCTTTGGTAGAAATTTGATATAACTCTGGCAAAACACCGGAAGGAAATTGTTGATTGGCAACTGCATCCAATCGACTTGAAGTAAATAAAACAGATTGGTTATCAGGTGAAAATCCACTAGGATAATCACTTGAAGAATGATAAGTCAATCGATCAGCTTTGCCTCCTGAACTTGGCATAATGTAAACATCAAAATTTCCATATCGATGAGAAGCAAAAGCAATCTGCTTTCCATCATTTGAAAATACAGGTTGAAAATCATGTCCTTCATGTAATGTTAATGGTATGGCTAGACCGCCTTCCGTTGCCACTTTCCAGAGGTCACCTTTATAGCTGAAAACGATAGCATTTCCATCAGGTGAAATCGCAGGATAACGCAACCATAAAGCTTCCGATTGCCCATAAGAAATTTCCAAAAAGGATAAGAAGAAAATAAAAGCAAGTGTCAATTTTTTCATCGGTATGTTTTTTAAGGTTAAAAAATGAGTTCCTTTTTAAGGACAAAAACAAAATAGAAGGATACATTTAGAAGTTCAAATTATTTTTATTTTTTAAAAATAGTTAAATTAGTTCAAAATAAAATGAGCCATTTACATTAAATTGTAAATAGCTCATTTTGTATCTTAGAAAATAGAAAAATTACTCAACAATCACTTTCTCCATTCCAATTCCTTTATCTGTATGCACCTCAATAATATAGATTCCGCTTGCTGCATTTTGCAATTCAAACGAAGTTAACAACGTTGGATTTTCTCTTTCCATAGAAAAAACTTCCTGCCCCAAATTATTAAAAACTCGAATTTGCATTTTTTCCACTTGCTCTGCTAACTCAACATTAAAGTTTCCTTTTGATGGATTTGGAAAAACATGAAACGCTAACTTAGGTTCGATATTTTCATTTGCAGTCACTACTTCGTCCAACGGAGCATCACCCAACGTAATCAAATAAGAAGACACAATTAAGTGTGGATTAAATCCATCATTACAATTATCGCAAGTCACTCCACTTTGGCAATCAGGGTTAGAAGCATTACAAAAATCAGTATAGTCTTCATCAAAAACATACTTCAACGTCACATTATCTTGATTGATAAATGCGCTCATGTCATAATCAAACCAAGGAGCTATCGAACCTGGACACCAGCCTGCTCGATCGAAAAACCAAGTTCCATTTTGGTTATTACAACCATCTGGATTAGGATCACAATTTGACCAGTTATTTTGTTCAAAAGTTTGATTCCCATCTACCCAAATATGGTGAGTGTCTTCATGAAACTCAGCTGCATTGCCTGTATTATTATCTCCCCAGCCATGACCTGTAGAAACTAATTTAAGTTTTGCTGCCAAAACATTGTCAGGATATTCAGCATTAATTTCAGCAGTTGGTTGAAGATTATCCATATTTCCGAAGTCGTATGTTTCGTACCAAAGTTTGGTAATTGAGCTGTAAGCATGCGTCGGAGTCCCTGCTTGATAATCCAAGTTCAAGGAATATTCAAATCCATTCCCTGGAGTTTCTAATTTAAAACGGAAAGCAATTTTTCCTTGTAGGGCACTCATAAAGTCAGTCAAATCAATTTCACTATTACAAGCAATTCCATAAGGGGTAATGTATCGAATGATTTCATACCACTGTCCATTGTGACCTTTTACCTCTACACCCGAAACTCTATCCCAAGGGTCACAACCTCCAGTCGGACATGCAATATCAAAATTTCCCATGATCTGATTAAATGCCCCTGAGTAACTTGGTAATTCAACTTCAACGATCTCTTCTGTATTATTGACATATACCCAAACATCACTTCCTGCATTCACCGTCATGTTGGAAGATTGATCCACTACCGTAAACGTAATCGACTCTACTCCTACTGCTCCATAATTGTTTTCAGAAAAAACATTCATCGTATATTCACCATAAGCAGGTGGTGTCCACCAACCGGTGTAATGTCCATTCCCCCAATCTTTAGCATCTACATTTTCACCATCAACTTGGAAAGTAACACTTGCTACATTAAATAAATCTGGAAAATCAATATTAGAAATCGCAGCCAATTGGATCGGCCCTAGACTTGGAACCATTACATCTCCTGCCAATGGGCTTCTAACCTCCGTCGAAGGAACAAAGGTATCTGGATCTAAAACTTGAAAAGAAAGGATGATTTCTGGGGCAGGAGTAAATGTGCCATCCCCAGGCTGAGTTGCTTTCACCATCACTTCACCCACTACTCCATCAAGCGTAATTGTACTACCACTTATCGAAGCTGGCCCTGAAATAATTTCATAAACGACTGTCAATCCTGAGCTTGAAGTTGCCGTCAAATCAAACGGAACATCTGATACTAACTTGTCTGGAATGGCTGGGAATGTAATTATTTGAACGCTGTTATCAACCGTTCCCACAAAGTTTGAAATATCCCCAGTCATGTCGAAATTAACCAAATCTCCATCGCGCACTCCAGGCTCAACTTCCGATATTAATTTTGAAATAGAAGTATTATCTCCTCCTGGAGCTCCTTGGTCAAATTTGTAATACAATTCCAAACCTGGTTCATTTCCATCTAATTCATTCACCATCATCTCTTGAATTTCAGCTTGCGTCAAAGCTTTACTCCAAAGTGTCACTTCATCAATTCCTCCATCCCATGTTGCTAATCCCCAAGGAGAAATATGTTTGCCAATCGACATTGGCGTATCTATAGATTCAATAATTCCTGAAGCTGGAGTACTTCCAATCAAAACACCATCAACAAATAACTCCACTTTTGTACCATCATAAATCCAAGCGATATGTTGCCACACTTCTGGTACTGCTACAAAATCGGCGGTCGCTACTTCGTGAAATCCGCCGCTACTAACAAATCGACATTCCATTTTCCCATTAGCCAATTGAATCAAATACATCTCGCCATTACCTGTTCCTCCATTTCGAAATGAAATATAACCTTGTCCATAACTTAGTGCATCACAGTAAAACCATCCAGTCATACTGATTGCATTTGAATTGGCAATATATTGTGATGCGTTTGGAATTTCGACAATGTCATCGCCATGATCGAAATGTAAAAATTGTTGTGTTTGAGCTTGTAATTGTATTGTTACAAGAAATAAAAAGGATAACATAAATAATATCCTTGAAATGTAAATTTTAATCATGGTTGTTTTGATTTTATGAAGAAATAGATTTTTTTATATTAAAAATAAATTAATGCGTATTTTGATTACCCAACACTTAACAAGGAATATCCAATGATGAAGTTTGATATTCGATATTCCCACTATTCCATCCACCATACCTTCACCTCCGGCGAATCATCTCCCATCTTACTCACTTGTTCCGCCCAATTGTCTGCATTATTTTGAATCTCCGTCGAAGGATATGCAAAGCGATAATAATTCGGAATCGCACCTTCCCTTGGAGTCGCTTGCGTTCGCCGAAGCAAAGCATACGCTTCCCAAGGTTGTCGAAAAGCATCCATCCAACGTTGTGCATAAATTAAATTTAACTGATCATTACTTGTAAAAATATTAATTTTTGGATGATTCGTCACACTAAAGATTTCGCCACTTGAAAGTATTGTCGGAGCATTTTCCCAAATGCCTGTATTTTGAAAAACAGTTTGCCAAAATTTTATAGAAGTCACCACACCATTCGTGTATTGCGCTCTCGCTTCTCCTGCATCAACTGCTACTCCCAAACCTCTAAAATATATTTCCGCTTTCAAGAAACTTACCTCCGCAGCAGTCATCATCATCTCTGGAACATCAAATCTATCTCGAATCAAATAATAATTAAATGGCGAATAAATATTACCTGAACCTTTGGTAGAATAATTTACATCTCGATGTCCTTGATAAGGAATCCCTCCTGCTACTTCCGTATTCGAATCTGGAATTTGTGGATATGCTACCCACTCGTTGGCATTATTGGGCTCAAAGAAAATATAGGCTCTCGGATCAAAAATCCCACTTCCATTTACATCATCATTTTCTGACATCATATTCCAAATGGTCGACCCCATTCGTAATGTTTTATGTTCATGAAATGAATAGTGAGTAGACGTTTTTTCCCAATTTAATTCTCCAGGATATAAACCAACATCTTCTCCTTCTTCAATTATGGGTAAGTTATTTTCTAAAACATCTTGTAAAATTGGGTTGGCAAAACTGGCATCTTTCTCCACCATCCGCAAAGCATGTCTTAGTCGAAGTGAGTTCGCAAACTTTTGCCATAACAATACATTTGCATTTCCAGTATTCCCTGCGGCATTGAAAATATTATCAAAATTTCCAAAACTTAAATAAGCTTCTCCTGATGCCGTTTTAGGATCTTGGGAAGTATTGATATTTTCATTTGCCCATTTTAATTCGTCTAATAAGAATTTATAAATCAATTCTTGACTATCATATTTTGGTTCCAAATTATCCAAACTTTGAAAACCTTTTCCTGCATCAAAAAATGGAATATCTCCAAACAGATCTGTCACTCGAAAAGTCTGATAAGCTAAAATTATTTTCACCATTGCTCGAACATTATTTGTCGCTTCCTGATCGCCTTCATATTCATCAAATCGTTTTTCCAATTCCCTGACATTCGCTAAAGAAGTATAATATCGAGTCCAGATATCTTCTGTTCCACGAGGTGTATTTTGAAAAGTTTCGGCAGTCAATGCTCCTTGTTGAGTGATTGGATAAATCACTTCGTTGTGCATAAAAAGTTGTTCGTCACCTCCAAGTTGAGTGGATTGGAGAACAAAATTAAAGAGTGGTCCGATATCCGTTTGAGTTGGAAATACAGGATTTTTATTTAAATCTTCAAAACCTTTTTCGCAGGAATTGAAAAAAATGAATAGAGTAAAAACAGAAATATATTTTAATAAATTTTTCATAAAATCTTTTTTCAATAAAAATTAAACTTAGAAAAATTTTGAATAACCAATATCGAACAAGGAATAGCCAATGTCCAAGTGAAGTACAATTTAAATGTTCAGATCAGTTGGATATTGGTTATTCAAAAACTCGCATTCAAACTAAAACCAAATGACCTCGTCCCCGGAAATGCCGCCCACTCCAAACCTTGTGCATTCCCCGATCCATTCGATCCTTCCGGATTGATTTGATCTGGCAAAGAGGTATAGATATAAAACAAATCTCTTCCCACCAATGACAATGTCAAATCTTGAAACACCTTCGTTCTTTGATTAAATTTTTCATTAAAGTGATAAGACAAAGTCACCTCTCGCAACTTCACATACGAATTTTCCAAAATCCCAGGCGTACTCAAGAATGGTCCCCAGCCTCCTGTATTCGGGATATATTTAAATAAATAATGAACTACTTTTTGGTTTTCCGTTCCATCAGCATAAACTCCTGGCAAGACCACACCTACATTTCTGACATTCCCAGCAGGATCAGTATAAGGCAATCCACCGCCTTGTCTTTCCACCAAGGTCGAAGGACTCTGTCCGTTTTGCAAACTCGAAACATACGATCCTGAATAAATATCTCCTCCCCATTTTGTATCAATCAAAGTGCTTAAAGTGAAACCTTTAAAACCCATTTTCATATTCCAACCTGCAATAAAATCAGGCGACGCATTTCCAATCGCAACTCGATTCGAAGTCACTAAATAATGTGTTCCTTCTTCATTCAAAATCGGTTGACCATTTTCATGATATTGATAATCGAACCCCATGATCGTTCCAAACTCATCGCCTTCTCGAACTGAAATTGTCGGCCCTTCCGTTCCCCAAATATTGGCGATCTCTTTCACCTTCGCACCAATTCCCATGCTCGTCACTCGGTTCCGATTTCGTCCGATGTTAAAACCAGTTTGCAAAAAGAAATTCTTTCTTTGAAAAATTGTAGCAGAAACAATTGCTTCAATTCCTTTGTTTTCTAATTCACCCGTATTGATTCGAATACCTGACGGTGCACCAGATGAAGTAGGTAAAACTGCATCCAAAATTTGGTCATAAGATCGAATATAATAATAGGTGAAATCAATATTTATTTTACTATCCAACAAACCCATCGTCGTTCCAACTTCATAGGAATTGGCTCGCTGAGGTTTAAGTGCAATCGGTGGAACTGTGGTTGGTAAAGCCGCTGTTTGGTTATTTCCAAAATTTCCAGTTCGATAGGTAAAGTCCACTTGAAATGGATCGGTGTCGGTTGCTGTTTGAGCGTAAGCACCTCGGATTTTTAGAAAATTCAACCAAGGTAATTTTAAATCAAAAGCTTCCGTTGCGATAAAACTCAAAGATCCTGATGGATAAAAATAAGAGTTGTTTTCAATCGGTAAAGAAGACGACCAATCATTTCTTCCAGACAATTCTAAGAAGAGATAATTTTCATAACTCAAATTTAAAAACGAGAAAACCGAATTAATTTTTTTATCATAAAAAATCTCCCGAGGGATTTGAGAAATGTTCCCTACAGCATAATTATTAAAATTAAAGAGCCAAGGATTTACCCATTCACCAGAAGTTGCTCTGATGCCATATTGACTCCGAGACCATTGTGTTCCTCCCACCGAAAGTGAAATATCAATCGGTGAATTAAAAAGTCCATCATTCGTTGCGGTGATCAAAAAATCATTATTCAACACTCGATCTTTGGATAATTCATTGGAGTATCGACCATTTAAAATCCCCAAAGCATCAATTGGATTATTTCTAGTTTCAAATTCGGCAAAGGAAAAATCCAATCCTAATCTTCCCATAGCAGACAACCAATTCGTAATTTGATAATTCAACGTCAACGAACCAATTAATTTATTTCGATCTAGTTGAGTGTTATTATTATAGGTGTTCCACCAAATATTTGGACCAGCGTAAAGGAAAGGAAAATTTCCTCCATAATTATTTTGAGTGCCATCAGGCAAGGTGTTAATTTCTTGTTCCAAACCTTTATAACTTCTTGGAAAACTATAAATCATTCCTTTAGAAAATGAATTCAAATGATCGTCTCCCAACGTCGGACTATTCAATCTTTGGTAGTTCAAATACGTAACGGCAACATCTGCTTTTACTTTCGAAGAAATATTTAAAGTTGAACCTATGTTGACAGTAGTTTGATTATAATTACTGTTGGGAACGATCGCTTTGTGATCTGTCCGAGTAAGAGAAACTCGCATCGTCCCCATTTCTCCACCACCAGAAAATGACAAATTATGCGTGGTCGTATTTCCATTGGAAAAAAATAATCCCATGTTATCGGGCTGAGGGTCAAAGGAACGTATTTCTCCATCCCACCATCGAACTGATTGTCCTTCCATCCTTGGGCCCCACGAAACGCCTGTTCCATAAAAACCAAAAACGCTGGTTGCGCTTTGTCCAAAAACTCCTTCAGTTGGATAAATATCCTCGGGAGATGGATAGCGATAATCACCATTCGCATCGGTTGGTAAAGTTGGTTCAAGCAAAGTTGTTGGACCACCTGCACCATACACATTTTGCACTTCTCGATAGCGAAAAGGTTGGATAATTTTATGTTGCAAAGAATAATTGATTCCGATTCCTTTTTGTTGCTTTCCTCTTTTTGTCGTGATTAATATTACACCATTCGCACCTCGGGAACCATACTTGGCAGCAGCCGTCGGACCTTTGAGAATATTGTAAGATTCAATATCATTTGGATTGATATTATTAATCGCAGAACCCCAATCGACTCCTCTTCCGATGTTTTCCAAACCAACTTGATTTTGCAACGGAACACCATCAACAATGATCAAAGGTTGATTATCTGAATCAATATTATTATTTCCACGAATAGTAATTCGAGTCGTTCCACCATCGACTCCATTGGCGCTACTGACTTGTACACCTGCCGAACGACCTTGGAGAGAATTGATAATATTAGGTGCTTGAGATAATTGAATCGCATCGCCTTCGAAGCTTTCGGTAGAATAACCTAATTCTCTTTTTTGACGCTTGATACCAAGTGCTGTGACGACGACTTCTTCGATCGCACTCGCCGATGAAACCATGATAATTTTTAGCGGAGCGGTATCTTTGATTTCAACATCTTGCGTAGCATATCCTGTGTAGGAAATTTCTAACAATGTATTTACGGAAGTAACTTCTATTTGAAAACTTCCATCAATACCTGTGGTTGTTCCATTTTCTGGATTTCCTTTTTCCAAAACAGTTGCACCGATTAGCGTTTCGCCAGTATCATCATAAACTGTTCCTGTGATCATATTCTTTTGCCCAAAAAGGCTTAAAAATATAAAAAAGGTAAAAATAAAACTCCATGAAATTTTTAAGTAAAATTTCGATCTCATATGCAGATTGGGTTGGTTAGGAAATTTCGTTTTATGAAAATCAGAGTTGGTTAGAATATTAAATTTCAACTAAAAACGTCCATTTTTTTTAATGACATTTCTTAGAAAAAATAGTCAAATAGCGCAGACTATGTTCTTATTTTTTCGCATCGTTTCATCAAAAGATGAACTGTTTTTATCTCAAAATCTAATTCCCCAACAAACTCTAAAATTTGGTTTCTCAATATATGATTTTTATGGAAAATGAAGGTTTTGGAAGAGGAGTATTTTGGGGATATGTTTGGGAATTGCTATTTTGGATTCTAATAATAAAAAGAAAAATATAATGAATGAAAATATTTTTAAAATAAGTGTTGCTGCAATTGGCTTATTTTTCACTTTGGTCTTTTGTATCATAGTTGTACCTCCTTTAATCCAAAATCCAGATATTATTGGTGCGTTAAAAGCGGGTTTTGTAAATCCATATGCTGCTGGTTACTCTACTGATACTATTTGTTGTTGGTTGATTTTGTTCATTTGGGTCATTTATGAATCTCCCTCCATAAAGTATGGTTGGATTTGTTTGGTTTTGGGCCTTGTTCCTGGAGTTGCGGTTGGATTTGCATTATATCTTATTCTTCGATCAGGGCAGTTCAAAAATGAGATGACTTCTTCTAACCAAAAGAAAAATTGACATCCTAAGGCAAAAAGAATCTGTTTTTTTTAAGAAATAAATCATCAAGTAAACATACTCATTACTTTCGGATGGGAATATGGATGATTTTACAAAATACATCAAGTCAAATTAGATATGCGAATTGGGTATCATCTATTTTTTTTATATTTTTAAAAAATAATAAAGGAACCAATGTCATCAACCAGATTATTTATTGCCTACTCGAGAAAAGACGCTGATCTTCTAGATGAGTTGAAAATATTTTTAAAACCAATCGTCCTAAAATACAACCTAAGTATATGGGATGATAAAGAGATTGATGCAGGAGCGACTTGGGAAGCGGAGATTAAAAAAAATCTAAATTCTGCTGATATTTTTCTTTTCCTAATTAGCGCCGACTCTTTAGCTTCCGATTATTTTCATGATAAAGAATTATCATTTGCCATCGAACGGCATAAAAAAGGAGAGGTTAAGATCATTCCTATCATTATGCGTTCTTGCGGTTGGAAACATTCTAAAATCGCAGAATTACAAGTACTTCCAAAGGATGGCAAACCTGTTTATTCTAGCCATTGGTCTTTCAAGTCAGAAGCTTATACTGATGTCGTGGATGGTATTGAAAAAGTACTTTTGCAAAAAAAAGTAGACGGAGAAAAAGAATTAAGAACAGCAAAAGAGAAGCAAATCGAAGCGACAAAAGAAGCGGAAAGATTAAAAAAAGAAAAAGAGCAACAAAAAATACAACTTGAAATAGCTGAAAAGAAAAAAGCAGAAGAAGCTAAAGAACGCCAAGAAGAATTAAACGCTTGGAAAAAAACTAAAGCTGATAATAAGATTACTATTTACCAAAAATTTATAAAACAATATCCCACAAGTGAATTTAAAGAAGAGGCAAGAAATAAAATAAATCTTCTGAGAAATAAGAACAAAAAAACTAAGCAAAAAAATACTCCAACAAAATCACTTACTACTTCTCTTAATTTAAAAACATCTCCTCCTGTCTCCAATGCAGCAACTAAATTTGCTGATCAATTAGAAAAACAAGATGCATTTTTCGAAAGAGCCGCAATTATTTTGGAGCGTGGTTTCTATGCTTCACTCCCTGTCATTGGAGCGGTTTCACTTACGCTGTTTGAAAAAAAATTTAAAATACAATTACTCAAAAGTATTCTAAATATTGATTTATCCTCTGCAGCAATAATTTTAGGAATTGCAATTATGTTAATTTATCAATTAACCTTAGTTGCTGAGGATTACACTTTTATTACCAATGAAGGAACAGAAATGAAGGAAACCATCTGGGGAATTATTCTAACCATAATTTCATTTGGAATAATTAGCCTCTTAGGAGTTTTCATTTTACAAATGATACTAGGAGTTTCTTTTGTCTAAAAAAAAATATTGAGAGTTTAAAATATGTTATCTCCATCTACAATCAATCTTAACCTATTAATATATGAAAACTTTAATCCTTCTATTTTCTTTTTTTCTTTTATCCAATTCTATCATTGCCCAGACTCATAAAATAATACAAATATCAAGTGCTTGTAAAGTAGGAGAATTTCCTCTAAAAAAATTATTCACCATTGTCGCTATGGGAGAAGATTCTATTCCTGCAATCTTAAATCTTATCAAAAATTCAAAAAGAGATCACTCTTATTTAATTCATTCTTTGAGTTTTTTTAATCCCACAATGAATGATGAATATAACGAGGTTCTTGATTCACTTGTCCTAAAAAATAAAGTTCCACTCGAAGTGGCTCAAAGAATAGGAGGAACCCCTTTTGAAAAGTTTTTAGAAAACTTCTTTTCTATAGATCGAACACCTTCCTATAGAAATGTATTAACTACTGCTTGGATGGTGCATAATTTTAATGATTTTAAAACGCTAGAACGACATGCTAAAAATGTTCTAGAAAATCATCCAGATTGGAAATTGTACAAATATATTTCAATAACCTACATCCACAATTTAGAAATTATTCGCTCAGTTTTTGAAAATGGAAATAATGATATTGCTTTCAATTTATTAGCTGACTTAATGGAAAACGGAAATTCATATTTCAGTTCTGGACAAGAAAGATATTTATTTGCTTGGGCCTTAAAACGATTTTATCTAACTGATTTTGACAAAACTAAAAAGGTAAATTTTCTAAAAAAATTGAAAAATAAACGAATGAAATATGGTGTAAACTATTTAACAGAATCACTCATATTTTATTTAAGTTTACTTGGAGAGCAACCTAATGAAGAAGAAATAAAAGGACTAAAAAAATATTTAAATGTAACTCCAACTCAAAATTTCGCTTCAACAAATGAACTGATTGTTTATTATGATTTTTGTAAAAGATACCGCTCCCTTAGAGTTTATTAATAATTTTAAAAATCAGTATAATTAAACTTCAATGAATATTAAGGTTGATTAATTATTATTTTTTGATAACAATGGATCGGTACTTTTAAAAAAGGAGGTTCAAATTTTATTGAAAAAAAATATAAAAACATTTGCCCTAGTTAGGATTCCTACCTATTTTTACTTTATCATTTTTATCTATATTTTTTAACTAATAAAAATAAGCAATGAGTAAATCAATTTTCTATCATGCAGGCTGTTCTGTTTGCGTAAGTGCAGAACAAGACATTGTCAATTTAATCGGTGCAGACAATGTAACTATCATTCACTTAGGGGAAGAAAAATCAAAAATCGAAGCTGCTGAAAACTCAGGTGTCAAATCTGTCCCAGCATTATTGACTCCAAATGGAAATGTTTTACATTTGAATTTTGGCGCAAGTATGGCTGATGTAAAAGGGTAATTTTTTTATCATAAATAGTTAGGATTCCTTATTATGTTAATTTAAGAAAGGTTTCCTAACTATTTTTTTAAACTTAAATAAATCAAAAAGGATAAAGACGTAAAGTATATTCTCGTGCATCACTTAAGCCTAAATAGGAGGGTAATTAAGGGAAACAATCAGTTTACTTAAAAAAACAAACTATTTTTATGAAATCAAAAATTGCTCTTTTAGCGATCTCAATAACTTTATTACTATTCTTATAGTATAGTTTTAAAAATAATTATTCAATGAATACCACTAATCTAAAAGTCAATGTTTGGGATACTTATGTGACTAAAAAAATGGCAAAACAATGCATTTTGATATTATCGCTCCCATTGCAATCAAAGATACTTCCGTCATTCATAATTATGGAAAATCATATTTAGAAATGAAAGGACAAACCGGACAACCGCTCACATCAAAGCAATGTCGGTTATGCCATATGGAAAACTTACGCCCCGAATGGGAAAAGGATATAGAGGAGAGAGGATATTTCATTATCGAAATGGAAGGATGTAACTAACACATTTGCATACATTGATTAGGATTACTAACTTTACTCACAGGGAAATGTTTCCTTGTGAGTATTCTTATATTTATGAAAAAAAGTATTTTCGATATTACATTCCAAAATTCAGATACCCCCAGTAAAATAGTTGCAGGTCTGGAACGACTTTCTGAAGCTTTTCGAGTTTTGCTTTGGGAACATGCTAAGGTTATAGGAGTAAGTCCTATCCAAATTCAAATTTTAATCTTTGTCGCTTATCATGATGAAAACCTATGCAATGTTAGTCAGTTGGCACAAGAATTCAATTTAACCAAACCAACCATTAGCGATGCTGTTAGAATTTTGGATAAAAAAGGATTAATTGCTAAAATTACATCTCCAAGTGATAAACGTGCCTACTCTATTGCCTTGTCCAAAGAAGGAAAAACAATCGTCAAAAAAACACAACATTTTGCTCAACCTATTCACACTTTGACTAATCAAGTAGAAAAAACAGAGCAAGAGCAATTTTTCAAAACCTTGACCAAAATTATTTACGGACTAAATCAGGCTGGAATATTATCGGTTCAGCGCACCTGCCATGGTTGCCGTTTTTATGCAAAAAAAGGAACAACCGGATTTTGTACTTTGATGAAGAAGAATTTGTTAGAAAAAGATATTCGATTGGACTGCGCTGAATTTGAAATGTAAATCAATTTTCCAAAACAATTCCATAACCAAATTTTATCCAAAATGACCAATATTGAAGTCCGTCCTGCCCGCCTCACAGAACTTCCAACCTTACTCGAATTCGAGCAAGGTATCATCTCCTTCGAACGTCCTTTCGATCCAACTTTAGCCAACGACCCCATTTCATATTACGATATCAAAGCAATGATCGGATCAGAAAATGCGGAAGTCGTCGTTGCCATAGTTGATGATAAGGTAGTCGCTTCTGCCTACGCCAAAATTGTCAAAGCAAAACCTTATTTCAAATATGATAAATATGCTTACCTAGGTTTTATGTTTGTCCATCCTGAATATCGAGGAAAAGGAATCAATGGAAAAATTATTGAGAACTTAAACCTTTGGGCGAAGTCAAAAAACATAACTGAAATTCAATTGCAAGTTTATGATGAAAATGACTCTGCGATTAGAGCTTACGAAAAAGCAGGTTTTAAAAAGTATATGGTGACGATGAGAATGGAAATCGAATAAATATTATGTCAGTAAAATTCAAAATAGAATTCATTTCAAAAATGGGAAAGAAGAAATTCTTTGTTTTTGTAAAATGCTTAGAAGTAGAAAAAGATTTTTGGGTAACAGATAATTCTAAATTAAATGATGTTGAAATAAGTAATTATATTTCCAAACCAAGAGCTCTCGATGAAAAAGGAAAGCCTAGACATGATCTTTATATTTTCAAAATTCGATATCATAAATATTTTGAAAAATTAACGGAAGGCGAAATTGTTGAATTATCTCTTGAAAAATAAAGTCAAAAATGAACATAAAAGAATTCAAACTAGAACGATATTTTGCGAAGCATGAATTCAATGCAAAATATCTTTTGTCTAGTTCTGATTGTGATGGTTATGAATTAAAATATCTTCTAGATGTCGCATCTAAGAGTGAATTAGATTTGTGGGAAAATATGAAATTTGGCTACACCGAAAGTGAAGGAAGTCCAATTTTACGCGAAGCCATTTTACAATATTATAAAATCAAAAACATCGAAAACGTAGTGGTAGCAAGCCCTGGAGAGTTAAATTTTATTTCGATGAATGTTTTATTGCAAGCCGACGATCATGTAATTGCAGTTGGTCCTTGCTATCAATCTTTGTCGGAAGTGGTCAAATCTATCTCTTGCGAATTATCTTTTTGGAAACCCAATTCGGATGATTGGACTTTCAATGTTGAAGATTTAAAATCGCTGGTCAAGCCAAACACAAAACTTTTGATTCTAAATTTCCCACACAATCCAACAGGAAGTTATTTGTCAAAAACTGAATTAAATGAAATCGTAGAAATCGCAAGAGCAAATAATTTGTATATTTTTTCAGATGAAATGTATCATAAATTAATGGTCGGTGACAAAGAAGAATTACCTCCAATAAGTGATTTGTACGAAAAAGGAATTAGTCTTTGGGGAACTTCTAAAACTTTTGGATTGGCAGGTTTACGAACAGGTTGGTTAGTTTCGCAAGACAAAAATTTCTTAAAAAGAGTAGTTGCTTTCAAAGATTATTTAAGCATTTGCAATTCTGCACCAAGTGAAATTTTATCCATCATCGGATTAAATCATCTCGATAGTTTTCTCCAACCCAATATTCAAAAGATCAAAAAGAATGTTTTGCTCTTTGAAAAATTCGTAGAACGACATTCTATTTTTGAAAAATTTATTCCTCCTCAAGCTGGTTCAACCTCTTTTGTCAAATTAAATATTGAACAATCTGCTTTAGAATTTAGTAATCAACTAGTGGAAGAAAAAGGAATCATGACCGTTCCTTCAGAAATGTTTGAGCAGGAAGGAAAATATATTCGAGTTGGTTTTGGTAGAGAAAATTTACCAGAAGTGCTAGATCTTTTTGATGACTATTTAAACTTAAAATAAAAAATCATGCGAGATGATAAATTAAAAATCTACGATCAATTAATTGCCCTCACTCCTTATCAACGAAAAGGTAAAACAATGCCTTACACTTCTGCCAATGGATACATGTTTACACTATTCAATAAGGATAATGAAATTGGAATCAGGCTATCAAAGGAATCGCAAACTGCCTTCAAAGAAAAATATAATTCGACTATTTATAAATCCTATGGTGCGGTGATGAAGGACTATGTTTTAGTACCTGAAAATATGTGGGATGATTTGGAGTTATTGGCGAAGTATGTGGTGGAAAGTTATGAATTTGTGATATCGCGAAAACCAAAAGAAACAAAGAAGAAAAAATAAACCACTTATGTTTTTGCAAAAAAATCATTCCTTTACTATTCGAAATTTAATCTTCTTTATCCTAATTTCAGTTTTCTTATCATGTACCTCTAATAATCAAAGCATTGAAATTACTCCAGTAGTATCTGAATATTATAAAACATATCAGATCAATAAAAATTTTGAAAGATTTATAGATTTTTATGCAGAAGAGATAGAATTAGAAGATATCATAAATGGAGATAAAATTAAAGGGAAAGAAAATTTGAAAAAATTCTTCAATTGGAATAATCCAAACTTAAGTAGAAATGATTCTCTTGCACTAATTATCGAAGATCAAATTATTGATAAAAACAAAGTGGTGACCAAAGGCTATTTCACCTCCTTCAAGTGGAATGAAACGCAAGTAGAAGCCATGCATTTTACTTCCATTTTATATTTTAACGAATCAAAAAAAATAATTAGACAAGTGGATTGGATTAATTATCCTTCTTCATTAGTAGATTATAAAAATAGAAACAACTCAAATAACTGGATTTTAAATAATTAGACATGAAAAAGAAAAAACACATTTTAGCCATTATCTCATTTTTCATCGTATCAACTGTTTCGATTGCTCACGCATTTGTTTTTCCTCAAGAAACCCGTTGCCTTTTAGTTGACTTCTATGATTTTGAGAAAGAAGGAAATTTATACTTCAGAGAAAATATTGACCTTGAAACAAAAATTCAATTACAAAATCTCATTAGTCAAGCGGAAACGAGAGTTGGGGAATTTTGGGAAGAAAAAATAACTAATCCCAAATTTATTTACTGCGAAACAGACGCAGATTATTTGAAATTCGGCGCACCATTTATGACTCCTGCAGCTGCGGTTTTAAAATTCGGCTCGTACGTTGTGATTAGTAAAGATGGAATTGATCTAGATATTTTAGCACATGAAATATCGCATACTGAATTATATTCGAGGATTGGTTTTTTTAATCATTTAACTAATATCCCAGTTTGGTTTAGTGAAGGTTTGGCGATGCAAGTCGATGATCGAAGTTATTATTCTACTGATTCATTGGAGGTAAAATCTAACCATTTTCAAAATTTACCAGAAGTAAAAAAGATGGTTTCATTTAACCAATTTGGATTTGGAAGTCGCGAAGAAGTTCAGCTTAATTATGCTACAGCAAAGTATGAAGTGGGAAAGTGGTTTTCGAAGGAAAAAATAAAAATATTTGTAAAAAAAATAAATGCAGGAAGCAGTTTTGAAGAAGCATTGGGAGAATAATTTGGGGTGAATGGAGTTTAAATTTTGATAAAACTTGGTGACACAAATTAAAGTGTATGATAATAAAAACAAAACAAGCTCCTCCCAAAAAAAATAGTGCCATCCTGAAAGATTCAGGATGACACAACAACAACATAACCATGAAAATACATAACCAAAATTTTCGATCACGACTGCTCGCGACCGAACCTTTTATTTCTTGAAAACTTCATAATCGAGCTTCGGCATCTCGGAAGTTTTTACTTTTCTAATCAATATTCTTTCTTCTTCATTATTCCCTTTTAGAATAATCTCGTACCGTCCGTTTGCTAATTTGGAACAGTCAAAAGAAAGTGCGTTTAAACCTTTTGTCAATTTCTTCTTTCCTCTCACTATCACTTCTCCATTTAGTTTTCTAAACTCAAAAGTGGCCATTGTTTCAACTACTGACTTGACGGTCAAACTTAATTTTCTATCGGTAACGGTGCTACTCATCGAGGTAATCATCAAGTTATTTGCAGTTGCTCGATCAACAATAAATGTTTCACTTGTGGTAAAACTATTATCAGTCGCATAGTGCAAAATTCGATAATACGTCTTTTGTTCTCCGATAGCTAAATCTAAAAATCGGTACGTTCTAATTGTGTTGGAATTTCCAGCGCCTTTAACGTCGCCAGTTTTTGTAAAATTAATCCCATCAACCGATTTCTGAATTACAAAATATTTATTGTCTACTTCCTTATAAGTAGACCACGAAAGCATATTTCCTACTTCCATTGATTTAATTTTTACTGGTTGCAAATAAATGCACTTGGCATTAATTGATGTAGAAACCAGAAGACTAAAAAAAAGCAATAGGATACATGACAACGAGATAGGGTGTAGCAGTCTCATTATATTCGGTTTTAAAAAAAGTTAATCTTATTTTTATTTGAAATTCTTTTGGAAAGACCTAATTTCATTGATTAATATTTGCTCAACAGGTCTAATCTAAAGTGTTCATAAAGATAAAATTATTGACACTATTTTTAATACTATTCCCTTGATAAAAGTCTTTTCAAAAAGTTGAAAAACACAAATTATAATTAATTAAATTTATTAGCCATTGCTTATCAACTTATAATAAATATATTTTCAAATACTATACCACTTTTTATAATATGTTCATTTTTCATAAAAAATATTTTAATAATATGTTTAAACCGCAATTTATGACGAAATCCATCCTTTTCATATTAATAATAACATTAATACCACTTGTTGGCTGCAAACAAGATGTCGCTGAAAAAGTAGACAAGAAGGAATTAGTTTACCCTCAAAACAAAAAATTAATTTCAGACAAGGCCATGGTCGTTTCTGCTCATCCACTTGCTTCACAAGTAGGAATGGATATTTTGAAAAAAGGAGGAAATGCAATTGATGCTGCTATCGCGGTTCAGTTTGCTTTGGGCGTGACCTATCCTGTTGCAGGAAATATTGGAGGCGGTGGTTTCATGGTCATCAGAATGAATGATGGAACAACTGCTGCGCTAGACTATCGAGAGAAAGCACCTTT
>JBGCCY010000226.1:0-3806 GCA_045104975.1 Saprospiraceae bacterium
TAATCAGCAGGTTGCCATTCATAGTGATCAAAGAAATTTCCTTGAACGGTAAAAGTTACACAAGTCGGTGGACAGAAAGTAGCGATCTGTGGTTCAACGGTTGCAATCGTAGGTTCTAGTTCAATAATTTCAATCGTGTCACTTTGGATATTTCCACAAGAGTCTAGAACGTCTACCCAATATTTTCCTGCTCCAAAAGCGGTGTACGTACTATCCGTCCAACCATCTTGCCACTCGTAACTGATGAAACCACTTCCTGCATTTAATTCAACAACCCCATTATCACAAATGGTAAGATCTGGTCCAAGATCCAACTCCATCGGTGGATTTCCAATTTGAATAAAACTGTCAATATTATTTGTGTAGTCACATTCTGCAATAGACGTAACTGGAAAATCTGTCGCCAAATCATACGGTCCAGCCAACGAAGCATCATCATTAACCACTACATAAATGGCTTGATTATAAATCGGAGAAATAAAATATCCGACTGTGAGGCAAGTATCAGTATCAATGTTTTGTCCCAATTCTACGGTGGTTAAAACTGTTGCATTAGTTGTAGTTGGATCGCCATCATAAAAAGTAATCGGCATCTCATTGGTCAATCGTAAATCTCCAAGGTTACAAACCGTTAACTGTACATAAAAACTATCTAAGCCACATCCAAAACTATCGACACTTACTGTAGCATCAGGAATTGGAAATTGTGGGTTAGCATATTGAGTTAAAAAATTATTGAGCACGATACTATCTCCAACCACATGATGCGGTTGCTGGCTGATCGGAATACTTAAATCATCATTGATATTGACATTAAAATAATTGTGTTGATTCCAAACGGAACGAGTCGAAACCCAGGGTGTATTCAATGAACCATACGCTCGAAGTTCTCCTACACAACTACATAATAATTCGGTTTCACCATCAGCATCGACATCTACCACAACTGGATATTCTACCCGTGTGAGTGAAGAACAAAATTCAGAAGTTAACTCTGCACCTGTTGCTCCATCCAAAATCCGCAGGGTAGTTTGATCTCGATAAACCACTTCGAATTGTCCATCATTATTAAAATCAAAAACGGTACTTCCTGTTTGCCCTGAACCATCGTTGGTTGCAAGAGACCAAAGTGTATTCAATCCGTTTGTTCCATCCCACTCATAAACGGTATAAATAAATTTATTACAAACACCAAATTCTACTTGTCCATCTCCATCAAAATCTGCAATATTCGCTTGAGAAATTTCTCCATCACCTGTTGAAATATTATTGACATTCACGAGGTAAGTTGGTGTTTGTATATCCCAAATTTGGATACCTGCAACCGAAGCATTACCTGCATCATTGGAAGTAATAAGTGCATCCAAATCACCATCATTATCAATGTCAGCAATACTTGTTCGACCATCTTTTCCATTAGGCATTTCCACTTCAATATTGATCGAACTATTGGAAGGAATCACAGGATCGATATTAACTGAATAAACCGCCGTCCCGGCAACGATTTCTAATCCTTGACAATTGGCACAAAAATCATCAGGCAAAACATCAACTGCCACCGAATACGCAACCGCTCGATTATGCATTTCTCCAATTCCGTTTTGATCTTGAATTCCACGTCGATTATTAGCGCCACCTTCAGCAATTAGTGTTCCGTCTAAACCATTGAAAATTTGATTCCCTACATAGATTTCTGCAATTCCATTACCATCAAAATCTGCTGCACTCGCTGTATTGGCATCTTCAATAAGATCATAACCTGCAACGGCATTCGACATCCATTTTTCTACATAAGTTGTTCCATCATATTCATAACAAACAATTCTTCGGCGAACATCACCTGTGATTATTCCGCTTCCTGCATAGTTTTGATTAGCAAAATTATCACTTGCTTGGAAAAATATTTCCACCATCCCATTCCCATCTAAGTCTGCAATCGAGGGTCCACTATTGATATATCGAAAAGCAGGAGTGGTAATTACATTTTCAATAGTTCCACTTGCACCATCGATCACCAGAATGTTTGGCCAAGGAGAACCGCTTCCACTTGTACATGGCTTTCCTAAAATTTCAGGTACACCATCTCCATCTACATCGCCCGTAATTGGAGTGTTATAACCACACCAACTTTGTCCTGAATTTTGAGTGGTCCATTCCAGTTCTAATTCAAAATCAGAAATACCTCCGGTATATTCACAGTCAATTGGACAGTCTGCATAGTAAAAATCTCCACACAAATTATCTCCGCAACAATCTGGATCATAACAATCTATTAATCCATCTCCATCATCATCAATACCATTATCACAAATTTCAGCGCAAAGGCTAATGCAAAAAGTATTGTTGTTTAGTGAAATTATTGCTTGCCCCGTATTACTATTATTTAAAGTATTTGGATTTGTGTATTCCACTAAACTCCGATCGTAACTAACTGGATTTGAAACATTCGATTCGTTCACATTTAAGTCCGTGACAAGAGTACATTCCGAATCAACATTTCCATCCCAATCTGTTTTAATTAAAAACATGTCATCATCTCCATTTCCAAAACTAGTTGTTGCTCCCACTAAATAAATAAAACTATCTTTTTCAACCAAACCTCCCTGTCCACTTGTTTGAAGAAATTCATTTCCACCTCCTGAATAATTTTTTGCCCAAACCACATTCCCTTGCTTATCTGTTTTTAATAAAAAAATACGTTGAGGAGTATTACGTTCAAATCCGAGGATTACAAATCCATCATTTACACTAATTAACCCTTTGACAAATTCATTTGTAAAATCTGGGAAATCATATTTTTTCACAAAATCTATATTTCCATCTAAATCACTTTTTGATAAAAACACATTGGTATTCGTTCCACTTGTTCCATTATCATCTCCATAAATAACCGTAAAGATTTCGTCATTTTCAATTACCAAATCTCTTGAGTACAACCTTGCGTTAGAAGCAGCTGAGACAAAACTTAACTTAGTCCACAACTCATTTCCATCCAAATCAAATCTTGACAATCCTTGTCGCATATCTCCAAAACCACTTCCATCAGTATATCGTCCTGTGGTAAATAATGATCCATTGTAAATCACTCCTGATTGAATGGCATCTGAAGCACTTGCCAAGTTGAAGTTCTTTAAGATATCACCTGTAATGTCTCCAGTATTTCTATCTATTTCCAAAAACCCTAAATCATCATTTACTCCAGGAGAAGGATTATTAAATGTATGAGTGATAAAAATATAATCTCCCCCAACTGTAGGTTCAAGTATTTGAACGCCCCTCGTTCCTAAATTTGAAGGTGCATCTTTTGCCCACAAAAGATTATCATTTAAGTAATCATATTTAAAAATAAATCCTTTGAAACCCGTTCCTGAATTTGGTGCTCCAAAACCAGTTCCCACTAAATTATTTTCACTATCCAACATAAATTCTACGACCTGATCATTCAGGTTAGTTATTTTAAAAGTCCTCAACCATTGAGTCTCTCCATCAGGTGTCATCTTCATGATTAACATACTATCTTCTCGAGTTCCAGCAATAAAAAAGTCACCATCATTATTTTGAATAATTTGATACGCCTGCTCATCTGTCCCACTTTCCCCAACTCTTCGAATAAATGTCGAATTACAATTCTCAGCCGTTTCAGAAACCACCACCGTCGTGCAAGAAGTATCTGCGCACAATGGATTAGAAACTGCCAAGCAGATTTCGTAAATACCCGAAACTGAAAAGCTTTGTGTATAATTTAAATTAGTAGATTGAGAAACGCCATTGACAAACCATTCTGAGTCAGTTCCATTCGAACTAAT
>JBGCCY010000227.1:0-21417 GCA_045104975.1 Saprospiraceae bacterium
CTATAGATAATAATCGTCAGTCTGACAGCGTAGCGATCTGACAGTTGCCAAAGGCAACGATCTGACTTCTGTCAGCGCAGCGATCTAAAAAACAATATTTCTAAAAATCAAAAAAATAATAAAATGGGAAAGTGGACACGTAGAGCATTTATCGGAACAGGTGGTTTGGTAGGAGTTGGACTAATCGTTGGGATTGGTGGAAATATGTATTTGAACAAAAATGCTCATAAATATTCTGGGAAAGGAATGGGAGATGGAAATTCTATGAATGCTTGGATTAGAATTTCTCCAGACAATAAAATTACGATTGCAGTTCCTCGATCAGAAATGGGACAAGGAGTTTATACTTCTATTCCGATGTTAGTGGCGGAAGAATTGGAAGTGGATATGAAGGATATTAAAATCATGCAGCCACAACCAGAACCAGCCTATGCCAACACTTTATTAGTCAATCCTAATCCAAGGGATATTTATAGCAGTTTGACTTTTATGGAAAAAATTGCTCACTTCCTTCCTTTGGTGGCGACGGGCGGAAGTACTTCGATTACTGATGGCTTCGATCATTTGCGAGCTGCGGGAGCGTCGGCAAGAGTAATGTTGACAAGGGAAGCTGCTAATCGTTGGGGTGTTTCGGAAGCAGATTGTTATGCGGAAAATGCACATATCATCAATCGAAAAACAAAGGAAAAAGTAACTTACGGTGAGTTAGCAGAAGGAGCTGGGAAAATTGAATTGGCCGAAATTCCGACATTAAAAGAAAAGAAAGATTGGAAAATTATAGGAAAAAGTGTTCAACGCTTAGACATTCCTGAGAAGATAAATGGTTCAGCAGAATTTGGTTTAGATGTTCGAATGGAAGGAATGTTGTTCGCAGCAATTCGTCATGCGACATATCATGATGGAGTTGTTTCGGGCGTAAAAAATCAAGCAGAGATTGAAAAAATGGCTGGTGTGAAAAAGGTGTTGATTTTACCAAAAGGAATAGGAGCTGTCGTGGTGGCTGATAATACTTGGCGAGCAAAAAATGCGATGCTTGCACTTGATTTGGAAGAAACAGGAGACAACACACTTTCCTCTGAAAAGATAGATGCTCATGCAGAAGATGTGATTGCTAATAATTTAATTGCCACACCTTTAGATAAAGGAAATGCCACAGACATTTTGGACAAAGCTGAAAAAGTGATTGAAGGGAAATATGATGTGCCGTATTTAGCGCATGCTTGTATGGAACCGATCAACTGTACAGTTTTGGTAAAAGATGGGAAAGCAGAAATTTGGGCAGGACACCAAGGAACTTCTATCATGCTAGATGGTGTAAATGCTTCGACTGGAATTGACAAAGAAAATATCACAGTCAACATGAAATACCTCGGAGGAGGTTTTGGTCGTCGAGCGGAAATTGATATGATTTTGCACGCAGGATTTGTGGCGAAGGAAATGGAAGGAACACCTGTTCAGTTAGTATATACGCGAGAGGAAGCGATGCGACATGAAATGTATCGTCCGATGGTAAAAAGTCATTTTAGAGCTACGGTAAATTCCAATGGTGATATTGAAGCATGGGAAAATAAAATGGCTTTGCAATCAGTAGGTTATAGTTCACTCATGAGAATCAAACCTGCCTTTGCAGAACCACCGGCCAAAGATCCTTCATCTATCGAAGGTGCGGCTAACTTACCTTACACGATGGCGAATGCCAAAGTTGCTTTTGGACAAATGGAATTACCGATCCAAGTGGGTAATTGGCGAAGTGTGGGAAGCTCACAAAATGCATTTTTTACAGAATCGTTTATAGATGAGTTAGCACATTCAGTTGGTCAAGATCCATACGAATTTAGAAAAAGTAAAATTCAACATGAGCCTCGTTTCTTAAAAGTTTTGGAAAAAGCAGCAGAGGTTAGTAATTGGAAAACACCATTGGCAGAAGGAAGATTTAGAGGGATTGCGATTCATGAATCTTTCCGATCAATCGTTTGTCAAGTTGTAGAAATTACGAAAGTAGACGAGAAGAAATTTAGTGTAGATAAATATTACAATGTGATAGATTGTGGTCGAGTAGTCAATCCTGATACTGTCGAAGCGCAAATGCAAAGTGGAATTATGTACGGATTGTCTGCTGCACTTTATGGTCAAATTACTTTTAAAGATGGTGAAGTGGAACAATACAATTTCCCTCAATATGAAGTCGTCAGAATGAATGTTGCACCAACGGTACAAGTTCACATTATGGATAATGATGAATATCCTGGTGGAGTAGGAGAACCTGCAACACCGCCAGCAGCACCTGCTTTAGCTAATGCAATTTTTGCAGCGACAGGTGAACGAATTCGATCATTGCCATTGGCGAAGCATGGTTATAGTTTTGTGTAATTGAACGAATCGAATTTCTGAAAAAATAAAAGAGTCAAATATCTATTTAAATTAGGTATTTGACTTTTTTTTGAGAAAATCGGAAAGATATAAAAATGTGTTCCTACATTTACAAAAAAAACATGCTTCCAGATCCTAAAATATTATTGCAACTAGTTTCTATGCGAATGCCTTTCGGAAAATATGAAGGTAGGCTACTTTGTGATTTGCCAGTTTCCTATTTGGAATGGTTTAATAATAAAGGATTTCCTAAAGGGAAATTAGGGATGTTGTTGGAGACGATGTTTGTGATTAAGTCGAATGGGTTGGAGGATTTATTGAAGCCATTGCGGACGAATCGGTTTCCTGATTAACGTAGAGACAAGGCATGCCTTGTCTCTACATTAGTTCATTTTACTTCGTCTTCGGTCGCAACAAATTATATTTCTCTGCCGCCTTCCGATGTGAATGAATTAATTTTTCAAATTCAATCAAAGGCAAAGGAATTCGAGTCTCCACAATGTCAGGATCAAGCGGTCGATAATTATCATCTGGAAATGGAAAACTAACTTCCTCCCCATTAATATCAATCATCTTTTTGACTTCCAAAAAATATTGAGTGTGGCTATCCTTTTCGATATAGTGAACCACGATCGGTTCCAAATCCATTGGGTAAAAACCAATCTCTTCCAATGATTCCATTACCATCGTTCGAAGCATAAAAATGGCTGCTTTATTTTCAGTATAACCTTCCAACAAAGTTTTTCTTTTCCGTTCATTTCGATAGATGATGGCTTGCGTTTTTCTTGGAAACTTTAATTTATCCAAAGTTTTAAAAAGCGCATTTTCATAATCCATATATTGCTCGTAGATTTTTTCATCAGAACCTCCAGGCAATTTAAAATTAGTTCTATCTCGAAATCGATCTCGATCCTTTAAAGCTAAAATATTAGCATCTCCATCTGCATCTTCAAAGCAAAAAATAATACCTACATAATGACTTTGAGGAGGTTCAGGAACTTCGGTTAATTTAAATAGTTGATATTTTTCAATCATTGAAAAAGGTAATTTTATTTTAAATAATTAGAGTCACAAGTTAAGTTTTAAATTTAAACATACATTTAAATAATTACTCACTTTGTAACTAGGAATTTATTAATAATCAGTTTTAATGTCCTTATTAAACGGCAATTTTATTTGATAACCTAAGTCATTAGATTTAGAATTATCGGCCACATCTAAACCATATTTTATTTTAGATGTATCGCCATAAACAAACGTTCCAAACATTCGATCCCACAAAGAAAAGATATTTCCAAAATTAGTATCAGTCCAAGGACGCTCGAAGTGATGGTGAAATTTATGCATATTTGGAGTGATCAAAAGATAACTTAAAAACTTATCTAATCCTTTTGGCATATTCAGATTCGAATGCGACCAATAAGTACAAATTACCGTAGTAATTCGATAAATCATATAAACGCCAAATGGAATTCCACCGACAACGATTGCTCCTAAAGCAAACAATTCTCGAAACATATAATCCCCTGGATGATGCCGAGTACCAGTAGTCACATCCACTTGAGTATCACTATGATGAACCATGTGAAATCTCCACATAAATGCAACTCGATGTAATAGATAGTGAACAAAATACTGAGCAACCAAATCTAAAAACATAACTCCTAAAAGTACTTCAGCCCATAAAGGAAGTTCAATCAGATATAATAATCCAAAATTATTATTACCTGCCCAAATAAATATTCCAGCAGTTAATAAACCAAAAAGCACATTAATTGAAATTGATGTTGTCAATAGAACTAAATTCACTTTGGCATGTTTCCATTTCTCATAAGTATTTTTGGCCAATGGAAAAGCACTTTCTAATATCCAAAAAATACCCATACAAAAGACTATCCATAGGAATTTTTGAGCACTTGATAGCTCTTCAAAAAATGTTATGATTTCTTGCATAATGTTATGTGTTATTTCGTTTGTAGATGATAGAAGCGTTAAATTGCAACTTACTTTTGAAGTTGAATAAAGGTAATTAGAATTTTCAAAAAAAGACTCAAAATTAATCAGACTTTAGATTTCTTAAATACTTGAATGAAATTATAAAACTAGTTTAATGGCAGACCTAAAATCATATCCAATTAGATTTATTGAACCCGTTCAGTTAAAAGATGGAACATTGGTGCAATTACGTCCAGTTCATCCTTTAGATGGGAAATCGGCAAAAGAGTTTAGAGGAAAATTATCAGCAGAAAGTGTGTATGATCGGTTCTTAGGTTATATTCCAAAAATATCAGAAAAACTAGTTGATCGATTAACGAATATTGATTATTCAAGAGAAATGGCTATTGTGGCGGAGGTTCATAACGAAAATGAAAAAGAAGTAATTGCTGTTGGACGAATTGCCAGCGATGAAGATTCAGCGGTAGATTTTGCCATAATCATTGCCGATAATTGGCAAGGTAAAGGTTTGGGAACTATCTTGACTGCCTATCTAATTGATGTGGCCAAAGAAATGGAATTTGAAAAAATTTATGCTACCGTTTTTACTAGTAATAAAGGGATGCTTGGAATTCTGCGACGCAAGAAATTTACCTTTCGAAAAGAAGATGAGATGACTACTTATGCGGAATTGATTTTGAAGTGATTTTTCAACGCAGAGGTACAGAGACGCAGAGGGGGGTACACTATTGTAGAAAAAAAACTCTGCGTCTCTGCATCTCTGCGTTGGAAATCTCAATGAAAAATAATATGCAAAAGAATCAATGAAACCAATAGCCCCAAACCAATTTGCTGCACCCCCTTCGATTCTTTTCTCAAAAAAATAATATCCTCCCATTTTTTAAATCCATCTTTCCAACTTCCCAAAGTCAAAATGGAAAAGGCAATTACAATCACCCAACCAGCTCGCACGAAGTAATTCATTTTTGGAAAAAAACCATCAAAGGAAAGCACTCCAAAATCGAATCCTTTAAACATTAAATGCAAAGGTATTGTCGATAAAAATGCAATCAAAGCTACTCGATGATTCGGTGCTACCAAAAATGCAGCAGAACAAATCAACACTACAATTCCACAATTAATATAATAGCGTAACTCATTTAATGTATGAGTAAATGCCGCTTCTGGATTTTCAAATTTTACATACAACAAAACAAATCCCATCAAAACACCCGTAATCAAACTAATCAAAATCGTTTTTCTTCCTGCATCAACTACTTGTCGATCGGTGGCATTTTTATTAATATAACCTTTATAAATGTCAATGGAAAAAAGTGTAGCCAATGAATTAAAAGTAGAATCCACCGTACTCATCAATGAAGCAAAAAGCGCACAAAGAATAATTCCTTTTACGCCTGTCGGCAAATAAGTTTTGACCAAATATGGAAATGCTAAATCAGGTTCAGCTAAGGGCGTTCCATTTTCTTGCATGATTCCGTAGAGCGCAATTCCTGGAATGACAATCAACGCCGCCATTACATATTTGATAATTCCGCCGAGCATCAAACCTTTTTGAGCTTCTCGCAAACTCTTAGCTGCCAAGGATCTTTGTATCACCGTTTGGTTGGCACACCAATAATTTATGTTTAACAAAAACAATCCGAAAATATGAATCCAGGGCAATTTTTCATGATCCGCTGGCAGATGTAAATGCATCAACTCAGGCGTTTTGATATATAATTGTGACCAACCTCCCAAATGATAAACTGCCGTAAACATTACAACTACACCACCTAACAATAGAATTACAAATTGAATAATATCAGTTTTGACCACCGCAGCCAATCCTCCCAAGTAAGTATAAATCGCAGAGAAAACACCCAGTCCTAAAACCAAAATGGCAATTCGAATAATCCGATCTTCATGAATAAAACTCAACTCTTCCGCAAAGACTAAATCTGCAGCATACGCTCCCCAAAACAATGCTGCGCCCAATGTAATCGTCGCAAACAACAATATATTTGCAATGGAATAAAACAAGGCAACTCGTCTTCCTAATCTCTTTTGGATAAATTGCGTAATCGTAATTATTCCATCTTTTAAATACATTGGAACAAAAATAAATGCTGCCATCAAAATTCCTTGTACCGCATTTATTTCCAAACTTGCTTGTGCTAATCCATACAGATAAGCCGATCCCATCATTCCCAAAAATTGGTAACCATTGATATTAGTGGCAATGGTTGACAAAGCAATTGAATACCATTTTAGATTTCGATTACTCAAAAAATATTCTTCCGTCGTTACATCTGCTTTGCTACGCCCAGAAATCGCTACGACAAAAATTATGGTAAAATAGATGAGGACGATGGCTAAATCTATCATTGGATTATTTGATTTTTGTTTTGTAAAAGAAATGCTGAATGCCTTTATTGAACATCATCTAACTTCCCATGGTAATAAAAAATAGTTACTCCATGTTCGATATCCCATTTAACATTCATAAAAACTTGAAAAAATGTATGATCTATTTCATCTTCATTTATAAATCCAACTCCTGCAATCTGGCTTTTGGCAATTGCTTCTTTTTTATTCTCAATTCCCATGTCAATACGGTCGTCTTCAGATTTATATTTTTTGACAAATTCCCACATGGCATTTTGCATGTCTTCAATATCTTTTTCAGTAATATTTTGAAATTCAATTATTGATTTTATGGTTTCTTCTCGTATTTCTTTTTTCTCTTTTTTAGGATCGAAAAACAAAGTAACAAGAAAGGACTTTTTTAATATTTCTGAATATAAATTAAATGCTAGATGATTTGAATCCCCCCATGTACAATTTTCAAGTATCTGTTTTGATGATGTAATTTTCAATTGCTTTCTTATCTTTTCTTAATTGTAAATCAATAATGATAGAATTATTTCCGAACTCCACCCGCCAGCGGAGTCAAAGGCAAATCCTTTGGAATTCTCCCTTGCACCTCAGGTAATGATACCGTTTTCAAATGTGGCAAAACCATTTTTGCAAACAACTCACATTCCTCCAAATGAGGATACCCAGAAAAAATAAATGACCGAATTCCCAAATCCATATACCGATGAATTTTTTCCAAAATTTGTTCTGGCGTTCCAACTAAAGCTGCCCCACAACCCGAGCGAGCACGACCAATGCCAGTCCATAACAATGGTTCTACAAATCCATCATTGTCTGATAAGCCTCTCAGGTTAGCCTGTCGAGATACGCCTAAAGATTTTGCGTCCAAAGCACGTTCTCTAATTTCTTTTCCATGTTCATCATTGCCATCCACCTTTGACATTAGTTTTTGAGCTGCTGCTTTTGCTTCTTCCTCTGTCTCTCGAACGATGACATGAATACGTAAGCCAAAATCAACTGTACGGTTATATTCAGATGCTTTGTCAGACATGGTTTGCATCAATCCTTTTAATTTTTCTTCCGTCTCTGGCCACATCAAATAGACATCACAATGTTCGGCACACAAGTCAACTCCAGCAGGGGAGTATCCACCAAAATATAAAAGTGGACCACCATTTTGTTGATAAGGTTTGACTGGATCAGTAGGTAGCTTTATTTTATAAAAATCTCCTTCGAAATCAATTTCATCTTGTGTCCAAGCTTGTTTTAAAATTTGAATAACCTCTCTTGAACGTTGGTATCTTTCCGCCGAACTCAAATCTGTTCCAGGTAAATTCGAAGAAATAATATTGATTGTCAATCGCCCTTTTAAAATATGATCAAGCGTTGCAATTGCTCTAGCCAACATCGGAGGATGAACTTCACCACAACGAATAGCTGTCAATAAATTAATGTTGTCTGTCAAAGGCGCAACTGCTGAAGCAAAAGTCATCGTGTCTTGTCCAACTTGATAAGAGGAAGGACAAAGAATATTTCTATAACCTAATTTATCAGCAGCCAATAAAATCTTGGAAGCATTTTCCCAACTACTTTTATGATCCATGCTATGCGCTCCGAGAATTTCATCATCACCATTACAGATCGGCGCAAACCAGGAAACTTCAGCGCCTTCCAAATGTTCTGATCGAATTTTTATTTTTTCCATAAAATTATTTTTAGGACTCAGGAATTAGGTCACTCACAAGTTCGCTGTCAGGAATAAGAAACCCCTGAGTACTGACCGAGAGCGAAGCGACCAACCTTACCCCTGACTACACATTAATCAATATCTTTTCCCGTAGAAGCTTTCCAAAGCAAATACCAATCTTGTCTGGTCAATTCAATTTTGCAAGCTTCCAAAGCAGATTTTATTCGTTCAATTTTTGAAGTTCCGACAACTGGAATAATTCCAGATGGATGCTTGAACAACCAAGCCAAAAGTATTTGATCCAATCCAACATTATACTTTTCGACCAATTCATTTCCTACTTTTTGAATGCGAAGAATTTGTTTATCCTCCGTTTTTCCAAAAACACTTCCACCTCCAAGTGGCGACCAAGAAGTAGGTGTGATTTTATTTTTTTGACATTGTAGAAGTGTTCCATCTTCAAAAGCATCCAAACGAGTAATTGAAATTTCAACCTGATTGGTCTCCAATGGAAAAATAGAATTTAACACCTCAAATTGAATTGGGGTAAAATTAGAAACGCCAAAATGTTTGACTTTTCCTTGCGCTTTCAAATCTGAAAACGCTTCTGCAATTTCATAAGGATCCATCAAGAAATCTGGGCGATGTACTAAATACAAATCCAAATAATCAGTTTCCAAGTTTCGCAACGATTCCTCAGCCTGTTGAATCAAGTGTTTTTTAGTACTATTATAAGTGTTGGTGGTAAATTCAGGTTTTCTCTCTGTAGTCAAACAAATACCACCTTTTGTAGTAATTTGAATTTGTTGACGAAGACTAGAATTATGTTT
Organism: Saprospiraceae bacterium; assembly: GCA_045104975.1. Taxonomy (GTDB): domain Bacteria; phylum Bacteroidota; class Bacteroidia; order Chitinophagales; family Saprospiraceae; genus CAJQQY01. The sequence goes on from JBGCCY010000227.1 coordinate 9,199, forward strand.
TAATAATTTCCCAAACTCATTTTCCGTGGAATAATGACCATAAATATCTGCATGATCAAAATCATTCAACCCCATTTCGAGACAACCTTCTACAAATTTTTCTAGCTCAGTTAAATTCATTTTTGCTCCCCATTCTCCAAGTCGCATGGTGCCGACAATGATTGGTGCAAATTTTATTGATCCCATATTCGTTTTTTATTTTTTGAAAAAAACAAATATACAATTCCTCAAATCATTTTCTATTTTTACAAAAATTAATAAATCTATTTTATGAAAAACGATCATGCACTAATCCATTTTGAAGCAGGACAAATTAAAGGATACGATGTAGATATTCATCAGCATGCCACGATTCCTGCAATGGTGATGATGATGCAAGAAGCAGCGATGCAACATGTTTTGCGAATTGGAGTTTCGGCGAAAGAATTGGTTAAAGAGAATTTAGCTTGGGTACTGCATCAGCAATATTTTGAATTTTTTCGCCAACCAATGTTAGGGGAGAAATTAGAAATCCAAACTAATCCAACAGGCTTAGAAAGAATATTTACTTTCCGTGATTTTCAAATGAAAGATGAAAAAGGAGAACAAGTTGCGCAGGCAAGTTCTTCTTGGATATTGATGGATACCGAAACTAGGAGGATGGCAAAATACCCAGTTTTTATTTCTGACATGTTGCAACCGTCCAATGATTTTGAAAAATTGCCACGCCCTCCAAGAATGAAATTTAAAATTGAAAAACCTGATTTTGAAAAGAACTTTCAAGTAGGATTTCATGATTTAGATTTCAATGGGCACTTGAGTAATTTTTATTATTTTAAATGGATGCTAGATTCGATGCCAGCTGATATTTTGAAAAATAACCAATTGGAATCATTGCAGATTCGATTTAAGGAAGAATGTTATTTGGATGATGAGGTGAAAGTCTTGATTGAGAAAGTGGAGGAGAAGACTTATGTAAATGTATTGTTAAAAGGTGATCGAATTTTGGCAGAGGGGAGGACGACTTGGAAATCTTAGCTTTGCGACACCAGTGGGATGGCACGGGGTTAGGCAAGGTTCCGTAAAGCGATCGAAGAAGAAGACTTTTAAATAATTTTACTTTCCGCCAAATCCAAAGCGGTGTTTCTATTAAAACCGCTTTACGAAACCTTGCCTAGCAAATGCCAACTCATGGGGGGCGCAAAGCTTAGATTCTACTTCAAAATTTTAAATCATGAAAAAAATAAAAAACCTAATCATCGGCGCAGGCCCAGCTGGCCTTGCAGTCGCAGGTCGAATGAGAAAAAAAAATCTCGAATTTGTAGTCTTAGAAAGTACCAATAATATTGCCGATCGTTGGCATCATCACTACGATAGATTGTTATTACATACTGTCAAACAATTATCTCATCTTCCACATTTAGAATTTCCAGAGGATTATCCAACCTATGTCCCCAGAGAAAAACTGGTGAAGTATTATGAAAATTACGCTAAGCATCTTGAGATAAAACCGGATTTTAATGAAACGGTTATTTCTATAAAATTAGAAAATGAAGGATGGGAAGTGATGACTGAGAATGGGAAACAATTCATTGCAGAAAATGTCATTATCGCAACTGGAATTAATCGAATACCAAACGTCCCAACTTTTAGAAACCAAGAAGAGTTTGCAGGAAAGATCGTTCATAGTATTCATTACAAAAATGTAGCACCTTTTAAAAACCAAAAAGTTTTGGTTGTAGGAATGGGAAATACGGGAGCAGAGTTAGCATTGGATTTAAGTGAAAATAATGTCAATGTTACATTGGCGGTGCGAAGTCCGATTACACTTGTTCCGCGAGATGTGAATGGTCGTCCAGTGCAATTGACGGCGAAGACTTTAGCAAAAATTCCCTTTGGAATTGGTGATTGGTTGGGTACGCAAATTCGGAAAGTGATCATTGGTGATTTGACGAAATATGGTGTTCCGATTTCCAAGCAACATCCAGTAGTGCTACTTCGAGAAACGGGAAAAACACCTGTGATTGATCTAGGAACAGTTGCTCAGATTAAAAAAGGAAAAATTAAAATCGTTGGTAAAATTGATCGTTTCTTTGAAAAAGGAGTGGAATTTGAAAATGGAAAGAAACATGAATTTGATTCCATTATTTTGGCTACTGGTTATCGAGCAAAAGTGGAAGAGTTTTTAGAAAATGGAAAAGAATTTTTGGATAAATATGAAATTCCAAAGCAACCAATTGGGGAAGGGAAATTTAAAGGAGTGTATTTTGTTGGTTTTGATAATTATAAATTAGGTGGAATTCTAGGTTCGATATATAATGATTCGAAAACTGTGGTGGATGATATTTTGGGGAAATAATTTTTACATTTCATCCTCATCCAATGTCTCATATCTTTTTTCCAGTTGCTCTTTTCCAATCATTCCTTTTATCGCAAAATAAAATCCACGCATCACTATTGTAGTTGTAAAAATTCGAAGAAATAAGATGAGATAAAATAAAAAATCTTTTACATCAAAACCAGCATTATTTGGAAGGTTTATTTGAGTAATGAAATTATACCAACCATGTAGGTAAAATAAAATCATGATACCCAAGGTAATTACAGCTAGAATTGGATACTTATATATAGTTCTTGCAGAGATAAAAAGTGCTAAAAAGAGCGTTCCTTGCAGTAAAAATAATTGCTCAAATTTCTCTTCAAATACAACAGGTAATAGAATAAAAAAGAAGAGAACCAAGACAAAATTGATTGCATTCTTAGCTTTTTTCAAATGAACATTATAGACAGGTGTTTGTTGATTAGTACTCATCGTATTTAGTTTTTAAAAAAAATAAAGATAAAAATTATAATCATTTGGTAACTGACAAAAGGATTATAAAAATATTCTTATTTTTGCACGCAATTTAAAAAACAGACATCACTATTTGATTTAAATTTTTAATCAAAATCTAAAAATAATATTAAAATGGAGAATGGAATTGAGCATGTAAAATGTTTGATAATTGGCTCAGGGCCAGCAGGTTACACAGCAGCAGTTTATGCTGCCCGTGCGAATATGAATCCTGTTTTATATACCGGGCCAGAAATTGGCGGACAGTTGATGATTACAACTGATGTGGAAAATTACCCAGGTTATCCTGAAGGAGTTATGGGCCCACAGATGATGGAAGATTTTAAGAAACAAGCTGAACGATTCGGAACTGATATTCGGATGGCGATGATTACAAAAGTAGATTTCGCAGGGCCAGTTCATAAAGTATGGACAGATGGTAATGTGGAAATTCATGCTGATTCAGTAATCATTTCTACTGGAGCAAGTGCGAAGTGGTTAGGTTTACCTAAGGAAGATGAGTTTGCTCGAAATGGTGGTGGAGTTTCTGCTTGTGCAGTTTGTGATGGATTTTTCTATCGAGGTCAAGATGTGGTTGTAGTAGGTGCAGGTGATACAGCGGCTGAAGAAGCTACTTACTTATCGAAGTTGTGTAAGAACGTTCACATGCTCGTTCGAAGAGATGAGATGCGAGCTTCTAAAATTATGCAGGAGCGAGTTTTAAAAGCAGAGAATATTACAGTTCATTGGAATACAGAGGCGAGTGAAATTTTAGGAGAATCAACGGTGGAAGGTATTCGAGTGAAAAATAATAAGACAGGTGAGTCTCAGGTTTTGGATGTAACAGGTTTCTTTGTAGCAATTGGTCACAAACCCAATACAGATATTTTCGGTGATTGGTTGACTAAAGATGAGACAGGTTATATTGTTACCAATCCAGATCGAACTACTACAAATGTTGAAGGTGTTTTCGCAAGTGGAGATGCACAAGATCATGTTTACCGTCAAGCTGTTACTGCTGCGGGAACTGGTTGCATGGCTGCCTTAGATGCAGAAAGATACTTGGCTGAAAAAGGAATCATATAAAGGTTAACTGATAACGGTTAATTGTTAACTTCTTCATAATTATACATTTTGGTGAAGTTAACAGTTTACCGTTAATCATTAACCGTTCAAAAATATATACCAAATAAAATCGTGTTGAACCTATTTTATAAATCAGGAAAATCAATTATGGTTTTTTAAAAAATTAAAAACGAAATGGCTACAAAATTTAGAGCAGGTGTACTTTATGGCGATGAAGTAACTGAATTATTCAACTACGCTAATGAAAATAATTTTGCAATTCCAGCGGTAAATGTGATTGGAACAAATTCAGTTAATGCAGTTTTGGAAACAGCAAGAGATTTAAATTCACCAGTAATTATTCAATTTTCCAATGGAGGTGCTCAATTTTTTGCAGGGAAAGGTTTGGGAAATGAAAATCAAAAAGGAGCAATCTATGGTGGTGTTGCTGGAGCGGCACATGTTCATGCCATGGCAAAAGCTTATGGTGTAACAGTAGTTTTACATACTGATCATTGTGCTAAAAAATTATTGCCTTGGATTGATGGGTTGTTAGCTGCTGGTGAAAAATTCTATGCAGAGCGAGGTTATCCATTGTACAGTTCTCACATGTTGGATTTGTCAGAAGAGCCAATTGAAGAGAATATCGAAATCTCTAAAAAGTATTTCGAGCGAATGAATAAAATCGGAATGACTATCGAAATCGAGCTTGGAGTTACAGGTGGCGAGGAAGATGGTGTAGATAATTCTGATATTGATTCTTCCAAATTATATACTCAACCAGAAGAAGTTTCTTATGCTTATGAAGAGTTGAAAAAAGTGAGTGACAAGTTTACGATTGCTGCTGCTTTTGGAAATGTGCATGGAGTTTACAAACCTGGAAATGTGGAATTAACGCCAGTTATTTTGAAAAACTCTCAGGAGTATGTTCAAAAGAAATTTAAAACTGAAGACAATCCAATCAATTTTGTTTTCCATGGCGGAAGTGGTTCTTCACAAGAAGAAATTCGAGAAGCGATTGGTTATGGAGCAATTAAAATGAACATTGATACAGATATGCAATGGGCATTTTGGGATGGGGTGAAAAATAATTATGAAGCCAAGAGAGATTATATGCAGACGCAAATTGGTAATCCTGATGGTGACGATAAACCGAACAAAAAGAACTATGATCCAAGAGGTTGGTTAAGAAAAGGGGAGGAGTCTTTTGTGGTTAGATTGAAGCAAGCGTTTGAAGATTTGAATTGTGTAGGAAAAAATGCTGCTGAGTAATTTTAGCTTTAGTCAAATAAAAAATGCAATCACATAAAAATGTGGTTGCATTTTTTTTTGTGAAAATTATTTTAAAATTAACATTCAGGTGAAACAACACTTATGTTATACGCTAGACCGCCATCTGAAGTTTCTTTATAATTTTTGTGCATGCTTTGAGCAGTATCCCACATAGTTTTTATCACGGTATCCAAATCAACTTTTGAAAAAGTAGGATCGCCTGACAAAGCTAAGTTGGCAGCGGTGATAGCTTTCATCGCACCCATTGCGTTTCTTTCAATACATGGAATTTGAACTAAACCTCCAACGGGATCACAAGTTAAACCTAGGTGATGTTCCATGGCAATTTCTGCTGCCATGATTGCTTGGCTAGGTGTTCCTCCCAAAATTTCAGTAAGTCCAGCAGCAGCCATTGCTGATGAAACTCCAATTTCCGCTTGACATCCACCCTCTGCTGCAGAGATGGTGGCACCTTTTTTAAATAGCGAACCTATCTCACTAGAGGTACAAAAAAACCTATAGATGTCATTCGGAATTCTTCTTTTACAAAAGAAATAATAATAAAGTAAAACAGCTGGAATAACGCCAGCAGCACCATTGGTAGGTGAAGTTACAATTCTTCCCATCGCAGCATTCTCTTCATTGACGGCTAAGGCAAAACAACTTACCCATCTATTTACGGTATTAAAATCTTTCAAGTTATCAGTTAAATGAAGTTCTAATTCTTTAAAGTTTTTTATATCCTGTCCTGCAATTAATTGATCAGAAAGTTCCTTTGCTCTTCGTTTTACAAAAAGTCCACCCGGTAAAATTCCACTTGTTGTGCAACCTTTGATGACACATTTTTTCATCGTTTGGAAAATTCTATCGATTCGATTTTTGATTTCTTTTTTTGATCGAAGAGACAATTCATTTTGCATCACGATTTCCGAAATAGTCATGCCCGTAGCATTGATATGATTGGTTAAATCTTGACCAGTCTCGATCGGATAAGGAAGTGGAATATGAGACTCCACATTTTCTTCTCCTATTTTTCTGATAAAACCTCCGCCTAAGGAGAGATAGGTTTCTTCGATAATTAAATCCTTTTTTAAGAAGGCTTTGATCTCCATGGTATTTGGATGTTCAGGGCGTTCTTCATTGAAGAAGATAATATCTTGACTAGGATCAAAAGGAATGGAATGCTGATCAATGGAAAGAATTTGGGAAGTTTTTAAATCAGCTAAAATTTGAGGAATCAACTCTGTATTGATAGTTTCAGGTTCATAACCTAATAACCCAAGTTGGACAGCTTTGTCTGTGGCATGTCCTTTTCCTGTTTTGGATAATGAACCATAAAGCCAAATTTCTAATCTATCGACATTTTTTTCAGCAATTTGTTTTCTAAAGTCTAGTCCAGCTTTCCATGGGCCCAAAGTATGAGAGCTCGAAGGGCCGACTCCAATTTTATAGATATCGAAGATGCTAATTGATTCCATTTGTATGTTTCGTTTTGTTTCTTCAAAGAAAGACTTAATAAATGAAAAAGAACCAATTTTTTTGAAAAAACTATGAAGAGTATTTTCGACTTAATAAATGACGTATCGGAATTTTTTATCTGGGTAGAAAATATGAAAATTTTATTTTGAAGTGCGATGTTTCTTTTTGCCACTGACTTGGGCTGACTAATATGACTTTTTATGTCCCCAAAGGTTGGTTTTTTAGAATAGCACTTTGTAAGAAAAGCTATATTAGTCAGTACACGTCAATATCAAAATAAAAGTCAGTAGTAAGAAATCACTTAATCCTTTCCAAAATAATCTTTCCCCGAGTTTCCAAAATTAACTCACCATTCGTCTTCTTGACAATTTTACAAAACTGATTTTCATTATCTCTTTTTAGAAAAAATCCACCATCTGTATTTTCTACTTGATAAATGACATCTTGAGTTTTGTCATTTTTGAGTTGAGTGGAAATCTTTAAAGTTTTATTTTCGAAATGCCAAGTTTCTTTGATGTTGCCTCGTATCGGGAAGGAGGTTTCGTTGATGTTGTCGATTTCGGAAGTTGGGTTTCCGTTGGCATCAGTTTTAAAAGTGGTGTCTTTTATTTCTACCGTTTGGGATTGTAGTAGGTAGGTTTCTGTTCCTGTGATGGTTTGTGGCGTTTCGGAACAGGAGAATAAAAGGAAAATAATTAAAACTAAAAATATAGGTTTCATTGTAGATTTGATTTTTTATTTTTTAAACTCAGAGAGAACAGAGATGGGACACAGAGAAAACAGAGTTCTCTGGCATCTCTGTGTCCGTCCTCTGTTTTCTCTGAGTTTAAAATTTCTATTTAAACACCACCGTCTTCAATTCCTTAGCTAAATCGCTACTCATCGTCTTCAATTTCATCACCATTTTTAGATGCGTATTCACCGCTTCCACATCTCCTTTTTCGGAAGCCAATTTCATATCATCTTGACTTTTTTTACACATCCGAATTAATTTAGCCAATTTAAATCGCTTCAAAGAAAGCACACTATCTAAAGTGAAATTCTCATCAGGAGCAGGTTGTGTTTGTAAAGTTACGCCCCATTTCTTTTGCCAATTTTCACTATACTCATTGGGAGAAGTTGAAAGGTCCAATGCCAATTGAGCAATCTCCTCATCTTCGTGTCCAATATAAAATTGAGGTGTCAAAGGTTTTTCAGCTACCAAATGTTCTAAACTCAAAGTCGCCACTCGCTGATATAAAAGATTATCAAAATCCTCCAAAACATCTTGAATATTGGCCAAGACAAATTGCCCGACTGTAACATTTTCTTCTTTGTCAAAAATCACATTACAACCGGTTACTAGAATCCTAATGATTTCTTTTTCTTTGAATGCATCGCCACTTTTCTTAGCAGAAGGTCGTGTTGCAATACTATGCATACCTTGTTCTTCTGCAGCAGCCATCGCATCCATCGCTGCCAAATCTTCAGGACTAGGTTCATTAGCATAAGGATTCTCATTCTGGTTTTGATTTGAGTTAGGAGTTGAAGATTGAGTTTTTTTAGGAGTGATGGCTCGCTCTCTTTCCGCTCTTCTTTTTTCAAAAAGTCGTTTAGTTTCACTCTTTTTAACCAAATTTTCTAAAATTCGATTAGCTTCTGCCACCAAATATTTTTCCTCGACATCCATGATCGAAGCACATTCCTTAATATAAAGTGACCGTTTTAAAACATTTGGAATCTTAGCAATACTTTCGATGATGCTTCCAATGAGTCGTGTCTTTTTGACAGGATCATTTTTAGCTTCCTCCAGCAATAATTTTGTTTTAAAAAATATAAAATCATCTGCCTTCTCGTCAATATATTTTTTAAATGCTTCTGTTCCAACTTTTTGCAAATACGAATCTGGATCTTCACCATCTGGCAACAAAACCACTTTAACACTCATGTCCTGTTCCAACACCAAATCCAACCCACGCAAGGCAGCTTTGATTCCAGCATTGTCTCCATCGTACAAGATTTTCATGTTTTTGGTAAATCGACTGACCAGCTGAATTTGTCCAACCGTCAACGAAGTTCCAGACGAAGCGACTACATTTGTAATGCCTGATTGATGCAAAGAAATTACATCTGTATAACCTTCCACCAAAACACATTCATCCAATTTCCGAATTTCACTTTTGGCATAATATGCTCCAAAGAGCACTCGACTTTTATTATAAATATCTGACTCTGGAGAGTTGATATATTTGGCAGCCTTAGCACTAGATTGTAAAATCCGACCTCCAAAACCAATAATTTTTCCACTCAAATTTCGAATAGGAAACATGACCCGTTCGCGATAAAAATCACTTCCATATTGAGTCGTTAATCCTAATTTTTTCAATAAATCAGGATTATGCGAATCTTGTGTCGCCTGCAATGTGAAGCTATTTTTTTGCTTGGAAGTATATCCCAAATGCCAATGCTCAATGGTCTCTTCTCGAAAGCCCCTTTCTTTAAAATAACTTAACCCAATACTTTTCCCTTCATCTGATTCCATCAATTCTTTATGGAAAAAATCGGCAGCATATTGATTGGTGATAAATAAACTATCAGCTAATTGTCTCTCCTTGCGTTGCGATTCAGTCAATTGTTTTTCAACGATTTCGATATTATATCGCTCTGCTAAATATCTCAATGCTTCAGGAAAAGACATATTTTCATGGTTCATGATGAATCGCACAGGATCACCTCCCTTCCCGCAACCAAAACATTTACATAAATTCTTCGCTGGGGAAACCACAAAAGAAGGGGTCTTCTCATTATGAAATGGGCACAAACCTTTAAGATTGGAACCAGCACGTTTCAAATTCACAAAGTCACCAACGACATCTTCAATCTTTGCGGTGTCGATTATTTCTTGTACCGTTTTCTGTGGAATCATTTATTGGAAAAAGTTAATTTGTTATTAAGTGTATCTGTATGTTTAAGTTGGGAAATATTTTGTAAAAATACCAAAAATCCTATAATCCTCCGCTTGAATTTCGATATTCTGAATTTCTCTTTTTTGCTAATGACTTTATGAAGTAATGGGCAAAAAAAAGACTGGAAATTTTTTAAAATAGTCAATGAGAATATAATAAATAAAAATAGTCCTCATCATTCTAAAATAATAAAGACTATTTGAAACTCTGTTGATTATTAATTAGTACTAGCTTTTTACTGCTAGATCAATTAGCATTATGGCAGTTGTTTAATAATTCGATGCGTGCTAAAATCACCATTCCCCAAATCAATATTTATAAAATAAATTCCATCGGATAGCCTCGAAAGATTTAAGTTTATAGTCTCATCATTGGTTGGGAGTCTGTTACTTTGAACTAATCTGTTGTAAATATCAAATATCTTAATTGTACGTTCACTATTGAATGGATAACTACTTTCTGAAGAAGGGATTTTTACAAAAATAGTTTCCGTAAATGGATTGGGAAAAACAGCAACTTCATTGTTCTCATTTCGAAATCCTATAGAAACGATATCACTATATGCAAACAGACCATCGAAGTCTACTTGCTTGAGTCGATAATAATTAACACCATTCGCAGGGTTTTTATGGGTGATGTTGTAATGATTAATTTGTACTGAATTTCCTACACCATCTACTTGTTCTATTCTCTCAAATTGTACACCATCAATACTATGTTCGATTTGAAAGTAATCATTGTTAACCTCTGATGCGGTGGACCAGTTAAGTAGAATGTTTTCTTTCATTTGCTGGCTAAACTAATAATTATTTAACAAATGCAAGATGTCGATTGCCTAATTTTTTATTCTTCCTGCAAGAAGGATGAAATTGGACAACTTTTCAAACTTTAACTATGAGTTAAAAACTTTAACCAACGTCTCTTTTAACTTTTAAAAAACTGACCCTCAGAATTTTATAAAATCAAATTTAACGTCTATTAAAATCGATAACATTTTTTGGTTGAAAAATTGTTCATTTTCTAATTGATAATTATAAATATTAGAAAGCTAAAACAGATATTGAATAAAAAATATGGGTGTTCTCATAGTGTGTGGATTACCCTTCTTTCGGAAACGAATGGGAGGGTAATTTTTATGAAACGAGAATTCTTTTCTTAAAATTCATTAGGTGAGTAGATTATTTATTTTCAACTCTCTAAGGTAATCAATGGCTATAGAAATTTTTGTAAATGTTTTTTAAAATAGTTTGCACTATCAGCTGCACTTCTTGTAGAATTATGAGCATAGTTACCGCCCTGTTCAATAAAATAAAATTCTAAACCTGACTCAACTGGATCAGGAAGCATCTCAATATAATCAATTGAACCATTGCCTAATTCAGTATAATCTCTTGACACTTTATCCATATCTTTTATATGCCACATAACGTATCGTCCTGGTTGTTTTTTGATTAATTCGTTTGGTGTGAAATTAGAAGAATGCATCACCCAATACATATCTATTTCAAGTTTGACAAGAGCTGGATCGGTTTCTTTCAAAATAATATCAAAAGCATTTTCGCCATCATGATCTATAAATTCGAAGCCATGATTGTGATAAGCAAATCCAAGTCCTGAAGAATTTATTTGTTCTCCAATTCCATTGAGTTTACCAGCCATGAGTTTAAAATTATCTAGAGTTCGTTGTTCAGGCGAAATCCATGGCCAAGTAATATATTTCATCTTCAACGCTTTTGCACCAATTATAGCTTGATCAATATAACGTATCATATTGTCTTCTGATTGATTGAGAAAAGGAGAAAAACCAAAATGACCACTAGAAGTGGTAAGTTCTAAATCATCCAGGATCTTCTTAAATTCTTTAGATTTATATCCATAAAAAGTATCCTTCTCTGGATTGTATCCGTAAGTTTCAAAATCCTCATAACCCATCTTCTTTAGTGCTTTTAAGGTAGCAATAGGATCTTTAGCCATCTCATCTCGAATGGAGTAAAGTTGGTAACCCATTTTAAATTTAGGTTTATGTTCAGGTGAACAACTTGATAATGGAAGTAGAGCGGTTGCGCCTAAAATGGTGGATTTTTCTATAAAATTTCTTCTATTCATATGGAACAATTTTTATTGAAGTGAGATGTAATTTTGAAGGTAGTTTTAACTTTAAATATATCACAACAATTTCAGTATTAACTTGCCCAATGGGTTACGTCTCCACCTTGAAAAATTTAATATTGACATTTGTTAGAAATTATTCAAACATAATTATTCATTTTTCATTAGTTAATTATCTTTGTATCGAATTTGAGAATGATTTTTAAAAAAATAACAAACTGTACAATATGTCAAATCAAATTGAAGGGAAAACAATCGCTACTCGTGCAGCCGATAATATCCGAATCCTCGCAGCAGCTATGGTGGAAAAAGCCAACTCAGGTCACCCAGGTGGACCAATGGGAGGAGCAGATTTTGTCCAAGTACTTTACTCTGAATTTTTAAATTATGATCCAGACGATATGTCTTGGCCGATGCATGACCGCTTCTTTTTAGATGCAGGACATATGTCTTCGATGTTATATGGTGTGCAAACCTTATTAGGGAATTACACCATGGAAGAGATCAAAAACTTCCGACAATGGGGAAGTCCAACTC
>JBGCCY010000228.1:0-12888 GCA_045104975.1 Saprospiraceae bacterium
TAAAAAAATAGCGAACGATTTAAAAAAATCACACAGTTAAACAAAAAGGAAGATTCAAAAAAATACAGTTTAACAAAAAAAAAAAAAAAAAAAGCCAGTAGCTAAACAATGCATACACGGTAATCACTTTTAAACGTTGTGATTGCATGTATACGAGACTGTTGTCTGTTAAAACAGAAAATATTAACCGCAGAGATAACGGAGAAATCCGTTTTCTCTGTGGTTAAAGCATATTGATATTCAGTTTTATACTATGATTCTAAGACTACACTAAACTCAAGAAATTATGGAAAAAAAAATATGGTGGAAATTACTTTGCGTACCCATTTTGATGTACGTAATTATTGTTGGACTTTCAATTCCATTGAGTCCAGGAATTACCTCAATGTCTCAATACTCGGCCAACACCGGTCAAACTTTCACAGCAAGAGTGACTACTTATAATACTTTTCACAAAAATGCAAAAACCGTTAAAGCTCGATTGCGAAAAGACTCATCCTTAATTATTGCGGGGCAAAATGTCAAAGTGTTGGATGACAATAATATTGAAGTTACTTTTTCTATCCCTGCTTTTATGCCGTCCTCCAAAGAACAAGAAAGATTCTCATTGGATGTAGATAATGATTTTGATGGCTATGCAACTTTGCCTGGGAAATTTGTTATCACTCAAAGTAATATTGACAGTTTGAAAGGAGCGGAAGTTTGGAAAAATTCCAACTTTGGAGACTTAAGTGAGCGAGGAAAAAATTTCCCCTTCCGAGGACTTTTATTTGAAACGATTCGAAATACATTTTTTCATGTGCCTTTGTGGTTTGGCATGTTGTTTTTATTTATGGGAGCAACGTGGAATAGTTTTATGTATCTCCGAACTCAAAATCCAGATCGAGATAGACGGGCGGAAGTGATGACCACGGTAGGTTTACTTTTTGGAGTTTTAGGAATAGTTACAGGAATGCTTTGGGCAAAATCTACTTGGGGAACTTACTGGACTTGGAAAGAAATCAAACTGAATATGACGGCGATTGCATTGTTGATTTACTTTGCCTATTTCGTGTTGCGAAATGCTTTTGATGATTTAGAAAAACGAGCAAGAATATCAGCCGTCTATAATCTTTTTGCTTTTGTAGCAGCATTGGTTTTGATTAATGTAATTCCAAGAATGACAGATAGTAGTTTACATCCAGGGAATGGTGGAAATCCTGCTTTTGGAAGTGAAGACATGGATAATACTTTGAGGATAGTTTTTTATCCAGCGATTATTGGTTGGTCAATTTTAGGATTTTGGATCGCTTCAATTCAGTATCGAATGTTGAATATAGAGGAGAAATATTTGGAGCAAGAATGAAATAATGGTGAAGGAGTATTATGATGTGTTATTAACCATTCACCGTTCACCATTCACCATTAAAAAAATAACCATTTGTTTTTTTGTAAAATAAAAAAAATTCACTCACATTTGCTAATCATTTAAAAGTATGAAAAAGTTCTTAATCGTATTGTTTTCTATTTTATGGACAATTGACTTGTCTGCTCAAACTGAAAATTTAGATTTCATGCATAGCACCGGAAAGATTTATGTGGTGATCGCTGTGTTGGTGGCTATCTTTCTTGGAATCGTTGGATTTTTGGTTTATCTCGAACGTAAACTAACCAAATTAGAATCACTTATAGAAGATTAAAAATCAATGACAAGAGAACCTAACTTTTTAGAAAGTGTCAGCCGGAACTTTGACAAGGCCGCTGGACTTACCGATTTGCCAAAAGGATTATTGGCTCAAATCAAAGCTTGTAACTCTGTTTATCAAATGCGCTTCCCCGTTCGTGTGGGTAATGACTACAAAGTCATCGAAGCCTATAGAGTTCAACATAGCCATCACAGATTACCAACTAAAGGTGGAATTCGTTACAGCCAAAAAGTAAATCAAGAAGAAGTCATGGCATTGGCTTCTTTGATGACTTATAAATGTGCTATCGTGGATGTTCCTTTTGGTGGTGCTAAAGGTGGTGTAAAAATTTCTCCAAGAGAATTCACGCCTGCTCAATTACAGAAAATTACTCGACGATATACTGCTGAGTTGATTCGTAAAAATTTCATTGGGCCTGGGATTGATGTTCCTGCACCTGATTATGGAACAGGCCCAAGAGAAATGGCTTGGATCCTAGATACTTACCGAACTTTTAGAGGCGACGAAATAGATGCTGCTGGTTGTGTTACTGGAAAACCTGTTACTCAACACGGGATAGCTGGTAGAACAGAAGCTACTGGTCGAGGTGTTTTTTATTCCATTAGAGAAGCAATGAGCCATGCTGATGATATGAAAGCACTTGGTTTGACTCCTGGAACAGAAGGCAAAACTATGGCTATTCAAGGAATGGGTAATGTGGGACATTATACTGCCATGATTTCTCAAAATGAAGGTGGAGTGAAAATCATCTCTGTAGCGGAATATGAAGGAGCAATTTATAAAGAAGATGGAATTGACTTTGATAAATTAGTGAAGCATAGAAAGAAAACAGGATCTATCCTAGATTTCCCAGGTGCTAAAAATATGAAAAGTCGAAAAGATGTATTGACAGTAAAATGTGACATCTTGGTTCCTGCAGCTTTGGAAGGTCAAATTCATAAAGGTAATGCCAAGCAAGTAAAAGCAAAAATTATTGCTGAAGCTGCCAATGGACCAGTTACTGCTGATGCAGAAGAAATTTTGTTGAAGAAAGATGTTATGATTATTCCAGACATGTATTGTAATGCAGGAGGGGTAACGGTTTCTTATTTTGAGTGGTTGAAAAACTTATCTCACATGAGATTTGGTCGAATGGAAAAAAGATTTGATCAAGCTCGATACATGGATTTAGTTGGTAAGATTGAAGAATCAACTGGTAAGTCTATTGGTATCAAAGAGAAAAACTTTTTGACTCGTGGAGCGGACGAGATTGATTTGGTTCGATCAGGATTGGAAGAAACGATGGTGATGGCTTATGATCAAATTAGAATGATCAAAAAACGAAAAAAGAAAGTGGAAGATTTACGTTCAGCAGCATTCATCAATGCATTGAATAAAATCAGTAGCGACTATTTGTCTTTGGGAATTTTCCCATAGTGGACATTTCGTTTTCGGAAAAAATAAAGAAAGCCAGCTTCGAGAGGAGTTGGCTTTTTTATTTTAGACATACGCTTAGGATAATAATGAGCTGCTGTTAGGTGCCAAAATTAATTGAAACTCTAGATCTAGGAATTGAATAAATACAAATATTATTTTTCATGCAACGTTTTCCAATCTCATCGGATTACTTAATTGACGACGTCAAAGTTAAAGTTTTTACTAAACCTAATATTTAAAAAAATAATCAATATGAAATATATACACTTATTCACTTTTTGCTTTTTAGTACTTTTTTTTGGCTGTAAAAAGAACATCGATGAGGTCGTGGAAATTGATCCATTTGAACCACCCACTTATGAAATTAATTATGATCCCATTATTGAAAATATAAATAGTTCAGTTTTAGGATTAGTAATAGATGAAGCAGGTAATCCTGTGGAAGGCGCAACGGTAACTTTAAATTTAGAAACAATTACAACAGATATTTATGGAACTTTTCGCTTCAAAAATACCATGATGAATAAACAAGGAACTTTTATAAAAATTGAAAAAGATGGTTACTTCGAAAGCGGTCGAAAGTTCTTTCCTCAGAATGCTGAAACCAATAATATTAAAGTAGAATTATTGGAAAAGAAATTCGATCAATCTTTTCAATCTTCTTCTGGAGCTTCTCTTGAATTCGACAATGGTGGCCATGTTAAATTTTCTTCCAATAGTATTAGAATGGAAAATGGAGATCCATATTCTGGAGAAGTAAAAGTAGCTTTGAAGTGGCTAGATCCTACGGCTAGCAAGACTTTTGACCAAATGCCAGGTGCATTGTTAGGAGTTAATTTAGAAGGGGAGGAAGTTGCTTTGGAAACTTATGGGATGATTGCAGTTGAGTTAGAATCACCTTCTGGAGATCCTTTAAATATCGCTTACAATCAAACGGCTGAAATTAAAATGCCAATCCCTGCGACACTTGTTAACAATGCTCCTACGGAAATCCCACTATGGTCTTTTAATTATAAATATGGTGTTTGGGCAAAAGACGGAAAAGCATTGTTACAAAATGGTTTTTATGTGGGAGAAGTAAGTCATTTTTCATTTTGGAATTGTGATTATCCTAGACCTTTAGTTAATTTTAATTTGACCTTGATTGATGATGAGACATCTGAACCTATGCAGAATGTGAAAGTGGCCATTTATCAAATAGGAACAGGATTGACAAGATTTGGCTACACCAATACAGCTGGAGAATTAGCTGGTAAAATTCCCGCTTATGAGCTGTTAGAAATGCATGTAAAAAATGGATGTGATGATTTATTATTGGATTTAGATATTGGTCCATTTTCAGACGATATTGATTTTGGAAATATATTAGTTAATACGTCAGATAAAATATTTGTGCATGGGGATTTAGTTGATTGCAATGGTGAGTTAGTAAATGATGGAATGTTGCTAGTGAAAATTGATGAGAATTTATTTTCTTTTGAAGTCAATTCTAATCCATATGGTTTTTGGATTCCATATTGTGAGAATGCTTCTGATGTACAAGTTTCTGGTGGTGATTTTTCTACTTTTGAGCAGGGTGAATATATAACACTTCCTATCCAAGACTCAATAAATGTTGGGAGCATAGTTGCTTGTGGTCAGACTTTAGTTAACTATGTTAAGATGACGATTAATAGTACACAAGTTTCGATTACTCCTTTGACTTTACAAACCCTCTTATCTTTTAATGGGGATTGGCTTACTCAGTTGACTTTTGGAGCCCCTAATTCTGGAAATTGGGTAGAGTTTGGCTTCTTAGGAAATACTGCTGGTGATTATTCTAATATTGATCTTCAATTAGTAATTGCGTATAGGGATCATTCCTTGGATGTAGAATATGTGACTACTTTTGATGAATTCATTGTTGATGAATATGGAGATTCCATGGGAGAAATAATTTCAGGTCATGCTTCAGGCAATCAGTATAATCAAATAACTGGAGATGTAGATTATGTTGAGATAGAATATAAAGTGATCAGAGATTTTTAAGGTTTAAATTCATGAACATCATATCAAATAGAAATAGAGTTTATTTTAAATGAAGTTGTTTGAGAGAACGAAAAACGTTCAACTAAAAACATCCATCAAATAAATTCTAATAAAAGCAACAAATTGCAATCAATAACCAACCTCATTTCGAATTGCCAAAAAGGAGATAAGAAGAGTCAATATCTCTTGGTGAAAAAATACTCAGGGCTACTGCTGACGGTTTGTCGGCGGTATGCTCGAGATGAGGGAATGGCAAAAGATGCTTTGCAAGAAACTTTTATTTCGATTTTTTCAAACATAAAAAAATACAAAGCTACGGGTTCTTTCGAAGGGTGGATGAGAAAAATTGCAATTAATAATTCTCTCAAGCCAATGGAAAAAAAAGGTTATACACATGAGTTGGCAACTCATGAATTTGGAGAAACATCTGGCAAAGAACCGGAGGTGTTTTTTCAACTAAGAGAAGAAGAAATTATCAAACATATTCAGTCTCTTCCTGAAGGCTATCGCACCGTTTTAAATTTGTATGCAATAGAAGGATACTCGCACAAAGAAATTGGAGAAATGCTGAATATTTCTGTAGGCACTTCTCGCTCTCAATTGTTGCGAGCAAGAAATTTATTGCGTCAAAAAATCTCAGATATTCCAAAAAAAGCATCAGCATGAGTAATAAAAATTTTGATAAAAACTTAAAAAAAGGTTTAGAGAATTATGAATCTGAATTGGATGTAGATTCCTTTTGGGCATCAATTGAATCTGATGTGGATGAAATAAATAGGGAAGAAAAGCAGAAAAGAATTTTGCCCTTTTTCTTGCTTTTTCTATTGATAGGGTTTTCTGTAAGTATATTGTTAGGTCTTGGTTTTATTGGGAGAAATAAAGGGAGAGATCTTGTCAAAAATGAAAAAGAGGAAATTGAATTCGATTTGTCGAATGATGTGGAAATTGAAAACAAAATTTTAAAAGTTGAAAATGAAGCTGTTAAAACTAAAACTATTCCAATTAATTTTGAGGAAAAAGAAGATTTGAATGAGCTTGGAAACTCATTTGAATTTTCTTCTTTTTCTAGAAAATATGTAACGCCAAAAAACACTTTTTTAGAAGATAAAAAAAGAGACATATTGCTTGAATTGGAAAAAAATGAGCAATTAGAAGTGTTCGTTTTAGATAAAAATATACTAGCAGAATCAAAAAAGGAAGAAGAGCCTAACATTACATTTACAAGTTTAGAAAGGAATCTATTCTTACTAAAAAATGAAAGCTCAAATCTATCATTAGATGGAGTGGAAAAACATGTTGAATTCAATAAAGAAGAATTAGATTCTGAAAAGTTTAAAATTGAAATTTTATCTGGTTTTAGTTTTGTAAATAGATTGTTAGAAAATAATAATTCTGATAATCAGGCTTTGTTTAATTTAAGGAATGAAACGGAATCAACTCATGGAGCAATAAATATTTCTGTTTTAGGTACTTGGAAACCAAAGCCATTTTTGAGTATTTCGACTGGGCTGAATTTTACGCAAATAAATGAACAGTTTAAATTTCAAGGAGAAATTATTCAAAAAGATTCTATTGAAAATGACATTGTTGCTTTTCAAATAAATATCAATGAAGATTCAATTGCTATTTTTGGAGATCAAGTATTTGATAGAAAATTCAATCATAATAAATTGTATTTTAATAAATATCGGATGATTGATATTCCTGTTTTGATTGGTTTTGAAAAAAGAATAAAGAAGTTTTCGCTAGGAGGACGAGCAGGTGTTTTTGTAAACTTGAAATTAAAAACATCAGGTATGATTTTTCAAGCTACGGATTCCTTTGTTAATTTGAATTCCAATCAAGGAGAAGTTTTTAGATCTAATGTTCAACTGAGTTATTATTTTGGTGGAGTAGTAAAGTATCATTTGAAGAAGCAATTGGCTATTTCTGCTCAACCCAATTTTAGAGTTTTTCCCAAAAACTTTTCAGTTACTAATACTTTTACAAATCAGAATTACAGATTGTTTGGATTGAATTTAGGATTAGAATATGAGTTTTAAAACCAGGAATTAGATTAAGCCAAGGATAGTACCAAAATAGAAAAAGCCCAGATTGCTCTGAGCTTTTCCATTTTAAGTTTTATCGATAAGTAGAGTCGCAATGAATTGCGGCTTTATCTCATTACGATCGCTTAGTAACGACCGCCACCGCCGTATCCACCGCCGCCACGGTTTCCACCGCCGCCGCCATATCCACCACCACCGCCACGGTTCTCCCGAGGTTCAGCTTTTTTCACAACGATAGTACGACCATCAAATTCTTGATCATTCAAGGCATCAATAGCAGCAAGACCTTCATCATCATTTGCCATTTCGACAAAGCCAAAACCTTTAGATCTTCCGGTCATTTTGTCCATAATAATTTTTACGGAATCAACAGCTCCATGAGCTTCAAAAGCATTTTGTAAATCCGATTCTCTTGTATCGAAGTTCAATTTTGCAACAAAAATATTCATAAATAAGAATAATTAATTACCTCAATAATAGAGGTAGAGTAAATAAAAAAAGTTAATAGAAAAACTAAGGAAAGATTAGAATAGACCTAAAAGAAAGGAAGAGTAAAATCCAAGAACTTAATAATTCGGTGCAAAGAACGGTTAAATATCATTCACTTGCACCTTTTTGACGCAAGTTTATTTCAAAGTCACGTAAATAGTTTTTTTTTAATATATAGAACTCAATCATACTGTACCTCGAGCACTAATATCTTAAAATAAAAAAAATAAAAAATTACCTGGTTGATAGGGTATTCTGCACTTTATTCAAGATGATTTGGTAAGTTTCTACAAATGGAATTGAGTGTCAATCATCTAAAAAGTGGAAAAAATCCAGCACTATTTGCCCTAATTATTTTTGCTACCTTGAAACATTAAACAACTTCAATCTCTCTGATTTCATTGCGTCTCTACTATAAAATAGAAAAAGCCCAGATTGCTCTGAGCTTTTTCATTTCATTTATCGAAAAGTAACGACGCAATATTGCGCCTCTACGATATTACGATTGTTTAGTAACGACCACCGCCGTATCCACCGCCACCACGGTTTCCACCACCATATCCACCACCGCCACCACGGTTCTCCCGAGGTTCAGCTTTTTTCACAACGATAGTACGACCATCAAAATCTTGATCATTTAAGGCATCGATAGCAGCTAGTGCTTCATCATCATTTGGCATTTCAACAAAGCCAAAACCTTTAGACCTTCCAGTCATTTTGTCCATAATAATTTTTACGGAATCAACAGCTCCATGAGCTTCAAAAGCATTTTGTAAATCCGATTCTCTTGTATCGAAGTTCAATTTTGCAACAAAAATATTCATAAATAAGAATAATTAATTACCTCACTAATTGAGGTAGAGTAAATAAAAAAAGTTAATAGAAAAATTAAGGTAAGATTAAAAAAGACCTAAAAAAAAAGGAGAAGAATAATCGAAGAACTTAATAGTTCTATGCAAAATTATATTAGTTAATAATCAATTGCCCCTTTGTGACGGTAACATTCTTGGTAAGTCACTTTTTGGGAATCTTTTTTTATATGTCAAAGCATTTCATCACTAGATTTTTTATTTTTTACATTTGTCTTTACATTTTTTAAATCTAAGATTATGCGTTTACACCTAATTGTGTTTTTATTATACTTCAGTTTTTCCCTCATTTCCCAAACCGATACGCCTCTCGTAGAATTGGAATATACTACGCACTATGGTCAAAGGGACATGTTAACTATCGAATTTTATCTAAAAAATAATACTGATGATACCGTAATTATTCACCGGCCTCGCGCCATAAAGTATCGTCCCAATGGAAATCCACCTGCCCCAATGATACCTGAATTTTATTCATTGAAATTTTTGACGAATGTGACGTTTTGCGAAATAGCACCATATTTCGTAGATAGTTATAAAGGCATACCAACCAAGTCAGAAAGAGATTTTCTGAAAATCCCTCCGAGGGGACAACAGCAGATATTGTTTACAACTCGACAAACCGACCAAATGATTTGTGATAAAAATCTTAGCGAGGTAAAACTGCAATTGGAATATAATTTTGATCAGCGATATTTGGATAAAGCATTTTTTAAAAAAGAAATTGAAGTAGCAGGAAATTTATCTGCAACTAAAAGTCAACAACTTTATGAACTACTAGAAAAGTCTTATAAAGGAAAAATTGTCTCCAAAGTAATTACACTCGAATTAAATGATTTGAAAAAAGTGGGTGATGATGATTTGAAAAAATCTCAAGCGATTCGTAAAGCAAAACGAATGTTTGATCTAGAAATTACTGAATTATTTCATCCCGATTTTTTGGGAAAAATTCCTTGCGTTAAAATTCAAATTACGGATGAGATTAAAGAAAAAGATTTAGCAGACTTGCAAAGGAACCTTGTTGCAGCTCTTCCTCGTGCTTCGAACTACCACACTATCGTAATGCAAGGTGATGTAATTAAATGGGTGGTGGGATCCGCTAGAAGAAAAAAGTCACCTGTTCATATTTATGATTATCAAAGTGTGATGGACTCGGTGAATACGACGATTCAATTATTGGAAACGAACAATGAATTTTCTATTCTTAAGGATTTTGAAATTCAAAATGTTTACTATTCGATGCAAAATTTAGGAGCTGGAGGTTATCGATTATTAAGCAAGATTATTTTTATAATTGTAAAAGATGAGGAAGGAAAATTGTATAGTTATAATTTTCTAAATGCCCCTCGGTCTAAAACTCAACTAGCACCTTTGTCAGAAATTGAAAATGGTTATCAAAGAGTAAAAAAGCAATATGGCAGTTCAATTGATGATGAGTATTTTATTTATCAAAAATTAGAAAATGGAGATTTGGTAATGCAAACCAGAGAGTATTTTGAAAAGAATTTGGAACGGTATCAAGGATATTTTATCAAGTTGAAATGATTTCAATTAATGAAGCCATGCGAAGAACTAGGAAACCTCGAAATGGTTATCTTTTTTAGACGCTGACCTAACTTGCTTCTTAATAGTTCCAATTTTACACATGCTACTCATATCTAATCCTTTCCTGATGTAAACTAAAATAGTCTAAAAAATATAAAATTTTCAAAACCGAAAAATGATAATTCTCAATTGAAAACTCTATTTTCGCATCAAAAATAACAAGATGAAAAATATTTCAGTAATAGGTGCAGGAACAATGGGTAATGGAATTGCTCATGTTTTTGCCATGAAAGGATTTAAGGTAAGTTTAGTGGATATTTCGGAAGCAGCTCTAGAAAGAGCTGTAGCTACGATTGACAAAAATCTAAGCCGAATGGTTGCCAAGGAGAGAATATCTGAAAAAGATAAAAAAGCAACATTAGGAAATATCACTACTTTTTCAGATATGAAAACTGGAGTGAAAAGTGCAGATTTGATCGTCGAAGCTGCCACAGAAAATGTAGATTTAAAACTCCGAATTTTTAAATCACTTGATGAAGCTGCCCCTAAAAAAACTATTTTAGCAACCAACACTTCTTCCATTTCCATCACTAAAATTGCTGCGGTTACCTCTCGTCCAGAGAAAGTGATTGGGATGCATTTTATGAATCCAGTTCCTGTGATGAAATTAGTGGAAGTGATTAATGGATATGCTACTTCAAAATCAGTTTCGAAAAAAATTATGCAACTTTCTAAGGATTTAGGAAAAGTGCCGACTGAGGTAAATGATTATCCTGGCTTTGTTGCTAATCGAATTTTGATGCCGATGATCAATGAAGCGATATACACTTTATTCGAAAGTGTAGCAGGGGTGGAAGAAATTGATACGGTGATGAAATTAGGGATGGCTCATCCTATGGGACCGTTGCAATTAGCAGATTTTATCGGTTTGGATGTTTGCCTTTCGATCATGAATGTATTGCATGATGGTTTTGGAAATCCAAAATATGCCCCTTGTCCATTGCTTGTCAATATGGTTACTGCTGGAAAATTAGGAAGAAAATCTGGAGAAGGTTTTTACTCCTACGGACACGGAACAAAAGAATGGATCGTTTCTAAAAACTTTAAATAACTAACGGTTAGCTGTGAATTGTGAACGGTTAACACCACTATGTAATTACATTGTGGTGTTAACTATTCACCGTTAATCATTCACCGTTTTCATCCTCTTCTTTCCATTGGTCTATTACTCTACGCTCTCTTTTGGTTGGTCGACCTGTTCCTTTTTCTCTAATCTCATTTCTTCCTTTTCCGATATACCAAGAGTTGAATTTATTTAATTCGTCAGCAGGCGTAAGATTTTCATAGCAAGGTTCAGCTAAGGTAGCGGAGACTCTTTTGTCAATAAGAGTTACTACCTTATACACCATGTCGAAGGAGTTTTTTCGAACAAAAAGTGTTTCATCTCCTTCCAAAAGAAAAGAAGGTTTTAGCGTTGCATCTCCAATTTTTACTTTATTCGTTCGGCAAGCATCTGAAGCTTGAGTACGTGATTTAAAAATACGGACACTCCACAACCATTTATCTACTCGTACTTTTTTCATGAATTATTTTTAGGTGCTACTGTGTTATCGAGTTATTTCGGTTTAGTTTAAAAACAATCATCCTATCATCAATAATTCAATAACCTTTATAACCAACAACTATTTAAACCGCTCTGTTTTCAAAGGAGGCAATTTAAATCTCATTTTTTTCAATGTTTCCAAGACAATTTTTGCGATAGAATAATCTCGGTAACTACGACTATCAACAGGAACGATATGCCAAGGAATATCGCTATTGTTAATTGCATATTCGTAGCAACGACGGTACTTATTCCAAAGTTCCCGCTCAGCCCAATCTCCATCATTATGTTTCCAGTTTTTTTCAGGATCGTCAATTCGCTCTTGCAGCTTTTCTAATTGACGAGCTTTGGAGAGATGCATATAAAATTTTAAAACAACGGTATCATTATCAAATTGCAACAAGTTTTCAAATGAGTTGATGGCATCCATGCGCATTTTTTGTTGCTTAGGTGTAATCCATCCATGTACTTTTTGAATTAAAATATCTTCGTAATGTGAACGATTGAATATTTTAATTTGACCTTTGCCTGGAGTATGTTTGTGAACTCGCCAGAGGAAGTCGTGCGCAAATTCTTCGTCAGTTGGTTTTTTAAAACTAGTCACACTCACTCCTGAAGGACTACATTCACTAAATACATTTTTCGTTGCCCCATCTTTTCCGCTAGAATCCATTCCTTGAAAAATAATCAAAATACTTCGCTTTCCTTCTGCGAGCATTTTGTATTGTAGTTTGGCGATTTCTTTAGCCATTTTTTTAGTGGCTTTTTTGATGTCGTCTTTTTCAGTTCCTTTTGGTGGAGTAGTGGGGATTTTTGAAAGTTTTATCATGTTGTTTTGTTTATATTAATTTTCTATAAAAAAATCTTCGTCAATTTCTTTTATTTCATAGACAAGGCTTACTTGAACACCAACCTTAAATTGATACATTAATTCTGCTAACTTCTTTCCATCAATTAAAATTATTTTATGATGAGCATCTCTTGCTTTCTTTTTTGCTGATTCATCAAAAACGGATGTGGTAACAAATACTCCTTTGGTTGTATCTCCACTCATCGCGCCAATAAAGTTTGAAAGTCCTATTGTTGAAAATTTTAAATGGCAAATAAACTAATTAAGACATCCTTATAAAATTTGGGATACATAATATAAACAAAACAACATGATAAAACTTTCAAAAATCCCCACTACTCCACCAAAAGGAACT
>JBGCCY010000229.1:0-5170 GCA_045104975.1 Saprospiraceae bacterium
TAAAGTCGATATTTTTCAATAAAAATCAGCACTTTGGTATGGTACACACCTAACTCTTTCTCCTCATTTATTACCCTTCCTTGTTAAGCGGCTGCAAATATACAAGCATTATTCCAATTTCCAAATCTTTTTGAAAAAAAATGAAACTTTTTGAAATAAAATTTCTTTCACACTTAAAACATAGTAGGTATTTGCAATATTATTACGTTTGAAACTCAATTCAATACTAATAAAGTATCGTTGTTATCTATATCCAACATTTTTCCATTGGCTAATATTTATTTTAAAAAAGGACAAAATTATTCTTAAACATAATTTTGTCCTCACTTTTATTTCCATGTAGCCAATATTACCACAAATGAGTAAACTGAATTGAATTGAAAAGACTTTTTAGTCTATCTACTTTTAGTTTATTTGGTTATTCAGATGAATTAGAATTAGATTCATTCTCATCAATATCACCTTTTCTATCATCATCTTTCTTTTTTTCTAAAAAAACAAAAAGAGAATCCATTCTTTTTTCCTTAAACTCTTTTCGCCATTTTAAAAGAGTTTGAGGGCTTAATGCTAATTCTTCCATAACCTCTGTCATCGTTTTATTTTTGTCAAATAAAAGAAGAGCAAAAATTTGCTTAATTGCTTTTACTGAAATAAACTTTCTTTTGGAAAGTTGCTTGAGGTTAGCACGTTCTGTGGTTAGTAATTCAATATAATTTTTCTCAATCTTTTTTACTTTCCCTTTTTCAGTTTTTTTACTTTCCTCTTTAGTTAATTCTTTGTCTGCTTTTTCGTTGTTTTTTTTCATTATGAGAGCATTTAGTTTGGTTACGCGTTTTTTTATCCAAATAAAAATAATTAAATATTAAAATTGTCTTGCATATTTTTTCTACTTTAACATATTGTACAGAACAATATATTTAAAGCATATTGTTATTACATATATACTAGGACAACAATAGGTGTTTTACTTACTTTGATATTGCTATACTTTTAGCTTCTAACCATTTTTAAAATTATCTTTTTTCTATTTTTTTGTGATTTTAAAAAAAATATTTTTCACCTCCTTTATCAATTTTAATCTCGTTTTATGGCATTGTATTTTTAAAAAATCTATTTTTGTCCTTTCTTTTTTTCACCTAATTTTAAATCACAATGAATACCGTAATCACAAAAAAGAAACATAATTTTTTTGCAGGTCCAGCAATACTACCTGCTAGTGTTTTGAAACAAGCAACAGCCGCAATTGAAGATTTTGCTGGAATGGGGCTATCCATTTTAGAAATCTCACACCGAAGTAAACAATTCGTATCAGTAGTCGATGAGGCTGTTAGTCTTACGAAAGAGTTACTAGGCTTAGATGATAATTACGAAGTTTTATTTTTGACAGGAGGAGCGAGCTCTCAATTCTATATGGCTCCGATGAATTTGTTGCCACAAGATGGAACTGCATGTTACATTAACACAGGAACATGGTCTGACAAAGCAATTAAGGAGGCAAAATTATTTGGAAATGTAAATGTTCTCGCATCTTCCAAAGAAAGTAATTATACTTCTATTCCTAAAGGTTATAAAATTCCAACGGATGCAACTTATTTACACATCACTAGTAATAATACTGTTTTTGGAACTCAACATCATGCCTTTCCAGAAACTAATGTACCTCTGGTTTGTGATATGTCTTCTGATATCTTTAGCCGTCCAATTGATATAAGTAAATTTGGAATCATCTACTGTGGTGCTCAAAAAAACATGGGACCTGCGGGAGTAACCTTAGTTATTGTCAATAAAAATTTATTAGGAAAGACTGGACGATCTATTCCTACCATGTTAGATTATAATACTCATATTGCAAAAGGGTCTATGTTTAATACACCTCCTGCTTTTCCTATTTATGTATCTATGTTGACTATGCGGTGGGTAAAAGAAAATGGAGGAGTTTCAGCAATGGCTACAAAAAATGAAGCTAAAGCTAAATTGCTTTATAATGAAATTGATGTTAATCCTTTGTTCGAAGGTACAACTGCTGTCGAAGATCGTTCATTGATGAATGTTACTTTCAAAATGAAAAATGCTGAAATGGAAGAAGCATTTTTAGCCGATTGTGCTGCAGCCGATTGTGTTGGAATAAAAGGTCACCGATCAGTTGGAGGATTTAGGGCATCTATTTATAATGCGATGTCAATTGAAAGTGTTCAAGTTTTAGTTGATGTAATGAAAAACTTTGCAAGCAAAAATGCTTAGATTTTTTTTATGTCAAAAGTTCAAAAAACATATTTAGAAGTCCAAGGGAAGCAGGTACCTGTAAAAGTGTATCATGAAAAGCGTCGTAATGTACGTGCTTCCTTTGGCAAACAATATGTGATTTTAAGAATGCCTAACCTGTTGACAGCTAGTCAGCAAAAAGAACAGCTCGCCTGGTTTGCAAATTGGGTTCAAGAACAATTTGCCAAACACAAAGATTTACATGTTCGTTTTTTTGGAAAAGATTATCAAGATGGTGACATCTTGAAAGTGGGTAGCCGTGAATATGTTTTGAAGTTTAGTTTTTTAGATAAAAAAACACATGCAGCTAATCTTAAAAATGGAGTCCTCCATCTTAAATTAAGTAAACATGATTCTGAAGTACATTTACAAAAGGCTATTAAACATTTGTTGAGTCGAGTTGTCGGAAATGACTTCAAACCTGAAATTGCTCGGAGAGTTAATGAGTTTAATAATATGCATTTTAAAATGCCGGTGAAAAGTTTGAATTTTAAATACAATCAATCGAATTGGGGAAGTTGCTCAAACCAAGGAAATTTAAATCTTTCTACTCGATTATTATTTGCGCCTGATGATGTGGTTGATTATGTGATTATTCATGAGTTGGCACATTTGATTGAATTAAATCACTCGGACAGATTTTGGAAATTAGTGAGTGATGCGATGCCGAATTATAAAGAAAAGGAAGATTGGTTAAAAGAGAATGGGCATCTTTGCCATTTTTAATTTAGACTTGGGCTGGATCCAGGAGAATCAAACTACATTTTATTTATGAAAAATCTATTTCCGTATTGTCTCCAATATTTAGACTTTGACTCCAACCTTTTATAGCTGCATCACTTCCGATGACACTATTTTGTAAAACTATATTTGCGATCGAAGCATAACTTCCGATGATGGAATCTTTAATAATTGCGTAGTCAATGACTGTGTTGTTTCCGATTGTTACGTGCGGGCCAATGATGGAATTTTGAATTTCGCAATTTTCTCCAATGCTTACTGGATGGATAATTATTGTTCCTTCAAAATGAGGCAAATTGGAAGAACCATAACTTTGCTTATTCAAAAGCATCGCATTCGTTTCCAAAAGAATTTCTTTTTTCCCACAATCGAACCAATTATTAACTGGCATCGTGGTAATTTTTGCACCTTGTTCGATCATTCGTTGAAGGCCATCTGTAAGTTGAAATTCATTATATGTCCGTAAATTATTTTCAATATTATATTGAATACTATCCAGTAATAAATTAACCTCATCTATTTTATATAAACCAACCATTGCTAAATTCGATTTTGGAATCTTAGGTTTCTCAATCACCTTGCTGACCATCCCATCTTCTCCTTTCTCTACAACTCCAAATTCTCTAGGGTCTTCCACTTTTTGAACACCAACACATGAGTTCGGCGTGTTAATCATTTTTTCTAAATCAACATCAAAAATGGTATCTCCTAAAACTATGAAAATTCCATCTACATTTCTTAATACATCTCTTGCTGTCCAAATCGCATGTCCTAAACCAAATCGTTCTTCCTGGTTGACAAATTCCATGTTGAGATCTGGATAATTTTTTTCAACAAAATTTTTAATTTTTTCTCCAAGATAGCCGATAATAAAAACAAAGTCTTTGACTCCTGCTTCGACAAGTTGTTCGATGATAAATGAAATGATGGTCTTCCCTGCAACCGGAATCAAAGGTTTAGGTTGCGTGTAGGTTAGCGGTCGAAGATTTGTACCAGCTCCAGCTACGGGAATTACTGCTTTCATAGAATGGAATTATTGGTTTTATTTTTTATAAAAAAGAAAAAAATTCGTGTAGTTGTAAAACGATAGAATTTTATTAAAGTTTAGGTTAAAAAAAAGCAACCCATTTTTCTTGTACGAACTCGAAATATAGGGATTATTTTTTGGAAAAATTAGACAACGCTTTAAGATTTAAAAGTTGAATGATTTATAGAAACAAAAAAAGCCTTGCTCAATGAGCAAGGCTTCTATATTTTTCATAAAATCTAAAATCTTCTAGTAACGAATAAGTAATCCGTTTTTGATTATCCTTCCAATGCCGCAGCTCCACCAACAATTTCTGAAATTTCGCTAGTAATCGCTTCTTGACGAGCTTTGTTATAAATAATTTTCATTTCCTTGATTAACTCTTCTGCATTCTCCGTTGCTTTGTCCATTGCAGTCATTCGAGCACCATGTTCAGAAGCGTGAGTATCAAGTAAGAATTTTTGGAAAGTCGTTTGCAATATACTTGGAACTAATTTTTCCAACAATTCTTTTTCACTTGGTTCAAAAATATAATCTGCTCGATGTTTATTTCCACCGTCAGATTCTAATCTTTCAACTGGTAAAAATTGATGCGTTTCAGCAAATTGCATTCCTGCATTTTTGAATCGACTATAAGAAACAGTTACTGCATCAAATTCTCTTTCTTCAAAACCATCCATCAACATTTGAGAAACTTGAGCAATATTATCGAAACTAAGGTCGCTGAAAATTTCAACATAGTCACTTACGATTTTGCAATCTTTGTAACGTTTTTTGAAATATTCATTTCCCTTTTTTCCAATACAAACAATTGTCAATTTTCCAGCAGCTCGTTGCTTTGAAAATCTCTCTTCAATTATTGCTACTGCAGATTTGATGACATTCGTATTGAATGCACCTGCCAAACCTCTATTGGAAGTTACTACTACAACTGCTGCACTTTCAACTAATCGCTCTTGTCCAAAAGTTGTATTAGCACCTCCTTCAATATTTGAAAGGATATTTTTCAACATATCATTCAACTTATTTGCATACGGACGCATCTGTACAATTGCATCTGTTGCCCGTCGCAATTTCGCTGCCGAAACCATCTTCATGGCTTTGGTGATTTGTTGTGTCGATTTTACCGACGAAATTCTA
>JBGCCY010000230.1:0-22527 GCA_045104975.1 Saprospiraceae bacterium
TATTTTGCCTTCGTGATGGGTATAGGATTTTATGTTTCGAGGAAAACCAAAACAAGCGAAGACCTCTTTCTAGGAGGAAGATCTTTTACCTACGGACTTATCGGTTTATCCCTTTTTGCTTCCAATATTTCAAGTGCCACTTTAGTTGGATTATCAGGTGCAGCATACAGCACGGGTGTCGTTCAATCAGTTTATGAATGGCTATCAGGGATTCCATTAATTATTGCTGCGGTGATTTTTGTACCACTTTATTTGCGATCAAAAATTACTACGATTCCAGAATTCTTGGAAAAAAGATTTGACCGACGATCACAAGTTTTCTTTTCCGTGGTGACTATATCCAGTAGTGTCTTAATTGAAATGGCTGGAGGATTGTACGCCGGAAGTATAGTGTTACAAGCATTCTTTCCAGGATTAGTTTTATGGCAGTCAGCACTTGGGTTAGCCATCGTTGCAGGAATTTATACTGCCTTTGGAGGATTGAAAGCAGTAGTTATCACAGATGCAATACAATCCATTATTTTGATTATTGGATGTTCGGTGTTGACTTGGATTCTTTTTGGAAAATTAGATTACTCCTGGTCAAACGTAGTCGCAAGTGCACCTGAAGGACATTTTTCTATGATCCGACCGTTGGATGATGAAAGTATGCCATGGTCAGGATTGTTCCTTGGTGTTCCAATTTTAGGATTTTGGTATTGGACAACTAATCAATATATCGTGCAAAGAGTGCTGGGTGCTCAAGATATTAAACACGCCCGATGGGGGATGATTTTTGCAGGATTTTTAAAAGTGATTCCCTTGTTTGTCATGGTGATTCCGGGTGCTATGGCAATCAGTTTATTTCCAATTGAACAGTTCCCAGAATTAGCGAATTCAGATAAAGTTTTTCCAACCATAGTGACGCAAGCATTGCCAGTCGGAATGGTCGGAATCGTTTTGGCAGGTTTGATTTCGGCAATTATGTCGAGTGTAGATTCTACTTTGAATTCCGCTTCGACCCTAGTGGTAGTTGATTTTGTCAAACCTAATAATCCAAATTTATCAGATCAAGACATCGTAAAGTATGGTCGAATTACGACTATCGTTTTAATGTTGGTGGCTGCATTTTGGGCGCCGAATATTGCCCATTTTGAAGGACTTTGGAGTTATTTACAAAAAATGTTTTCTATCCTAGTTCCTCCAATTGCGGTGATCTTTTTGGTTGGTGTTTTTTACAAAAGAGGAAATGGAGATGGTTCATTTTGGACATTGGTGATTGGAACATTTTTAGGATTGTTACTATTTTTAGTAACAGATACTGCACCATGGGAAGCGATCATGGGAGAGGGGACGGAGAAATTATTGAACCTTCACTACACCACAAATGTAGGAATAATGACTGCTCTTAGTGCGGTGATTTTTGTAGTGGTTAGTAAAATGACCCCAGCGCCAAATGCGGAACAAGTTGCGTTGCTGACTTTCCGAAGAGAGTTATTGAGTGATGGAATGGATGGTTTGCCTTGGTACAAAGATTACCGATTTCACATGGTGTTATTGGTGATGTTGATGACGGTGATTATGATTTATTTTTGGTAATGTAAATGTTTTAGCGCGTGGGTTATAAATAAAAAGGTCATCTGATTAATTTTTAGATGACCTTTTTATTTTTTATTTTTTGGAAAAATATAAATATGGAAAATGAAATTTTAGATGAAATAGAAGACCCTATTCAGGGAAGAATTGAAAAGGGCGGCTCACCAATTTATGCGAATAAATCGTTTAATCAATTCTTATTTTCCATCTTAGTTTTTATATTAATACCCATTAGTGAAATACCTGTATATGAATTATTTGGAGGAAATTATCTTATAAATTTAGCCCTTGGTATTGGCTTAGGTTTGACAGCTTTTTTTCTTAATTTATTTGGGATGATTAATGCTTCAAAAAGTGAACGATTTCAAGAAGTGACCTCTTGGAAAAAATATGTCGGAGCAGTAGGGAACATGTTAATGTTTCTTCCTTCTGCTTTTGGTATTTTAATATCATTACTTAGTGCAATCAATTATATTGTTGAGTTATTTTAAATTAAGTTATGGAAAATGAAATTTTAGACGAAATCGAAAGAGAAATTATATTACCAACCTTTGCATTAAAATCCTATGAGCAATTTTGGAAATCCATCATAATTTATTTTGGAGTTTTCATCATTTTATTTCTTTTGGTTAGTTTGAAAGTTAAGGTACCAAATAACCTGGCTCTGTTAATTAGTTTAATTGTAGGAATGATAGGTTTCATTTTTAATTTTTTTGGAATTTTAAATTTCCAAAAGAGTAGACATAACAAAGAATATTTTACGTGGAAGCTTCAAGTTGGAGGTTTCGGAAATTTTCTATTATTTCTTTTTTGGATTTGGATGTTGTTTATACGAGATAATTATGCTTCTGGATGTTTTTGAAAACTATGATTTTTGATTTTTTGTTTTGTTATTTTTGGAATATGAAATATTGGACGAAATTGAATATCCTATTCAAGAAAAAATTGAAAAGGGCGACTCATCCATCCTTTTTTATTGCAAGGAATAAATGTCTCTAACCATTCAAATTATTTAAAAAAAATTACAAAGCCGCAACTAGTCAACTAGCTGCGGCTTCAATATTTAGTTAATAGCAAACATTAATTATTCACTATTATGTTAATTCAAGTTTGGTAAAAACGAAAAGTTCTTAGCGTAGTACATCATCTGCTCCTTAAAGTTATCAGGGTACGTCACTTTGATATTTGTAATTTTTCCATCAGCATCAGTTTCAGGAACCAACATAGGATTGATAAAACCTTTGTACGGAGGTAATTGCAATTTTTCAGAACGCTCCAAAACTTCTTTGTGAATGGCAGCATCTACTTGAACACCATAGTTTTCTACAAGCGCTTTCCCAGCTTCGTAATCACCTTCAGATTTGATTCGTTGTAATTCTTTAAGTAGATCACCGAATAAAGATCGAAGTTTATCATAGTCTGTGATATTGAAATATGTTTTTCCATCACGTACTACTTTTTCGATGACATTGTCTTTAGCTCCTTTTTCAAAAACCCATTTCGAAATCAATTGACGATTTCTCATGTGAGCTTCCTCGATCACTTTTCCAAGTTCAATTCTTACTAATTGCTTCATCATACCATTAGCGATATAACCATCATATTCAGCTTTAGCCACATCCAATGATTCCATCAATCCCATGTCCACCATTTTTTGATCCATGATAAAATACAAAGCAACAATATCAGCCCGAGCTTCCTCTAAGGTAGAAGCATAACTTTGTAAAGTTTCTTTTGGTGTACCAATGCCTGGATTAAGTTTCCCAGATGCATGTCCGATCACTTCGTGAAGTGCAGTACTTAATTTATCACCTAGTCCGCCATGTTTTTTAATTCGCTCAACTTCCTCTTCATCATGGGCAAATTCAGTCAACATACCTGGCCCAGAAGCCTCATCATATGCTGAAATAATATTTCCCAAACTAACGGATTTTGAACCAATTTCTCTAATCCAATCTGAGTTAGGTAAGTTGACTCCGATAGGAGTTGCAGGCGATGCATCACCAGATTCTCCAGCCACCGAAACTACTTTATAACTAATCCCTACTACTTTTTTCTTCTTGTGTTCTTTTGCAATTGTACTGTTATCTTCAAACCATTGAGCATTGTCGGCCATCACTTTCATTTGCTTAGATGCTTCAAAATCTTTGATTTCCACGATACTCTCGTATGAACCTTTGTAACCTAATGGGTCATTATATACTTCGATAAAACCATTGATATAATCAATATCTCCATCAGTAGCTTCAACCCAAGCGATGTTATAAGCATCCCAAGTTTTAAGATCTCCAGTTTTATAATATTCAATTAATAATTTGAGTGCCTTAGCTTGTTTATCATTTTCAGCAACACCAGCAGCTTTTTCCAGCCAACCCATAATTTCTTTGATAGCCGATCCATACATACCGTTGGAATGCCAAACTTTTTCCATCAATTTTCCATCATCACCTTTAACCACTTTGGAATTTAATCCATACCAAACTGGTTTGTCCGTTTTAACTTTGATGCTTTTGTAATAATCTCGTATTTCTTTTTCAGAAAGAGCAGTATCATAAAAGTTGGTAGCAGAACCTTTTACCAAACCTTTACTTTCATCCAAATTCACTTTTTTATTATCATAATTTGGATCAAAAATCGCACTCATCACCTCGTCAGAAAATTTAACACCTGTAGCATTAGCCACTTCCATAAAATATTCCTTTGAAAAATCAGGTAACATTTTATCCATAGAGTAATGGTGGTGAATTCCGTTGGCGAACCAAACTCGTTTTGCATAAGTTTCCAAATCATAATAAGCTCTCGATGATTTGTCCCCTTTGTAATTTTCGATCATTTTTTCCAATCCTCTTCGGATGGTCAAATTGTGTCGATAATTTTGATCGTAAATAATATCACGACCTGCCAATCCAGCTTGAGTTAGGTAGTAAACATATTCTTTTTGCTTTAAGGTAAGTTTTTCAAAGTCAGGAACTTGGTATCTTAATATTCCCAAGTCCGCAAAGGTTTCTGTTTGCCAAGCAAATCCATTTTCATCCGAAACGGTTTTACTTTCAGGAATTTCTACCTCCGTGGTTGTTGGGGTAGGGGTTTCAGATTTTGGTGCAGGTTTTTCACATGCTAAAAAAAATAGCATTGCGAACATAGCAAGAAATAATCTCATTCTATTTTGTTTTTAATTAGAAAAAAATGAAGTTGTTTAAGAGACTCTTATAAATGTTTAAGAGAATTTTTTGAGTTTCACAGTACGTTTTTCAAATGAAAGAATGATCACAAGGTGAACTTTAAATAGATAATTCTACTTGTAAAATGACATTTGAAAAACTAAAATTGAAAAAAGAATTATTTGAGGAGGCAAATTTAAGGAAAAACTAGAAACATCTTAATTTATAATGACCGATAGATGAACCAAGTGTACCTATAGATTAATGTTAGATGGAAAATAATAAGGTTTGTATTATTTTTATCGTAATTAAATTAAACACCACCCTTATTAGTTAAAATGTTCGAAAAGTAGGTATTAATTTGATTATTGTATTTTAAACCAAATGAAGTACCATAGTCTTCGATTAATTATTGAAAATGTTAGTAACACAGACCTTTCCCCAAGGATATAATAAAGAACACGTCTAATTAATTAATTAATTAATTAATACTACTTTCGAGCGATTAGAATTAAAAAACCAGATGATAAAATCGTATCAATTAACATTGATACAAAATCTTAATTAAGATAATTCACGTCATTCCTCTTCGGATTGGCGTGTTTTATTTTATAGTGATCCGTTATAATCTGGTCATTTTTTCCAAAAAATCTTGTCTCCTTCTTCTTGCCACAGGTACAGCAACTCCATCTGTCATTTCTATTGTTCCTTCTTTATCATACCTAACTATATGATTGAGACTAATCAAATGAGATTTATGAGGAGAATAAAAATGGTATGCTTCTAATAGTTTTCGAAATTCTCCAAGATTGTAAGAACTTAAAATTGATTTATTCTCTTTCAATATCAATTTAGTACATCTTTGCACTCCTTCACAACGAATAATTGTACCCGTTTCCACAAATTCTAATCCTCTAGAAGTTGGAATTCCAATACGATTATTTTGACTTTGGGGATTATTTAAATTTTGCAGTAATTGTTTATTACGAGAATTTTCTTCCTTTTGATTAATTCTAAAATTTGCTTGATTGACAGCAGCTAAAAGCTCAATTTCTCGAATCGGTTTTAGAATATAACCGATAGCACAAAATTTGATGGCTTCCACGGCATAGTCTTCATGACTAGTGACAAAAATAATTTCGAAATTGAGATGAGGTAATTTTTTGAGTAAATCAAACCCACTTCCGCCAGGCATTTCTATATCTAAAAAAATTAAATCAGGTTGGTGGGTAGATATGGAATGCAAACCAGTTTCAAGAGAATTGGCAGTATCTAATATATTGATTTGAGGACAATACTCTTGCAATAAGCTACTCAGAATTTGAACAGCTTTTTGCTCATCGTCAATTATAATAGCATTCATAAGTTTAGTTATTTTGATTACTATGAACTTTGGAATTCTAACGAATCAATATTTAGGTTGATAAGAGTAAAATTTTATTTTTTTTACTTTAATTTGTTGGGAAAGGAAATTACTACTTTTTTAGAGAAACTTGCACAAATGGTTGAATTATTTAAATGAACGGTAATTTCCATGTAACAATCGGTGACGTTTTACAATTGTCTAATTGTTTAGGATAAGAAGAAGGGGGCTTTTGAAAAAGAAACTATCTTCTCAAAAAATCCTGGTAACTTTCAAAAAATGCGCGATAAAGAACTCAAAAAAAATACTTAATTTGTTTTCAACCGATCAAAAAAAACATTGTATTTCAGAAAATGAAAATAAAATACCTTCTGATCATTCTTCTTGTTATAGCTGGATTCCTTCCTTCCCAAGGTCAGGTTTTACCTATTGAGACTAAATATTATTCGCAAAATGACGGTTTACCTAACCGAACTGTTTATGATGTTTATACTGATTCGAGAGGAATTATGTGGGTGAGTACCGCAAGTGGAATTAGTAGATTTGATGGAGTTAAGTTTTATAATTTTTCCAATATTGTCTTTTCTAATGTTGCTAAAAAAATCAATATAAGAGGTGCTGGAAAAATTAATGAGGATGGTCAACAAAATCTAATTATTCAACCGACTGATTATAAAGATTCCTTGGAAGTACTTAATTTTCAAACACTAAAATCTTATGGAATTTCACTTAAAAAATCGCAGACCCTTCTAGGAGAATTCATAGATATTTCCATAGTCTCAGGAGGCGATATTTTTTTATTGAGAAGATCAAATACTCATCTTCTTATTTATAAATGGCAAGGAAAACAAGATTTTGAATTGGTCGAAAAAATAATTTCTACTTCTTCTGGAAATGAAAAATATGATAAAATAATTGCGTTACCAAACAATGAATTTTGGGTGTTTGATTATTACCAACAAAAGTTAATTAAGCTGTCTGAAGAAAAACAAAAAGAGTTTTTTCCATTCAAAAATTCTACCAATAATAGGTTAGAACATTTAGATATTTTTCATAAAAATAAAAATGGAAGACTATGGCTTTCTTCCACCTTTAGTAACGATTTTTTTTATATCGAAAAATCTGAAACTCATATTCAGGCCTATGAAGGTCGTCCCAATTATAATTATAGTTTAGTTTGGGAAGATGAATTAGGAAATATGATTGTAAGTGCCAACGAAGGATTTTATTCTCAAAGATTAATATTGGTAAATACAAAAAATGAATTTACCAATTTGGAAAAAATTAGAACATTAGAATCTAAAATTACCAGCATCCGTGGGAAAGATTTTACCAAAAATTTTCATTTGTCTTCTCACAATGGATTTTATCAATTTACAATTGGTTATGAAAATAAAAATATTCGAAATTATTTAAATCAAGAATTAAAAGGCGGGCAGTTTGGTAATGTGATGCGAGGTTTTGCTGGAGATAAAAATGGGAAAATCTATGCAGCAGAAGAAGGGAGTTATTGGTATGAACTAAATACAAAAAATGATGAATTAGAAAAAATAATTGTCAGAGATAGTTTAGGGAAAGCAGTAGAAAAAATGTCTTGTGGAGGAAATTTAATTTATGAAGAAAATTATCTTTGGGGGGTAAGTTGTGACCAATCAACCAATGGAAGAATTCATCGATACCATCCTGAAACGAAAACTTGGAGCATGTGGATACTACCTCGAAAAGGGGTAATTCCAAGAACGATTCTAGAAAAATCTAAAGATGAATTTTGGGTTTTTACCTTGCACCAAACTAGACGAAATGGAGATATTTTTATATTCAATAAACGTACTGGCGAGTTCACTTCATTTGATAATTGGAAAGAGAAAAAAGATGCTTTAAGAAATACAATAATTAATTTTTCAGAAAAAGATCAAGATGGAATAATTTGGTTGGCTACCTCAACTGGTTTAGTTAAAATAGATGAGGAACAAAATCAATTTCAAAAATTTCTAATTGATGAAAACTCAAAAAATAGAAAACATATTCTAACACTTTTCAATGATGATGACGAAATATGGATAGGGACACTTAGCGAAGGGATCTTTTTTTTTAATAAAAAAACAGAAGTTTTTTCTGAGTTTTTTTTGCATGAAAACACTAAATCTATCCATAGGAAAACGAATAATGTTTTCCCAAATAACAATATTTCGGGTATCCTTAAAGTTGGAGAAAAGGAATATTTGGTGAGTACTTTTTTCGGTTTGACTTACCTGAATATGGAAGAGAATTCTTCTCGGAATTTTTATGAAAGAGACGGTTTTGGTAATTACGAATTTAATCGATTATCTCATTTTAAAGATGAAAATAATAATATTTATTTCGGAGGAATAAATGGTTTTGATGTATTTAGAGTGGAAGATTTAGCCGTTCGGAAAACTCACCCAGCCCCTGTAATTAATAGGTTCTTTGATTTGCAGGAAGGTTTGGATTTAGTTCGTAATCAATATGGGGATTTTGATTTCACCAAAACTTTAGTGATAGAACCAGAGACCGTTTTCTTTGGTTTTGATTTTATGTTGCCTAATTATATTAACTCTGAAAATAATACTTTTCAAACCTACTTGGAAGGTTGGGAAACTGACTTTAATCCTCCTACTAATATTCCGTCGGTTCAGTATTATAGATTGCCAGCAGGTGAATATAAATTG
The DNA here is from genome assembly GCA_045104975.1 of Saprospiraceae bacterium. Classification (GTDB taxonomy): domain Bacteria; phylum Bacteroidota; class Bacteroidia; order Chitinophagales; family Saprospiraceae; genus CAJQQY01. The sequence continues at coordinate 8,790 of JBGCCY010000230.1, forward strand.
AAAGTAAGAGGGATGGATGATCGTGGAAATTCAAGTGTAAAAGATTTGATTATTCCCATAAAAGTTAAACCTTATTTTTATCGAACTTGGTCATTTTACTCGCTTGCCTTTTTATCCGTTTTTGGAATAGGGTGTTATTTTGTCAAAAGAAAAATTGATAGAAGAAAGAAGGTTGAGCAAGAAGAGATTGCAAAAAAAGAAAATCAAAGAAGGTTTCTAGAGTTGGAATTAAAAACACTTCGGTTGCAATTAAATCCTCATTTTATGTTCAATGCTTTGGGAGCGATTCAGTTTTATATAAAAAATAATGAGTCAAGACTGGCGATCAATTATTTGGGTGACTTTGCGATGTTGATGCGATTGTTTTTAGAGTCTTCCAAAAATAAATATGTCTCAATAGAAGATGAATTGAAGTTGCTGAAATTATATGTGACCTTGGAGCAGATGCGTTTTGAAAATAAGTTTGATGTTAATTATGAAATAGATGAATCTTTGGATTTAGTGATGACCGAAATTCCTTCCTTGCTACTTCAACCGTTTGTAGAAAATGCCATCAACCATGGATTGAGACATAAAAAATCGCAAGGGCTGTTGACAATCAAAATGATTTTTGAACAAGAAAATGATACTTTAATTTGCATCATCGAGGATGATGGAATTGGGCGAAAAAAAGCAGCAGAAATTAGAGCGCAATCCTTGAAAAAACATAAGTCTCGGGGAACCCAAATCATTGAAGAAAGATTAGCTACTTTTAATGCTTCAGGTGAAATAAAATTAGAAGTAAAAACAGAAGATGTAAACATTCTAGCGTCAGCGTTAGAAGATTGTGGGACAAGAGTAACCTTGACTATTCCGAATATTGAATAATGTAAATTGATTTTTGTAGAGACAAGATATGCCTTGTCTCTACCTGCAAAAACAAAACAATGAAAAACTACCCAACGTATAAAAAAATAGGATTCCTTCTCGGGCCAATTCTTTTTTTAGTTATCCTTTTTTATCCCAAAGAAATTATCAATCCAATTGCACATCATGTGATTGCAGTTGCTTCATGGATGATTTGTTGGTGGGTGACTGAAGCTGTTTCGATTTCAGTTACGGCATTGATTCCTTTGACTATTTTTCCATTAGTAAATATTATGCCGATTGGGGAAGTCGCCAGTAGCTATGCACATCCAATTGTGTTTTTATTTTTTGGCGGATTTATCATTGCGCTAGCTTTGGAAAAAGTGAATTTACATCGAAGGATTGCGTTGTCGATTTTAAAGTTGACGGGGACAAATGCGGATGGTGTTGTTTTGGGTTTTATGTTGGCAACCGCTTTGATGAGTATGTGGATTAGCAATACGGCGAGCACGGTAGTGATGTTGCCGATAGCACTTTCGGTGATAAAATTATTGATCAATGATGAAGATGGTTTTACTAAAAATGATAAAAATTTTGCGTTAAGTATCATGTTGGGAATTGCCTTTTCAGCCAACATCGGAGGCATGGCAACTATCGTCGGCACACCTCCAAATATGGTTATGGTTGGTGTGATGAAAGATCAATATAATATTGATATTGGTTTTTTTAATTGGATGAAAATGGGGGTTCCGTTTGCGATTACCATGTTAATGATTGCTTATTTTTTTATTGTAAAAGTTTTTTATCCAAATAATTTAGGGCAACTAAAAGCTTCAGGAGATATCATCGACGGGGAACTTAAAAAATTAGGAAAAGTCAGTCGAGCTGAAAAAGTAGTTTTAGTTATTTTTCTGACCACCGCATTTTTATGGATGATTCGGAGCAAGTTGGAAGTTTATTTTCCACAAATAACTGATACTGGAATTAGTATGTTGGGAGCCTTGGCATTGTTTGTTTTTCCACTTGACTTCAAAAACGGGAAATTCACATTGGATTGGAAAGATACCTCCAAATTACCTTGGGGCATTCTAATTCTTTTTGGAGGAGGACTCGCTTTGGCTGGAGGTTTAAAAACCGCTGGATTGATTGATTTAATTGGAAATACGATTGCTCAACAAGAAGGATTAAGTATTTTTATTATCACAACTTTATTGATTTTCGTGATGTTGTTTATGACAGAGTTGATGAGTAATGTGGCGTTGGTTAATATTTTTGTACCAGTTGTTGCAGGGATTGCAATTGGGTTGAAAGTTCCTGTTTTACAGATTGTTATTCCAGTAACTTTGGCAGCAAGTTGTGCATTTATGTTACCGATGGCGACCCCTCCGAATGCGATAGTTTTTGCAAGTGGACACATCAAAGTTTTTGAAATGGCGAAAGTGGGGATTGTGTTGAATATTATTTCGATTTTGCTTCTGGTTGGGGTAACTTATTTGTTTATTCCAGTTTTGTTTGGATAGGGAAATCGTCCTTTTTTTTATTCTTAAAGTCAACACATCAGTACCAAGTAATTTTGATCAATAAGAATAAAAAATAAAAACATGAATTATAAAAACTGTCCAGATTGGATTTGTCATCATCAAGGTATACCTTATGATTATGTTTACGGATTAACTACTATACTTGTAGCAATTCCATATCTAGCTTTACTTTCCATGTTATTTAAAAAGGAACAACTTAGTTTACCAAGTAAAGATGGATGTGTATTTTTTTTAGCTGCTCCATTTGGTTACATTATTTATTCTACCATTTTATTCTTTTTGTTTGCAGGATCAGAGAATGACATATTAAGTTTCATTGGAGTCGTTTCATATGGACCGATTATTATTTCGATGATTACCATACCTTTTTCAATTATAGGAATGATAATAGTTGGGTTCATAAATTTTGAAAAAGAGGAAAAAAATGAAAATTGAAAGGTGGCCAGGGATGGGATACCTTCAAGAGATCCCATCCCTTTTTCCTTCAGCCAACTCCAACCAAAATCAAATAAGAGTTTTCCCTTAAAACCTTTTTATTTCTAATGGTAAGTGTATATTTGCGCCCTAAAAAATTAATCATCAGATGGATAAAAAATCACTAAAAGAAGAAGCTTTAAGATACCACCAAGAAGGCCGTCCAGGCAAAATTGAAGTTATTCCAACCAAAGCAACTTCCAATCAAAGAGACTTATCATTAGCCTATTCACCAGGGGTGGCAGAACCTTGTTTGGAAATTGAAAAAAATCCAAGCGACGTTTATAAATATACCGCCAAAGGAAACTTAGTTGCTGTCATCAGTAACGGAACTGCGGTGCTCGGATTAGGAGATATCGGACCAGCGGCGGGTAAACCGGTGATGGAAGGAAAAGGATTGTTGTTTAAAATATATGCAGATATTGATTGTTTTGATTTGGAATTAGATACCAAAGATGTAGATGAATTCGTGCGAACAGTTAAGATTTTGGAGCCTACTTTTGGAGGAGTAAATTTAGAAGATATTTCTGCACCTGCTTGTTTTGAAATCGAGGAACGACTCAAAAAGGAATTGAACATTCCAGTCATGCACGATGACCAACATGGAACGGCGATCATTAGCGGCGCAGCATTATTAAATGCTTTGGAGATCGTTGGGAAAAAAATGTCAGAAGTGAAAATTGTAGTGAATGGGGCAGGAGCATCGGCTATTTCTTGTACTCGGATTTATGTTTCTTTAGGTGCCAAAAAGGAAAATATTTTCATGTATGACAGTAAAGGTTTGATTCATGGTGACCGAGATAACTTGAATGGAAAAAAACCAGAGTTTATTAATAACTCGATGCCAATGGAAACTTCTCTGACAGATATTCTAGATGGCGCAGATGTATTTGTTGGTTTGTCGAAAGGAAATGTTTTGAATAAGGATATGATAAAAAATATGGCAAAGGATTGTATCATTTTTGCCATGGCTAATCCAACACCCGAAATTCCTTATGAAGATGCGAAAGAGGCTCGGGAAGATTGCATCATGGCAACTGGTCGATCTGATTATCCTAATCAAGTCAATAATGTGTTAGGTTTTCCATTTATTTTTAGAGGAGCATTGGATGTAAGAGCATCGGAAATAAACGAAGAAATGAAATTGGCAGCTGTTTACGCTTTGGCTGAATTGGCTAAGAAACCAGTTCCAGATATCGTCAACTTGGCCTATGGAAATACGAATTTGAAATTTGGAAAAGACTACATTATTCCAAAACCAGTAGACCCAAGATTGATCACCGCAGTTGCTCCAGCAGTTGCGAGAGCAGCGATGGATTCAGGAGTGGCACAAAATCCAATTACAGATTGGGATGCGTATGAATTGGAATTAGCCAATAGACTAGGTAACGATAATGCACTTTCCAAAATCATCGAGAACAAAGCGAAGCAAGAACTTAAAAAAGTAGTGTTTGCCGATGCAGAACATATTTCTGTACTTAAGGCAGCAAGAGTAGTGGTTGAAGAAAAAATTGCGCAACCAATTCTTTTGGGGAAAAAAGAAACGATTCAGCAGTTGCTTGATGAATATGAAATTGAATTGCCAAACGTGAAAATTATTGATCCTAAAAATCCAGATGGGAAACAAGAAATAAAAACGTTCGAGGTATATTCTCATTTGTTTTTTGAAAAAAGAAAAAGAAAAGGAATCACAGCTGCAGAGGCCAGAGACATCATGCGAAGTAATAATTACTATGGGGCAATGATGGTAGAAACTGGTGATGGAGATGCGATGATTGGTGGTTTGACCAAAAGATATCCAAATACGGTTCGTCCAGCATTGCAAATTATTGGAGCAAAGGAAGGCATTCCAAAAGTAGCGAGTGTTCATATATTGATGACTAAAAATGGCCCTTTGTTTTTGGGAGACACCACTATTAATCATCACTTGAATGCGGAAGATATTGCTGGTATTACAGAGCTGATCGCTGCAGAAGTTCGACGCTACAATATTGAACCTAAAATAGCATTGGTGACTTATTCAAATTTCGGATCGGTGCCTGATGGAGAGTCCGCAGTTTTGATGCGTGAGGCGACTAAGATCGTTCATCAAAAACATCCAGATTGGATTGTCGATGGAGAAATGCAAGCACACCTTGCCCTTGATCGAGATAAATTAAAAGAGTTTTATCCATTTTCAAAACTAGCTGGACATCGAGCAAATACCTTGATTTTTCCAAATCTTTCCTCTGCTAATATTGCTTATAATTTATTGAGCAGCGCATCGGATATTGGTTTGATGGGGCCTATTTTATTAGGTTTGAAAAAACCAATTCATATTTTGCAAATGGGGGCGAGTGTTCGTCAAATTGTAGATATGGTTGGGATTGCAGCGATTCATGCACAAGATGTTTAAAAGAGTTTTTTAGGTTATTGAGTTAATAACTTTATAACTCAATAACCTATTTAATTCAAAATTATAACAATATATTTACAAAAATGAAATATCTCTATTTTCTCTTTTTTCTTTCCATTACTATTCTCTCCTGCCAAACTCAGAGTCAAACGGAGAACCCTTTAGTGGCAAAATATCAAACTCAATACGAAGCGACCAAAAGTAAAATGTTAGCCAATAAACCTGACATCCTTCGACTCATCCAACAACTTCCTCTGGAATATCAAGATGCTATTCAAAAAGGAATTATTTCGATTGAGAAATATGACCTTGCAGGATTCTTACAAAATGAAAAAATGGACGAAGAAAACTTGTTGATGGTTTTTGAAAGTATCAATGAGTTCCTTGAAGATATTGAGGGGACTCGCAACTTTAAAGCAACTGCGGAGCAAACTGAAATGTATAATTTATTTAAAAATAGATTGATTGAAAATCGAAGATTTGTTGATCCATTCATTGCCGTTTGCGAAAAATCGAATGATCCCAATCAATTGAGTAGTGGACTTTTTTTGAAAAAGGTAATGCAATATGATATTCATGAATTTGTCCAAAATACTTTTATTGGCAAAGAAGCATTCAATAAAACATTTGCTGAAATGAATGAAAGCTGGGGAGACTTTATTGCTAATATGATGATGATTTCTGCGGAAACAGAACTTTCTGGAAAATAGAATGGTCAATCTTTTTAGGGATAAAGAATAATTGACTATTGTAATTTTAAAATTGGATTTTCTTTTTTGACCATTTCTTGATATATAGTTGGAAGTAATAGGACGATAAATTATATTTAATTTTGGTTTCTAAAATTTTGACTATGAAAAATAAAACAACTCTTCCTGCCCTGATTTTTTTTGTTCTAACCATTCTTACCACTTTCTCCTGTTCTGTGCAAAACAACCATTATTATGTTCCCGCCGAAGGGAATGTTTTAACTCTCTCCGAGCGCAATGATTTGAAAATTTCTGGCTCCACTTCAATCAAAGATCGAGGAATAAGTAATATTCAAATTGGATATAGCCCAATCAAATATGTAGGACTTTTTGGAAGTTGGATGCATCAAAAAAATGGACAAGGAATTTATCCTTTTGATGTTTCTGATGGTAATAATTCAAATACTGCAAACTATAAAAGCGTAGCAATCGGTGGTTACTTTTTCAAAAAAAGAGATCATTATTATAGCACCTTGATTCCAAAAAAATATTTGGAGCAAGGAGGATTTTTAGTTGACTTTTATGTTGGAGTAGGAGAGGGGAAATTTGAAAGAGAATACAGCACCTATAGAACCAAGGTAGAATTTATCCATAAAAAAATATTTGGATTGGCTGGATTACATTATAAATTCAGATCATTAGGAGTGAGTTATATTTTTAAAATGGGACAAGTACAATTTAATAAAGTACTGGTTCATGGTAATTTCATCCTATTCCCAAAAGGTATTTTTGATGAATTAAAAGAAGACAATACTATGAATACCTACGAATCTACTTTTAGATTAGAATGTGGAATTCAGGAAGCTAAAATTAATTTAAGCCTGACAGGTTTTTCAAATCAAGTTGATATTTTTTCACCACTCAGATCATATATAAGTGTTGGAGTTTTGCTAAATGTGGATGAATTATTTAGGAAAAAAAGTAAAGACAAAACATGAATTTGAAATAAAATAAAAAAGCGCATTCCGAAATTTCGAAATGCGCTTTTATGATAGAATAAGAAATAAGATAAATAAATTTAGTTTACTACAGAAAATTTAATCATCGTAATTCCTTCATCACTTGAAATTCTATAAAAGTAAATTTGCGAATTTAAGTCCTGCAAATTAACTTCTAATTTTTGATTTCCTTTCCTTCTGTTTTCACTAGAAATTACTTTGACCACTTTTCCAGATTCATCAATTATTTCAATGGTTACTTTTCCATCTTGTTGGGTATGAAATTCCAACGTTTGATTTTTACTTGCTGGATTCGGAAAAGTAGAAGCGACATGTTGTCCTTCACCTACTGCAAATTTTGGAAGATCGAAGATGAAATCTGTTGATGGATCTAATAATAAAAACAATCGTTTAATTTCATTGTCCAAAGTGATTTCATTAATCCATAAAGCTACAGGCGGAACAGGATATTCTGTCGAAGCAATCACCGCACCTTTTTTTGCAGTCTCCTTAATCACAAAAAGTAACTCCTCTTCGAATGCATCAATTTCATTTTTATACTTGTCTGATAAAGTATTTAATTGCTTGGAATAATCATCATTGGCGAAAAAACTAAATCCCCAAGCATTTGAAATTAAGTCAGCATTATCTACAACCAAGTCTTTGGTGAATCCTAAATATCGAAGCAACTCCGGATTATCGACATCATCTAATTCACTTTCAATTTCCTCCAAACCTTCGGTTAAAAGTTCATCAAATGAATTTTTTCGATGTATTCTTAAATTTTCCAATTCACTTTTATCTTCATTAGAAATTTTTGCCTCCAATTTATTTCGTAGCACGAGTAACTTAGGCAAAGCAAAATCTTCGACAAGTGGCACCATTTCTTCGGCAACAGATAATCCTTTTTTTATTTCTTCCAAAGTTTTTATCTCACGTGCTTCCTTTTTCTCTTTATCGATTTGAACGACCAGAGTATATTGCTCTGTCGACATTTCTTCTTTATAAATCTCTTTGATTTTTTCTTTCTTCTTTTTCCATTCTACATTCTCTTTGTCCAATAATTTTTGTTTGTCGTAGATCGCAACATTTTGCTCATTTGTCAAAAATACACCAAGGTACTCACTTTCGATTCGTTCCTTTTGATAAGTCAAAGCATTGCCTTTTTGGTCTGCTTTCTTTTCTATGATGTATCCTTCAAATTGAGCTAATTGCTCCGCTGTCAAAATTACTTTTTGTGCATTTTCCTTTTCAATTTGAAGCAACTTTACTTGCGCTTGGATATTTTTATAACGATCCTTAGAATCTTCTCCATCAAAAGGTACTTTATATAATTCTTGAACTTTTGTGGAATGATCCTTTTCAATATCTTGAAGTTGAGTATTTTGTTCAGGCGATAATTCCAGTTCAAAAACATGAAGCGGATTAAAGTTGTCCCAGCTTTGAGCAATAATGGTTTGAGAAAAGATCAATAAAATTAAGGTTAAGCATAGGGCAGAAAAATAACGTGATGTTTTCATAATTGAATTTTTTTCGTGAAAAAACTTAAATTAAAAATAATCAAAAAAATGGATGCTTTAATTTTCCAATTTTGTAGGTATTCATATTTTCGATGGTCGAAACTGCAAAAGTTTAACTGGAGAAATAATTCTTCTCTACTTATTCCTTATTTTTTTCGATTAAAAGACTAGATTTTTAAGAAAAATAAATTTTACTATCTTGATGCTGTTTATGAATACAACGCATTATTTATTGATATTTTTCCGAATAAAACTAAAAACCAAAATCATGAGAAGAACATTTTTATTTTTTTTAACCCTGTTAGTTTGCTGTTCTGTTTTTGCCCAAAAGCCACATAAAAATGCTAACAAACAAGCTGCCATTCAATCTGTTCAAAAACAATTTGACGACCTCAGAACTTTGAGTGACAAAATTTGGTCATACGAAGAAACAGCTTTTAACGAAGTCAAATCTTCCAAAGATTTGGCTGCTTATGCCACTTCAAAAGGCTTTAGAGTAGTTAAAGGAATTGGAGGAATTCCAACTGCCTTTACTGCGGAGTATGGATCAGGAAAACCAGTCATTGGAGTTCTTGGAGAGTTTGATGCTTTACCAGGACTTTCTCAAAAAACCGTTCCGCACAAAGCACCTTTGAACGAAGGTGGTGCAGGTCATGGATGCGGACATAATTTATTTGGAGTAGCTTCTATGGGAGCAGCAACTGCGATTAAAGAGTTAATTGAAGCTGGAAAATTAAAAGGTACGATTCGATTTTATGGAACACCTGCCGAAGAGAAATTTTTTGGAAAATTATGGATGATTCGTGCTGGCGCATTCGCAGATGTAGATATGATAATGGATTGGCATCCAAGTGGAGAGACTAAAGCAGAGGTGCAAAAAGGATTGGCATTAGTGGATTTTATGGTGGAGTATTATGGTCAAGCTGCTCATGCTTCAGGAGATCCTTGGAATGGAAGAGATGCGTCTGATGGCTTGGAATTATTTACAACAGGCATCAATTATTATCGAGAGCATGTGAAACCAACGGTTCGAATTCATTATGATATTCAGAATGCAGGAGAGGTAGTAAATGTTGTACCTGATTATTCTAGAATTTGGACAAGAGTGCGAGATACTAGACGAGATGGCATGGTGGAAGTATGGAAGCAAGTAGAAAAAATTGCAGAAGGTGCAGCTATGATGGCCAATGTAGAATATAAGATTACATTGATTTCGGGAGTACATGAGGTTCTAGTAAATCGGACTGGAGCTGCTCGTTTGCAAAAGAATTTGGAATTTTTGGGCCCTATTTCTTATACTGAAGAGGAACAAGAATTTGCCAAAAGAATTCAAACGGCCACTAAAAAACCAGAGATAGGAATCGAATCAATTATTAATCCGATGGAAGAAACTTTAGAGCACCCCCGAGGTGGTTCTACTGATGTAGGGGATGTTAGTTGGGTGGTTCCGGTGGTTCGACTTCGAGCTACGACAGCGCCCAAAGGAACACCTTGGCATTCGTGGGCGGTAGTTGCTTGCGGTGGAATGTCGATTGGTCATAAAGGGATGGAGTATGCTTCTAAGGCGATGTCCATGACGATGATTGACTTTTTTGAAGATGCTGAATTAAGAGCTGAGATGAAAAAAGAATTTAAGGAACGGAAAGGGGATTATATTTATAAACCAATTATTCCTGAGGGGCCTCCGCCGATTAATTCTACGTATTAATTTTTGATCTTCCGTAGAGACAAGGCATACCTTGTCTCTACGGAAGAAATGGACAGGAAATTCTAATCTAAAGCATATGAAAAATTCGTTCTCTAAAAAATCCCTCATTCCTATTTTTCTTTTCCTTTTTAATTTTGTGTCTGCTCAGGATGCTTCTTTTCTGGCACCTGATACGGTTTGCCAAAATGAGATTTTGGAGCTGGAATATACCGGGTCAGGAGGAGAGAGTTTTTGTTGGATTAGTAGTCCGGTGTTTGGTGAGATTCCATATTTAAATGATGTCTTTGAATTTCCAAATGGAAAGAAACCTCATTTTACAGATGTAATAAAAGAAGATGGGAACTACTATATGTTTACAGGATTTACAAATGAAATTGATGGTTCAAATGGTAAATTAATGCGATTAGATTTTGGCAATAGTTTAAATAATATTCCAAGCTCCACCATTCTAAATATAGATGTTATTTCTTATGGGCAGGAAGGAGTCCAAATAATTAAAAGCGGAAATCAATGGTGGGGATTTCTAATTGGTCTTGGACATTTGGTTCGATTAGACTTTGGAACCGAGATTACAAATATACCTTCAGTTGAAGATCTAGGAAATATTGGGAATTTAAGTTTTCCTCATGATCTTTTTATTTATAATGAAACCAACCAATGGTTAGGGCTATTTATTGATCGAGTAAATAATTCATTGAACCGCTTGACTTTTGGAAATGAGTTATCAAATATGCCAACAGTTGAAGTTATTCCAAATAACTTTTTAGATAACCCAACTGGTTTTTTCCCAATAAGTGTCGAAGGGAATTGGTATTTATTTATAGTAAATACGGAAGGAAACTCTATCACTAGATTTGATTTTGGAAATTCGCTTTTTAATAATCCTGTAGAAAATGATTTAGGAGATTTAGGAATATTAAATGAACCAAGAGATTTAAGTATTTTCTATGCCTGCAATCAATATTGTGGTTTTCTATTAAATAAAGGAGATTCAACATTAATAAAATTGGATTTTTCAAGTGATATAGAAAACACCCCAAGTATTTTTACCGTTAGTAATCAAGAGATTTTAAATTTTCCTCATTCTATAACAGAAGGATATTTTACGGAGTCAGCACTTCATTTTTTCTTTACAAATGTTGAATCGAATGATTTAAAAGAACTAGTATTCCCAATTAACTCTTCCAATCCAGTTCAATGTAGAGATAATTCAAATCCTCCAGAAATTAGTTTCGATTCATCAGGTATTCATTCTTTATTTTTGATAACTGATGAAGGAATTCCAACTCAGTCTAGTGACTGTAAGCAAATCTTTGTTTTACCTACACCTAATTTAAATATAGGTAATGATACAACTGTTTGTGTTGGTTCGACTTTGATATTGGAAAGTAATTCAGAAAATACTGTTTGGGGAAACGGCAATATTGGTGCTACAATTTCTGTCAATGAAGGTGGAATAATTGAGGCAGAATTATCAAATGAAAATTGCACAACTTACGATTCGATAGAAGTGGATTTTATAAATTGCGAAGATTGTTTTTTGGTTCCAAATGTTTTTACTCCCGATGGAGATAATTTGAATGATGAGTTTAAACCAATTTTGGAATGTGAAAATTTAATAGAAAAATATTCTTTACAAATTTATAATCGTTGGGGGAACAATGTTTTTGAAACTTCCAATTTGATGGAAGGTTGGGATGGTAAATTCAATAACAATCCATCTCCATCAGATGTCTTTGTTTGGAAAATATTTTATACCGTTAATTTTGATGGGCAAGTTTTAGAAAGAACGATTTCTGGCGATGTTACTTTAATTAGATGATTCTAGTTCTTCGTCATTAATTTTTTTTAGAGTTAATCGAAAAAAATTATTGTAAGAAAAATCAGATCTCAATTGTTCTACTTCATAATATGGATGATTTTGAGAAATATGATTTTTAAATTCATTTGGAAATCGAGCCACCATGAATACTTCTCTTTGTTCCTTAGTTTTTAAATATTCATCCATGTCTCTTGGAATGATATATTTGATTTGATATTTGTCCATATAATTATAAAAACCATGAGGTTCACAATCATAAACAACAACTTTTTCTGAATTTTTGTAATGATTCTTGATGAAATATTGAACATCGTCTAAAGGTCTGAAGAATGATAAGTAATAATTATTTTCTAGGTTTTGAGCACGATGACTAATTTGTAAAGCATGAGAAAGCCAAGCATCCACTCTTTTTACATCTTTATCAAAAATAAAAAAACAATATATAGAGATTGGAATTGCAAGAAGGAAAGAGTACTTTTCACTCTTTGGAATCAATTGGATTGCAGAATAAATTCCAATACCAATGATTAATGAAAATATTGGAATTAGCATTGATAATGCTCTGTCAGGAATGAATTCACCTCTGACAAAACTAATTAAAAATGGAGCAAAGAAAATAGCCCATAACAATATATTTGCATCTTGCTTAATAAGATTTTTTTTGTTTGAAAAAATACTTAATATTCCTATTCCAAATATGATGTTTATTATCATTTTTTTGCCCATGAAAAAACTCCAAACATCTGGTAATAATTTTTCAAATACCTCAAAATTGAATAATTTTTGACTGATTACATATTCATTAAAAAAGACTTGGCGAAACATAGGTAGATATAAAATGAATCCTAGGAAGAGCCCTGAAAATAAAAATGCGCTAATCTTAAAGCATTCTAATGAATTGATTTCCAGCTTTTTATATTTTAGAAATATTCCTTTTGTGAAAAAAAATAGAAAACCACCAAGGATTGGATAGATGTTAACTGGAACGGTATAAAATGCCAAACAACTCAAAATAATCATGAGTCCAGCATCTCGTTTATTTTTTTCGTTCAAGTAGTTGATGGAATAAAATGCTAACATAATTAGAAGCATCATACTCAAACTATACCCTCTCAATTGTAATCCAAAGTTGAAAAATGAAATAGAGGATAACAATACAATTGCAGACAAGAAACCGACAGTAAGACTGAAGAACTTTTTTCCAAAAACGTAAACATAAAACAGCGTAATCACAGAATATAAAAATGGAAGTAGTCTAATTAAATAAGGGCGATCCACTAAGTCATATAAATTTTCAGTACCAATAATTTATAAATAAATATTATTAATTAGATTGAAGAAAATATGATTATTTGGTACGTGATAATCTGAAAGAGTGGTGGCTATTGGAGCAAATATAAAATGCTTGAGTGTATAAATTTCGTCATTCCAAAAATCTAAATTTAAATGATCCTTTTGAATAAAATAGAAAGCAATGAAAACAAGAAGCAAACCAATCTTTTCAAATAGACTAAAAGTTAAAGGACTGGTTCTTGAATTTTCTAACATTTTATTTTTTTTTTTTTTTTTTACATTGTAATAAACTAAGAAATATAAAATATCCTAAATCTTAAAAAAATGAAAACTTCCCGCAACAGAATTCACTATTTATTTTTGATCATTTTGACGATTGGAGTAGGATTATTTTCGAGATCAAGATTTATTCCAATGTTGATTTATCCCTACTTGGGTGATCTCTTATATTG
>JBGCCY010000231.1:0-20574 GCA_045104975.1 Saprospiraceae bacterium
ATCAGGAATAACAATATGTGTTTCCTTTACTTCTTTTTCTAACATATTTTTTTTAGAAAAAGAAGTAACATTTTGATATATTCACACTTCCTTTTTCTCCAAAAAAAAAAATGCAACAAGCCATCTCCGCAGGTCACGAAACTACACTTGCTGTAGCCAAAGAAATTTTACTCGCCAAAGGCAATGCATTTGATGCTGCAATTGCCGCGCATTTTGCAATGTTCATTACTGAACCATGCATGGCTTCCGCAGGTGGAAATGGTTTCGCATTGACTAGAACTTCAAAAGGAGATATTCATTTTTTTGATTTTTTTTGCCAAACTCCGATCAATAAAAAAACTTTAAATGGACTAGATTTCTATCCTGTGAAAATTGATTTTGGAAGTGACTCTGAAATTTTCCATGTTGGATTGGGAGCAGCAGCGGTGCCTGGAAGTATCGCTGGAGTTTTTGAAATGCATCGAAGATTCGGAACGATTCCGATGAAAGAATTAGTTCAGCCTGCCATTCAATTAGCCAAAGAAGGAGTACCACTTGATGCCTTTCAAGCATTTGATTTTCAATTACTTGAACCTATTTTCAAGCAAGATCCAAATGTAAAAGATATCTTTTTTAAACCCGATGGTCGCATCAAAGAGGAAGGTGATTTAATTCAAATGTCTGGGATGGCAGATTTCCTAACCTTCATTTCTATTGAAGGGGAACGTGGATTTTATCAAGGAGAAATTGCAAAAAAAATTGCCAATGATAGTCAACAACGAGGTGGTTTTTTGACGAGAGCTGACTTCGAAAACTACCAAGTCAATGTACTCGATCCTTTAAAATTTAACTATAAAAATCGAATTATTTATTTACCTAATGGACCAAGTAAAGGTGGAGCGATGCTAGCCATGATGTTATCGCAAGTCAATGAAAATGAATCTTCTCTCGCACTTGCTATCGAAAAAACTCAAAGCTTGGTGGCAGATGAATCCAAAATTAAAACACATCTTGGGCAACTAATTCCTAATAATAATTTCCGTTTTCAGCCTTCAATCTCTTCCAACCGAGGTACCTCCCATTTTAATATTTTAGATCGTTGGGGCAATGCGGTTAGCTTGACCAGTTCAATAGGTGAAGGTTGCGGATATTTTATTCCAGACACAAATATGCAACTCAATAATATGTTGGGAGAAATATTCTTATTGCCTGATGGCGCACACTCCTGGGAGCCCAATACTCGATTGCATTCGATGATGACTCCAACGATGGTTACTCAAAAGAATGGAGATTTAGAATTTATTGCAGGGTCAGGCGGTGCAGGAAGAATTCCATTTGCGATCGGTCAAGTAATTTTTCAACTTTATGAAAAACAAAAAAACCTTCGCCAAAGTACGGAGTCTCCACGAGTTCATTTTCAAGAAGGAAAATTTCAAATTGAAAAAGGCTTTGACTTTTTCTTGGATAAAGAAAATGCTGTTTTTTGGAATAAATTAGGAATGTACTTTGGAGGTGTTCATTCGATTTTTAATGATGGAAAAAAATTAGAAGCTATCGGCGATATAAGACGAAATGGTGTTGCGGAAGTATTTTGATTTTTTTTATTTTAACAAATCCCGATGCTCTATCGCCCACTTCAATAACCCATTCTGCTCTCCTGACAAATCTAATTTTTTCCCGATGTTCCCACGATGATTTGAAACTGTTTTTGGACTGATAAAAAGCATACTTGCAATTTCAGCTGTTGTTTTTTGCCGAGCAATTAATTTCAAAATATTGACCTCATGGTCGGTTAGATTATCGAGAATATTATTGGTAGGTTTTTCAAAAATCAAATATTGAGTCAAACTAGGATTGACATAGGGCTTCCCTTGATTGACTGAATGAATACAATCTATGATTTCTTTTTCGCTACTTTCTTTCAGTAAATATCCTTTAACTCCTGCTTTCATAGCATTGCGAAAAAAAGATTCTTCTTTAAAAAGTGTCAACAAAACAAATTTAGTTTTTATTCCTTCCTCCAACAAAATTTGCGCAACTTCAAGCCCCGTGTGATGAGGCATTTCAATATCTAAAATTGCTACGTCAGGTTGAATACTTTTGATTTTGTCTAAAGCTTCTTTCCCATCTTCTGCACTTCCAACCCATTCAAGCCCATCTGTTTCTTTAAGCAATTCTGTCACTCCTTTCCGAAGGAGCGGATGATCGTCTGCATTGAATACTCGTATTTTCATAATTGTAAAAGCTTAAATATTTTTTGGAATCGTAAATGTTAGGATTGTTCCAGAAGGAATATTTTTCTCAATTTTTAATCGCCCTCCAAGTGATGAAATTCTTTCATACATCGTTCGAAGTCCAAGACTTTTTGATTTTACTATTGCCCACTCGTGATCGTATCCTTTACCATTATCCATTATTTTCATGACCAGTTCATTTCCTTTTTCAACGATACTAACTTTAGCAGCCGTTGCCTCCGCATGTTTGACAATGTTACTCAAAGCTTCTTGAATTGCTCTATAAATATGAATCTGATTTTTCTTTAAAACAGTCTCATCAATATTTATAATTTCTCTGGAAATAAATAGATCAGTTGATCTTTCTACTTTTTCAATAACATCATTAATCGAATTTGTTAACCCGAATTTTTCTAATTGAAAAGGATGCAAATCTCTCGAAATAGTTCTGACTTCTTCGAGTGTATCAGAAATCATTTGTTGGTTTTCAACAGTAACTTGGTGAGTCGATGACATTTGTTTTTTAATCAATAAAAGAGATTGCCCAACTCCATCATGCAAATCTCTAGCTATTCTTTTGCGCTCTTCTTCTTGTGCGAAAATGAGTGCTTCTGCAAATGCTTTCCTATCATTTTTTTCTCTTCGGATTTTCATAAATTGAAATATTAGAAAACTAAACAAACTTAATAACAATGCTCCTCCAAAAATACTATTTCGCTGCCTTTCAACTTTAGCATTTGCAACGCCCAATTCCATAATCTCCTTTTCCTTTTTGACTAATTGATATTGAGCGTCTATTTCAGCTATTGCTTTGTTACGTTCAATATCTCCTATTCGTAAATCATACGCTCGCATTTCTTCAAGTATTAAATTAGCTTTATTATAATTCCCCAATGTTTTATATAATTCATACAATGTTCTATTGGCTAAAAACTCTTTTCTTTCAAGGCCATTTTTCTTTGCTAAAGCAAGACTCTCTTCTGTATATTTTGCTGCCATATCTAGGTTTCCCTTTCTCCGATAGGCACTTCCGATATTAAATTTACTTTGAATAATCAGGCTAATATCACCAATAGACTCTGCAAGGATTTCTGATTCCTTTGCTAAATTTAACCCTTTCTCAAAGTTCTCCATATTCAAAGTCAATGCGACCAAATTATTCAAGATACTTACTTCTTTTTCTTGATAACCTATTTTTCGAGCAATAGCTAAACCTTCATAATGTTCAGCCTCTGATTTTTTAAAATAAAAATCTAAAGTGTCTAAATTTTTTTGAAGATTTAATGTGTCCTGTTCGTTCTGCAAATAGTAGTTAATTCCATAAGTCATTGAATTAGCAGCAATCCCAGCTAATACTTCTGTACGTAACTGATCATCGTCCAAATCTTCAGCTATCCCCTTGACTAGACTATCATACTTTTGAGACTTTTTCAGCTCGTTCATATCAAAAAAAGCGCTACTCAAATGTAGATATACTGTTGCCAACTCTGTTTGATTCCCTAATTGTTCCCAAATTTTAGCGGAGCTAATATAGTAAGATATAGCGCTTTCAAAATCACCTTTATTTAAGGCAATTGTTCCTAGTAAATCAGTTGAATTAGCATTCAAATCAGTTGCTCCGATGGCTTCACTTATTGCTTTAGCTTCCAATAACAATTGCTCTCCTTTTTCAAAATCACCAATTTCAGAATAAGCATTTGCTACATGCATCAACACATTTGGATACAGATGCTTGTTAGCACTATTTTTAGTTGACTTAATAATTCTTTGGGTCATCGTTTGGCAACTATCTCCTTCAAATGGTTGACAAGAATTAATGATGGAGGCTAATGAATCAATTTGATTTGGTTGAGAAAAAACTGGAAAGGAAAAAATAACAAACAAGCAAAATACTAATACTCTCATAAGATGTAATGTTTTTTTGTTCTTTAGGGTTACGAGTTAATTAGAGAGAATTTACCTGTAAGTTATTAAATTCAAATACATTAAAAAAAATAAAAAGCGCTTCCAATTAGCCTCAGGAAAATTGGAAGCTGACTATTCAAAAACAACTATTTATTTTTTTGAAATAAAACTGATCATTTTATTTCTTCTTAGTATGAATAAATAATAATTCCAAAATGATTTATTGGAATTATTATTTAAACTAACCATTGTCATTTTTTTTATTTGGTAAAACGAACAGGTACAAATATTTTCGTTTTCCCTTGGTAAAAAGTTCCTGATATTTCAATCGATTTTAACTCCTTTGCTGCATTCATAATAACTTTATCAAATGATAGCCCTAAACTCTTCGTAATTTTTTTTCCAGTAATTTCACCGTTAGCATCGATGCTAAATTCTACAATACTTGTTCCTTCAATACCAGAATCAATTAGGTGTTCTGGATATTTTACATCTTTAGTGATCTGTTTTCGAAGTTGCTTCATCGCAGCTTGAGTTTGCTGAAAAGGAGTTTTCTCTTCAATCGAAATTTCATTATTATTCACATTTCCCATGTCTTGTGAAAATGAAAAATTTGCAAATAAGATACTGATTGTAAAAATGATAATTGCCTTCATTGTAGTAATTTTTTAAGCCGTGAATTAATACTACAAAGTTAGAACGAAGAGAAGGTGAAGAGAATGGGGACTGGGGAGGAAATTGATGAGGCCTAGACCCTACTTGCACTTAAAACATCAATTTAGTCAAGTATCAGGTCTCAAAAAAATTGTTAAAAAAAACCTTCCTATGGAATTTTTTTGACTCTTGTTATGTTATACTATTAACAACAAAGCAGAAAATAAAACGCAACGAAGACAAAGCTATAAAACTAAAATTTCTCGTCTTCTTCATTTATTTCTGAAACACAAGTTTGGTTATTGACTTGCCCATTTCATGGGCTGTCAGCTGGTACGATTAGGTTAACCTTGTTGTTGTAACAATGTATTTACAATCTGATTTTTAACCTAGTTTATCGAGGTATTGACCTCCGATGAACACAAAATCTATATGTGTTATGAAAACTCAAAAAGTAAAAAAGCTTAAAGACTTTAAAAAATTTGCTATCAAGAAAGTTGCTTTGAAAAAAGTAAAAGGAGGGATTGGTGATGAGGATCTAATTGATGCTTAAGTCTTTAGTGGAGGAGTTCTTAACTCCTCCACTTTTTCATTAATCCAATTTTTTGCAGCAACGCTCTTTTGGCTTCTAATATCATCATTTAATTTTTTAATATCCTTTTCACTAATATCATTCTTCCTATGAAGTTTAGCTATTTTTTTCACACAGAAATTAAATGAAAAATATCGTTGAATTAATTCTGAAGAAAGAATAGTATTTTTTTTCAGATGAGATTCAAAACTTTTAATATAATCCATCAAAGTTGAATAATATGATGGGTCATATTTTAAAAGATCATAGGTAGTACGAATCCATAATATTTTTGATCTAATATAAATGAAAATATTTTTTTTGTTATAAGTTATTTCTCTCAATAACTCTAATGTCTTATAAAAATGCTCATAATCTTTTTCAACACCTACAGAATAATGCCATGATGCAAGAGTCATTAGTTTTGTTAAATAAGCCTCTTTTAAGGGTAAATACTTTTCATAACTAATAATAAAATCATACCCCCACTCAAACTCTTTCAAATTTATCGACACCATTGATATATTAATATATGTAACAACTGTCATACAATTATTATTCATGCTATACCCTTGCCTTAAACCAAACTTAAAGAGAACAAAAAGCTCTTTAAAAGTTTCTTTATTTCCTTGATTCAATTTACCAACTCCATAATTAACCATATTAAGATAAATTAATTTTTGGCTGGATAAATTAATTCCATCAAGATTAGAAAATAATATTTTTTCTATTTCATGATAAAACTCTTTTGAGTTTTCATCTCTTCGAAGTCTAATTATTTTATTATAAATATTCGTAATAAGTGGAAGTGAAGACTGTTTTTCAAGATCATTTAGTAGCATTTCTAAAAACCTAATCTCTATTGAAGTATTCAGTCGTTTCACCATTGTAATTTGCTCAGCTGCTAATCTCAATTTTGCAATTATATAAAAATGATCTAAAGCTTCCTGCGCACTATATAAATAATTTTTACTCTCTTGATTTCTATCAGTCTCAATATGGAAATAGATTTCCTCTTGCACATCATACCTTTGAAAGAAATACGCCTCCTCCCGATAAGGCGATTTCTCCAAATCAACCAAAATTCCTTCCACTTCCTTTTTATAATTTTTATACAAATTCCGATTACTATATGCCTTCCCTTTTAGCCGACGTTGCAAAATTTTATCTTTTTGGAATTCCTGGTACATATAAAAATCTTGAATCACACTTACCAAATTAGTCATGAGCAAATTCATTCTACCATCGTGATAAGCCTTGCCTTCAGGATGAATAGCATGATACAAATGTTCTTTAGTTAATTTTTTATGATCAAAACCAGGAGAATATGTGAGGATTTTTTGGAGAAGAGGGACAATTAATTTATTGGTATTATGATAGGGTGATTTCGCAAATTTGATTAAAAATTTGAGTTCTGATTCGTCAATTTTACTTAACAACTGAATTAATTTCCCTTCTTTCAGCTTCATATGAATTGTTTATATAATAAAAAAATGTCGTATAACTAAATGTTAATCAGATACTTATAGAATAATACATCATTTTTTTTTATAAAAGTAACAAAAAATATTATTACGTAAAAAACATCCAAAGCTGTAAATTTGAAAAACAACAAATTTTTAGCTCAGATTGAGAAATATAAAGCAATGAAAAAATGTACAGATATGAAAACACCCTTTTATTTGTGTTAATAAACGCTTCCTCTCCCAACGAATTAAAGCTTATGAAAGCCACCTTGGCTTTTTTATAAAATGCCACACCATGATTCATCCTGCTCACATTTATTTTGTGAAGCAGGATGTTTTATTGAACGAATCTTTTCTCTACTTTATAAAATTGTGATAAACATCTTTCACGTATTCCTCTGCTCCAACTTCTTTTCGCTTCCCAAAATAGGATTCTGCATCATCCCCCACTAAATATCGCAGTCGATCTGAATCATCATTCGCTGCTTCAAAAATCTTTTCTGCTACAGCAATTGGATTAGGCATATCAGGTTGTCGTTGCTTTCTGATTTCAATTGTTTTTTGAGTCACTTCATGATATTCTGACATCGTTTCATCATGCGACCAACTTATTCCTTCCAATTGAAAATTAGATTTAAAACCTCCAGGCTCCACTAATTTTACTCGAACATTCAGCGGTTTCAATTCGTAATAAATCCCTTCCGTAAATCCTTCCACCGCCCACTTGGAACACACATACATCGATGCCAGAGGATAACTCACCAATCCTGCAATCGAAGAAATATTAATAAAAAGTCCTGCTCGATTTTTTCTAAAATGTGCTAAAAAAACTTTAGTCACCATCATCACTCCTTTTATATTGACGGCAATTTGTCGATCAATTTCAGATTCGGTAGTTGGTTCGAATGCACCGTAACAACCAAAACCTGCATTATTGACAATCACATCAATTTTTCCAAAATCCTTCAAGATTACATCTTTCGCATTTTCAATACTTTTAGTGTCAGTTACATCCAATTGATAAATCGAAATATTTGGATGCTCTATTAAATTTCCTGCTTTTTCAATATTCCGCATCGTTGCAATGACTTGCCAATTTTTTTCGGCAAAATATTCAGCAGTTATTTTTCCAATACCTGAATTACTTCCTGTAATTAGAATTGTTTTTTTCATTTTAAAATAATTTTACATCTTTCAAAAACTGAGAATTGACAGTTTTTATTAATTGAAAAAATCTAACACCGCAAGTTCAATTTCTTTTGGTATTTTTTTAGAAACTTCATTTTTAAAATTTATTTGTTTTCCAAAATGATTTGAAAAACGACCAGATTGATTATCAAAAATTAATATTCCTTCTGTAAATTTTCGTTCTTCCACTTCTCCAATAGCTTTCATAGAAGAGAAAATAAGTCGTTCGATAGAATTATCATTTTCATAAAATATTAGCCAAAAATATATTTTACTCTTATCATCACTTTCAATATCTATTCGCTTAATTTCAATGATCGATTGCTCTTTTCCTTTTAGAAAAAATAAAACTTCGAACGAGGTTTCTAATTTCTCTGAATTAATATTTTTAGAATTTCCACTCCTCGCTGCAACCTCCTCAGAAGTCAATCCATACATTGGCGGAGTTTCGATTTCCAACATACCGAGATAAAAATACAACTGACCTCGGTGATGAATTTCATGTTCAACCATTGCCCTTAACCATTTCCAAAGCGTAATTTCTACATTCCCTGGAGTCATGCATTTTCTATTTAATTCTTCAGTTGTTAATTTTGAAAAAACTGCCATAGATTCCTCCTGCATCGTATCATAATATCTGATAACTTCATCCAGCCCTTTTGCATATTTCTCTTCACATCCATCATAAAGACTTGGTTTGAATTGAGCATTTTCGGCATACATAAATCGTTCTATATTGGCAAGATGTCGGATGATATCTCCAATTGTAAATTTTCCTTCACGATATGTCCACTCAATCTTATCCGCTGGAATATAGTCTAAAAGTCTTCTTGTACGATATTTTATTCTCGAATAATATTTTAAAAAAATTTGTACATCATTTATTTCCATAATTCATTTTTTTTCAATTTCTCTGTTGGACTTTCATCTTTTACGGGCTCAAAACCACTTTCCAAATTTTTCTTTCATTGTTAAATATTATTTCTATAAAATAAAATCCTCGCGATAAAAAATTTAGATCAAACTCAAAATCAGATGTCTCTCTTCCTAAATCCACAATAGATATAGATTTACCTTGAGCATTATAGATTACCATTTCTGCATCCTCAAACAGCGTTCGATTTATTTTTACAAATAACGTTTCTCGAATTGGATTAGGGTAAATTTCAATATTTTCCAAAATTTCAGCATCTGTCAACTTATCAACTTCTAATTCAAACAATTGCTCACATCCTCTATTATCTGAAACTGTAACTGGATAAATTCCATAGCCCAAACCTTCTAATTTTTTTTCATTATTTTTTCCAAAACTCCCCCAATCAAAAACATAAGGAGGTTCACCTCCTAACACTTGAAATTCAATAGAACCTTCTCCTTCATTTGTTTTTACATTATCACTTTCCGTAAATACATTGATAGATAATTCTTCTGCTTCTTTTATGATGAAAATTGCACTCGCAACACAATCAAAAACATTAGTGACTGTTACTTGATAACTTCCTGGTGCAAGGTTGTTTCGAAAATATAAGGTATCACCATTTTTCCACTCGAAAGAGAATGGTGGTTCTCCTGATTCAATTAAAACTGATGCAATTCCATTTTCGTCCCCTTCACAAACTTCGTCAAGTTGAGATCTAATCAACGAAAGCTCATCTTTTGTATAAGAAACATCATCACTATTGGTACATCCATTTGGACTTGTAATGGTAACGCTATAGGTACCAGAGGTCGAAACAGTTATGTCTGGAGAGGTGGAATTCGTATTCCATAAATAAGTACAGTTCAAACAACTAGTATCTGTCGCATCAATAATTTCAAATCCAAAATCACAACTTCCTCTTGGTGGGCCTAATTCCAAATTTGGAATAGAAATATGCGAAACAGAAATCGTATCACTCATCACAATACAATTATCATAAGATAATTCAACCCAATAATCTCCAGGAGAATTTATGTTGATAAACGATGTCGTGGAATCATTTGACCAAAGGTAATTGGCGCTAGAAGAAACTGCATCTAGATTAAGAAGTTGGTTGGCACATAATGTGGTGTCCTCTCCAAATGAAAGATTTAAAGGCACAATCTGAATCATTTTATTTTTAAAAAATAATTTTGAACCAGCATAAATTTTTAAAGTCACTTCAAAGAATCCACTTCCTGAAAAGCTATGAGATGGATTTAGATCATTTGAAAAATTATTACCTCCAGAAACTGGATCTCCAAAATCCCAAAATATCGAATCAATATTTAGTTCAAATACATCATTTGTAAAGATTGTTGTCCCTCCTTCACAAATACCTTCGTAAGTGAAATCTATACTTTTCAAATACACGTGAAAGAAACTAGGGAACTTATTATCTGGCATGAAAAAGTCGAAATTATTTCCCAAAACTTCAAAATTACAATTCACTCCTGCTCCATCTGGAGCATTAAAAACGCCTAAAGTATTTGAGCCATCAGCATAAATTTTCCCATCAACTCCTAATTGCAAATTCCCAGCATGAGTAAAATCATTAGGAAATTCAAATACCGTCATTGAATTTAGAATCTCAGATGAATTACCTACTAACAAATCAAGTTGAAGCATTTCTTTATTAAAAAATTCAGAACCATTTTTGGAAACATATAAATACCTTTCTGAAGGTGAAAACTCAACTCCCGCTGGTCTAGCAAAACCATCAAATTCAAATATCATTTCATTAAATAATATCCCAGTTGATCGATCAAAATCAAAAATTTCAACTTGATTCATCGTTTGAAAAGCCGTTACTATTTTATTTCCTTTAAGCGATGTTTTCATTTGTCCATGGTCATAATCAACATTACTAATGTCCATATTTATAACACTTCCAACATTACTAATTACAGGTGTTGTGCTAATTCCATTTTCTGTGGCTAACCAAGAATTATAAACATTAGAATATCTATCATGTGTAATAATCCAAATATCTTGAAGATTAGCGTGCAGTACTGCCGTTATTTTCCCGAGAGGATTATCCTGAATAAAACCTCCGCTATTGGGACTAATATCTCCTAAACCCGCATTTAATGTCATGTCAATTTCTTTCCAATTTAATGTTGTTTCCCATTCTAAACTACCTAAATTTAGACCACCTGAAATAATCAAAAGGTAAAAGGCGGAATCAGTATTAGGCTTTGGAATTACATAACTAGAATTAACTTCCCATCCTACCCCATCAATATTTCCATTTGGCATTATATCATGATTTCTATCAAAAATATTGGCATTTCCTGCATAAAAAAGCAGATTACCTTCCTTGTCAGAAATACAAATTGGAGAATTATTAGACGTATAATCATAATTTGAAAGAAATGTATCTACTGGTGGATTAGAATTAAAATCTAACCAAAGCCCTGAACCCAACACCCAATTATTCGCTTCTTTTTGAGAAAAAAGAAAAGTAGAGAAAAGAAAACAAAAAAGGAAAAGGTATATTTTTTTCATAGGCTTTGAGCTAATATTTTTTATCAAAAAATCTATCCAATGGAGAGCTTCATAATATTATCTAAATAGGAGCAAATATTTAATTGTTGCGTCTAATTTAAAAAAATTAAAACTCTTCCCTTAATAGAAATCTATTTTTCAAAAGAAATTTATTTCCAACATTTCATCTTCAAGAACATTTCCATCCAATTTCATACCTTTGGCAAATCAAATTTTTCAAAAAATACACCTATGAATTTTGACGAAATACAATCCCTACGAGAAGCAATCAAAGCAAGTCCTGATAGCATTCCTCTTCGAAAATTACTCGCCAATGCTTTGATGAAAAATGAGCGATGGGAAGAAGCCGAGATTGAAATCAAAGATACCCTCCGAATGGCACCTAATGATTTGCAAGTAAAAATTGCGCTCGCTCAAATTTTTTATGAGTTAGGAAAAATATCAACTGGTTTAGTTTTGGTCGAAGAGTTAATTGGCTTAGAAAGACCTCCTGCACAAGCATATCTTATTTTAGCAAAACTACTTTTAAAAACCAATGACGCTGAAAACGCAAAAGATGCTTATGAAAAAGCAACGATCATTGATACAAGTTTAAAAGATACCTTCCTCGAGTCTGAAATAAATATGAAAGTTCAAGAAGGCGCAACTCCTGAACCTGAAAAAATAAAGCTGGGTGGTCCTGATCAAGATGATTTTGACGACGACGATAGTTACATAGATATCGAAAGACCAAAAACTTCATTCGAAGATGTAGGAGGAATGGATAAACTGAAAGAAGAGATTCGGATGAAAATTATCCACCCACTCGAGCATCCTGAAATCTACAAAGCTTATGGAAAAAAAATAGGTGGAGGTATCTTGATGTACGGTCCTCCTGGTTGTGGAAAAACACATTTGGCTAGAGCAACTGCTGGAGAAATAAATGCCAATTTCATATCTGTAGGCATTAGTGATATTTTAGATATGTACATTGGACAAAGCGAAAGAAACCTACATGCAATTTTTGAAAAAGCTCGAAAACTAAAACCATGTGTTTTATTTTTTGATGAAGTAGATGCACTCGGAGCCAATCGAACAGATATGAGAAATAGTGCTGGCAAACATGTCATCAATCAATTTTTAGCAGAGATGGATGGCGTGCAATATGATAATGATGGCATCTTAGTTTTGGCTGCGACGAATGCACCTTGGCACTTGGATCCTGCGTTTCGACGACCTGGAAGATTTGATCGAATTATTTTTGTTCCGCCACCAGATGACGTAGCGAAGAAAGCTATTTTGGAAATAAAATTAAAAGAAAAACCAACAGAATCAATTGACTACCAACGAATTATCAAGAAGGCGAAAGATTTTTCTGGAGCTGACTTGGAAGCGGTAATTGATATTGCGATTGAATCAAAATTGGAAGAAGCTATGAAGAGTGGCATCCCTACTCCTCTTTCTACGAAGGATTTGGAATTAGGTGTAAAGCAACATCGAGCAACCACGAAAGAGTGGTTTAATACTGCTAAAAATTATGCGTTGTTTGCCAATGACTCAGGGCTTTATGATGATATTTTGAAGTTTATGAATCTTTAAAATACGAATGAAGTAAGCAAAAAAAAATAGCGATGAAAATTCATCGCTATTTTTTTTTCACTTCTTTCGTCTTACACGAGAGAATTATCATAAGCCATTTTTATCAATGCAGCCGTATTTGAAACTTGTAATTTTCGCATAATATTTTTTCTATGCACGCTTACCGTTTGATCGCTGATAAATAATTTTTTAGCAATTTCTTTATTAGACAAGGCCAAAGTGATTAATCTTAATATTTCAATTTCACGTTTAGTCAAGTTATATTTTTTGACAAATTTATCATCAAATTTACTTGGCATCGCATCTCTTTCATCTTCTGGCATAATATGGATTTTCACTCCATCCCCAAAAAATCTTCCTCCATCAATAATCTCATCAATCGCCTCGAGTAATTCTAATTTCCCAGTACTTTTCAAAATATATCCATCTACACCTTCATTAAATGCAGTTCGCACCAACTTCACTTCATCATACATGGTCAATGCTAAAACACGCATTGCCTTATATTTCTTTTTCACGATGGAAAGCATATTCAAACCATCACCTTCAGGCATATTTAAATCCAACAGAAGCAAATCAGGTTGAATTTCTTTTAATAACTCTAGCAAATCTTTGCCAGAATGTGCTTCTCCAATTATTTCAAATTGAAAATTACTGGCTCTGTTAAGAATGGTTTTTATACCTTCTATAAACAATTGGTGATCATCGGCGATAACTATTCGAACTGTATCCATATCAATGTTTTTGAAAGAATCATCTTTATTGAAAATGATTCTTTTCTCTTTGTTTTTTAGGATTTCTCTATAATGCATTCTACTCAGCCTTGTGCATTTGGAATTTTATTATAAAAAAATATAAATTATTAATATTCTATATTTTTAATACAAATCCAATGCCAATGCCTGAGAACGAAAGGCAATATTTAAAGTAGTGTACTATTGATAGGTTGTTTAGTAATTAAAACCTGAGTAAGGTTTTATCGAATCATTTAATTTATGGAGCAAAAGGAGTAAGTCTCCTCTCTAGGTTTTTTTGGAATAAAATTCCAAGAAGGGTTAGCTACAATAATTTTAAATTAATTTTTTTTCCCGTTTTTAACCGTTTAAAATAAAACTGAGAGGAAGTTTTTTATTTAAGATTTTTTTTTGAGTATCTTTTTGAATAAATCCATTATCTGATTTTCATAAAGATAAATAAAACATCAATATATCCAATAGAGATTATTAATATTAATAAAAGTATCACATTATTCTTTTACATATGAATCTGAATTAAATATTTCTCCTTTCCCATTTTGGTGTTGTGCATAATTAAATCCAGGATGAATACAGTATGAACCTACTTCTCCTTTTTTATTCATCGCCAAATATCCAATTTGGAAATCTTCATACTTATGTTTTTTGACAATTCTCATCACCGCCTCTTCGCAAGCTTCCTGTGGCGTACGTCCTTGCCGCATCAATTCCACTACCAAAAATGAACCTAATGTTTTTAAAACAAATTCGCCCATTCCAGTTGCAGTTGCTGCCCCAACTTCATTATCAACAAAGAGCCCAGCTCCTATAATTGGAGAATCCCCAACTCGACCATGCATTTTGTACGCAAGTCCACTTGTAGTACAAGCCCCCGAAAGGTTTCCATTTTTATCTAAAGCCAACATGCCTATAGTATCGTGGTTTTCGATATTAATAATAGGTTCATATTTTTTTTCTTTGAGCCATTCTTGCCATTCCTTGGTTGATTTTTCGGTCATCAAATCTTCTTTTTCAAATCCTTCAGAAAGCGCAAATTGAAAAGCGCCTTCTCCTGCTAAAATCACATGTGGTGTTTTATCCATCACTTTCCGAGCAACCGAAATAGGATGTTTTATATTTTGTAAAAAACATACCGATCCACAATTTCCATTTTCATCCATGATGCACGAATCTAACGTAACTTTACCATCTCGGTCAGGTCGTCCACCATATCCTACAGACATATCATCAGGATCTGCTTCTGGAACACGAACACCTTGCTCTACTGCATCTATTGCTTTTCCGCCCTCTTCAATAACCTTCCAAGCCGCCTCTGTTGCTTTTATATTAGGTTTCCAAGTAGCAATAACTTTGGGAGTAAATTTTCCATCATCCGAAGTTGACGATTGATTTTCTTTGGCATTGCATGAAGTTCCGACAGCGAGAGACAGAGAGCCAAGAGCAGAGCGTGATAAAAACTTTCTTCTAGAAAACATAAATTTGATATTATTTTTTGCTAATGTAATTAAAGAAAATCATCATTTTAAATCAACTGCTTATTTTATTTTTTTAAAAGAATCTCAATCTATAAGATAGGTATTGAAATACAAATAATATTTTTGTAAAAAAAAACTATGCAATTACTATCCTATATATTTTTTAGAGTGATGGTTTTCCTTTTTTCGATTACACCATTTTGGTTATTATATCGAATTTCCGATGGATTACGATTTCTATTTTTGAAGGTGCTAAAATATCGCTATAAAGTAGTGAAAGAAAACTTGCACCATTCCTTCCCTGAAAAAAGTGAAACTGAAATCAACTCTTTGATTGAAAAATCCTATATGAATCTTTGCGATATTTTGCTTGAAGGGATCAAAGGAATGTCGATGAGTGACGCTGAAATTTTAAAACGATATAAATTTGTCAATCCAGAAGTCGCTGACCAATTTTATGACAAAGGACAGAATGTGGTTGGGATGGCAAGTCACTACGGTAATTGGGAGTGGGCAGTTCAAGCCATCAGTTTACAATTAAAATGCATCACAGTAGGGATTGTCGCTCGCATCAAAAATAAATATTTCGATGGTTATATTAAAAAATATAGAACACATGAAAATGTAATGGTACTCTACCCCGATCAAGCGAATAAAGTCATCGCTAATTGGGAAAAAAGACCTGCACTTTTCGTTTACATTGCGGATCAAAGTCCTTCCAGAAGTTCAGCAGAAAAAGCAGATTGGGTTCATTTTTTAAATCAAAAAACTGCTTGCCTTTGGGGTGGAGATCGGATGGCTCGGCGCATGGATTATCCAGTTATTAATATGGCTATTAATCGAGTAAAACGAGGACATTACGAGGTACGATTAGAAACAATAACTGATACTCCTAGAAGTACTACTGAAGGAGAAATCACCACCGCTTACATGCAAAAGTTAGAACAACAAATTTTAAAGAAACCGCAAGATTGGCTTTGGTCACACAAGCGATGGAAATTAACTCGCTAGCTTCCCAAGCGAACATAACTAACTGAATATCAATACATTAATATGTAAAAAACAACACATGAAAGATTCTATTCTAAATTATGTCTTACAATTATCCGCGCCTGTTGTCATTTTCTTTACAACAATAATTGTTGCTTTTATTTTTCAGAGATTATATCAGAAGTTCATCAATCATTCTTCTTTGATTATGAAGAATGATCCCACTAATTACAAGTTTGTGGGACACGCCATGAGTGCAATTATTTATCTCATGGGCTTCGGTTGGGCCATCTATGAAGTTCCCCAGATGAGGCAAGTAGCTAACTCATTATTAGCAGGTGCAGGGATCTTGGCCGTTGCGGCAGGCTTCGCCTCACAGCATGCGCTGAGTAATATTATTAGTGGTTTGTTTATTGTTATTTTCAAACCTTTTAGAGTCAATGATCGACTATTGATTAGAGATACGATGCAAGGATTTGTAGAAGATATTACCCTTCGACACACGGTGATTCGAGATTTTGAAAATAGGCGAATTATTATTCCAAATACAGTTATAAGTGATGAAGTGATTATCAATTTTGATTTTAGTAATGATAAAATCGTTCGACCTATTGAATTTAATGTCGCTATGAGTTCAGATATTGACTTAATTCGAGAAATTATTCAAGAAGAGATTGCTAAACATCCACTCTCTTTGGACAACAGAACAATGAAAGACATCCAAATGGGGAAACCTAAAGTACCCGTGAAAGTTATCGGCTTCACTAATATTGGAATAGTTATCAAAACTTGGACTTGGGCAATTGATGCTGGAACAGCTTACGAATTAACCTGCGATGTCATGGAGAGTATCAAAAAGAAATTTGATGAAAAAGGAGTGAAAATGGCCCTAATCAACAAAAATTTCACCTACCTAAAACAGGTAGATCGTGAATAAGGAATATTTTTTGAATTCCATTACTTTTTCTAAAACAACCGTCAAATAGATGAATCCTTAGATTTTATATACAAAACTCCTTGCACAGGATTTTTTTCAAATAAAAATGCACCTATATTTGTATAAGTAATTTTATAAAAAAACCGTTATTAACTTGAATTCATCCTATCCTATTTAAATTAACAATTTTTCAAATATCAAAAATGTTTAAAATGAAAAAAATTATTGGACTCTTTCTTTTTGTATTTTTAGTAGCTGGGCTTCAAAATGTATCTGCTCAAAAAGAACTTAAGGAAGGAAATATTACTATTGGAATTACCGATTTACAAGTGGACGATCCATCTGTTGCACCTCAACTACAAATGATCAAAACTGCGACTATGAATATCGCATTTACAAAAGATCAATCTTTAATCACAGGAGATGTAATGGGAGGAATGATGAAAATGCAAGTGTTGTACAAGTCAAACCCAAAAGATATGTTGATGTTGATCGACGCTATGGGGCAAAAAATGATGACGGAATTAAAAGCGGATGACTTCACAGAAATGGAGAAAAAAGCTAAAGATGCGCAAGAAAAAGCTAAAGATGAAGAATTTGACTACGATGTAACTTATGATAAAAAAGATAAGAAAAAGATTTCAGGTTACAATTGCTATAAAGCTAATATTGTGATCAATAATAAGGAAGCTAAAGAGAATAATCTTAAAATTGCACTCTATGTTACTGATGCAATTAAATACCCTGCTTCGATGTTGGAAAGTATGAAATCATCTGGTGCTCCTGAATTGAAATTAAAAGAAATGCCTCTTGAAATTACCATTTCAGGTGGAGAAAAAGGAAAAGGTGGTTCTATAACTCTTGCTGCTACTAAGATTGAAAAGAAAGTAGATAAAAGTGTTTTCAAATTAAATACTGATGGCTACGAAAAAATGGATATGGACGAACTTCAAAAAATGGGTGGCGGAATGTAATTCAAGTTCTCATTTTTATTAAAAAGAATCCTGCTTTTGGAAAAATCCGAAAGCAGGATTCTTTTTTGGGTAGAGACAAGCATACCTTATCTCTACAACAAATACATGAAAATGTATTTTTTTATAAAAAAACATCAAATTTCACCAACGAAAGTCTTATTTCCTTCCGTTTAATAGAACAGAAAAACATTCATTATTTAGATAAAAAATTGTAATTTTGCGCACTTATGAAAATAAAGTTAATTTTTCCTATTTTATTGGCCGTCGGATTTATATTTTGCAGTTCATGTAAAAGTGATTTTGAGAAATTGCGAGCAGGTGGAGATGTAGATTTAATTTACAAAAAAGCTTTTGAATATTATGAAGCAGAAGAGTTCTTAAAAGCTCAAAATCTGTTCGAGCTCATTATTAATAATTTGAGAGGAAAAGTGGAGGCAGAAAAAGTATATTTTTACTATTCTTACACCCATTTTTATTTGAATAGATTTGTTTTGGCTTCTTATTATTTTAAGAATTTCACAACTACTTTTCCAAATAGTACGTATAGAGAAGAAGCTGATTTCATGATTGGTTTTTCAAATTATAACCTTTCACCAAGTTATCGCTTAGATCAAACTTATTCAGCTAAAGCGATTGATCAATTTCAATTGTTTGTCAATACTTATCCGACAAGTGAACGAGTAGCAGAATGCAATAAATTGATTGACATTATGCGTCGAAAGATGGAGAAAAAAGCATTTGCAGAAGGTGAATTATACTACGATCTAAGACAATATCAAGCAGCTACTACATCGTTTGAAAACTTGTTAAAAGATTTTCCAGAATCACCAGATGCAGAAAGAGTTAGATTCTTGATTTTGAAGGGAAATTACCTTTTAGCTGAGAATAGTGTTTTTGTAAAACAAACAGAACGATATAACACTACATTGAAATACTACAAGAAGTTTATTAATAAATATTCTACAAGTAAATACAGAAAAGAGGCGGATTCGATTTTCAATAACACTACTAAAAAATTAAAACAATTAGAAAATGACAGATATCAAATCCAAAGTTCAAGGTCTTGAAGCTAATATTCAAGCACGTTCTATCAAAGATTTTATTGGTGAAGCTGATAATATTTATGAAGCGCTAAATGTTATTAGCAAGCGAGCTTCACGAGTAGCGGTTGATTTAAAATTAGAATTGACAAGCAAGTTGGACGAATTTGCCGTTAACTCTGATACAATCGAAGAGATTCACGAGAATAAAGAACAAATCGAGATTTCTAAATTCTATGAGCGATTACCAAATCCAGTTTTAATTGCTGCTGAGGAATTCGCAAATGGAGAAATTTCTTATCGTTACAAAGAAGGCGGTGAGAAAAAAGACTTTTAAATAACGATAAACGTTAAATGAAGAATGATGAATTTCCTATGTGGTCATTCATCATTTTTCATTTATAGTCATCCCTAATCAAAATTAGAAATTCAATCAAAGTCAAAACCACGGTGTAATTCCCCTGAGAATTGATTTTCCTTGATTGAATTTTTGATTGTCATTTAGATTTTGATTTAACTATGGTTGGAAAAAAAATTATCCTTTGCATTTCAGGAAGTATTGCAGCTTACAAAGCAGCATTCCTCACTCGCCTATTGATCAAGTCAGGTGCCGAAGTTCAAATTTTGATGACAGAATCGGCAACTCAATTTATCACTCCACTTACGCTTTCTACTCTTTCCAAAAGACCTGTTCACACTCAAGTTAGTTCGGAAGAAAGTTGGAATAACCATGTCGAACTAGGCCTTTGGGCAGATGCGATGATTATTGCACCTACAACTGCTACTACTTTGGCAAAATTGGCGAATGGAATTGCTGATAATGTAATTGTTGCTACTTATCTTTCTGCACGATGTTCGGTGTTTTTTGCACCTGCGATGGATTTAGATATGTGGTTACATCCTTCGACAGTTGGAAATGTACAGAAATTACAATCCTACGGCAATCAATTAATTGATGTAGCACATGGCGAATTGGCAAGTGGATTAGTTGGAAATGGTCGAATGGCTGAACCTGAATTTATAGTTGAAACTTTAAATAGATATTTTTCCAAAAAAGGAGACTTAGCTGGCAAAAAAGCACTCATCACCGCTGGGCCAACTTATGAACCAATCGATCCTGTCAGATTTATTGGGAATAGATCAAGTGGAAAAATGGGCGTTGCCATAGCCAAAGAATTAGCAGAAAGAGGTGCAGAAGTAAAGTTAATCTTAGGCCCATCTGCACTAAAAATCCAACATCCAAATATCGAAACAATTCGAGTGACAAATGCTCAATCTATGTATGAAGCTGCGCAAAGTCATTTTGAAAAAAGTGATATCTCTATTTTAGCTGCTGCCGTAGCTGATTATCGACCAGTAAAT